>JAZDFQ010000085.1:0-53780 GCA_043807765.1 Ignavibacteriota bacterium
TCATTTATCCTTCCGGCAAAAAGTCAATCCAGTATTACGATGTAGAAAGCGGATTCCTTGTAAAGTCTTCAAATACTGTTGAATCTCCGCAAGGAGCCATGAGTATTTCTACTGAGTTTGCAGATTATAAAGATGTAAAAGGAACAAAAGTTGCACATAAGATTATCCAAGGAACACCAATGGGTTCTATTGAGCTTACAGTTACTTCCGTAGAGTACAATACTAACCCTGGCGATGAGATGTTCAAGTAAGCAGTTGAAAAATTAGTATTGAGTAAATAGTCTTTAGTAGTTAGATAAAGCCGCATCTAAAGTGCGGCTTTTTTTGTGCTACTAAGAGTCACCACATCAATCATTCAGCAACTTTAAAATTCAGCCTCAACTCCGATAATCAATTGGTGAGTAATTACTAATTGAAAAAGGATGTTCAATGGTAACTTTAAGTAAACATATAGCAAGAATCATCTATACGCGGGATAAATTCCTCAGCAGATTACTGATTACCGTTTTTGTCCTTTCCGCCTCTCTGTCAATAGCTCAAAATCTTGTGGTAATAAACTATGAAGAAACAAATCTGCCGATACACAAACCCCCGGTTCAGGAAGAGCAAATTGAGTTTAATTCCCTTTCGGGCGATTGGTGGGGGGTGCGGACGAATCTTTTCAAAAGCGGTTATGACTTCAGCTTTACAATGAAGAATGAAGTTTATTCATCATTTGCCGGCAACACCAGCGGCAGCGATTATCTAAATATGGTTGATTTAAATGCTACACTTGATCTGAATGAACTTTTAGGCTGGGAAAACACAACTTTCTTTGCTCAAATATTGGGCATTAATGGAACAGCGCCGGAAATTCGATCGGGCGCAATTCAAGGAATCAGCAATATTGCTTCGCCGCAGCAATGGCGGCTTTATCAATTTTTAATTAGTAAACAGTTTTTCAATAACTCATTATCGGTCGTATTTGGGTTGGTTGATCTCAACTGTGAGTTTGATGCGCGTGCAACTTCTTGTTTATTTCTAAATCCTTCATTTGGGATTGGAGCTGACTTTGCGCGAAGCGGCTTAAACGGTCCTTCAATATTTCCTTCTACTTCTTTGGCAATAAAGGCAAAGTATAATCCAACAGAGCGCATTTATTTGCTTGCCGGAGTTTTTGATGCTGTTCCGGGAAATCATTATGAGCCTTATTTAACACACGTTTTCACCCACAGCGAAGATGGGGTTTTGTTAGCCGGAGAATTTGGCTATTATGAAGATGGCGAAGAATTGCACGAAGGCTATGGCAAATACAATATTGGCGGATGGTATTATCCGCAAGCGTACGATGATTTGGCAGAGATTGATGAAGCTGGAAATCCGCTTCGCCGCGTTGGAAATGCCGGGTTTTATCTTAATGCGGAAAAGTTTGTTTGCTCAAAACCCGGTTCATCGGAACTTGGTTTATCTGTATTTGGAAGACTTGGTTTTGCAAATAATAATATTAATGCCGTTCAAACATTTTGGGCTGCGGGTTTAAATATTAGCGGAGTTTTCTCCAGCGATCCAAAAGAAGCATTAGGTCTTGCTGTTGCAAATGCACGCATGAGCGAAAAGTTTGTATTAATGAATTCCATAAATCCTATGGAGCCCAAGTTTAACGAGACAATTTTTGAATTAACATACAGTTTCAATTTGCTAAACTGGCTGCGGGTTCAGCCGGATTTTCAGTATGTTATTAATCCAAACCAAAGTGTAAATAACCGCGCGCTAGTTGCCGGTTTACAGTTAGAGATGAGTTTTTAGAAATTAGTGTCATTCCCGAAAGTGTTGATTTTCGGCATCCCACTAAGCCAGGTTCTTATCGGGAATCCAGGTATGGTATGTTGTTAAAGTAATACTTAAGAATAGAACGCAGATGACGCAGATTTAGCGGATTTTATTTTTTGCACTTCGAACCAATTGCATCCCAGCTTTTGCCTAGCTCCGGATTAGACTTTAATTCCATACTGCGCCGCTCAATTTCTTGTTTTTGTTCCGAGGATAGTTCTAACTGAATGTTTTCTTCGGTAATGTCATCCCATATCTCTTCAACAAGAATAATGCGTTCCGAAACACTAAGTTTTTCTATTTGCTTTCTAATATTAGATTCCATTTTAGACATTTTGCAATCAATGCTATGAAATTATGCGAAATCCGAAAACAAGATTTTTAAAATTCTATTTGTTGGTGCGTTTAGGTATTCGCAAAAGGAATTCGTATTGGAACTATAATTTCATCAAGAAATAACGAAGTTGATGGAAGAGCTAATCATTACTAGGTAAAAAATTGGTGGAAGTAAAAATTAAAGACCAGTTCTTAACTCGTTGAGTCTAGCTAACTGCTCAGAGTACTTGCAACTATTGTCTATCCAATATTCGCAAAATTCCGGTTCGCAAGCAGCTAATTCCTTTTTGCAAGTCTCTTTAAAAATAACTTTTCCAGCTTCTTCGAAAAGCAGTGAGCCAATAATTAACTGCTCTTTGTTTTCAAGCTTCCAAGCTTTTACTTGGTTAAGTTTTTCTTCAATTGAACTCATTTAATTCTCGGAGAATTTATAAGTCGGAGTGTTTTCAGTTGTTCCAAATAAATCTTGTTGTTCATCAATCTCAATTAAATAAGGTGCAATCATATCATTTACAATGTTGCGGACATGGTTGAAAACTGTATCTTCATCAGGAGTCGAATTAACCACTTGTATATTAGGTCCGGACATAGCTTGGAAAATCTTTTTGACTTTCTGCAGATAATGTTCATTTTCAAAATGGTTTGGAGTTTCATTGCGAGAAAACTTAATTCGAGCTAATCCCACCCTCACTGCGCAATCGAGAATAATTACTAAATCTGGTATAATAGCAATCTTTTCATTCTTTGATTGTATTAATTCTCGATCAATTCCTAAGGCGCCTTGATATGCAATGTTAGAGTGGTAATAACGATCAATAATAACAAGTTCATTCTTTGCTAACGCCGGATTAATATTTTTTTCACAATCTTCTTTTCTATCCATCAAAAATAAATTGAATTCCTCTTCAGGTGTATAAAGATGTCTACCGGTTTTGGCAATCTCTCTGATAAGTTGTCCATAATGACCGTCAGTTGGTTCTTTAAAAGTATTAACTATAAGGTTTTTTCTTTGGAAGTATTCTTTTAGTCGCTGTACTTGTGTTGTCTTTCCAGCCCCATCAATACCCTCGATAGCGATAAAAACGCCTTTGCTCAATTTAAATTTTTTCATTTGCATCATTTTTTATTACTGCGCAAGATAAAAAAGTCATCTCTTAAAACAAATAACTTATATTTCTAACACACATGCTTTTCCCACATTTATTAAAACTTCGCAAACTTTTAGTTTTTTTGGAGTTGTCACGGATAGATTAGTTTTCGACCTTACACCGCTCGCTTAACGATTTTCATAAATCCTAAGTAGCATATTTCCGGCACTTAAACGTCTATTACCATAACTATTACCGGACGCCGATTTTGGCAAATTCACCCCTTCGAGTTTGGGCAAAATAAAATATTCTCACTTATGGTCAAGTCTGACTTTAAAGCAGACAATTTTTCCCTTAATAATGACTTAACAATCAGTCTTTTAGGCGTCGTTAATTGTAGTTAAAAGGTGTAGTAATTCGAGCCTAAACTAAAGTTAATATTCTGTTCACTATCTTTTTACATCAGCACTCTGCAATTTCCTTCATGCCTTTCAAGAAATCGAAATCCGGATATTTTAGTGAGTATGGACTTACACGATTGAATATTTCTATTCGCGGGATATTCTTACTTAAGGACGATCAAGGTCAAGTAATTACTATGCGAGCTTCAAAGATGCCGCGCTGGAAATTAAATCGCTCTATAATAGCAACGATTATGTGTGGCGGTATAATCCAAAGTTCTTTGAGATAGAAGATGTTTACTTCAAGAATTTGAATGCTAGGTTTTCGCAACTTCAGTGTGAAATTCCAACACTGATGCAAGCAGATATAGAGTTGGTTAGTGATTGTTAGACCGGCTTTCAATATTTCAAAGAACTTATTCTCTAACCTCTCATTCTCTCTTCTTATACATCAGCTTCTTTATCTTAACAACCGGGTTAATATAATTCACCGGAGTAGTATATGTGGAATCTGATGGATCGGGCTGTGGGTCAATCGGATTAATTGGATCGGGCGTTGGGTCTGGTTCCGGATCTTCAATTAATGCATAGGGATCGTCCGGAATAGTGTCGGAATAATTTATTGCCGCAGTAACATTTATTATTCCATAGCCGTCTGTATTATTCCACACACCACTTTTAGAAGCAGTTACTCTGGCCCGGTATCTAGCTTCCCACCACGAACAATTGAGGGTGTATTTTATTTTAGCAATCTTACCGGCAATATAGCCGTTGCTGAAGGAAGATAAATCCGGTTCGCTTTCGGTTGGGTCGTTATCGAAGAACTCAATGTCGTAACCGGTTTCGTTGTTTATATCACCGCCTCCGGTCATTACAACAACCGGAAGCGATGAATTTGAATTGTACACTTGCACATGAGAGTTGCTACCGGCTGCGGCAACAACAAATATATTTGGATAATTTAAAAATGCAGTATTAATTAGCCCACTTGCACCAGTATAAGAGTAAATGTAAACCGAAAAACCTTCTGCAGCGGCTTGTGTAATACTTTTTGTGCCTCTCTCAAAAGTACCGGCAAAAGTAGGGTACACGGTTTTGAATGAGTGAACAATCAAAGTGTCATGAGAAGGTATTGAACCGTAAACATATACTTTTTGAGAAAATATTAGTGAGCATAATAAAAAAAGCATAAGCAGTATTTGAGTCTTCATCTTGAATACCTATAATCCGGATACTACCGTTTCTACTCCAGCAGAGTTTCTATAAGCAAACAACATTGCACTATTTGTTGAAATAATTCGCTTATCAGCGTCAGAGGTAGAACCGATTGCAGTTCTTATCGAAGTTTTAGCTACAAGACTCGACATTTGCTTAACTCTACACGATATATTCGCCATACTGGTAGGGACAATCATTCCTCCGAGTCCAGTGATGTTAGAATTAGAAACGGCGTTCAAGTAACAAGCGGAAACGGCACTAAAAAAAGAATTATTCAAATTTGTAAGCACCGAATATTGGACACCTCTTAATTCGGTAATGGTAACTGCCGTAAGCAAAAATGTTGTAGATACATTTGTGAGAGTTGAATTAGTAATCGAACTTGGGACTAATGCGACTACTTTATCACAATTAATTAATTTCGAGTGCGCGACTTGATGAGTAAAAAATGAATTATAGACTCCGTCCATTTCTACATTTGTAACAGAGGCAAGGAAAACAGTATTTGTCAAGTGCGAGTTTTTATCGTACATGGTTCTGATTACAACATTTTTACTGGTTGAGTATGCGGAGAAAGTATAATAATCCGTATATGTGCTTGCGGTTGCCGACATTGTTACAGTTGTCGGATAATTGCCAAAATATCCTACGGCTGTTCCGGTGGAGTCGCTCGACATGTAGTAAGTAGTAAGGTCTGATGTTGTCATTAACTTCGCCCACTTTGTCCAATTTGAATCCGCGGGAGTATTCCCCACATTTGTGCTCGCAAACGAGATATATATAACATCATCCGCTCCAGTCACAATGCTACCTTTATTATATGAGGTACCTGCTGCGTATGCATCTGGGGCGGTTAATTTCCAACGCCTGTATTTCACATTTCGGAAGTCAAAGCAAATATCCACGTTTTTTTCAGTGTCAATTCTACGATAGATGTAGCCTTTAGTACAACCCGGCACTTTAGTAGTATTATTTGTTATGTCGTAATAGATTATATCTTTAGGATAAGTTTCACTTATTGCAATTGGATGGAATAAGTTTGTTGCTATTGCTGTAACGATTAAAGGTTCAAGGCTTCCTGTGTTAGTTACTGAAGTATTAGGAATTGTGTGAACAGTTCTATAATCGATAATCCTATATTTTTTACCAACAATTAAAGTGCTATCGGCAATTTTAGCAGCAAGGTCAGTGTAAGTTATATTTTCAATTGCAAATAATTTGCTCTGGACTGTATTTATTGTCAATACTGTTAATTCTTCGCCCTCTACCATTAACATAGATTCATCCGCCACTCCGGTTAAATCCACATAATTGTTGTCAAGATCGTTAATGCGAAGGCTGTTAGTGGATGCGTCAATCAATGCAAGCAATATTTGCTCAATGGTTCTGTTCTTCGAATTTCCAGCAGCATCTCTGGTAGCTAACGGACTGAACGTTGCCTGCGTATCTTTTACATGAGACACTCTCAGAGCTTGTGTTGTATCATCTACTACTTGACGCAAAATACTTTCCGTCGAGCGGTAAGTTTTAGGATCGAGCCGGTTTGTGTTTTGTGCGGTTGTAACAGTACTTAGGCAAAAGGCAATAGCCAATAGTCCTAAAATTACTTTCTTCATTTTGTCACCTCTTTATTTTGTGGTTTTTCTTTTTCTTTTGGTTTTAACAAATCAAGATGTTCTTCGCATTTTGAGTAAGAACCTAAAATGCGGTTGTAGTAAGCATCTTCGGAAGTAAGTTGATCTAATCTTTTTTTCGATTGCGGATCTGCATACAGTAGTTGAATTATTCGCTGCCTCATCTCGTTTTGCAGAACCCCCTTCTCCGCTTCATACTTCTTAATCAGTTCACTTTTTTCAACTGTTGTTTTTATAGAATCCGGTTCGGTCATGCCGAGGGTGTCATATCGAGCGAAGTCGAGATGCGAGGTATGTGCTTTTGTTGTTCCAATCACCAACAACAAAACACCAATCACTAAAAACATCTTTTTCATTGCTTCTCCTTTTATTGTGTTTTTAATTTTCTGATGCGCTGGTTATTACTGTGTAGCCGGTTCCATTAATTGTTAAAGTCCTTCCATAAAACTTGATGCCGCCTTCAGTGTAGAGAATGCTTTCCGAGCTGATACTAACAGTTGACTTTTCATTGAAAGTGTTCCAATCAGTGAAACTTACATATCCGTCTGTAATTGAAGAGGCTTGAGTAACATCAAGAATTCCTCCGGAGATTGTAAGTGGTGATGAGAAGTTCATGTATAACGCATTCTGATATGTTTCGAATGGTGAACTTGCATGGTAGCTTATCCCAACAGTTCCTCCGGATTCTACTAGCGGATATGAGAACGAAGGCTTGCCGGAAATGTTACCCCACAATGGTGTAGATGAATTGTTAACCCATGTAGTGTCTACATATCCGGCACTCTCTAATGAACTAATTCGTGTTGAATGATCAATTACATCTGTCTCTAATCCGCCAATATCGCCAAGTAATGAAGTCAAGAAAGCATCTAACATATAACCGGGTGAATACGTAATCTCCGAAGTTGGATGTGTATGACTTGATGGTGCAAACGTGCTTGGCACATTTGTTAAGTTTGTCCAGTGAACATTTTGACCGCTGCTTGCAGTTGCCAAATTTGTTGCCAGTAATCCAATGTCACTACTTAGTCCGCTTATATCGCCTTCAGCAGTTGTTATTCTCGAATCCAATGAATCTATTGCCGGGCCATATCCGGTTAGGGTAGCATAAAACGCAGAAGAAATTATTCCCGCGTATTCTCCATCTGCTTCTCTAATCATCAACGAGCCGCCATCTACATAAAACGGGTCGCTAAAATCAAGTGTTACATTATAATTTACATCTACATATAACGGAGCCGAAAAATTATAATTGATAGGTGCATCAACCGCAGTATCTACATAAGCAACAACCCAATCTTCAGAAGCAAGGTTTTTTATCCCCACATTATCAAAGTATGCAACTTTATTTCCGGTAAAAGCAATCATGCTTTCATCGTTAACACTAGAAGGCAATAACATCTTATTGCTTCGTAAATCTAAAATTCTACTTGTTGAATCAAGAGAAACATAAGGCGCACTTAACACCCAGTTATTCCCAACGCTGCTAATTTGCTCTTGTACCCATGTTTCGCTTGCCACACTTTCTACAGTGCCCATGTTATCATAATATTTAACTTTGTTGGCGGTAAACGCCAGCATACCATCATCATCTAAAGATGTTGGCAGTATAAATTTGTTTTGTCTTAGGTCAACTATTCTGTTCGTCGAATCCGGTGTCAAATAATTGTAGTCAAGAATCCAATAACTACTACCGGCACTGCTAATTTGCTCTTGTACCCAATCTTCACTTGCAAGTGTTTTTACACCAATGTTGTCGTAGTATTTTACTTTGTTGGCAGTAAATGCAAGCATGCTTTCATCATCCAGCGTTGAAGGCAGCATTAATTTGTTTTGCCGCAAATCAACAATTCTATTCGTTGAATCCGGACTCAAATAATTACTAGCCAGCTTCCAATAATTTTCGCTTGAGCTTAACTGTGCAATTACCCACGGTTCGCTTGCAACCGATACTGTAGAATCCGGTGTAACATATTTTATTTTTCCCCCGGTGTAAGAAATCATTCCTTCATCATTTGCGTTAAGCGGTAAATACATTCCGTTGTTTCGTAAATCCAAGACCAAATTTGTTTTCATTGCAATATTTAATCCGGTCGGCACCCAAATCGTATCTGCTGCTATGGTAGTGTCAATAAATGCTTTCACCCATTCTTCACTTGCGGCAGTATCAATGCCGGTGTTTGTTTGGTATAATATTTTTCCGGCGCTGTACTTATACATTCCTTCATCATCCATATATACCGGCAAGTAAACCCCGGAGCTATCGGCCGGCTTTAAGAAGAACCCTTTTTTCAGATAAACAAACTGTCCGGATTTCGTAAAGACACTATCGAACCGTGTAACCAAAGAATCTCTTAGGTAATCCATCGTTGGCACAGTTTGCATAGAATCACTTTCATCAATGTATTTTATCTTTCCGTTCATCAACATAATCTCGCGCGTCCCGTAAGCTATGTAAGGCAGCTTCATCCTTCCTAGTGAATCGAATTTTAGTAGTGAATCTATTTTCAGTACTTTCTTAAATATGTGGTCGTTCAGCCATGTATATTTTTTAGTTGAATCCACCATGTGCCTTTTAACCCAGTTTGTATCTGCTAAAACAATAATTGAATCCTTGTTCTCAATTCTCATTTTAACTTTTACAAAACTGCTGTCATGGTCCCGGAACAAATCGAACCAATGTAAGTTTCCAATTCTAAGGCTGTCTAAACTTGTACCGCGCAGTGCAGTATATTCTTGCCCGCATGCTTCACTTACCAGTATCAAGAATCCGATAACTAGTATCAAACAAATCTTTTTCATAAAAGTTCTCCAATTGTATACCTCTTAAAAACTATATATCCCGAACCTCTTGTTGCTGCGCTGTTTCCAATCATTTGTATGTAGATGAGCTTGTTGGCAGTATAGCGTTTCATTATCGACTTTTTAAAAGGCTTCATCGCTTTCGTCATTCCAAATGGTATTTCAGTCAATATTAAAAATTCTTCTTCATCATCATAAACACGAAATTGACTTATATGGGCCGGATCAAATGTTGCCAAAAGAACAAACACTATCTCTTCAAACATTTCATCTTCGTGCATTTCCACGGCTATAATTTCTACGCCGTTAATATTTAAATATGAAAAAGCTCTCAAGGGTTGTAGGTTGGAACTAACAGCCGAACTTCCCGCGGCTGCAGAAGTAGTTCCGGAAGAACCGATTGCTGCATAATTCTTTTTGCTTAGAGCAATGTGTACTTGCTGCCGGTCGTAGAGGTAGCCTAGTATTGTAACGGCATCAAACTGAAATCCCGGACTCAATAAATCCACGCCAATGTTTTCTAAAAAGTGATCCTTACTGTTTATCTCAACTATATCTGTCAATTCCCAATCAAGCATGTCGTCAAGAAGTCCGCTTTGTATGCTGCGTGCCTCTCTCCGCTTGCCGTAAAAAGCTAGTTCATCGGTTGCTATAGAAAGTGCGTATGTGTTTAATGCGCTTTCGGTTGCTGCAACGCCGTCTGGTGCAACTATTTCAATTTCTCTTGGGTTGCGTGGTTTAATACCGGAATGTCTTTGTACGCTTGCAACACCTTGTAAAACTTCTCCATCTATTGTTAATCCGCTTTTTACAGTTACTGTAACACCATCAACTAATTTATCCCAAAAATCTTTTGTCGTTCCGCTTCGCTTTAATGTATCAACAAATGTTCTCCGCGTTCCGTTTGTTGCCAAATCGGCTTTGCTTTGTAGAACAAAATTTCCAACGCGGTTGAAGAAAACATAAATGCGTAAAGAATCCGCAAGCATTTTTACCGCATCGTAAGGATGTTTCCCCAACGGCATTTCATCTAGGAGCAAAGTAAAATAGTAAAGCCCAATTTTTTGAAATGCTGTGTAGTTAACGTGATCTATAATTGTTACATCCGGCCATGCATTCAAAACAAAAGTTTCTATCAAGTTATAAATATTAAATCCGTCAACAGACCAGCGTCCGTTTGCGTCCGCACTTGATGCAATTACATCAATAAATTCTTCGCCGCGTCCGTAGTAATCATTAGAGAATATTAAATTGTCGGCTGGTGATATTGCTTCTAGTATAGTGTTTTGCAGTTCATACAACCTTACCCAGTTTCCGGATACTGCATAACCAAGAGAATTTGCAAGTGAAGTTGGTAGTGCTGCAATCCAGCTGTCTCTCACAAAATAATACCGGTATCCGTCCCCGTCCGGTATGCGTATGGTTTCACCTCTCTTTACTATCAAATCCGCATTGGTGTTTTGCGGTAACGGCATACCCCAATAAGAGCCGTTGTTTTCAAACGCCATTATTATAGATTCATCTCCGCAATTGCCGAATGCGTTCCAATCATGCCCCGGATAGTTACCTCCGCTTCCTCTTCCGCTAAAGAAATATAAATGCGTTGTGTTGGCATCAACTCTGCTTGTAAGAGAAAAAGCTTCGCCTCTTTGTTTTGTTGCATCTGTTAGTATATCCAGCGCTTTTAGTTTATCAACAATGTTGAATGAAATTTTATTTTCAAAATCCGGTCTTGTTACGGAAGAAAAATCCGCAACTCCTTCAAACTGTTTAACTTCTACACCCGTGCTTTTCCTTCCGTATATCTCAAAAATGTATCTTTGAACGGCTGTTAAATCACCGCTAAACGCGTTATAAATAGTTCCTCCCGGCGTGTTGTAAAATGTAGCGCTAACATTATCCAGACCAATAACACCGGCTTCACCTTTGTTCTTGCTTTCAACTCTTCTTTTAATCATACCTAAGCCGCACAACTCACTTAGTGGATCTGCCGAGAGATCTTGCCATGTTCCGCCAATTCCGTTTTTGAATCTGACCTTAACCAACGCTCTTCCTCGTCATAAAATCAGCTTCATCATATCCCCGGTTAAATTCATCTTGTGTTATAAATGCTTGCGCCGGTCTGTTTGCATACTTTTCAAAATTTTCATTTAACTGCTTAATCTCTTTCATAAATTCAGAACTGCCTCCTCCGGAATATCCACCGCCTATTGCAATTCTTTGTTGACCAATTAAATCATTAACAACAGAAATAAAATCTTTTTCCGGTGCTACAATCTCTCTATGGTTTCCTTCAAAGATTCCATATTTACCGGCTGGCAAAATTCCACCGGTATTATATCCTTTTGGCTTTGCACCATCTGTATCAACTGCTGCTATCTTAGCAACGTTTGCAATACCGGCAGCAGTTATTACGGCAGCTTGAAAGATACTCCACGGTCCAACTGGCGGTGTACCTAACGCGGCGGTTGCAGCTTTATAAGTATCAATTGTCGCTTGTGCAATGGAAAGAATTTTATATGCTGCGGTATGTTTTGCAAACATGTTTGCAAGTGTACCAAGGGCCTGGCTCCAAATTGAAAGCTGAGCTATACTTGATTGTCTTTCTATCGTTTCTCTTTGTGCGGCATAATAGGCTTTGATATTTGTTAGCTGCTCTTCTGTAGCTCCGTAGAGTGTTGCACGTTCAATTGAGTTTTCTTCTTCAGCACTTAACTCATTCTTTCTTTGATCGAACGGATCAAGAGTAGATTTCGCATCTTGTTCTTTTAAATAACGTGCGGATTCTTTTTTGTTTTTAAGATATTCGGCATCAGCTTTATTAATGTATCCTTCAAGCTCGTTATTCGTGTTGCGTTCTTTATCTTGTTCTTTTTTCTTTTCTCTAATTTCAATACGGATTAAATCTATCCGCTTCTCCATTAACTCTTTTGCAAAACTGTAAGCATCTAAATCTTTTTGGTTATTAATTGTTCTGAAGGCAGAAAGGATTTCGTTATAATCTGTTGTGGCTAATTCAAGCTGATCATATAGATCTGCGTATTCTGTACCCTTAAGTTCTTCCTTAAGTTCTTGAAATGCAGTTGCGGCAAAGGCTTGTGCTGCAGCTTTCGTTTTATCGTTGGAGAATTTCTTTCCTGAAGTGGATGTGTTTCCGGAATAACTGTCTTTAAGTTTCTCCAACTCTTTTACTGTTTTTCTAATTTCTACTCGCTGGGCTTCACTTCCAACTGCATTCAATTCTTTATTAAGCAGATCTAAAGCAAAGTTGATATTGTTGATCGATGACTTATCATACGTCCCGGAAAAGATAGAATCTAATCTTTGTTTAGTACTTGTCGCTGAATCGGATATAACTTTTAATTTTGTACCTAGTTCAGTTAATTCATTTTTGTTATCCTCAAATCTCTTTCTATCATCATCGGTAGCAAATTCCTTGTAGGTTACTCCTTGGCCGCCCGTACCGCCGCTCATCGATTTTGTTACCTTTCTTTCTTCGATCAGCCTATTCGTTTCGTCCAAATACTTCTTACGTCGTTCTAAACTATCCTTCTCAGCTTGCATTTCAACTGTAGATAGATTTTTATATTCATCAGAAAGTTTCTTTACTTCCTCACTCTGCTTTTCAATTTCTTCTGTAGTATCACTAAACAAGGCCGGTAACAACTGCATTAAAAGCATTACTCCATTGATCGCAATTATTAAACCGCCGCCACCGGCAAGTGCCGCAGTCAATTGTTGAGATACGGTTGTTCCAGTTGCAGCCGCAGCTCTTCGAGCATCATTAAACAATTGAACAACCATTGGAATGTTGTTCGCAACGCCCATCAATCCCATTCTAAAATTGAGTAGGAAAACGCTTGAATCATTTAGCACATAGCCGAATTGATTCATTGCCATAGACATTTGCTGCTGTCCCGGCACCATTTTACGCTGCGTCTTATCAAGATTGTCGTAGTTGGAAACAAGCATTCCATGAGCGGAGCTTAGATTTTCAACAGCTGCCATCTGCTTCGTCCAGCTTACATCATTGGCATCAATAGCCTTTGTCTCTAGCTGAAGCTTAGTTATGGTTTTCTCAATCATATCCAGACTTAAGTTTTGAGTAGAAAGCCATTTTGTTAGTGTTTGCACACTTGCTTCATTTGCGGAATCATATTTAGAGAGTTCGGCAGTTATCTTTTTGTAAGCAGCTTCAAACTTTTGTTCTAACGGGTCGAGAATTTTAGTAAGCTCAATCAATTGATTTTTATCAACATCAATTTTCGCGATAAATTCTTTATCATCAATCGTCAGCTTAAGTACTATTTCTCTTCCGTCTGCCATTACTTTTTAGATTCTTGCTCTTTATGGTGTCGTGCTTGGGCCAAAATCAGATTAATGTTGTTGTAATTTTTTCTCAGTATTTCGCAGAAGGTGTTCATTACAATTTTATAATCCGTTTGTTTACGTAGAAATGGAATCTTAAATGCGTCGTAATCGGAAACTACAAGGAGAATCGAATTGCTTTCACTTAAATTCAACTCTCCTTTATAGTATTCACTTTTGTAACCTCTTATTTTGTTGAGCTCATCAATTGCGTTTTTTGTGAGTCTGTGTAATTCTTTAACGATGTTTCTATAACGTAGTTCTCTATCGCTTTTTTTTTAGCATAATCGGCAAGTATTAAAACCATCTTCTGTCCATCCAGCGTGCCTAGGTCTTCATCGGATAATTCACTTCCGGCAATAGGCTTTACAATCATTTTAATTATTCGTTTTACTTCGGATGATTTATACTTTCTATTGCAGCTAATCGTTTTGCTGTCTGTAGTTTTCCACGGTTCGGTAAACTCTTCCACCGCTTCTATTTCATCCAGCGTTAAATCATCTTTAAGTACGCATTCTTTCTTGCCGATTAAATATTTTTCGTCGCTGTTCACTTTGCTTCCTTATCCGTTTGCTGCTTTAGGAATTTCCACTATGGAAGCATCTGCTTTTTTTGCTGCTATCTTCCCGGTTAGAACAATTATTTTAGTTCCTACTTCGGTAAGCTCAAACCGGTTGCCAACCAAATCATTTTCTTTGCCGGTAACTTCGCATTCATAGCCTTCGTCAGTACTCTTCAGATCACCAACACGAACAGAAGCATATAACTTTTGTTCACCTTCTTTGTTGAATACTCTTAACGCCTTGTTTGTTTTGCTTTCTGTAAATGGAATCTTCAAGAGTGATTTAATAAATCTTTTATTATGGTCCAGATCATCAATAATAAAAATTGTTACTCCGGAATCTTCTTTTTGCTTCGCCATTTTACTTCTCCGCTAAAATTTATTTTCTGTTTTTCTTTTACTTAGGCACTTAGGCGCTTAGGTACTCAGTCACTCAGTACCCTATTTTTACCGTTCCGCCGTTTAGCCCGTTATCATCGGCAACACCGCCGTAACTAGCACCAAAGTTCCAGCTTAATTCAAAAGGTCTAACCTTCATTGCATATTTCAACTTTATAACGTTGCTTTCGTCGTTGTTGCTTGTGTCTTCATTCTGCACTAATGCACCGGCTGCAAAATCGAAAGCAGTGTAGTAGGAACCGGCATTCTTCGTCTTCAGTAATAAGCTATCGCTCATTGTCTTAGCCATTAACGCTGCAACTTTTGCAGCGCTTGCATTTCTTATTACTATATCCAGTACAATGTTTAACCATTCCATTGTGGCTTGTCCCAAGCCGGAATCCTTGCCTTCACTTTCAATAATTAGTTTTAGTTCATCAATCTCAGCGCTCTCGGCTAAAGCAGTACCAATCGGACTTTCGATTGCCATGATGTTAGGTTCGTGATATTCTGCAATATCTTCGTTTGATATTCCGGCCGGTACTACTTCTGTTTCGCTGTCTCCCGCATCGCGTAAGGTTTTTACTGTCTGGTAACTTGCAGCGCCTTTCAACGTTTCGGTTAGAGTAATTTTTTCCAAACTCAATTCATACTTAAATCCTAAACCAAGTAAGAACGAACTGGAGTTAAACTTAAAAACTTCTTCGCTGCCGGTTGTTGAACTTTGCTTCTCTGACACAAGCTGTACATCGCAGTTCATGTTGCTATGATCTATGCAAGATTTTAATCTCTTCAAAGTCGGTTGAAAACTTGGGTAAGATATTTCACATTGCTTCATGTTGCGCAGTTCTGCACCATGCCGGTTCTTTGGTGTTTTGTAATTCTTAAAATCCATGGTCATCTTTTCCGGTATACCGGCATAGATAGCACCAACCGGCGTAGTGCCAAGAGTGCCAAGATTACATCTTACTACTTTCTTTATTCCGGGGATTGAAAATACAGTTGCCATCAGTTACTCCTTATATTTTTTACTCTATTGTTTTATCGGTAGCAATAAATTCTGCCGGTATTTTCATCGAAAGTAAGTAGCGCCATTCGTAGTTCTCTTCACTTGCCAATTCATCTTTAACCGGAATGGTTTTTCTTTCACCGGCCGGTCTTCTGCTAAACACTTCAAAACCGCTTAACCATTCTGTGGCCAGATCTACATACTCGGCCGGTAACTTTCTGTTCTCAAAGTATTTTACTATGATTCCTATTGTTACTATAATATCTCTCTTAAGATGGACCGAGCTGCCGTTAGATAATTTCTCCGGGTAAACCGAACCGCTGTAAAAGACAACCATTGCGCCGCGTGCATGCTTCAATACATATCCATCAATTGTAGAAGCTATTTCAACATGCAATCTATCGGGTTCATCAAGCTCCGGCATCTTATCTTCTAAAATTCCTTCGCATAATTCTAATGCAGCTTTAATATCCATGATTTTGTTTATTGCCTTTATCTGTGTTAATCAGTTTAATCCGTGTAATCTGCGTTCTATTTCTTTTGCTTTAGAATTTTGTTTCTACAGCTTTTTTCTTCGGCAGAAGTTTTATCACTTCAAAGAAAGTTTTCACATGTTCTATTTTGAAGATTCCATTTGCTACCAACCCGGCAAGCAGTGCATAGATTAGAATGTAGTACCATGTTACACCGACAAATATTCCCCATTGCAGCCAGAAACCAACTCCGCTTAATGCCAGTGCGATCACCCAGCTTGCATATCCGGATATATTCCCTTCCATCGAATACTTAAAGAGTGCTAGAGCAATTTTCTTAATCCACTGCGTTACTAATAATGTTAAAGCTGCCAATCCGCCAATCGAAACAAAGTACTCTGCAAAATCTCCGTTAACCGGAGCTTCAATTGTTTCTGCCGGTGTTTCGGTTTGCGTTACTGCCGGTACCTCTGTACCATTTTCTTGCCCATATACTTCGATCTGAGAAAGAGCAATTGTTAAAAAGAAAAAACCGACTAGAAAAAACATTTTTACTAAGATGTTCGTTTTCATTTTTTTACTCCGTTATATTTTTAATGATGCCTTCAAGGTCAATATTTATTCCAGCTCCAGTAAACCAATCCCACATTTTGGATTTGAATCCGTATCCATAAGCTGCCATCAAACCCGGCTTCACATTACTCCAAATTGATTTTTTGATTATTGTTGTCTCTGTATCGTAATCGAATGATTTGTGGTTTATAATTATTCTATGTTGGCTAAATCTGTGTAGTGGAATAGGAGAATAGAAATCTCCGGATACTTTTATACTGTCTCTAACTCTTCCTAATGAATCTTTTGAAACAAGGTTGGAATCCACGTGAGAAGAAAATATTGGCTTGTTTAACGAATCTTTGAATTGTGCCAATGCTTCCTTTTTTGCTTCACTTATAAGAGAATCTAAATTGTAATTAACCTTTTCATAAACAGTTATTAATTCCGGTTTAAGAGTGCGTTTTAGAGAGTCTAAAAGATGTGTTTTTAGCTTTCCCAAATCGATAATTTCAAACGTGTTTTTGGTTACACTTTTCTTTTCAACTACCGAAGCAACAGAATCTTTTTGAGCTACCGGCAATGAATTGCTACCATCACATTTACTAAGTATAATAGGTGAAATAGCTGCTATTACGGCGAGGATTCCTAACACTATTTTTAATTTCTCTTTCATTTTTATTTTTTTCCCAACGCCTTTTGAACAACAAGCTCCATCATCCGGTTGCTGTTTTCTTGCTGCTTAGCATTTAGAGTTCGCTGCAGCTCAATGTATTCTTCTTTACCAAGCTCAATGAGTTTAGGTAAAAAATCGAAACTTATACTTGCTGTCTCGACAATCATTTTATCATTTAGTTGTTGTAATTTTTCCTCCGACTCTTCTAGTGTTTGGGAAGTCGAAATTATATTTATGATCTCTTCAGTTACTCGGTCTGAAACTTTAATTATTTGGTTCTCTAATTCTTTTCTCATTTTGCTATCTCGATTGTTTATTGACATTACGTGGAGTAACTCTTTGCAATTTGATTCCCATTTCTTCAAGCTTTTCAGCAACAGCTAAACCGGGTCCCGTAATATCAATTAGCAAGTGAGACTTAGCGTAACGTTTAACCACAGTTTCAACATTGACTTTTGCTTTCACTTCTTACTCCATAAATTGTACTTTGTGATTTCGAATTGCCTATAGCCTTTTTACTTTTGCCTTTTCTTTTAATTCAAAATTCATAACTCATAATTCACAATTCTAACTGTCACCTTAAATATTTACACCATGCAGTTTCAAAACTGCTATGCTGTTTTTAATACGAGTTTCTTCTTTTGGTAGAACCTTTCCCCAGTAGGTACGTTCATTTGCATTCAAATTTTTATTAAGCTCTACCATTACATAGTTTATTTTCTTAGAACACCTTTTATATTCTTTGCATAAGCTGTATAACTCATCTACATCGGCAATTGTTAACCGTGCATGGTTTGCAAAGTATCCTTTGAGAAATAAGATTTGCGCATCATTGCCCCTCGCAATAATCTTATTGTATTCTTCTATCATCTCGTTGTAGTGCTCGACGATCAAGTCTGTTATTTCCGACATAACTTGATTAAGCTCATCCTCCGCTTCCTCGCTTACCGGGTTGGTAATTAACAATGCCTCAGCCTTATTAATTAATTCCATCATCGTATCACGTATTTTCAATTCTTCATTGGTAGAAGCTTTCATTGTAAACTCCTTCGTAATTTCAAAACTTATGTCGTTATTTATTTTCCACTCGCGGATAACTCCCGCATCGAACTTCGTTCATGCTTTTGTTATCCGCTTCGTTATCATTCTCAATTCTTATCGCCTTTTCGCTTTTGCTTTTCTGCTTTTAATTCTCAATTCTCAATTACTTGTGCCCTGTCCCTATTGCCTAATGCCTATTTCTCAGCTCCAACTAATTGTTACTCTGTACAACCATCCCACAAATTCTTCTTGTGTCGGATTCTTTTCCATCAGTTCCAAATAATGTTTAATCTGAAAAGCGTTAATCACATTTACCAAGCGCTTCACTCCGTTTACCTTTATGCATTGATCAATTGCTAATAATGTTTTCCTTCCCATATCACCGTCAACAACAACATCATCATATTTTATCTGATTACGATTCAACACATTTAAAGAACGTTGTAAATATCTTATGCTTGTACCAACACCAAGATTAACAGCGTTATCATAAACTTCCTTGGCAACATCAATGTTTGTAATCTGATCGCCGTTTATTTCATTCCAAAACTCCACATGATAAAAACTGTGGATCAGTTGCTGCAGCATTTCATTTTCATCTAAGCATTCCGGAAAGTTCTTTGCTGTTTTGGCGGCATCAATAATCTTCCAGCCCGGCCACTCGTTCCAAAATTTTCTTGCAATTCCTCTGTAGGTTTCTCCGCCTCTATCGTTTTTATTATTGGCGTAGCCACCCTCAAGTTGATTCGTATTCATGTAGCAGATTTCAAAATTTGTCATTTTATTTTCTCTTGCTTTTACTCAGTTACTTTGGCACTTAGGCACTAAGGAACTCAGTCCCTCAGTACTTATTCCACATATCATTGTTAAAAATTCTATCTGCAGAAGTTTTATTAACTCTTATCTCACTACTCAAACCGGCGCTTTCAGTTCCTTCAATTCCCAAATCAATTCTGCCTTGTTGTATCTGTTCAAGAGTTTTAATATTTGCTTTGTAAATACTTAGAATTGATTCCGGCATGTTCTCCCGGTTGCGGCGCTTGTATAAATTGTAGATCGTAATATCATCGCTCAGCTGAATTACTCTATCCGGAATGCTTGCTAACGGTAAAGTGTACTTGCCTCGTAAATAAGGATCAATCTCTTCCTTTGCTTCTTTGGCCGCTTGTTCAAATCTT
The DNA here is from genome assembly GCA_043807765.1 of Ignavibacteriota bacterium. Taxonomy (GTDB): domain Bacteria; phylum Bacteroidota; class Ignavibacteria; order Ignavibacteriales; family Melioribacteraceae; genus Stygiobacter. The sequence goes on from JAZDFQ010000085.1 coordinate 19,526, forward strand.
ATTGCACATTCGTCGGCAGCATCGTCAAGATCGATAGCACTCTCGGCTCTTCCTTCATCGTTCACCAACTGAATGAGAAGTTTCAAATCTATTTTTTTGCCAATCGTAGCAATTGTTGAATAAGCCATTAGATTCTTCCAACCACTTTGTTTGTACTTAAACTCTTAATCGTAATCTTCTTTTTCTTTTTGTAATACCTGAACATGATCTTAACGCAGAACCAAAATCTCCGGAAGATGTTCTCTTGGCATGTTGTATCCAGAAGTTCATCTAATGTTATTTTGTATTGCTCTTTCGCATATCTTCTATGCGCTTTGAAATATCTGTTTCCCATTTTTTCTCTTGATCTTAATCTTACTCTTTCTCTTAATCTTGTTCTTGATCTTGTTTAAAAACATCTGCGCACTAAGTTGCTGCTTCTTCTGTGTGACAACTCCCTTGAATAATGTTGTCAAACACTAAAGACCAAACAGAAGCAGAAACAATTTGGTCAGATAAATCCCGCAACTTTGTTCGTACTCATAATCTTACTCGTACTCACGGCGCAGATTATAACGCATCAGTCAGTTGGGTTTGTGGACGAAAAAGGATTCGAACCTTTTACGAAATACAAGCCTCTGTATCTTTACGAGCCGGTCTTGTTGCACTTAAGCATAAAACCGTAAGTGATAACCCGTGTATTTCAATCGCCCAATCAAAATTTTTTAGAACACTTTACAAGTCCCTCTCCTTTTTTAAGGAGAGGGATTTAGGGTGAGGTCTAAACCTCGTTAAGCAACTGTTGCATAAATATTTGCAGCTGGTTCGTTGAATGCTGGCAGTGGATGAGATTCACTCAATAACCATAGACCGGAAGGATCTTTCTCTAACCAGTCTTTGCTAAAAATTGGAGCGACTACAGTACCAGCTTCTAAATCATCAACACCGGCATATAATAAGCGGTGGTCTCCTGTTGGTGTAATCATTGCAACAACATTATCTGGGATTAATTGTTGCTGAGCACCATTTGCATCTTTATAGATTCCACCATAAACATAGATGTCAAGATTTTCGATACGTGCTTTTCTTTCAGCACCGGCGCTAAGCGTTTCCGGTTCTGTTAAAATTTGACCAAGATTGATTTTCAGCTTGTCCATGTACTTAACTACTTCATCTGCATCGAGGAATAATTCCCATGTGGCCGGTGACATAACAACTATAGTTGGAACTTTGCCCGATGCTTTCTGTGCAATAAGTTTCCACGCTCTTAAATCTGCTAGTGGTTTGCAAGTCGTTGGCGCGTCCCATTTTCTTGTCGTTAAAAGAGTAGGTTTGTTATCGGCTGGCATAGAAAAATCAATCGAGTATGTACCATCATCTTGCGCAATTGAATATGAGCCGCTTAATCCTTTGGCACATAAAAATTCAATTGTTCTATCAATGATGTCTCTTTGATCTTTTAATTCACGGTTAACGCGCTGCATTCTAGCTTGCATTATTGGATCTGCACCGGCTGCACCTCCCGGAACAAAGATTGGCGCACCGGCTCCCCTTGTGTAATAGAGATCATCCGGTTTTAACAACTTTTTAATTCTAATTTCCGGAGGCTCAACCTGGTTCGTTTTTACTCCAAGATTTCCAACTACTTTAGCTGCACTACCGCGTTTTACAAATGGTGCTATCTTTTGTCCGCCAACAATTACATCAACCAAAACAGTTTTAGTTGCATGTGTCTCTACTCTTTTAAAAAGTAGATTGCGGATAAAAGAAGGAACCGGCACCATTTGGTTTACTGCTTCGGTTAACGCTGCAAAACCGAAAGGATTAATTGTGATGCTCATTTTCTACTCGCTTTTTTTATGATTGATATTTTTTGCTTTTTCTTTCACGTTTCACTTCTCACGTTTCACATCGTACTTCTTATTTCTTACTTCTTCTTTTCACGTTTCACTTTTCACTTCTTTCACTTTCACGTCTCACCTTTGCCGTTTATCGGCTAGGCTACCGTACCAATAAAGATTGGTGTTCCTTCAAAATCTACTCTTGCAGCTGCATCCAAACCGGTTAGCGCAGCGCTGTTAAAATGACCGCTTTGGTAAGCTGTTGTATTTTGGTCGGCATCGGAAGATTCCAATGCTTCGGCAAGAACTAACACAGCAACTTCACTTCCATCAACGTTGTCATCGTCGTATGGAATGTACTTGCCGCTTCCGGCAGCTATTGTTACATCAAATCCGTCGCCAACAATAAAATCTTCCGAACCGTCCGCAGTAGCAAACTTAATCTGGTTTGCAAACGTGCCTCCAACGGCAACATCACCAAGCACATTACCAAGTGGATCTGTTACGCGGAGTGTTCCACCGTTTGATGCCGCAGTTACGCAACGGACTGTATAGATACCGGCTTTGGCATTGGCAAGTTTTGGTGTAGTTGCATCCGGTGTCAATGTACCGTTACCGGTATTACCGCCGCTCTTTGCTGCGGAGGTAACAGCACCTTTGGTTATCTTGCCTAATAGTGTTCCAATAACTAGAGCACCAACACTGGCAAGTATTGTTATTGCTTTTGCTACACGCGGAAAATCACCGGCAAATAATTGTACTGTATCGCCGCTTTGAGTTGTTACTAAATCCATCTTATGCCTCGTTTAATTAATGGTTGTAATATTTTATTCGCTTCTCTATTCTTTCTTACTTCTTACTTCGTACTTCGTAATTCGTAATTCTTAAATCTTACTGCTTACCGGCCTCAACAATTTGCTTTGCAACTTTTTGGTACCCGGCTAGTTGTTCACTACCGTTATTCTTTGTTGCTAATTCGCTCAGCTCAATCTTTTCCGGAAGCTGCTTAAATACATCCTTCAAGAAATCATAAGCTGTGAATTCTACTTTGGAATTATCTGCTGCGGAGAATTCAATCTTTTCTTTTCCTTTTACGGAAAGAAGTGCTGCAACAAATTTTTCTTTTTCTGCCGGAAGGATGCGTAGCTTCATTTCATCACTCTCGCAAAAAGCTAAAACTTCATTTCTGTTGTTTTGCATTTCTGTAGCGGAAATTGTTTGTGTGGCAGATTGCAATTGTGATTGTGTATTTGTTAATTCGCTTTGCAAAGCTTCTATAGCAGCTTTTAACTGTGGATCTGTGATTTTGCTAAAATCGAGTTTCATTGTGTCCTCATTTATGTTTTGTGAAAAGCCTGTGGTGAGCGGAGGCAAACCATTTTTATTTTCTTCTTGAAATATTGATGGCGGTGTTCCGGACTCTTCCAAATCCCATTCCGGAAAAGTTTTGTCGGCTTCTTCTTGTCCAAACTTTTCAATCCATGCATTCTTCATATTTCTAAAGATTGCTCTGATGTTTCGGAACGGCCATTGTGATATTTCCATCTTTGCGAATTCATACTTATCATTTTCTAATTCTGCAAAGTGAGCTTCCTCTCCGGAGAATTGGATAACTAATTTTGAATCATTAGTATTTGTGGAAAATGAATAGGAGCCTAATCCATCAACTGCGGGTTCTATTTCGGGAGGCAAAAAACCTATACTGCTCATTGATAAATCACTTTCATTTATCGAAACACTTCTTGCGGGTAGGTCACCTCTGTTCACAGTTTCTTTAAATCTCTCTTCAACATTTATGGGCAACGCAAAAAGATATTGTCCAACTCTTTTTAATTTCGAGATTCCTCCAAATCCGAGCTTATCATATACCGGATGTTCTATAACTATATTTACTTTACTTACATCGGTATTTGCAATTATTTGATCTAGCTTCTCTTCATTAAAGCTTACTTGCTTTTTATTCTTCGCTGTAAATGTTCCGGTCTTTAAGATCGGCATCCAATTAAAATTCTTCTTCTGCATTTTCTCCTCGAATTAGATTCTGTGGAATCACGTGTGTGAAACTACCAAACCGTTCTTGCGTTGTCTTTTCCACCGTTGAAAAGACTGTACACATATCGATTAGTAGATTCACGCAGCTAAAAAACACACATAAAATTCTTGGAGGAAGGATGTTGTTCTCAGTTATTGGTTTTATTAATATGCTTTTCGCTCAAGCATTCCCGGCCCAATCCGCTGTTGAAAGCGGTGATCTGCTTCTTAAAATATTAATACCAACCGGCAGCGTAAGCGGAACATTATCTGTTATATGGTATTATCTAATCAAACAGCTTACACATCAAAATCAAAAACAGTTCGAATTCGCTCTTCTTCAAAACCAAAAACAATTCGATCAAGCGCTCACTCAAATTAAAGAACAGCATAAAGAAAATTTGGATGAAGCTCGCCGCACTAATGATAAACTATTCGAAGTGCTTAAGAAGGATACTGAGTATAAAGAAATTCTTGCCGGTGTTCTTACTGAAATAAAAAATGATATGCGTCAACTAATACAAAAGGTGAAGTAATGGCATTCGAACGCGAACAAGCTATTGGCAAACATGAAGTATTGAAAAAACAGATTTATGAACTAGGTGTAAAAGCTACTGCGTTGGTTAATGATATACAGAGTGAAACCGAATCCTTCCTCAACGATAAAGATTTTTCAACAATGGATTTCAAAAAAGTTGAAACGCTCGCTAAAGAACTTGATGCACTGCAAAAGGATTACAACGAAAAGGTTTTGAAAATGAATGACATCAAAGCCGCATACAATCTTTAATCTTGCTGCTTGCAGCTTAAACCTTGGAGCTAGAAAATGGCTGATCCGGCAGTAAGAGAACGGGCTAAAGAATTATTTGTTGAGAATGGTTTCTCGGTTAATACAATTCTTACAATGCTCGATGGTGAAGTTTCTCGAAAAACTTTATACAACTGGAAGAAGGAAGATAACTGGGGCGCTCTTCGCATTCAAAGAGTTACTAAACAATTAAACAGAAGACAGCGCTTAGAAGCTTTGCTCGATCAGTTAATTGATGAAGCTGAAATTGCAAAGAATCCAAGTCTAATTTTTTCTATCGGAAAAATAATTGCTGCTCTTCGTACTTCAACAGATTTTGAATTTACAGAAGAGAAAGCAGAAAAAGAATCCAACATCAAAAAAGGTTTGACTGAAGAAAATCTTAAAGAGATTGAGAAGAAACTTGGCATACTCTAACAATATAGTATTGAATAGCCCTAAAACGCTCATAAATCGTTTTTACGGGGCTTTCTTTTTCGCGGCTCATTCGGTCGCACTCAATTTATCTATTGAAATTAAACGCGCATTAATAAGTATTAAACGCAAACGTATAGACTCTTAAACAATTTTGAATTTAGAACCGAACAAAAACTTAACAACTGCTAAAACACATGAAAATTTTCCTAATCATATTAATCGGAGTAATCATGGATTCCCTCATTTCATGGGTTGGCGGCAAGAAGCAGTTAAGAGAAAAAATTTCTCAGTATATCCCTACGGATATTAAAGCATACATCGAAACTTTCGGCGGTGCCGGTTGGGTTTTGTTTTACAAAGAACGCTGGGCAGAAGTAGAAATTTATAACGATAAAGATCAGCGCCTCGTTAACCTTTTTAAGATAGCAAAGTTTCACCCGGACGAACTAAAAAAAGAAATGTCACTTCTTCTTCACTCGCGAGAGATATTCAAAAGCTTCCGCGATCAAGAAGGTTTAACAGATATTCAACGTGCAGCAAGATTCTTCTTCCTCCTAAAAAGAAGTTTCGGTGCAAAGGGTTTGCACTTTGGTACATCTGCAAAATCAAACGCAGCTCATTCTCTCGAAAATATGTTATCCGGGATAATGAGAATAGCTGAAAGATTAGATCGGGTGGTGATTGAAAATCTAGACTATAAAGAAATTTTCAAAACATACGACAAGCCGGAATCTTTTTTCTTTCTCGATCCGCCATACCGCTACGGTCAACAGTATGAAGTTGGCAGAATGGATTATGAAGAGTTCATCAATGAGCTAAATAATCTTAAAGGTCGTTTCTTGTTAACAATAGATGACTGCAAAGAAAATGTTGCTATGCTAAAGCATTTCAAAATAAAACGAGTTTCAAGAATAAACGGTATTAACAGAAAACAAATTGTTAATAACCATTTCAAAGAATTATTTGTGATGAACTATTAATGGCTAAAATTAAATTTCTTCCTTATCAGAAAGAATGGATAGAATACAACGGACGCTTTGCTCTTGGCGAAAAGTCCCGCCGTATTGGTTTAACTTATGGCGAAGCTTACCGTATGACTCGTAAACATACTTCTAAGAAAGTGAAGGGAGGAAAGTCTTGGTTTTCTTCTGCCGATATTTCTGCTTCGGAAGAGTACATAGATTATGTTGGTTTCTTTGCAAGGTATTTAAATGTAGCCGCTGAATATATTGGCGAAGTATTAATTGATAAAGATGATGATATTACTGCTCACCGGGTTAAATTTTCTAATGGCGATGAATGTAATGCAATATCTTCCAATCCAACTCGCTTCCGTTCCAAAGGTGGCGATATTACTCTTGATGAGTTTGCTCATCATAAAGACCAAGAAAAAATGTTTACTGCTGCAAAGCCTTCTATCATGTGGGGGAATGAAGTAAGAATAATATCAACGCACAATGGCGATGACTCTTATTATAACGGATTAATAACCGAGATAAAGAAGGGTGAAGCCGGTACAATGAAAAACTGGAAACTCTTCAAAACAACAATTGAAGAAGCTATTAAAGATGGTTTAATAGATACTATACTTGGTCATAAAGCTTCCAAGGCAGAAATAGCAGAGTTTCTGGAAGATGCTTATTCCGGCATGACGCAAGAAGCAATTGATGAAGAGTTCGGTTGCAAACCTCGTTCATCTAACAATTCTCATTTACTCCCGTATGAATTAATTAATCCGATTGAACGTGCTGACATATTAAACGAATTGCTCACCGGAATAATTGGCGATTTATATGTTGGTGTTGATATAGCTCGCAAGAGAAACTTCACGGTTATTTGGGTAGATGAAAAGCTTGGCGATATAACCTATTCAAGAAAAATTATTCCGCTGAAGAACATGCCGTTTAGAAATCAGAAAGAAGTTCTATATGGTGTTTTATCACATCCTAATTTTAGACGGGCATGTATTGATGCAACCGGCATAGGTGCCAATCTTGCAGAAGATGCTGCAATGGATCACGGCTCATTAAGAGTTGAAGAAGTTGTCTTTACAGAAAAAGTAAAAGAAGAACTTGCTACCGATATATACGTTGCGGTTGAAGATAGAAGAACACTTATTCCTAAAGACAAAAGAATTCGTGATGATTTTTATTCTGTTAAATGTGTTACTACTGCAGCCGGTAAAAAAAGGTATGAAGCAAAAACTGCCGAAGATGGCAGTCATGCGGATTTCTTTTGGGCTAAAGCTTTATGTGTTCATGCTGCTAAATCTTATTCGGGACCAATAATAATTACTTCCGGTCAACGCAGAAAAATAAATTCAATACTAAAAGGTTATTAAAATGTTTTTAATCGTACATCGTAAATCGTACTTCGTACTTTCAAAGAGGCTTCTATGAGTGCCAAAGGTCTATATATCAATCCAACAACGTTCGTTCCGCTTTCACAAATAAGTGAGAATCTCAATTCGGAAATTGCAACGCGCAACTTTGCTATGGGTGGCTATGTAGGTTACTTTAATTATTTGCCCGATCCCGATCCGATTCTCCGGAAGCTAGGTGTTGACCAAACTGTTTACAAAGATTTAATGGCTGATGAACAAGTGGCCGCTATGGTTATGCGTAGAAAGAATCTCACAAAGAGTTTGAACTGGGATCTGGATTATGGCGAAGGTGCAACCGATAAAGAAATGGATCTGTGCAGATTAACATTAAAAGTATTACAAGAGAATGGATGCAAAATAAAGGATTTAATTTCACAATCTCTTAATCCAATCATGTATGGATATTCACCTTTCGAACTTGTATGGAGCAAAGTAGGCAATTACTTTCTTCCAATTCGCGTACAAGAAAAACCCAGAGAGTATTTTGTTTTCGATGGTGATAATCAGCTTCGTTTAAGGACAATAGATAACTACGATGGAATAGTTGTTCGCGGTAAAGATGCCGATCCCAAAATTGCAATCAAGTTTATTCTTCTTCAGAACGAAGCCACATATGAAAATCCTTATGGTGATAAAGCTATAAGCCGTTGCTTCTGGCCGGTTACACTTAAGCGCGGTGGAACGCGCTTCTTTGCAACGCTCACAGAAAAATATGGAATGCCTTTCATCTTTGGTAAACTTCCTCGCGGAGCTAAGCAAGAAGACCATGATGATTTAATGAATAAACTTTCCAACATGGTTCAAGATGCCGTTGGTACCGGTCCCGACGATTCTTCTATTCAAATATTAGAAACAAAGGGAAGCGGCTCCGGAGATCTGTACGAAAAATTCTTAAACCGTTGCGATAATGCTATTTCAAAAGCAATACTCACAAACGCACTTTCTACCGAGCGCCAAGGAACCGGCTCTTATGCTTCTACAGAAACCGGTGCATCTACAATAGAAGGGAACCTGGCTGATGAGGATAAAGATTTTCCAACTGAATTGTTGGACGAGATATTTAAACGTGTTCTTGATATTAATCTTGGTACCGGCAAATATATCACCTTCAGAGTCTTTGAAGATGAAGATGTTAACAAAGCACTCGCAGATCGTGACGCAGTTCTAGCTGATAAGATTGGTGTTGCGTTTACCCGTAAACATATTAGAGAGAAATACAATCTCGATGATGATGATTTTCAAATGAAGTCGGAAATTCAACCGCTGCCAAATCAAACTATTGAACAAGTCATACCGAGCGATCTATCTCTAAAGCTTTCAACGTCAGACCGAGCGGAGCCGAGGTCTGGATGGGATAAATTTTTTAACAAATTTTTCGGCAAGCGCATAGATTTACAAACAGCCCCTTCCCTTGGGGAAGGGGTAGGGGGATGGGCATCTGCGCTTCCGGATAAACTTCTTCAGTTCGCAGCAGAAGAAACTTTAAGACCAGTCCTTGAACTTGCTGCTAGTTCTAATAGCCGTGAAGAGTTTATTTCTGCTCTTGCAAAACAATATCCCAAAATGAAAACAGATCAGCTGGAAAGTCTTGTTACTAAAGCCCTTTTCATAGCTGAGATTGAAGGAAGAATCGACGGAACAATGAACGAATAAAATTTAGGTCATATCGAGCGAAGTCGAGATATGGAAATAGGAGAAGGAGATGAAAAGACCATCGTACTATCTAAATGAATTATTGGAGGAAGTTAAGAACCCCAAATTGAAGGGAGAACTTTCCAATTACCAAATTCAATCTGCAGTTGCCGAGCTTGTGTTGGTACAAAGGAAAAAGAATGCAGAACTGGTTAAGTCTTTACGCAAGATTAAAGAGAGTCTAAAAAATCCAAATCCCTTTGTTGTAGCTAACTCTGTTAATTCAATCGTAGATCAATTAATAGACTATTTGGAGGAATGATAAAATGAAAAAATTATTTCTATTACTCGTGTTGCTTTCGGCTTGCCAGATACCTCAATCATATGATGCACTTGAGAAAGGTGACAAAGTTTGGATTATGGATGGCGAAGATACCGGCTTCGGTAGAATAGCAGAAGTTGCCACTGATTGGTTTGGCAAAGATTACTTTGGAAATAACAGCTGGTGTTTTATAAAGTTTCCGGAAAGCGGTAATGGAATGCGTGGAGTGATGCTCTCCGGCATTTATAAAATTCATAACTGTGATGAAATGACTCACTACAAACTTTTAGAGCAAAGAAAACTGGCTTGGGATGCAGAAGGAAAAAAGAAGACCGATAAGTATGTCATCTATGATACACTCCACAAAGATTATTATTCCGCTAGAGGCTGGTCTATAGAGAGAAGTAAAGCTAAAGTTTTTACCAAAGATGCGGCAGAAAAATGGTTAAAGAACTTCCGCGAGAATGAAGATGGAGAATATTGCAATTCCGGCGAAGAAGATTATCCGGTTGTAATACAAAAATTCAACTAAACTATTAACTAATGCCTAGTGCCTATTGCCTTGCAGTTTGTGCCTATTGCCTTGCAGTTTGTGCCTAGTGCCTTGTAGCTAAACAATGACTGACGAACAAATAAAATATTTACTTACAATTCCTCCGGAACAAATTATTCAATGGTATCAATCCAAAGGATATACATTTAGTTGGGACTGGAGAAAAGTATTAAAGCAAGCTCACGCACGGTCTTTTACTGTTGCAAAGATTATGAAGCTTGATATTCTTCAAACAGTTAAAGAGGCAACTGATGATATTTTCAAATCCGGATTAACCTTTGAGCAATTTAGGAAGCAGCTGGAGCCAATGTTAAGAAAACTTGGCTGGTGGGGAAAAGTCAAAGCATCCGAAGTACCGGGCTTTGATATTAAATCCGGTGTTGATCCCAATAAGATGGTCCAGCTTGGTTCGCCTAAAAGATTGCAGACTATATTTTTTACAAATTCAAATGTGGCTTACAACTCCGGCAGATATAAATCCCAGATTGAAAACGTTGAACAGCGTCCTTATTGGTTGTATGTGCAAATAGAAAGGGAGAACAAACGCAAAGCTCATGCGGTTTATTCTAATAAAGTTTTTATGTGGAACGATCCTATTTGGAATTCTATATATCCGCCAAATGGATGGGGCTGCGGCTGTTATGTAATCGCATTAACAAAAGCGGAAGTAGAAGCACGCGGATTAAAAGTTTGGAACGGTGCCGATGTTAAAATAAAAGTTGAAGAAGGTTGGGATTATAATCCCGGCTTAAGTTACTTCCAACCGGATCTATCCAAATACAATCCGGATTTTGTAAATCAATTTAACACTGCTTAAAGTCCCTCTCCTTTTTTTAGGAGAGGGATTTAGGGTGAGGTCATGCCTAACGACAACATTACCCAAGTAAATGAAATCTTCAATTCACTCAAAGCAAAAGTGAAACCGGATAAATCTTTAATGACGAAGATTACCGGCGAACTTCATGCATCGGTGGATAATAATTTTCTTACGGAAGGTAAATCCGTTCCGGGTGGTTGGCAACCTTTGCGCCCGGCAACAATTAAAAATAAACGTGGTAGAGGCTTTTCAGAAAAGATTCTTGAAATGCGAGGTACATTATTCAAATCAATGCAAGATCGATCAACTGAAAATGAATCGATTGTAGGAACTAATCTTGCTTATGCGGCAATACATCAGCTTGGCGGTACAATTAATATAACTGCAAGAACAAGAACAATATTCCATCGTACCGGCAAAAAAGGAAATCTACTGAAACAAAAAAATAATAAGAATCTTCTTCGTTTTGCTAAAAGAGATGCTGATAATAGATCTGCTTACACATTCGGTCAAAAAGCCTTCTCAATAAATATTCCGGCTCGCCCATTCCTTGTATTAACTGATCAGTATCTTAGAAATATTATAGACATTATTAACGCTAGAATTAAATAAAGTCCCTCTCCTTTTTTAAGGAGAGGGATTTAGGGTGAGGTCTATTCTGCCCATCATCAAACTTAACTTCGTTTATAAATGTCGTCACTGCTCGGTTCGGTATGTAATTCTTCGCGGCAGATATTATAATAGTTTTCTACCCGTTGAAGTTATTACCGGCAAAGAAATTGATGACGGCGAATACAATAAAGAGAAACACACTTCTCACTTGCTAAATTGTCCGCAGCTTCAAGAGCAGTGGAAAGATGTAAAGAAGATAATTTTAGATGAAGAAAGAAAACTTGATAAAGGAATGCTGAAATGAAAAGTCTATTAACAAAACTAACATCTTTTTTCAAAAAAGATAATAGTATTCGTTGCGGTGGTCATTTGTTTATAAAAAACAAACACCGTATTCAGTATGCTATAATTATTAAAGAGGCAGAAGGAATAGAATTACATGTCGAGTTTACAAACGGGCAAAGTTATTGGTTTAGCTCTGCCTCTTCGCTTTGCACCAAAGAAGAAATTATGCGCTTTTTTCTGTCTCTGTAAAATTTTCTTCCGGTATTACGGCAATAATAGTTGCATTATCAAAGTAAAGTTCTTTGCATGCTTCTTTGTTTGCATCGTAAAATAATTCTTTGGTGTTTTTAACATTGTTCGGTACAAAGCTTTCGGCTTTAATCTTTACCTTTGTTCCGCCGGAAAGTATTACTAAATATTCTTTCATATCTTCCTCCAGTGTTTTTTTGCTAGTCGCACACAAACTACTAGCCGGGCTGCTCACTACAGTCCGGCTTCGTGGTTAAATATTTATAGCCCATCAGTCGAAATATTATTACTGTTCCATTGTGGATAAAGTTCTTTGCTTTTATACATTAATACTAGTTGGCTTTTCGCTTTTTTGCCTTTTTTGAGAAACAAGTCAATGGCTGTTTTTTCATTGCCCCATTTGCCATGATATTCTAGCTGTCCCGTTAATACAGCCATCTCTCTAAGATCGGAATTAAATTTAAATGTGTCGCTTTCCCATTTCTCATCATCATCAAGCATATCACCATACTTACTGTTTAATTCCATTCTTAGTTTGCGGTATAGTTTTAGATGGTCTGTTGTGGTTGCATATTTATCGCTAAAAGAGTAAGAGCCTAAGCATAGTTTACCATCAGTAAAATCCATAATGACTAACACATCTTCACCTATTAAAGTAGTAAAGTATGCTAGCTGTTGGCTTTCTTTAATTACTGCTTTTAATTTTTCGGTTTGGTGTACATGATTAATATCATCTCCCCAGTTGTGTTTTCTAAAATCATTCTGTGCTAATAAAGGTACTGCAATTAAAATAACTAATAGAAACAGCTTCTTCATGTTCCCTCCTTGTTGTTAAGCGTTCTTGATTATCCTCACTACAATCATGCTTCGTGGTTAAATGTAGTGTGTTTTTATTCTTTTAATTAAGTAGCTCATTCTCTTTTCAGTTTTTGCTTTCTCATAAATCAGAAATTCCTTTTCTCGCCCATTTGTTTTTTCAATAAGCAAATCAATCATGCCGTACACTTTTTCAATATATGAGTACGCTTTACCATATTCTTTTTGGCCAACAATCATTTTAATCCATAAGTAAAAAGTATCTGGATATGTAAGGTGTGTAATGTTCTCCTTAAAATATTCTATTAGTTTTTCGATACCGGCAACGTATTTTAACGCAAGCCCAATATCGCTATATAGGTTTATATAGTCATTATTATTATTGTCCTTTATTATTGCGTTTTCTATTTCCCGGAACGCTTCTTCATAGTTGCCATTCTCGTGTTGTTGAGTCGCTTTTATAAAAGAAATTTTGTCGTCAGTCACATTTACAAACTCATTAATTGAAACACCTTGTTTTAAAAGAAAAGTCAAGCTTCTAACATCGTTAACTGTCCTTTTTCTTTCTGGTATAATCTCACTATACTCATCAATAAAAGTTGGCATTATAAACCAGTAACACATTTCTTTTCTGTGGAAGCCAACCTTATGCTGATATATTATTTTTCTATAGTTATCCGGTATTTTATAACCCCGTTTTCTCCATTCACTAACTGTTCTTATTCTGAAAATATCTTCAATTAATTTTGCATCCATGCGCGTACTTAACGCTCCCATCAAAATTAAGTATGGGTCATGTATCTGGTTCTCTATCATTTACTTTCTTTGTTTTATTTTTTGCTTAGCAGCCTTAGCAAGTTCAGTAAACTTATGAATCTCAGTGTGTAACGTTTCGTTTTCCTTTTTTAAGAAGGTGTTCTCTTCAGTGATTTTATTAATTTCTTTCTCAACATCGTTAGATTTTCCCTTGACTATATAGTCTAAAGTAACGCCCAAGTTTGCAGTTATCTTTAATAAATATTCCAACTTCCACTCGCTCTGGTTGTTCATGCATTTATAAAAACTGGCTTTTGGGATTTTACATTCCTCAATAATTTTATAGGCAGTAGTGTTTTTTAAATCAATCAGCTGTTGAAGTCTTAAAGAAACATTTTTATTTAGCGTAGTATCCACCAGAGACTTTTTCCCTTGACATAGTCTCTATTAGAGACTATGTTTGTTTTGAAAACTTTAGTTCACATTTAAAATACGATATGAAATTAAAAGAACAAATAGATAATCTCGGTATTAGGCATGATTGGGTGGCAAAACAAGTTGGCATTTCTAAGGGTTACATGTCTATGATACTCTCCGGCGAACGAAACCCTCCTATGATAATTAATAAGATCAAAGCAATCATTTTAACACTTACACGTAATAATAAAAGGAGCTGATTATGTATTACAGAATCTTGTCTGTTGAAAAAGTCACAGATTTAAATCTCGCTGAAATAAGTAAGCGTTATCCTGTACCAATAAGCAAAAATGATATTCTCGTGAAAATGTTAGGGCGCGCTGATCTTTACTGTTTTCTAATAATTACACATGCTCTTGGTTTTTTAACACCACTCCGCAAAATGAAAGCACGTAAACAAACTTTATTTGTTGATCCCCCTTTGGCTGATCGGGAAATACTTGCTATACGTGGCAGACCTTTGGATTTAGCTCTTCCAGCTAAAAATGAAAATGTAATCAAATTCACCTCTTTTGAAGATACATATATAGGAAAGGCTTACGAGAATTTTAAGCAAGCAAACATTTGTGTTAATTAGAAAGTTCTTAAATCATTATTAAAAAACATGTTTCCCCTTATAATATGCTGGTAGAAAAACAAATGGAAGAAATTATTATTCAAGATGATGGTTCACTAAGTAGAAAAGAACGTGCTTTAACTCTTATCAACGCTATTCGCCATAATATTTATTCTGCCATCTACCAGATGCAAAAACTTAAAGAAGAAGAATTATACAAAGAGCTTGGCTATAGTTCACTCTTAGAATGCTTGGAAGTTGAACTAAATATAAAACGTTCTACCTTCTTTAATTATCAAAAAATAATGGATAAGTTTTTGATTGATGCTTCAAACTCTAACCAGTCCAGCATGCTGGACTTTTCAGCTATTTCTACTGAAAAACTATTAATTCTCAGCAGACTTCCAAAGCAGCAAACAACACGCTTATTCACCGAAGGCAAGATGAATATTAAAGGTAGAGAATATTCAATCGAGAAAATAAATCAAACTCCGCGCGAAGAACTTAGAAGTAAAATATCCCGTAAAAAAGACAAAGTAAAAGCACAATCAAAATATGATTTCGAAAAGGTTAATA
The DNA here is from genome assembly GCA_043807765.1 of Ignavibacteriota bacterium. GTDB lineage: Bacteria > Bacteroidota > Ignavibacteria > Ignavibacteriales > Melioribacteraceae > Stygiobacter. The sequence goes on from JAZDFQ010000085.1 coordinate 34,636, forward strand.
AACGCATTGATAATTATTGCAATGCTATTATCTCGGATATAACAAATTGCTCATTGTTCGGCGTTGGTGAACGTGAGGAAATAGAATCAAATCTTAAAAACATAGTTGCTGTTTACGATAAACTTGCTGAACGGATAGAGGTCCTAAAACAGTATGACAAGAAAAATTAAATTTTCCGAAAGCTCTAAAATACCGCCGGAATTAGAATCTCAATTTTCTTCTGCAAATCTGCCGGTTACTACAGCGCCTTTGCCTGCCGTTAAGCCGGAAGCAAATACTTCTTTGGTTCGCTACTCTGCAAATGAATTAAATATCTCCGATAAAAAATATGCCTTAAGCTGTGCCTCTTTGCTTAACATGCTGGAACTCTATTGCAACCAGCCGGAAAATGTAAATAGAAGGTGCACTGCTCAAGAAAAATTTATTGAGCTCTACAACCTTGGCGCATATCCGGATTTATTCCAAGTAGTTGGCGAACGTAGTGTAAAAACAATTCGTACTTGGCTTGCAAAGTATAAAGAAAGTGGAAACGATTACAGAGTACTCGCACGCGGTTATAATCGGGATAAATACAGCACCGTTCCTTTACATCAAGCAGAACTGATAATTAAGCTGGCGCTCGATCCAAGGAAAAGACCTATCGCAGAAGTTGCACGCGAAGCTTACGAAGTTTTTATAATGCGGAACGAAGAAGTAATTCTCAGCAAAAAAACTTATGAACGGTATCTCAATTTATTCAAACAAGAATACCGGGCCGTGTGGGGCTTCTACCGCGAGGGCGAAGCATATCTTGATCGAAACGAACTTCCATTCGCCGAACGTGATTGGGATAGAATTGAAGTCGGAGATATTTTATTCTCGGATGGTCATACTCTTAACTTTACAATTACAGACCCGGTTACAAAGAAACCTAAAAGAATGAATCTTCTCGGTTTCCAAGATGCACGCAGCAGAGTTCTTGTTGGTTGGGATATAGATTATTCAGAGAATACAACTTCAATCGCACTTGCACTTCGTCGGGCTATTCTTCGTCTCGGTAGGATTCCGAAAATAGTTTATATAGATAATGGACGTGCATTCAGAAGTAAGTTTTTCAATGGCCAAGACCTTTCTATTTTCTCCGGATTATTTGCTCGCCTTGGAATCAAAGTAATTTTTGCAAAGCCTTATCATCCGCAAAGCAAAACAATCGAACCATACTGGCATGTAATGGCAGAGCTGGAAAGATTGATGCCTACTTATACCGGAACCTCTATCGAAATGAAACCGGCATATACAAACCGCGGAGAAAAATTACACTCAAGGATTCACGAAAAATTTACTCATGGTTTATCACTCGATATTTTCCAAGCACATCAAGCTATTTCCTGGTGGGTAGATAATTGGTCTAAGCGTAAACAAGAAAGCGGCCACTTAAAAGGAATCCGTCCAATTGATGTTCTCACTGCCGGTCTCGGAGAGGGAATTGATCCTAAAGTATTAACCTTCTTGATGATGGAAGAAAAGGTTGGACGCATTGAAAGAAACGGAATAAGAATGTTCGGAACATCTTACTACAGCGAAGAACTATTCGGTAAAGAATGGACTAACGTTATGGTTCGCTTCGATCTTCTTTACCGCGATTCAATATTTGTTTATGATGAACAAGGTCAGCTCATCTGCGAAGCCCAGCCGTTGAACAAACTGCATCCGGCTGCAAAAATTCTCGGCACTCAAGAAGATGTTGATAATGTTAAAGATTTCTTAACTATTAAATCCCGTCTTAAAAAGTCAATAGTACACGATGCAACAAAGATTCTCTCGGAAGACATTATACCAACCGCACAGAAACAAATTTCCGATAGAAAAATTTATCAGATAGAACAAGTTCCTCAAGAAACACCAACTAATGATATTACTCCTAAAACTAGAAAGAAAAACATTAGCGATACCTGGGGAATGCCGGAAGATAAACCAACTAAAAATGCCGACTATATTCCCAAAGTCTCGGAGGCTTAATTAATGAACTTATCTCGTGTTGTTAAAAGAGTTAATCGCGCTAAAGCAATCGGTATTGTTTACAACATCCCGAAAGAAAGTTTGGCGGACTTCAATATGAAATACAAAAACCTAATTACTTTCGATGGCAAAGAAGTTTACAATCCTACTAGACTTGTAATAAAATTACGCCAGCTTTACGGTTTACACAGCTTTTCTTTCAATCTGCTTCCGGCTCTTATAGAAGATAAACTCATTGTAATACAGCACGCGGATTTTATTTGCAATTCCTACAACCGTGTTTTTTCAGACTTCCACCAATTCAAAATACCATTGCTGCTTCTTCTTAACGATGAAAAGAACATGGAAAGCATCAGAAATTATAAGGCTTATAAATCATCATTTATAATAGAGTCGGATTACAAAGTTCTTAAACATAATTAATAAAAATCCGGAACCGCCTAGCCTGCCAGCACACACGGTTCCGGTTAATCGCTCACATCATTAAATGAAGGAGTAAAACAAAATATGGCTAATTTATCAGTCGAGCAAGTTCAGCAAATTCGTGACCGCTTGAATGAATTTTGCAAAGCTAACCCGGAGTTTAAAGACCGTCAAATCGGTAAAGAAGTAGGCGTTTCTCCGACCTACATTAATCAGTTCAGAAACAATTGTTTTCCCACTAAATCTACCGAACCGGCATTAGCCGAAAAGATAGATGAGTTTCTTAATAATCACGAAATGAACCGCAGCATCGGTAGTACAAAGAAAGATTTAATCTTTGCAATGACTACCGCATCCAGAACAATTTTCAAAGTGGCGGACTTCGCAAAATCGAACGGTAAGATTGGCGTTGTAACCGGTGTTCCGGGTATTGGTAAAACAAAAACTTGTAAAGAATATGTTCGCCGTTTTCCTACATCTATCTTATTAGAAGTATCTCCGCTTGTTAGTAAGAAAAGTATAATTCAAGATATTGCTACCTCACTCAATATTACAATCGTTACCCATAATAACGGTAGAACATCGGAGGTCGGCTCAAAAATTCTCTTCGATGAAATCGTCAATAAACTTTCCGGTACTTCCCGCTTATTAATTATTGATGAAGGTGAAAACTTAACTCTTAGTTGTTTAGAAATAATTAGACGCATTCAAGATTTTACGGAAGTCGGAGTACTCCTCAGCGGCACCAGCATTCTTCTTGATCGGTTGAGAGGAACTAGAAAAGAACTGCAACAGTTGTTCTCCCGCGTTGGTATCTCACAAGAAATTAAGAAGCTGGAACTCGATGATGTTAGAGCAATTCTACAAATCAATTATCCGGAAGCTTTAAAGCTTGCAGATATATTCTCTTCACTCAGCAAACATAACGGTAGATACCTATATCACCTCATCACACTCGTTAAAAAGACAATTCAAGAAACAAACGAAACTCTTAACAGTGATATAATTGATGACGCTGTGTCATCTTTATTAAGGTGAGGTATGCGATGGCAAAGAAAAAAATAATCCATCCAGAACATGGCAAATACTATCTAGTAGAAATTGAGGGTCTAAATGATTTGTTTCCGAACGGTAAATATCCTGTCACATTCACAAACAATCACTTTGTAATCGGTACTTATAAAATTGGCGCACTATGTCCAAATGTAAAAGTACTATCGGAGCTTGTTAATGCCAACTGAAGTACAAATAGCCAATCATGTATATGAACGATACATACAAAGATTCAATCCGAATCTGGCTGGCATTACAAATAAAACAGAACGCTACAAAGCAGCCGATGCTGCTCTGCGCGCAATTATTAACGACGGTAAATATGTCTCCGATTCTAAGAGAGGTATTCTGTTCGAAAGTAAAATTTACAAAGCAAAATTCATTGTTCGTAAAAACATTGTTAGAACTATCTGGCAAGCTTCACAAAAAATAAGAAGGCGCGAACAGAAACCGCGCCACACAGAACCAAGAGGTTAAGATGTCACTAAAAAAATACATACGTGCAACATTTAAGAACGGCGCTGTTTACGATTTCTCTGTTTCAGAAATGATTCGCCTATATGCAAAGATCGTCATGAAAGAAGCATTGGATACTTCATTAAAACATGCAGTATCCGAAGCCACTCGCCAGTTGGAAGATAATCCGGAAGCATTAATTGAATTCATGTCACACGGCTTAAGCTGGAAAGATGTTGTTCTAGATGCAAATGCAGTAGTAAAGGTTCTCGGTAATAAAGATGCCGAATGGCCTACATGCAAGAAGGAGTATTTATAAAGATGGAATCAGTTTCAAAACAAATTCACGAAGATTTAATAAAACTCGTTGGCCAATTAGGCATAAACACAACACTTCTGCTTTGTGCAATTGCTTTAAGTAATCTAATGGGTTTAGCTAATTGGAATACTTACATCGTTTCATCTTTGAACGACTCCAATTTCAAAAAATTATTCAAGGAATAATGTAGAGACGTTCCGGCCTGTCCCGTGTTTTGTGCGGGATGGAACGTCTGCTGTTAACAATAATAATTAAAACGATTCTTAAATAACAAAGGAAAACTACCATGGCAGATCAAGTGCTTTTAGAAGAAGCTATTAAGAATCACCCGGAAGCCGCAGATTCAATCGAAGCGGTAGATCTCTATGCAATGGATGTTCATAGAGCAGCAATGAAAGCTGATAACCAAGATGAATTTTATCACCTCTCGGTTTTATACAATCATCTACGCAATCTGTATCAAGAACTTTTACAAACAGTAACTGTCGTTTGCTAGGTATCGTCGTGTCATTCCGGAAGAACATATTTAAAGAAGAAATGATAGCCCAACGCGGCATCACTTATGGCTTGCCTTTATTCCAAACAACCCCAACCTCTAATGCGTCCCCTTCCCTTGGGGTCAACATCCCTTCTTGGCTCTGGTCTGGTACATCTGTAAAAGCGGAAATCTACAATAAGATGAAAGAAAAATTTGCAGATGATTCTCTCGACTATCTCAACGCAATTATTACTCTTGGTGGCAAGGCAACCGATCACGAAGTAAAAACATTTTTCAATGATGATGATAAATGGACTCTAGCAATAGTTAGCGCACGCCGCAACTATTTCAAAGACCATCCGTTTTATATCATCACTTCCTATCCGGATCAAAAGAAGCCCGGCCCAAAAGGTATGCCTAATATCATTTGGTTCGTGGATTACTCAAAGCTATTTAATCTTTTAATGTAGAGACGTTCCGTTGGAACGTCTGTTGTTAAAGAATATTTATTCAACAAACTAAATGGAGAACAATCATGCTCGAAATGAATGATGTTGCAAAAGCTACACTTCAGCAGTTCAATGCGGCTGTACATAATATTGAAAACCGCGAATTAAAAATCGCTGACCTAAAAAAGAAGGTGGCAGATACATCAGCAACTGCTGCACTAAACAATGATTGCAAAAATGAAATTAAGGAACTCGAAAAGCTCAATCAGAAAGACCGCGAGTTCGTTAAAACAGCAATCAGTTTTTATGAAGACATCACCGGTGAATCTGTGGCAACCGGCAGTTTATTCGAAAAGGAGCCGGTTAATGAAAGCGCAAACTAAACCTCCGGTGGGCGTAGCCGAACCGTTAAAAAACCTTGATGATGTCAACGCTACACTTCTAAACATCGCAGTTCTTCAGCTCAATGCCGAAAAAAAAGAAAATGCGATGAACGAAATGCTTCTCGACATCAAGAAAAAGTATGAACCGGAGATAAAAGAGCTTCAAGATAAAATCGCTCTTTACGAAGATCAGCTTACTGAATACTCAAAGGTTAATAAGAAGTTCTTCAAAGAAAAACGCAGCGCAGATCTCACTTATGGTCGCGTTGGTTTCCGTTCCGGTAAAAAAGCTCTCAAGCTTATTAGTCCTAAAAAATATTCGTGGGAATATGTAAAAGAAAAACTCGAATTGTTGTTCTCCGTTAAATATGTAAATGTAAAAACCACCATCAAGAAAACTGAGATTGTAAACGCATTCGAGAAAGGCCTAATTAACGAAGAAACACTCGCAAACATCGGTGCTAAAGTTACTCAGAGCGATGAGTTCTTTTACAAAATTAACTGGGATGTAATTCAACCGGTTGATATTCAATAATTATTTGGAAAGGAACGCAGAGTTCTCTGCGTTCCTTTCGGAGAAGCATTAAAATGAAAAAGAAAATTAAATTACCCGGCAAAAGAATTCTTATCACCATCATAACAACTATAATTTTTACAGTTGGTTTGTTGGTCGCGCTTAAGCTCACTCATGTAATTAATATAACCTGGACAGGCATTGTTTCCCCTCTTTTACTTCTTTCCTTTATAATAATTATTGTATCAATCGCGTTAGGCTTTTTCATTCTCCTAGATGCATTATTCAAAGAGATAATCAAATGAATCCTTTGAATCTTTTATCTAACTACTCAATACTAAGTACTAAGGACTAAGGGAAATGCCTATTGCCATAAAAGATATAACTCGTAACCAAATCATTCGCTTGAGCATTGCCATAAAAGATATAAATATGAAGGATGCTGATTTTCGTTCATGTCTTAGTGGCTTCAAGGATAGAAACGGAAATCCTTGTATATCCCGGAAAGACCTCAATTACGATCAAGCAGAATTACTAATAAAACTATTAGAACAAAGAGACAAGAACAAGGCCAAAAAGTATGACTATCTCGCCTTTAGATCTCCAATCTTCGCCACACCGGGACAGCTCCGTAAAATTGAAAGCCTCTGGATGAGTAACGCCAGAGAAAAAACAGAAGAAGCAATGAACAAATTTATCAGTCATAGAACAACAGTTAATCACATCACATTCGTGCTTAAACAAGATGTTAAGAAGCTCATAACAGCTATTTCAAAGTTGAACGGATAACATGAAGCCTGAAATTAAATGGATTCCGGAAGTTGAAGACTATAAAAGTTACTTCTCGCCTCAGCAGCAAGAGTTTATAGATCTGTTGGGTCTGGAAACCTATATGGCGGCTCACGAACATTTCGGAAAAACTTCCTTCTATTTTTCAGACGCACCTATCAATGCTCTTAAAAAAGCTTGGGCAATCAGAAACAAACACATTCCCTATAACGAAGCGGCCAGAACTCTTGGTGTATCCGTTTCAGTTATTTACAACTGGCGTGCAAAATTAAATGAAGACAATCTCGAATTATTCAATCATGATAAGAAATAATCATGCGGAGCGTGTCATATCGAGCGAAGTCGAGATGCGAGGCATTAATTATAAAGGAGTTGCAATGAAAAAAAAACATACATACACTGTACTCAGTACAAAACGCTGCGCTTGCGGATGCGGTAAATTACTCAAACAAAATCTCGTCGATAAAAATCCTAAAGCCGAATTCATATTCAAACATTTTCCAAACTCAAAAAAGAATCGCGCTACAAATTCTAATCGTAGGGAACGGTCTTTGACCGTTCCTAATTAGAGGTGAGCTATGAAATACGTTTTCTTCATCTCAGAAACCTTATGCACAAATAATAAATTGCAAACAGCAGTTAAAGAGTTTATCCATAAGTATGATAGAACGATTGTTGCTGAACATGAAGCTACATGGTTTCAAAGTATGTTGATTAAAGGTGTTAATAGATTGAATGGCGAATTCCCAAGATGTAAGCCAGTCACTTTAAGATTCTGGAAACCAAATTGCGAGTTAGGTAAAATTACGGATAACGATATTTTAATTGGTCAGCCGGATTTTATCAGAGGTTCACTTCTTGCATGCACAGAGGTGGCAAATGGCTAAGAAGAAAAAGAAAATCGTGCATTTGGTTTCACTTGGGCGGTACAAAACATTTTGTGGAATGAAGAGTAACGGAAGGAGTATAATAGGATTTTTACATAAGGCAGCCTTTCAAGAAATAACAGCTCACCTTGTCAAAACACAACATACAACTGAACGCCTCTGCCACAAATGCAAACACATTCACAAACTAAATCTCGCAAAGGTGAAGTAATGAAAACAATCTATTTTGCAGATCCAATGGGCGACCACGAACACGAGATTCAATTAATTTCAGATACACTAAGAGAAAATGGTATCAAAATCGAAATTACTGATTATGAGTTTCCACCAAAGAAAGATGAATCTTTTGATGTAATGTTTTTCGATTGGGGTGGAATGAGTATAGGTAATTCTATGCTTGATCATTTCTGTGAACAATGGATTGAAGAAGCTCTCAATTTTCCTAATCGTCTTTATATAATGAGTTCTCTATTCACCAAAGAAGCGATGAGAGATTTGAGAGGTTATTCCGAGAGAGAATTAGAGGAATTTCCTAAAAATATTTTCATGTGTGTAGAAGATGCAATCCCATACATTAAAATAATTTATACAGAGGCAAAGTGATGGATAATAAAATTGCAGAATTAGTCAATCAAGAGGTTAAAGATTCAACCAATAAATACGGTGAGTTTAATAGCTCTCATGAAGGTTACGCAGTACTCCTTGAAGAAATAGAAGAATTATCAGATGAGCATAGCTCTATGTTGTACTGGAAACAACGACTATGGGAGTGTATTAAAACAAACGATGCAAAAAACATCGAAGAAGCTATAAAAAATCTCAAAATACTTTCTAGTAGACTATTACATGAAGGTGTTCAAGCTGCGGCAATGGTAGTCAAATTCGACCAACTCATGCGAAGAGGCTTAAATGAATAACACTGAAATTATAGAGAAAATTAAAAAGCTTCTCCGCATGAAACACGGTGGAACAATAGCAGAAATTGATACTGCACTTTCTCTCGCTCAAAAATTGGCTCAGCAGCACGGCATAGATATTAATTCAATTGATGAAAACGAGCCGGCAAGAGAACAAATAACGCAAGACCATATTAAACTCAGCCGTTTACAAATAGAATGTAAATATGCTCTGCTTATTTGTAAAAACTTCTTCTACGTTGATTTTGTTCTGGATGTTGGTGTTGGTATCCACTTTATAGGTACTCCAACAAATATCGCAATTGCAAAATATGTTTATCACTTTCTAGTTAAACGCTTTCGCTGGTTATGGAACAACAACAGAGGAAGGCTTCGCAATCGCCAAGCTTTTATGGATGGAATGTTCCAAGCGCTCGCAAACAAACTTCATTATCTAATGCATAAGCCCAACGAAAGAGAAGGTTTAGTTTTGTCCAACAAAAAGGATCAGCTTACAAAGTATATCAAACAAAATTTTGGTAAAACAGAAACAACAAAAGTAAAACCGGATAACCATGCAGCAACAGCCTACAGACATGGTCTTTATGCCGGGAAGAATATCAATATCAATCCCGCAGTAGAATCTAATAAAACAACAACCAAGCTTTTAGGTGAAAGTAATGGTTAAACACATTCTCACAACCGAGTGCACGCGCAGTTGCACTTACTGCATTGCTCATAAAATAAATATCGAACAAGCCGATCATAAAAAACTTTTATCGCTCCCGGAACTTTATAAAGGATTATCTCTGCATCACAATTCAATAATGCTCACTGGTGGTGAACCTACTCAAGCTTCATGCTTCGATATTTATGTCTCTTACGCACGTCAATATTTCGAGAAAGTATTTATTACAACTCAAGACGAGTACCTGCTCGGTTGGAAAGGTTCAAAAAGATACTTTGATGCAATTACATTTAGCTGGCACGATCTAAAAACTTGGCGCTATGCTGTTACAAACGGCGCAACGGTTTACGCTTCAATTCTCTCACATCTTTATTCCGATTGGCTGTTTAAAACAGTTCAAGAACTTGGTTATTCCGGCTTAACAATTAACGAAAATCACTTCGGCAAAGATGTGTTTGATGAAACCCAACTCTATCGTGGAAGTTTTACAGCAAGAAAGGATTATAATTTCGATAACAAAAGCATCTTAATAAAACTTAATAATGATTCATTCACTATAAAGATCAATCGTCGCGGGCAGTGCTTCAAAGATGGCACTCTTTACATCATGCCGGATTTATCCACCCGCGAAAGCTACGCGGAGTTCTTATGATCGAACAAGTTTGTTTTTACTGTAAAACTAATCCCGGCTCAAAGCCAAACAATCCCGTTGTATGGAATGGCTTTCTTGATAAAGATACAAATCAACAAGTGTGTTGGAATTGCTATGATGTCCACTACGAAGCAAAATCAAAAACAGAATTCGCCGGTCAGTATTCGGAATTCCCGGTAACTATTAAACAGAGTACAAAATGAAATCAGATTCATTTGCAAATCAATCATTCTTAAAAACAGTTGGGCCGCTTCCTCACAATGTTGAAGGTTATACCGAGATCGAAGCGCTCGAAGCAGAATTATCCACAAAGAAATCAGCTTTCCTAGTATTCAAATATAGAGATACAAAACACGAGCGCTGGATTCCATATAGCCAATTGAAGAAGGATACAAACAATAATATTTGGCTTTCTAAATGGTTCATCGCTGAGCTCGAACTCGATCAAGAAAACAAATTTCCACCGCAAGAAACCTCCGGAGAAATCATCTGCGATAATCGTTAATTGTCATAGGCTTGTAACTGTATCACATTTTAAATAACTTTCCTCCGCTAAAAATGCTAAAACACACAAAAGTCGATCAAATTTATTTGGTCGACTGTCCCATTTCCGTGAGGTTTGGGGATCGCTTGTGTGCGGTTAGCAGCAGTCGGCCACTTTATTCCTTGACATATTGTCAGCCTCAATTCAGTAATTAATCTTGTCACTTCTGTCACTTTAAAGAAAAATTACACTTTTGTTACACATCCCGTAACTCATTAATCTATAAATACTTCGTTTAAAGTGACAAAAATTGGTCTGTCACTTTAAAACATTTCTTTAAAGTGACAAAAGTCGGCTTGTAAATTCCATAATAGATAAGCTTTAACAGCCTCACAATTGGCCATTAAACGCAAATTAAACGCATTTGCGCGGCTTTTAATTAGTTCTTAATAAATTGTTTAAGGATGTTTATAAGGTTTGTAATTACCCGCCAATTCGGAAGAAATGTGTAAAAAAGTAGTAAAAAGTGCAAAATTTGCCAAATTGCTTTTTGGGCTGCTTATTTTCCTAACTCATTATAAATAAAAGCGTTTGCGGTTTTTCTCGTGCATCTGTCCTTTGCTCATTTTACACGTCCCCTATTAATAACCTTTCTGAGGCTTTTAAAATCGGGAAAGCAGAAAAGTCCTTTTTTGAGCCATTTTCGCACAAAAATATTTTTCTTAACTGCACGGAACTTTTGTAGTTTTGGAAACGACTAAAACACATATCGTTTCCAGTGGAACTGTATTTGGACTTTTAGTGTTAGGTTATTAATCAACGGAAAAAACAGAAATGAATGAAGAGAAAGAAATAAAACAAAGAATTGTTGTAAAAGCTGACGAGATGTTCCGGCAATACGGCTTTTCCAAAGTAACTATGGAAGGGATTGCCTCCGATCTTGCAATCAGCAAAAAAACGCTTTACAAACATTTTTCTAATAAAGATCATCTTCTCAAAGAAATTGTTCATACAAATAAATGCGAAGTAGATGATTTTATTGAAAATCTGATGGCGCAGAAAACAATGCCATTTATAGAGAAGCTAAAAACCTTTATGAACTTTATTGCCCAGCAAGCTGCAAAACTTGATGGTCCTATGATTCCCGATCTGATGAAATGCAACCCGGAAATTTGGAAGGATATCGAAGAGTTTAGATCGAAGAAGGCATACAAGCATCTTTCTCAATTGATTGAAGAAGGTGTTGAAAGCGGCATCTTTCGTAAAGATGTAAACAATGGCGTAATTGTTTTGGCTTACGTTGCCTCAATTCACTCATTAATAAATCCGGAAGCTCTGGCTAAACTACCCGTTTCGGCGGATCAGGCTTTCAGAGATGTTCTTAAAATTTTGTTTGAAGGAATTTTTACTACTGAAGGAAGAAAAAAATACAAATCAACATTAGATAATTACGGAGAAGGAACTGTATGATCTTAAGGAAAATTAAAGCAGCTACTGCTGTACTTATTCTGGTAACCGCATCGCTATCGTTTGCACAAGAAAAGCTTCAGCTTACTATTGAACAAGCAATTGAAACCGGATTACAGAACAGTAAAATGCTCCATTCATCTTTGATGAAAGTGAAAGGCGCTGAAGCAAAGGTTAAAGAAGTTAGTGCATCACGGCTCCCCTCGTTAAAACTTAGCGCTCGCTACACAAGATTAAGCGAAGTTGATCCGTATATAATTGATACTCCATTCGGGTCAATTCCAATAGCACCCGGAATTTTTGATACGTGGGGCGCGCAAGCATCTCTATTTCAACCATTATTTATGGGCTTTAGAATAGCTGGCAACATAGAAATGAATGAGCAATTATCAAACGCAACAAGTGAAGAATATAATAAGGATAAGAGCGAGCTTGTGTTCAATGTTAAAAACGCATACTGGAGTTTGTTCAAAGCAACACAGTTTAAGAAAGTGATGGATGAAACTGTTGATCAGATTAAAGCACACGTTGAAGATGCAAAGAATCTAGAGAAATCCGGAATGCTAACGAAGAATGATATTCTGAAATTAGATGTTCAGCTATCGAATGTGATGTATCAACAGATTGAAGCCGAGAATGCAGTTAAACTTACAATGGTGGCTCTTAACAGCACAATTGGAATTGCTCTGAACACACAAATTGCAATTACCTCAACGGCTAAACTAACAGAATCAAATTTTGACGAGGTTGAAAAACTGATTACAGACGCAACGCAAATTAGACCGGAAGTTAAAGCGGCTGATGCAAGAGTTCGTGCAAGCCAAGCCGGAGTAACTTTGGCTAAATCGTCTTGGTATCCGCAAGTAAGTTTATACGGAAACTATTACTACAGCAAACCAAACCAAAGAATTATGCCTACAAAAAATCAGTTTGATGGAACATGGGATGCCGGTGTAAACGTAAGCATGAATGTTTGGGATTGGATGACAACAGCACATCAAACGGACCAAGCAGAGGCGCAAGCCGCTCAAGCTAAAGATGGTTTGGGAATGATTAAGGATGGAATTACTCTTGAAGTAACACAGAACTATCTTAACATGAAACAAGCTTACAAGAAAGTTACTTTGGCGGAGTTAACAGTCCGGCAAGCAGAAGAAAACATGCGTGTTACATCGGACAAGTTTAAGAGCGGTTTAGCCACCAGCGCAGATGTTATTGATGCAGAAACAGCATTGATAGGCGCAAAGACAAATCTATCTTCATCAACTGTAGATTGTGAACTTGCTAAAGCAAAACTTGACAAATCAATTGGCAAATAAAAATTTATAAATCTGGAGAAATAAAAATGAAAAACTGGAAAGCAATTGTTGGTGTTGTAGTGGTGTTTGCGGTTATAGTTACAATACTGGCAATCAACAAAAAGAAACTTGCAGCTAACACATCCGGCGGAATTGATATTACTTATTACGTTTCCGTAGAAAATGTAGCTAAGAAAAATCTTACTTCGCAACTTTCTATAACCGGAACAATATTTGCAAACAACGACGTTAATATCATGTCGGAAACATCCGGCAAAGTTGTTGCTGTTTATGCAAAGGTTGGAGACTACAAGCAAGCCGGCTCTGTTTTGCTTCAAGTTGATGACGAACTTAAAAAAGCCGCATTGATGAGTGCTGAAGCAAATTGGGAAAAAGCTAAAAAAGATTACGAACGATTCCAAAAATTGTTTCAAGAAAAATCTGTTACAGATAGCCAGATTGAACAAGTAAAAGTTGGCGCTGCTATGGCAGAAGCAAATTACATTGTTGCTAAACGGCAAATGGAAGACACAAAAGTTAAAACACCAATTTCAGGTTACATTACAAACAGACCGGTTGATATTGGCGTAATGCTGCAAGGTGCACCACAACCAACATTTGTTGCTAATGTGGTGGATATTTCGCGCGTAAAAGTAAAAGTTAATATTTCCGAAACTGATGCGGTGGTTTTGAAAACCGGGGACCCGGTTAAAGTTACTGCCGATGTTTATCCGGGTGTTGTTTTTAGCGGAAGAATTGAATCAATCAGCAATAAGTCTGATGAAGCACATACATATCCAACTGAAATTTCTATTGTTAATCAAAACGCGCATCAGTTGAAGGCCGGAATGTTTGTTAGGGCAGAATTTTCTTCTATGAAAGATAGAGACGCAATTGTTGTACCGCGTTCGGCATTAGTAGGTAGTGTTAAAAATCCGCAAGTGTTTGTAGTGGAAAATGGAATTGCTAAACTCAGAAATCTAACTATCGGAACCGAATCCGGAACAGATATTCAAGTAATCGGCGGATTAACCGTAGGCGAAGTTTTAATTGTGAATGGTCAGAACAATTTAGTGGATAACACTAAAGTTGCGATTCTCAATAAGTAAAAGGAATTAGAAAATGACAATTACCGAATTATCAATAAAGCGTCCATCGTTAATTATAGTTGTGTTTGCGGCTTTGATGGCGCTTGGACTGTTCAGTTACTCAAAATTGAAGTATGAATTGCTTCCGAAATTTTCTCCGCCAATTCTTACTATTACAACAATCTATCCGGGTGCTTCTCCAAAGGAAGTTGAAACCGGCGTAACAAAAATTATTGAGGATGCCGTTGCGGGAATGGATAAGGTTTCCGAAGTGCGCTCTTCATCACTCGAAGGTGTTTCCTTTGTAATTATTGAATTACTGCAATCTGCAAAGACAGATCTTTCGCTGCAAGACGCGCAAAGAAAAATAAATGAAATTATTACTAAGCTGCCAACGGATTCCAAAACACCAATTGTTACAAAATTTGCGCTGGATGAAATTCCAATTCTTAGAATGGGTATTACATCTGAAATGGATTCGCGTGAATTATACCAATTTGTGAAAGATAAAATTCATCCTCAGCTATCACGTATTCCGGGTGTTGGTCAAATTACACTTGTTGGCGGCGACCAGAGAGAAATAAAAGTAAATCTTGATTTGCAAAAAGTGAAAGGATACGGTCTTTCCATTTTGCAAGTTAATCAATCAATCAAAACTTCTAATCTTGATTTCCCAACCGGCAAAGTGAAAGATCAAGATGGTCAATTCATTGTTCGAGTTGCCGGTAAACTTAGTTCAGTTGAAGAATTGCGCTCACTCCCGGTTGGAATTTCGAAACAGGGTGGAATTGTAAAACTTTCCGACATAGCCGAAGTTGAAGACGGCATCAAAGATTACAGCAATATTTTGCGGCTCAACTTTAAGAACACAATTGGTATCACAGTTCAAAAACAAGCAGACGCAAACGCAGTTGAAGTTGCAAGGCTTGTTAAAAAAGAAATGAAAAATATTGAAGCCCAATATGCCTCGTCAAATCTGAAATTTGAAATTGCAGCAGACGGCTCAATCTTTACAATAGACGCAGCTAATGCCGTTAAGGAAGATTTGTCTATTGCTATCATTCTTGTGGCTATGGTAATGTTAATGTTCTTGCACAGTATTCGTAACTCATTCATAGTGTTGCTTGCAATTCCAGCTTCTCTTATTTCTACATTTATTGCAATCTATGCATTCGATTTCTCATTGAACTTGATGACGCTGCTTGCTCTTTCACTTGTTGTTGGTATTCTTGTGGATGACTCCATAGTGGTTTTGGAAAACATATATCACTACCTTGAAAAAGGAGAGGACAGAAAAATTGCGGCACTCAAAGGAAGAAACGAAATCGGTTTTGCCGCACTTGCTATTACCTTTGTGGATGTTTCCGTGTTCTTGCCGCTTGCTTTAGTTGGTGGAATTGTTGGAAATATTCTTCGTCAATTTGCGGTTGTAGTTGTTATTTCAACTTTGATGAGCTTATTTGTTTCATTTACTCTTACTCCGCTGCTTGCTTCGCGGTTTGGTAAGCTGGAACGATTAACAAAAGCTACAATACTTGGAAGATTTGCGCTCTGGTTTGAAAAGGAATTCCACGCTTTCACTGATAAATATATTCAAGTGCTGAAATGGGGTTTTAAAAATAGAGGCAAAGTTTGGATTATCACTATTGTCCTTTTCATTGCGTCAATCGGACTGGTTCCATTCGGGTTAATTGGCGGTGAATTTATGAAGCAGGTAGACCGCGGTGAGTTTGTTGTTAATGTTGAGCTTAAACCGGGAACACCCATTGAAGAAACAAATAAAATTTCCCAGAGAATAGAAGGTATTCTTGGTAAAATTCCGGAAGTTCAAAAGCTCAACGCTAATGTTGGCAGTTCCAGCGAAGGCATGATTGGATTTTCGACTGCTAACTACTCGGAAATTACGGTTACACTTATTCCAAGAAAAGAAAGAAGCAGATCAACTCAAGAAATAAAGAGCTTTATCAAAAAAGAACTTTCTGTTATCCCCGGAATTAAGATTAGAGCAAACGAAGTTGGTATTTTCGGTACAGCTAACGAAACTCCAATTCAAATATTGCTAACCGGTGCTAGCTACGAAGAAGTATTACAGTCCGCTAAGAAAGTTGCTAACATTGTAAAAATGATTCCCGGCACAGATGATGTTCGTCTTTCTTCGGAAGATGGAAATCCCGAAACAAGAATTTCAATTGATAGAAACAAACTCTTGAGTTATGGATTAACACTTGCGGAAGTGGGCGGTTCGCTTCGTATAGCATTAACCGGAGATGATGAATCTAAACTTCGCGAAGGTGAAACCGAGTATGATATTCGTGTAGTGCTCGATCAATATGATCGTTCAAAAACTTCAGAGCTTGGGAACATTCCATTCACAAACAGAATGGGACAGCAAATTTATTTGAAACAGTTTGCTTCAGTTTCCCGCGCAACCGGACCAACAAAATTAACCCGGCAAGCAAGAAGCGCATCTGTAATTATTTATTCCCAAGCCGTTGGCAGACCAAGTGGAAATATTGCTCAAGAATTTCAAAGCAGAATGAAAAATTTCCAATTGCCTAAAGGAATTACTTATTCATTCATCGGTATGGTTAAGAATCAGAATGAATCATTTGCAGATATGTTGTTGGCGCTTTTTGCCGGAATCTTGTTCACATATATGATTATGGTTGCGTTGTATGATTCCTTCTTGCATCCGTTTGTTATCTTGTTCTCAATTCCGCTTGCTATGATTGGCGCATTGCTTGCTCTGGCTCTAACAATGGAACCGCTCACAATCTTTTCAATGCTTGGTATTATTATGCTTGTTGGACTTGTAGCCAAGAACGCCATCTTGCTTGTAGATAGAACGAACTTTATGCGTGAAAAGGGTGAAAGCTTACATGACGCTCTAATTGATGCGGGCAAGATGAGAATTCGCCCGATCTTTATGACAACATTAACAATGATCTTTGGTATGCTGCCAATTGCTCTTTCATCTAGCGAAGGTTCGGAATGGAAAAGCGGACTTGCATGGGCACTCATTGGCGGTTTAACTTCCTCGCTATTCTTAACGTTGATTATTGTTCCTCTTGTTTACACGAAGATGGAAGAAGTTAAAAACGCTTTCATTCCATTCATAAAGAAAATATACAGCAAGGTTTATAGACCGAAAGCGGAAGCAGCAACTGATGAGTTATATTAATTGTAATGAAGAGACGTTTCCCGGAACGTCTCTTTTTTTTTGTCCATTCTTATTCTTCGTAGAGACGCCCGATCGGGCGTCTTTTTTTATCCCTTTGTAAAGACGGATCGAATCTGTCTCAAATAGTAAAGACGCGCCCCGTAAAGCTCGGCGCGACTTTACTTTAACGTACCGGTTGACAAAACCATCCAGTTCCTTTAAGTTGCAAAAAGAAAGATTCCTTTCAAAAACTGCGGGGGAATTTTGTTGCTACTGAAATCAGCTTTAACTAACCTTTAGTATTTGACAAAGAGGAGCGTTCATGAAAACATTAAAAATGGTTCTCGTTTTAGTATTCTTATCCTCCTTAAAACTGCTCGCACAATTTTCTTTAAATACTTTCTTGAATGATCCTTTCGATCAAACAATAACTAACATCAAGGAAAAACATGCGGATAAAACAATAGAAGAAAAAGAAATGATGAATTTCAAAGTGTTGATGTATTATGATTGGCTAGATCCCATTTCTATTAAGGTTGGATATATGTTTGCAGAAGATGGCAAACAAAAAGGTAAAACTCTCGTTAATGGAAAAGAAAAGGAAGATGATGCACAGAAACTATTTGATATAACCAAAGAATTGCTTGTAAAAAAATATGGCAATAAGTATTCTGAGAATAACATGCTCGGAGTAACGTTGATAATGTTTAAGAGTGAAGAAGGTAGTTCAATTATGTTAACCCGGAAAGGCGAAAAGACATCGTTGGTAGTTGTGGGTAAATGATTTTTCATTTGATGTTTTGCGCGCAAACTTAACGGTGCAGCTTTTTTATACTAAAAACTCCAATTTCTTGGAGCCTTTGAATCAATCTTTGATAATACCGGTTTTTATCTGTACATTAAGTCTGTACAATTAGAAGGGTGTTGGAATGTCAATCACTTTAACATATACACAAGCGCGTGCAAATCTAGCAAAATTGTTGGATGAGGTCTCGCATAATAAAGAAGTGGTTATTATCAACCGCAAAAATGCCGAGAATGTAGCTTTGGTTTCAGAAAGCGAATTATCAAGTATATTAGAAACTGCTCATCTTCTCCGCTCCCCCAAAAATGCTCAGAGATTATTAAAAGCATTATTAAAAGTTCATGAACAAAACGAAGTTCCTCAAACTCTGCAAGAGCTTAAGATGGAATTTGGTCTTGAAAAATAAAGCGCCTAAGGAACGGCAAAGCGTTTTCCATACTGAATTTAGCGAAGATCTAGCTTATTGGGTAAAAGTTGATCGGAAAGTGGCTCTGCGGATTCTTGAAATTGTTGAAGCGATAATGCGAAATCCCTTTGATGGTATTGGAAAACCGGAACCGCTTCGCTATTTGAGCGGTGGTGTTTGGTCTAGAAGAATTACGCAAGAACACCGCATCGTTTATGTTGTTGCAGAAGATAAAATTGATTTCATACAGTGCAAGTACCGTTATTAATAAAAGAGTTGCTAAGTTTCCAACCATGCTTTATAATCATCTTACACTACTGTCCGGTTGAGGAAGAAGCACACAGCCGTAAAGTATTTAAACAAATGGTTTTATAAGGATTTTTCATTATTGTCGATTTGAAATTAATATTGCTACTTCAATATAAAAACATGGAGCGGCAAATTGAACCAAG
>JAZDFQ010000086.1:0-63952 GCA_043807765.1 Ignavibacteriota bacterium
TACATCAAGCGGTGCGAATTATGAAGAAGCACAAGGCGCAATCTCTAAGCCTGATTTCTTCAATAAAATAAATATCTCGTTAAAGGAAATGCGGGAATCAAATTATTGGTTGCGAATAATTAAAGAAATAAAAACTGAAGAAGATGAAATAAATAGCTTGGTAAATGAATCCATAGAACTAAAGAAAATCTTGGGCTCAATAAGTTCAAAATCATCAAAGCGTAATAATTAGTTTTAATATGCTAAATAAAATAATTTATCAATTATAATTCTAAATTTATCATTATGAACATACTTGTTACCGGCGGAGCCGGATTTATCGGCAGCAACTTTATAAATTATATACTTTCTCAAAGAGATGATGTGTTTATTCTAAATCTGGATAAACTTACCTATGCCGGCAATCTTGAGAATCTTAAACCGGTAGAAGGAAAGAAGAATTATCAGTTTGTCCGTGGCGATATAACTAATAATGAACTTGTAGATTATCTATTCAAAAAATATTCAATTAAACATGTAATAAATTTTGCGGCTGAATCTCATGTTGATAGAAGCATTCTCGGATCGGAAATATTCTACCGTACAAATGTGATTGGTACCAACGTCTTGCTGGAAGCCTCCCGCCGCCACAATATTGAAAAGTTTTTGCAAGTGTCTACGGACGAAGTGTACGGCAGTCTTGGCGCTACCGGACTTTTTACAGAGCAAACTCCAATTACTACAAACAGCCCTTATTCATCCAGCAAGGCCGCAGCCGATTTGATGGTACAAGCTTTTCATCATACTTACGGATTGCCGGTTGTTATTACAAGATGCTCAAATAATTACGGTCCGCTGCAATTTCCGGAAAAATTAATTCCATTGATGATATTGAATTGTCTCAAAGACAAAAAACTCCCGGTTTACGGAGATGGTTTAAATGTTCGTGATTGGATTTATGTAATTGATCATAACAAAGCTGTAGAACTAGTTTTTGAAAAGGGAAGAGTTGGTGAGGTTTACAATATTGGTGCTTCGCGGGAAATGACAAATATGGAGATAATTAAACTGATCTTGAACAAACTAGGCAAAACTGAAGATTTAATTGAATATGTGAAAGATCGACCGGGACACGACAAGCGTTATGCTATTGATTCCACCAAGATTCAAACTGAGCTTGGGTGGAAACCGTCTTTCGAATTCGAAACAGCTATGGAATCTACGATAGATTGGTATTTGGCTAATAAGACTTGGTGGGAACGAATTATTTCCGGCGAATATCAAAAATATTATGAAGTTCAGTACGGAAATCGTTAATTTTAATCAGTCAATGAAATTGGAGAATACGTCTGCCCCATTTTTACCATTCGTTATACTCTCACTTATTTTAGAACATTATTAGAATATCTATGAAAAAACTACTTGTTTTCATTTTGCTTTTGCTTGTTCAATCCATTTTTGCACAGGAATCTGAACAGAGCAGTAGCAAGCAAACATCATTTTCCATCATGCAGCCAATTAATGTAACAATAGGCGGAAGTTTTATCGTAACGGGTTCATTCACTGCGTCAAGGAACCAACGGTTAGACCACTTTATTACGGCAGTCTTTTCTAAAGCGCAAGAAAACATAATGCGCGGTTTAAATAAACCGGAAATGATTAAGTCTGTTATGAAGGAGTTTGATAAGTATGCTTTTAGAGATATTACTATGAAAAGAATGAATGGTGATATTTTAAAGATTGACTTGCTCAAATTCCGTGCTACAGGAGATTTTTCAAATAATCCTTATTTAATGCAAGATGATGTGATAATTTTTCCGGCCAGTGATAATGAGAGAAATTTTATTGATGTAAGCGGAGCTGTTAATAAACCAATTAAATTTCAGTTTGTTGAAGGGGATAAACTTTCTGATGCTATTCTGTTTGCTGGCGGAATCAATCCGGCATTTGATAATGTATCCGAAGTGGAAATCTCTAGAATTGTTGAAAATGGAAACAAAGAAGAAATAGTCAAAGCATCAATTAGTCAGAATCCTTTACTGAAGCGCGGGGACAGGCTAACTATTCTCTATAAAGAAAATTATAAAAAACTTTATAAAGTTTTAGTAATTGGAGAAGTTGAACGCCCAGGATATGTTTATACATTAAGTAATAATTCTACTTTAAAGGATGTTATAGTTAAAGCAGGAGGTTTTACAAAACGAGCAGATCTTAAAAGATCGGAATTAATCCGTGGTACTGATAATTTACAAGTACTAAGATTGAAGGCCTTAAGAGAGCATTACGAAAGAGATTCAACCGGCATAACACTGCCGGTGCTTAAATCGCGAGTTGATGAATTGTTAACCGAAGAAAACAGACTTACACGTTCAAGCGATTTAACAACTGAAGAAATTAGAGCATCGTTAGCACCCGATCTTTATCTTAAAATGAATGGCCCGAGAGATGTTATTGATTTTACTCAACTTTTTGCTGATTCGTCCTTAGCAGGAAATGTAACCGTACAAGAGGGAGATGTAATTGTAATACCTACTTTTCAAAACTCGGTGTACGTTTTTGGACAAGTTGTAAACCCCGGTTATATCGGTTACGATAAAACTAAAGATTGGAAATATTACATTAGTAAAGCCGGTGGTTTTACCGCTCAAGCTGAAGATGAAGAAGAGGTTAAAATTATAAAGGGAATTTCCAGAACATGGCTTTGTGTAGATGAAAAACACGAAATTGAATCGGGTGATTTAATTTATGTCCCCAAAAATATTCCAAGAGATATGTCCTATTATTTACAGCAATTTGGAACAATCGGCAGCATAGTCTCTACTATTGTCACGTTAACTTTTATCATTATTCAAACTACAAAACCATAAAGCAACTAAAAATCCAAGCAATCATAATTTGGAATAGCTTGTAGAGATTCAAATACATTTATTAAAAATCTTTTTAAGGTTTAAAAATGAAAAACACTAGTGAGGGCCAACAATATGTTGGAAGTTCATTTATAGAATTCCTTACAATTATAGTAAAATACAGATTGTTTTTATTCATTTTCATTTTAGTTGTTACGATTGGAGCAACAGCCTATGCATTGCTAGCTCCCAAATGGTACAAATCTACCGCGTCAGTTTTTCCAGCAGAAAAAAATGACCCGCTTTCAATGTTAACCGGTTTATCAGGTTTGGCAAAGGGGTTTTCAGCAAGCAAAGGACTAGCAGCACTTACAGGAAGCAGCTCGGAGGCTGATCGTTTTGTAGCTATTCTTAAAAGCGCAACAGTTACAAGCGATGTTATTAATAGATTTGAGTTAAAGAAAGAGTATGATAGAGAGGGTGACTATTTTGAGAAAGTAGTAAAAGATTGGGAAGATAATTTGGAGCTTGAAATACAGGATGAAGGCAATCTAACTATAAGTGTTTTAGATAAAAATCCGAAAAAGGCTGCCGATATTGCAAACTATTTAGTTGAAAGATTAAACACGATTAACACTCAACTAAGCGTTACTAATGCTAAGGCAAACCGAGAATTTGTTGAGAAAAGATACCTCCAAAACGTGCAAGACATAAATGATTTGGAAAGCGGTATGAGAAAGTTTCAAGAGAAATATGGAGTTATTGCTGTACCGGAACAACTTGAAGCTACGGTTAAATCGATGTCCTCAATTTATGCCGATCTCTATAAGAAGGAAATTGAATTAAATGTTTTAAAACAGACTTACGGTTTAGATCATCCGGTAACTGCAACCACAAAAATTGAATTGAATGAATTGCAAAAAAAAATTAATCAATTGAATTCCGGAACAGATGCGTCACAAAAAGATGTAAAATTGCTAATCCCATTTAAGCAAGCGCCGGCACTTGGAAACGAGTATCTGAAAATTTACCGTAATCTTGAAATACAGTATAAAATTTTAGAATTCGTACAGCCGCTCTACGAGCAAGCTAGAGTAGAGGAAGCTAGAAACACGCCGTCTGTTATTGTTCTGGATAAAGCTGGTCCGGCAGAAAGAAAAGCAAAACCAAAAGGAACATTGTTTGCTCTAATTGGTTTCGTTATTTCTTCAATGGTAGGCATCCTTGTTGTTTTTATTAAGGAATTATTTGGAAAAATAAAAATTACTAATCCTGTGCAGTATAATGCCATATTTGGTTGGCTATCTAAAAGTAAGAATGAATAGATATAAGTTTGCTGATAAGAAATGAAAATACTTCTAGTCAATAATCATCATTGCAAAGTTGGTGGGGCGGAAACAGTTTATTTCAATACTATTGATTTGCTTTTGGACTATGGTCACTATGTAATTACTCTAAGTAGAAAAAACGAAAATACAATTAAAACAAAAGCTAAAGAGTACTTTTTTGATTATTCCAATTCATTTTCAGAAAGATTTTACTCTTCTAACGCCAAGAAAGCTATACAAGAAATAATAAATGCTGAAAAGCCAGATGTTGTACACCTTCATAATATTGTCGGGGGAATTACATTTTCGATACTTCCGATTTTAAAAGAAGCCCGTATACCGATAATTATGACTATCCATGATTTTAGGATTTTATGCCCTGCCGGGCTCTTCTTGAATAGTAAAAATAATATTTGTGAAAAATGTGGAAATGGAAATTATTTTCATTGTATAATTAATAATTGTTCTAGACAAGGTTTTGTGGGAAGTATTGGAGCATCAGTAGAGACTTACTTTAGAAATAAACTCTTATCGCTTAATAACTATTGCGATCACTTGGTTTTTGTTAGTAATTTCTCCAAAAATAAATTTATTGAGTATTATAAAAACTTGAAAGTTGCTTCAACAGTAATCAATAATCCCGTTACTATTGCTAGATCCAAAAAGAAAAGGGGAAGTTATTTTCTATTTGTCGGCAGACTTGCTCAGGAGAAGGGCGTAATTACTCTCTTAAAAACTTTTGCAAGCTTACCACAATTGGAGCTTAGAATTGTAGGTGATGGACCTTTGTTGGAATATTGTAAGGAGGTAGCTACAAGTAATATAAAGTTCTTGGGCTATTTGAGTGGAAATGAATTAGCTACTGAAATTCATAATGCTTTCTTTAGTGTAGTTCCGTCGGAATGCTATGAAACACTATCATTATCAGCAGTTGAATCGCTTTGTGCTTCGAAACCAATTATTGCTACAAACATAGGAGCGCTTAAGGAAGTTGTTAATAATAAACTCAACGGTTTCTTATTCGATCCCAAATCGATACAGCAACTAACAAAAATACTAAATCATTGTAATTCACTTAGTGATGAAGAATATTTCTCAATGTGCGAAAATGCATATCTCAGTAGCCATAAATATGAAAAGAATATTTATTATGAAAAAATTTATTCGGTTTATAAAACCATTTTAGGAAAATATAACTGAATTATTGATGGATCATAAAAACTTACAAATATCAATAAAAAAAAATTTGCTCTTTTCCATTCTAGCTGTGTCTTTTAGATTAGTTGCAAATGTGTTTGTCTTTTGGCTACTTGCTAGAATTTATGATCCTTCAATTTTTGGACAGTTTACTTTCGCACATTCATTAGCTACAACGCTAATTGTAATTGCAGACTTTGGGTTTGATGTATTTTTAACAACTGAAGTTTCGGCAAACAGAACTAGTGCAACCAAAATATTCTCGAATTTACTTTCTTATAAACTGGTATTTACAACTTCAACTATGGCTGTGATGTTTTTGTTTTCAGCATTGGCTTATTCCAGCGTAAATATCAAAACCTTAGTATTCCTATTCAGTTTCTTTTTGGCATCAACAACGTTAACTAACTTTTTATTCGCATTGTTCAGAGGAATTGAAAATCTAGCTTATGAGATGAAAGTCTCATTAATGATGAATGCTTTGCTCATAATTGTTTTACCGATTTTATTGATTATTAAGGTAAACATTATTCTTGTAGCGGTGATTTTTATTTCAACACGTATAGTTGGATTACTAATTGCTGCAAAATATTCAAATGCTGTTCTAGGCCGATTAAGTTTTATAGATATGTTTCAAAGTTTTGGACTGATTAGAAATAAAATGTTTGTATATGGATTTCACTTTGTCTTTAGTTACATATTTTTTCAGTTAGATACAATCCTACTCCTTTTGCTAAAAGGAGAATATGATACCGGAATTTATCAAGCTGTATTTAAGTTCATTATGCTACCACTGGCTATCCCGGAAATTATTATGAATGTTTTACTTCCTGTGCTAACAAGAGTTTTTAATAAAAGCAAGGTTGAGTGGATGCGTATCGGTGGAATTCTGAGCAAAACATTAATAATAATTGCATTGCCAATTTTTTTATTTCTTTTTACTTACTCTGAGTTAGTTGTAAAACTCGTTTATGGCGCAAAGTATATGGACGCAGCGCCGATACTAAAAATTTTTTCATTAATAATTTTAGTCCGTTTTCTTCTAGAACCATTTGCTTTAATGTTGACAACATCAGATAGGCAACATGTTAGATTGGTAACTGTTGTTGGTGCTACTCTGATTAATCTAACTCTAAATATATTTTTGATCCCCCAAATTGGTGCAAAAGGCGCAGCAATGGTTTCTCTTATTACCAATACTTTTGTCGGATTAGTTTTTGTTTCATACAATTGGACTGTTTTTAAGGATTGGTTCTTTAATAAACGAACTTTATTGTTGCTTGGTATGATTATGGTCGAAATACCGATAGTATTTTATTCTACATATATATTCGAATCTGCGGGTGTAGTTCTTATTGCTGTATTCTTTAGCGTTTCTGTTTACGTATACTTTACTGAATACGAAAAAAAATATTTAATAAATGAAATAAAAATGAATATGAACAGAGTATGGAAAAAATGATATGTCATTAATAGCCATAATCTGCGCATTTATTTCACTATTGATGATCTTAAGTTTATGGGGAAAATCAAGTGACCTTTTTTCTCCTGCCAGACTTTTTATTCTTGTTTGGTCTTTCATTATTGGATTAACGGAACTAAAACTCAGCTGGCTACAAAAGGAGTGGTCTTCATTCAGTTGGATAATGCTGCTTATAAGTCTTTGTTCCGTATTGTTAGGTATGTTCTCTGTTTATGTAATTAACCTATATAAACCTGTTAATTCACTGTCAAGTATTAAGTTAGCTATTTCAAGTTTTACTGTGAACAGAAAAAAGCTGGCAAAACTTATTCTCTATTTATTTCTTGCATATTTTATTTCTTATTTGGTTATCTATCTAACCGTAGGTTTCATACCGTTATTTACTAGTGATCCAAATTCAGCCAGAACAAAATGGAGTATATTTGGATTCGGTTTAATAATTCATTCTGCACCAGCAGTAATCTATTTAATTCTTATCTATTATATATTTGTTAAAAAGAACATATTAACAAAATTGTTTTTATTTGTACTGTTAATTGTTACTATCGGTTCGTTTGTCTTATTGCTTCAGAGATTTACATTGGTGATTACTCTAGTACTTTTATTAGCGCTGTTGTATTATGGCACTCAAAAATTTAAGAGTTCTTATTTAATAACAATTTCACTTGCTTTTTTGGCGCTGTTTTATTCGATATCTACTATCAGGACTAGCAAATTTTTTATCTTGTACTTGTACAATGAAGCAAAAATGAAATATAATAAATCTTTAGCTTTTCTTACCGAACCCTATATGTACATCACAATGAATTTGGAAAACTTCGCAAATAGTGTTAAGCAATATGATTCGTTCACGTACGGCTATTTTACATTTGATTTTATTCTAGCTCTTGTTGGCTTAAAGCATCCAATTGCCAAAGAAAGCAATTTTGTAGAGTTTCCTTTCATTGTAAACAAAAGCTTTAATACTTATACTATGTTCTTTGTTTATTATCGAGATTTTGGTGTGTTGGGTCTGTTAATTATTCCTTTTATGATTGGTTTTGCTATTTCGAGTATATATTATTGGATGAGAAAAAACCCAAGTTTACACTCAATATCAGTGTATGGAATGTGTGTATTTGTAATCTTTTTTACGTTTTTTATTCCGATGCTTAGCTGGTTACACTTTGTTATGAATATCGTTATAATTTATGTTTTCTCTAAGTTGCTCATAACTAACAAAGTCCCAAAATAAAAAAGTAACGACATGTATGGACGTACTTAATAAATCAATTTTTTATGAAACTGAATTATTCTTGCTTACTATAATATTATGAAAATTGGAATAGATACCCGTGTACTTGATAGGAAAGTTACCGGAACAAGTAGATATTTAATGAATTTACTAAGTGAGATCTCAGCACAAGATACGGATAATGAATACTTTTTATTCAGTACCAGAAAACATGAAATAAACAATGATTTTTACAAGTCGATTTCTACAAGCGAATCAAAAATCCCTTTCAAAATTTACTCACCTATTTGGCTAAATCGAGATCTACCAAAGCTGGTAAAAAAAATAGGAATAGATATCGTTTTTTTCCCGAATGTGATTGTCCCATTTGTAGATTTAGGCAAAAGCAAAATTGTTTCTGTTGTTCATGATGTTATCTTCAAAGTTTATAAAGAGTATTACCCGTTTTTATACCGGCAGTATCTGTCTTTTTTCCTACCGTTATCACTTAAAAAATCAGATAAGGTTGTAACTGTTTCGGAGCTTTCGAAGAACGATATAATAAAGTATTATGGTTTACCATCAGAGAAAATAGAAGTAGTTTACAATACTGCTTCGAATAGTTTTCGCCCAAGAATTCTTAGTGTAACAGAAAAAAACAAAATTATAAGTAAATACTCTTTACCAGAAAAATTTCTGCTATATGTTGGGGTTGTTGAAAAAAGGAAGAATGTTTCCGGACTCATAAAAGTGATGGATGAACTCGAAAAAAAAGGTAGTAAAATAAAATTAGTAGTTATAGGCAAACTAGGTTTTAAATCCGAAAGTATCTTCGAAGAAATTAATAAAAGGAAGAAAACGATTATCTATTTCCCATACTTGGAAGATGATGATTTAGCTTATATCTATAATTTAGCATTTGCATTTATATTCCCATCCTTCTATGAAGGATTTGGAATCCCTCCGCTTGAAGCAATGCAGTCTGCAATTCCTGTGTTGTCCTCAAATACTCCAGCTTTAGTTGAGGTGGTGGGAGAGGGTGGGTTGATTCATGACCCGAATGATTATACGGGATTTGTAAATGATATACTAAAATTAGAATTGAATGAAAATTTTTATTCACTTATGAAATCGAAAGCATTGGAACAGTCAAAGAAATTCAGCATAAAAGAAACTGCCAAAAAATTAGTTGGCATCTTTAACGAATGCAATTAAATTGAGTCGAGTTAGAACTTAAAATACTATGAAGATACTTTTTGTTATTACTAAATCAGAGATAGGAGGAGCTCAAGTATTTGTCCTCAATCTGGCCCGTTCATTGAAAAAAAGTGGATGTGATGTAGAGGTGGCTGCCGGAGATGGTGATTATCTTTTCAACGAGCTTAAAAAAGAAAGTATCACATTTCATTATTTGAACTCATTGAAAAGGAATTTCAGCGTTCTCAATTCGTTCTATTTCATTTATGATCTTTATCATTTATTAAAAGTGAATAATTACGACATCATCCATCTTAATAGCTCCAATACACTGATAGGAGCTATCTCTTCGTTTTTCCTTAAAAAAAGGCCTAAAACAATTTTCACTTTTCACGGGTTATCATTTATAGATGTGAATTATCAAGCCAACTACTTTTTTAAGATACTTGCTAAGTTTTATTATAAACTCCTTCTAAATACTTTAGATAGAGTAGTTTTCGAATGTAATCTTAACTATAAAGAAGTAAAAGAAGCCGGTATGGTAAAAAATGCCGAGGTGATTTATAACGGTTTGGATGAAACAGATTTGAACTTCCGAAGTGGAAAGGATGCAAGAATATTTTTTTCCCATAAGTGTGGAATGGATCTGACAGAAAATTTTTTGATTGGTTCGACTGGAAGGCTTATTTACCAGAAGAATTATGAATTTTTGATTCGTAACTATTTGAAGATAAAAGAAAGAATTCCAAATGCGAAAGTTGTCATTATAGGGGATGGTCCGGACCGTAAACATTATGAAGAGTTGATTCAAGAGTTTGGAATACAAAACGACTTCTTTCTGGTAGGTGAGCTCAAAAATTCTCATCAGTATATGAAGGGGTTCGATCTCTTCACGCTTTCTTCGCGCTACGAGGGTGTCTCCATTAGTTTGATAGAGGCTCTATACGCGGAAATGCCGATTCTTGCATCAAATGTAGGTGGTAACCCCGATGTGGTTGGTAATTCCCAGAATCAATTATTTGTGCTGGATGACTTTGACGATTATATTTATAAGCTTTTGGAAATAAAAAGAAACCGGGAAGATATAATAAAGTTTAACGCCTCCATAAAACATAGATTCTCGTTAGATAGCATGATGAATCATTATAGACATTTGTTTGAGGAGATAAAAGAATCGCACTAACTACTATTCAGTTTCTAACTATTTAAACTACGGCAATACTCAATGGAAAATTATTATAAAAACAAAAATGTTCTTATAACGGGCGGACTGGGTTTCATCGGAAGTAATTTGACACACAAACTGATTGAACTTGGAGCAAACGTCAGTATAATCGACAATCTCAACCCCCTTTATGGCGGAAATCAATTTAATATTCTAGGTAAAGAAAAAGAAATTGAATTGGTTGTAAATGATGTACAAGATACAAATGTAATACACCCGCTTATAGTTAAGTCCGAAATTATTTTTCACCTTGCTGCTCAGGTAAGTTATATTGATAGTCTTAACATTCCGTTTGAAGATTTGGATCTAAACGCACGAGCAACCCTTAATATCTTAGAGACTTGCCGGAAGTATAATCCAGAATCTAAAATTATCTTTTCAAGCTCCAGAATGGTTTACGGCAAGGCTGATAAAGCGATTATTACCGAGCATGGCGAGACGAATCCGCTAAGTTTATATGGAATTCATAAACTTACATCCGAAAAATATTTGTTAATGTATTATAAAGATTTCGGCATTCCTTGTTCTATATTAAGATTGACTAATCCATATGGACCCCGACAACAGGTAAAACATAGTAAGTATTCACTGGTAGGTTGGTTCATCAGACAGGCGATGGAAGATAAAGTTATCAAAATATACGGAGAAGGACTTCAGCTTAGAGATTATATTTTTGTAGATGATATTGTTGATGCGATGATTAAATGTGGCGAGACCGAAAAAGCAATAGGTGAAATTATTAATATTGGTACCGGAACTTCTGCGAAATTCAGCGACATGGTTCATAGTGTGGTAAAATGCGTTAAACGCGGCAAAGTGGAATATATTCCATGGCCTGAAAATTATGAAAAGGTGGAAACCGGTGATATCAATGTTGATATTTCTAAACTTCAGAATCTAACTGCATGGAAACCAAAAGTCTCTCTGGAAGAAGGAATCCATCTTACATACGAGTATTATAAGAAATATATTTCAAATTACATTTAGAGTAAATTCTTTATCGAGAAAGTAACCAAAAACGTCTTTTCGCTTTCGTTTGGACAAGCAGCAGCCTTTCTAACGAATGTAATTGCAATGGTAATTGTTGCACGCTTTCTTGGCGTAGATAATTACGGCCGTTTCAGCAGTCTTCTAGCAATTGTTAGTATACTTTCCAAAGTCGTCGATTTTGGAATAGAACCTATTGTTTTTAGAGAATTTGCAAAGGACAAAGACAATTATCACATTTTTAGTGCCGGACTCAACCTTCGCTTTGTGCTCTACATTATTCTGGTTGTAGCATTCAACCTTATAGCACCTTTTCTAGAAATGACTACCCGCGAAATTCTTCTTTCAAACATTTTGTTTGCAACAATCGTACTTTCTGCAAAGATGGTCGTTATACGGGAATCTTTATCAACCCCATTTAAAGTAGGCATGAAAATGCATTATCCAATGCTCATGGCTATTCTTGATAACTTTGTTTTGCTGTTGCTTATACTTTTTATCCCTTTTGTGAGTGACAAAGTTCTTTATTTTGTGATTGTATATGCTTTATCAAACATTCCCGGCTTCATTTTATCTTTCTATTATCTAAGAAAAAAATTTGGATATAGATATGAATTCACACTTGAACGTGGATTGTGGTTGTTGAAAGAATCGTTGCCTTTGTTTGGATTTGTCCTACTCACGAATATCTTTTTGCAATTAGACGTAGTAATTCTCGATTCTTTTAAGGGACATTTTGCTACCGGTATTTATTCTGCCGGTGCGCGTTTAACAATGCCGCTCAGTATTATTCCCGGTGCTATTGTTACAACAGTATTTCCAATCTTGGTTAAGCGTCTTAAGGATAATGAAAATACAGAGTTCATTAACAATCTGGTGATAAAGCTTTTATTTTTTATCTCATTTGTAATTGCCGCTGTTTTTACTTTTGAATCAAACTCGCTGGTTACTATAATATTCGGCAATCAGTTTTCTGCTACGGCTTATTCGGCATCTATCCTTTATTGGTGCCAAATATTTCTTTTCTTTGCTTTTTATTCTCTATCCGTGTTGATTGCTGATAACAAACAACACTATAATTTTATTTATGCCGGAATACAAGCCGGTGTAAATGTTTTGTTTTGTTTCATTCTAATTCCACAATACTCATATGTCGGTGCTTCAATCGCAAAATTGATTGCGAGTTTTACTTCATTCATCTTCATTTTGTTTGCGTTGAACAAGTTTGGCTTCCGCCCTTCGATAGGACGATACAGAATGCTTCTGTGGTCGCTTACCTTGGCATCTATTCTTTGGCTGCTTTCTTTGCTTCCGGTAATTCCATATGTCATCTTATCGGGAATCGCTGTAATCGCTGTTACTTTTTTCCTAAAATTCTTTTCCGAGGAAGAGATTCTAATTTTCTTTAGGCTTATTAATAAAGAAAATCTTTTTAATAAGCTTTTTATTAAAAAGTAGAACTAATAAGGTCGATATGATTCAAAAAATTACATGCAAAGTTTGTGGTTCTACCAATACAACAATCAAAAGTGAAAAATACCCCGGATATGTAGAAAAAACTTTCTATACTATTTATGGATGTCAAAATTGCGATACAAACTTCATTATTGATGAGAACACGGATAAATCACTCTATGAGAAAATATATTCATCTTCATTGGAGATTGAAGGATACGATAAATACCATAGTCAAAGTAAAAAGATTAAATCCTATGTAAACCCGCTTAAATTCCTTGCATTAGAAAGCTCGATCTATTATTCGGTGTATAATTTTATAAAACAGCAGCCTAAGTGTACTGTTTTGGAAATCGGCTGTGGTTATGGGTACCTAACTTATGCGTTAGCAGAAGAAGGTTTTGATGTTACCGGAATTGATATTTCTGAAAATGCAATTAAAAGTGCTAAGGAAAATTTCGGGAATCACTATTCTATTGAAAGCTTGAAAGAACTCGCTGTCCGAAATGCCAAATATGATTTGATCATCTCTACGGAAGTTATTGAGCATGTTGATGAACCAACTGAATTTTTTGAATCTTGTGTATCACTTTTGAAACCCAACGGAAAAATATTTTTAACAACTCCCAATAAAGATTTTTGTAAACCGGATGCTATTTGGTATACCGATCTTCCACCAATCCACAAATTCTGGTTTGGAAAGAAATCATTCAAAGTTCTGGCTGAAAAGTATGAAATGGATTTACAGAATGCATCATTTTCGGGTTACTTTCCTAAAAATGATAACAGACTTGTTCGATATTTGCGATTCCAAAAAGAAGTAATTCAAGAACATGTGGTTGATGTTAATTTTAAGTCTTTTCCCGGGAGAAAAAAAATAGAGGAAAAAGGGCTGCGGGGATTAATTAAATATTTATTGCTCCGTTTTCCGGTTACTCGTTTTGTATCGAATTTGGTTTATAATATGACTATAGAAAAAGATGCTACTTTGGCCTCTGTATTCTGGAAGAAATAATCGCATTACTCCAATACAAATTATAAGGTCTATTCCTTCACCTTCATGAACCCAAACTCAACCGCAGCTTCGCAAAACTTTTCGAAATTTGAGTCATCACATTCTTTATCTGCGTCAAGTGGTTCAAGCTGATAAAACCATACTCCACGCATTCCAAGTTCTTTTGCCGATTTGAAAAGTGTTTTGTAGTGGTCAGCATCTTCTAGCGAACTTATCCAAACCATCGAAAATTTATTTCCAAGCAGACTATGCCATTCCGTCCAAGTTTTATTCTGATCTAAGCCTTGGTTTTGTTTAGCGCCGTAGCCGCTATACATAATTTCATCAACAAGAAACTCAACTTGTTTTGCTCTGTATTCATTAATCTCGCTCAAAATAAATTGTGCATGCGGATAAAATCCCTCTTCCGAAAGATGCTTAAGAAGCCAAAGAAAATCGGGCAAAGACTGTTTTCTGCTAATCGGCTCATCAAAATAGTAAGCTCCAATCTTCCGGCACTCAATTATTGTGGAGAGAATCTTTTCTCTATTTGTTTGAAGATCGGGCAAGTAAATCTGAAAGCTGATATCGGATGACTTGAAACCAGCTTTGTTAGCCATATCGAATTCCTTCTTTCCATAAATGGCGGCAATCAGAAGCTTATCAAATCCCCAGCGATTTCTTAATTCTGTTAATTTTTCAATAGAAGTAAATCGGTTATTATGAGGCCAAATTCCAATTACTTTTCCTTCAACTGCTTTGTATTGCTTTTGTTGCGGATATGAGTTTAGTGCAAATAGGAAAGTAAATAAAAAAAGAAATTGGAGGTTCTGTTTCCTCATTTTTGTCTCGCTATCGATGTGTTAAAATGTAATTTCAGCGGGTAATTATAGCCTATAGTTATTTCAACCCAAATTTTCTCTTTGAAAATTTGCGCCATGCGCCGCAAAAGTTTTTTCTTGGAAGCAAATATATCAATTACTGTGTTGAAGTTTAGCAATAAACTTTTACATGCGGCCTACGGCAAAAAATTCACCATGATGAATTTTTTGGGTTCAATAAAAACTATATTTGTATAGAAAATCTATAGGGACTAATGCCGGAAATTTCCATAATTATAGTAAACTACAATGGATTTGACTTGCTGGAAAAATGCCTTTCTACACTGCAACAATTTACTAAAGCAGTGTACGAAGTTATTGTTGTTGATAACGGCTCAACCGAAGGTGATGTTGACGAAGTAACCTCTCGGTTTGGAAATAGTATTACAATAAAACTTGAAAAAAATAAAGGTTACGCGGCAGCTAATAATATTGGAATTAAAGAAGCGACCGGAAAATATTTGCTACTGCTGAATAACGATATAGTTTTTACAGAGGATGTAATTTCAGCTACAATTGATTTCTCGAAATCTGTAAATGATGAAGCAATTATCGGCTGTAAACTGTTAAATGAAGATGGATCACACCAAGTTTCCGTAATAGATTACGATACAATTTCGAACTTATTTGGCGAGAATTATTTTCTGTACAAATTTCTGCCAACTAGTAAACTGCTCAGCAAGTGGAATCGAAATTACAAATTAACCGGCAAACCGGAAGAAGTTGAAGTAGTTAAAGGCGCTTATTTTTTTATTCCAAGAAAAGTATACGATGTAATTGAGCTTATGGATGAGCGTTTCTTTTTTTATTATGAAGAAACTGAATATTGTTATCGCTATAAGAAGGCCGGAGGAAAAGTTTATTATTTCCCGCTGGCAAGCATAGTACATTTAGGCGGATCTAGTTCTGATTCAAATCTATGGTTCAAATTCTATAATCAACATATAGCGAAGGTACAGTTTTTCCAGAAACATTTTGCTGGAATTAAATTCTTTGCGGCAAGCACAATTCACTATTCTGGATTGCTGATTCGCGTTCCGGTTTATGTTCTAGCCGGTATTGTTAAGTTGGATCCGGGCCTGTTTAAGAAAGCCTGGTGTTATCTAAAAACATTTTTCATCTACCCAAAAAATATTTTTAAGGTTTCTGTTTGAGAAAAATTTTAGTAGTGTTTGGAACAAGACCCGAAGCAATTAAACTGGCTCCGGTCATTAAGGCATTGAAATCCGAAAAATCATTTGAAACAATTGTCTGTTCAACCGGTCAGCACCGCGAGATGCTTAAACAAGTTACTAGTTTGTTTGATATTCAAATTAATGATGACTTGGATTTGATGAAGCCTAACCAATCTCTTTATGACATAACTGCAAACTCAATTCTTCGAATGGAAGCAGTTCTTGAAAAATATAAACCGGACGTTGTTATAGTTCAAGGCGATACAACAACTGCGTTTGTTTCTGCTTTAGCCGCCTTCTATAAAAAAATCCAAGTTGCGCACGTAGAAGCCGGCTTAAGAAGTTATGATATTTTGCACCCATATCCCGAAGAGGCTAATAGAAGATTCATTTCGGTAATATCAAATTTCAATTTTGCTCCAACCGTTGAATCAAAGCAGAATCTGCTTCAAGAAGGATTTGCTGACGGGGCGGTTTACGTTACCGGCAATACAGTGGTAGATTCACTTATAGAAATAAAAGCTAAACTGCAGCAAAGCGAATTGGTTAAAAGATTGGAAGCTGACACTTATTCAAGATTTGGTACAGACTTTTTCCAAAAGGAGTTTGTGTTGATGACGCTTCACCGGAGAGAAAAATTTGGTGAAGAAATGAAGAATCTTCTTTATACAATCAAAGAGTTGGCTGAAATGTATTCAAATCTGAATTTTGTTTATCCGACTCACCTAAATCCAAATGTATCTATACCGGTAAGTGAAATATTAAGTTCGACAAA
This sequence comes from Ignavibacteriota bacterium, assembly GCA_043807765.1. GTDB lineage: Bacteria > Bacteroidota > Ignavibacteria > Ignavibacteriales > Melioribacteraceae > Stygiobacter. Next base: position 16,736 of record JAZDFQ010000086.1, read on the forward strand.
GAATATTTATCTGACTGAACCGATGGATTATCTTAGCTTTCTCTTTTTAATGAGCAAGTGCCGCTTAATAATGAGTGACAGCGGCGGAGTTCAGGAAGAATGCTTTGTGTTTTCAAAGCCAATAATAGTTATGCGTTCGGTGACCGAGCGTAACGAAGCAATAGAAGCCGGTTATGCTTTTCTAACCGGTAGCGAAAGAGAAAAAATCTTTTATCACTTTGCTGATATTGATAACAAGCTTTCTGCCGGATTCAATTTCTTTCCGCCTACTAATCCTTTTGGCGATGGTAAAGCATCCGAAAGAATTACTGAAATATTGAAAAGAGAGCTGAATTAGTGATTTCCAAACGGGACATAGTAATTTTCAATGATGATTGGGGGCGGTTTCCTTCCACACTTCAGCATGTAGCTAAAGTGTTAATGGAAAACGATAACAGAATTTTCTGGATTGGCTCGTTAGGTTTACGTCGACCCAAAATAAACTTTGCTGATTTCAAGAGAGCGTTTCAAAAATTAAGCAGTGTTCTAAAAAAGAAGGCGGCAACGGAATCTTCAACCGAAAAAACTCCGATTATAATTCATCCGTTTGTAATTCCGCTACACGATTTCGGAATCATCAAAAGAATAAATTCGCATTTTATTGTAAAAGCAGTTAAAGAAGTTTTAGCGAAGCACAGCGCAGCACAGCCAATTTTAATAACAGCAAGTCCTGTAACTGATGAAATTATTGGCAAACTTGGCGAAAGCTGTTCCTTCTACTATTGCGTAGATGATTATTCCAGTATGGAAGGAGCGTTCAAGTGCATTCTTCCTTCGGAACAGAAAATAATTAAGAAAGTAGATGGCGTTTTTGCGGTTTCAAATGTATTGATGGAATCCCGCAAGCATAAATCCGAGACACATTTTGCCCCGCAAGGTGTAAATGTAAATCATTTCCAAAAAACTGCTGCTCTTAATGAAAAAGTTAATTCGCTTAAAAAACCGGTTGTTGGTTTTTTTGGCTTAATTTCAGAGTGGATTGATTTGGAATTAATTATTGCTTGCGTAAAGAAATATCCCGATTATACTTTCGTTCTGATAGGCAAAACCACGAGAGATTTAAGTGCCTTTTTAGATTGCAAAAATTTTGTTTATTTAGGACCGGTTGATTACAAAGTATTGCCGAGTTACGCTTCAGTATTCGATGTAGGTCTGATACCTTTTGAAGTGAATCCGGTAACGGTTGCTTCCAACCCGTTGAAACTTCTCGAATACTTCTCGCTGGGTATTCCGGTTGTAACAACAAATTTGCCCGAGACGAAAATTTTTGCCGATCTTGCGTATATTGCTAGTGATAGTGATGAGTTTATTAAGATGATTGGGCTAGCAGTTGAAGAGAACAGTGACGAAAGGAATAATGCTGGAATTGAAAAGGCTAAAGAGTATTCCTGGAATGCCATTACTGAAAAGGTTTTTGATTTAGCGGAAAAAATTGAAGCCAAGAAAAATAGAATAGCTTAATGATACTTACATTGGAAATATTACTGTTACTTACGTGTGTAACAATTGTTAATTCATTTGTTATTTATCCTCTTGTTATTTATTTGATTGGCCGTGATAAAACTATTGAACCCGGAAACGAAAACTACCAACCGGATGTTGCGATTGTAATTGCTGCGTACAATGAAGAGAAGGTGATTGAGCAGAGAATTAGAAATATTGCATCGCAAGATTACAATTTGAGTAAAGTTCTGGTTTATGTTGGCTCAGATGTGTCAAGTGATTCTACGGATAACATTTTGCTCAAACTTAAAAAAGAATTTCCGTGGCTTATTGTTTTTATCTCAGATCAGAGAAGGGGAAAAGCCGGTATTCTGAATGAACTGATGCCCCAAGTAGAAAGTGAAATAATAATTTTTACTGATGCGAATACCGAGTTTCAAAACGATGCTGTTTCTAATTTGGTAAGAGGATTTACTTCGGAAAAAGTTGGTGGTGTTTGTGGCAGATTAGTTCTTGTGGATAGTGATGAGATGCGCTCTGACGGAGTTGAAGAAAAAAAATATTGGAAGTACGAGACGTTTATTAAAAATGCAGAAGGCAAACTTGGTGTTTCTCTTGCTGCTAATGGAGGAATTTTTGCGATTAGAAGAAATCTATTTCAGAATATACCAATAGAAAAAGCTGTAACCGATGATCTGTTTATTTCACTCTCGATTGTTTCTAAGGGATACAAATTCAATTACAAAGAAAATGCTGTCGCAAATGAAAATACCGGCAACGATTTACAGTCAGAATACACTCGCAAAGTGAGATTCAGCGCTACAAATTTTCAGTTATTAGTGAATTTTAAGAAACTGCTTGTGTCTAAAAATCGTTTGCTTGCGTACGCCTTCTTCTCACATAAAGTAACCAGATGGATTTTACCATTCTTGCTGGTACTAACATTCATTCTGAGCTACATTACTGCTTTGTATAGTTTTGCAGTTGCGTTATTCTTTGCGCTTCAGTTAATGTTTTACTTTTTAGCGGTAGTTGGCTTTTTGTTTTCAAAGGTAAAACTGCAAGTATCAATATTTTCGCTTCCTTATTTCTTTGTTGTTTCCAATGTAGCTGTTCTTGTTGGTTTTGTTAGATTCATGAAGAAAAAGCATAGTGTAATTTGGACTTCAACCGAGAGATAAATTTATGTATGATGTTATTATTGTTGGTGCGGGAATAGTTGGTTTAGCAAGCGGAGTAAAACTTCTCGAGAAAAATCCATCGCTCAAAATTCTTTTTATTGAAAAAGAAGGTGAGATTGCAAAGCACCAAACAGGAAATAACAGCGGAGTGATTCATTCCGGCATCTATTATAAACCGGGAAGCTTAAAAGCGGAAAATTGCACTCGCGGTTATAAAATGCTGTTGGATTTTGCGCGCAAGCATGAAGTTAAATATGACATTTGCGGAAAAATTATTCTAGCTACGTCCGAAAATGAGATTCCGATTATGAAGAATATCTATGAGAGAGGAATCCAAAACGGATTAGTTGGATTACAAATCCTTTCTGCCGAACAGCTGAAAGAAGTTGAACCTTATGCAACTGGAGTTGCGGCAATAAAAGTCCCGCAAACCGGAATTATTGATTATACAGAAGTATCGAATAAATATCTGGAAGTAACTAAAAGCTTTAACGCGCAAATTGTTTTTAATCAAGAGATCGAGAAAATTTCAATCAAACAAGATCATTGCGAAGTTGTCTCGAAGAATCAAACATTTATTGCTAAAACGGTTGTTACTTGTACCGGTTTGTTCTCAGATAGAATTGCAAAAATTACTCATCCGGATTTGCCTTACCGGCTTGTTCCTTTCCGTGGTGAGTATTATAAATTAAAAAAGCAAGCTCAGCATTTAGTGAAGAATCTTATTTATCCGGTTCCCGATCCTTCATTTCCTTTTCTCGGTGTTCATTTTACCCGCATGATTGATAATGAAGTTGAATGCGGGCCTAACGCTGTTCTTTCTTTTAAGCGCGAAGGCTATAACAAGACGAGTTTCAATTTGCGTGACACATTTGAAACATTCACTTGGAGCGGCTTTCATAAAATTATGATGAAGCATTGGCAGACTGGAATAGGTGAGTTTTATCGTTCATACAATAAAAATGCTTTTGTAAAAGCGTTGCAAAAACTTGTCCCCGAAATCAAAGCCGATGATTTGGAAGTTGGTGGTTCCGGTGTACGCGCTCAGGCTTGCATGAAAGATGGAAGATTACTTGATGATTTTTACATAGTGGAAGATAATAGAATTGTGCATGTCTGCAATGCTCCTTCTCCGGCTGCCACGGCTTCATTGGCAATTGGAGATTATATAGCAGATAAAGTTTTAACTCAACTAAATTGACGTAAGAAAAAAAGACTGATAAATGAATAAAAAGATTGAAAAAATATTAGTATTACTAACAGATTTTTTAACAATCAACCTCGCATGGCTCACCTTTTTCTACATAAGAGTTGAAACCGGATGGTTTGAGCTTTTCTCCCAGCCGGATGTTTTGTTGCCGATGGTCGCTATTTATTTTTATTGGCTTATCATTTTCACTTTTGTGGGAATGTACAGAACGTGGTTTGCCCTTTCAAGACTTGATGAGCTTTCGACTTTGTTCAAATCTTCCTTTGTAGGAATCTTTTTGATATTCTTCATAATTCTATATGATGATTATGTTCGAGAGGTTCAATCTGCTAACCGTTTCTACATATTTTTCTATTGGGGAATCTTCTTTGGAATAGTTGGCACCGGCAGATTAGTAATTCGAAGTGTTCAGAGACATCTTTTAGCCGGCGGGATTGGAAGAAGAAATGCTTTAATTGTTGGATTCAATGAAAAAGCAAACGAAGTTCATACTTCCGTTAGCAGATTCAAAGAACTTGGTTTGGATATTGTCGGCTATGTTACAGCTAACGAGAATGAAATAGGAAAAGAGTTTAAGAATATTAAAGTTATTGATGTAGTCTCCAATCTGGAAAAGGTGATTGATAGATTAAGCATCACTAACATAATTATTTCGCTTGGCCGTAATGATGAAGACATTATTGTTGATGTAATTGAACGTTGCGGAGACAAGAATATAGAAATAAAGATGGTACCAGATTTATATGATATTATTAGCGGGCAAGCAAAGATAGCACAGCTTTACAGCTTTCCTCTAATTGATGTTATGCCGGAGTTGATGCCGGTTTGGGAAAAGAAGCTTAAACGTGTAATGGATATTGTTCTTTCACTTTTACTTTTGATTATCACTTCTCCGGTAACAATTGTGACTTCAATTTTACTTAAGCTGGATAGCCCGGGACCAATCTTTTACCGACAAGAAAGAAGCGGTCTAAATGGAAGACCATTCCGTATACTAAAATTCAGAACAATGTTTACCGATGCTGAAAAACATACTGGCCCGGTGTGGTCTACTAAGGATGACCCAAGAATAACTCGAGTTGGAAAATTTGTTCGCAAAGTCCGTTTGGATGAAATACCACAAGCATACAATGTTTTGAAAGGAGATATGAGTTTCGTAGGTCCACGACCGGAAAGACCCTTCTTTGTAGAGAAACTTTCTAAAGAGATACCGCTGTATAAGAGAAGATTAAAAGTTCGCCCGGGAATTACCGGTTGGGCGCAGGTAAAGCACAAATACGATGAAACAATTGATGACGTAAAAGTAAAACTTCGTTACGATTTATTTTATATTGAGAACATGAGTTTGCGGATGGATTTCAAAATCATATTTAAAACTGTTTTTGTAGTTTTCTTTGGAAAAGGACATTACGAATGAGAAGCTTGGTTATAATTCCTACATACAATGAAATTCATAATATTAAAAGATTGCTGCCCGATATTCTTAGCTCTTTTCCGGCAATTGATGTTTTAATTGTTGATGATAATTCACCGGATGGAACTGCTGGCTGGGTAAAGGAAGCCGCAAAGTCTGTCCCTAGGATTAAGATAATTGAACGTCCGGGAAAAATGGGGCTTGGAACCGCCTATGTTGCCGGCTTTAGATACATGCTTGAAAACGAATACGATTACGCAATTCAGATGGATGCAGATTTTTCTCACGATCCGCAAGAGATTGAAACCTTTTTAGAAACTATTAAAGATTATGATTTGGTAATTGGAAGCAGATACATTTACGGGGTTCGTGTTATTAATTGGCCAATAAGAAGATTGCTGCTTAGCTACTTCGCAAATCTATATTCACGTTTTATAACCGGTATGCCGATCAAAGACGGAACCGGCGGATTTAAATGTTTCCGCAGACAAGTATTACAAGCAATTAACTTGGAAAAGATCCATTCAAACGGTTACTCATTCCAAATAGAAATGAATTACAAAGCATATAAGCTGGGATTCAAAATAAGAGAAGTGCCTATTACGTTTGTTGATAGAGTTGAAGGAACTTCAAAAATGTCCAAGAAGATTGTTCGGGAAGCGATTACAATGGTTTGGAAGCTTCGTTTTAGAAGCTTATTTGGAACACTTAATTAATTTCTGATGATCGACTTATCAATCATAATAGTAAACTACAACGTAAAAGAATTCGTTCTGAATCTGCTAGAGTCAATTCGCAAGGCTTCATCTAATTTAACCAGCGAAATATTTGTTGTTGATAATGCTTCCGATGACGGAAGCGTTGAGGCAATAAGAGAAAAATTCCCCGCCGTATATCTTATTGATAACAAGAAGAATCTAGGCTTTGGAGCTGCTAATAATCAAGCTATGGAATTGGCAAAGGGAAAATATTTTCTGCTTATTAATCCCGATACTATTGTTAGAGAAGATACCTTTACAAAAATGATCGGCTTCTTTGAAGCAAATTCAAATTCCGGAATAGCCGGATGCAAAGTTTTGAACCCCGACGGATCGCTTCAGCTTGCTTGCAGAAGAGGCTTCCCGGGACCTTGGACATCTTTTACAAAAGTTATGGGATTGAGCGCACTATTCCCAAAGAGCAAATTGTTTGCTCGCTATAATCTCACTTACCTAGATGAGAACCAAACATACGAGGTTGATGCTGTTAGCGGTGCGTTTATGATGATACGTAAAAATGTCTATGAAAAGATTGGCGGTTTCGATCCGCAGTTTTTTATGTATGGAGAAGACTTAGACCTTTGCTACCGAACTCAGAAAGCCGGATTCAAAGTTAATTATGTGCACGATACTGAGATAATTCATTACAAGGGTGAAAGTACAAAACGAAGCAGTATTGATGAAACAAAGGTTTTTTATGATGCAATGCATCTTTTTGTGAAGAAACATTTCTCTGCTTCTATAATTGTCGAATCAATTCTCCAGCTGGCAATTGTATTTCGTAAACTGATTGCGTTCGCAAACGTTTATAAGCTCTCTATAATCTCAATAATTGCAGACTTATTGATTTTTACAACAGCCATAATCGTTTCTGAAAAGATTTATCTTGAATCGCGCATACATGGATTTCCGGCATATGCTAAACCGTGGGTTTACTTTGTTCCTTCTCTCATTCAAATTTTTATTTCTTTATTGAGCGGAGCTTACAAGAAAAACTCAATTTCAGTTCTTAGAATGTTTATTTCACTTGTTTACGGATTATTGTTTCTATCGGCAACTACATACTTCTTCAAGCAGTTTGGATTCAGTCGCGCAGTGGTATTAATAACTTACGCAGTATGCATTACGTCGTTTCTGTTTTGGAGAATAGCTTTTAAAATAATTTTTAGAGTTGGGATAGGAGCAGATACAAGAAAATCAAGAACATTAATTGTAGGCTGCGAAAACCATGTTGAAGAAGTTGCTACAAAACTGAAATCTAGTGTTGCTAAGCTTTACCAAGTTATAGGCTACATCGGTCTAACAAGAAGAACTATAGGAGAAAAAATAGGTGCTTACAAGTTCTTAGGATCAACAGAAAACATCAAAAAGATAATTGAAGAAGAAAAAATTGAGAAAGTTATTTTTTCATCGGACGACCTGCCGTTTAACCAAATGTTTTCTGTTGTTTCACATTGCCAAGGTTTGAATGTTGAGTTTCTTGTTGTAGGCAAAGAAATGGACTATTTAGTAGGAAAGTCATCAATGACAATGCTTGATGACATATCTTTATTGAAGGTAAATTATAATGTTTCAACTTTGAGTAGTAGGATAACCAAAAGACTCTTCGATCTTATAGCCGGAGTCTTAACTTTGTTTTTGGTTTATCCGTTTATATATTTGTTCCGGAAGTTCACATCAAGAAAGGGCAGTTTCACTCAGTTCGTACTCGGCGTTCCGCAAGTGTGTGTTGGAAGCAAATCTTTTATCGGCCCTAGAACTTCTTCTTACCATGATGGATTGTATGTAGGCAAACTCGGCTTAACCGGTTTTTGGTTTATTGAAAGTCTAAACCAGACCGATACCGATGAAATGAAAAAGATGGATATTTTCTACGCGAGAAATCAAAATTTTTGGTTAGACTTAGAAATTATTGGTAAGACATTTTCAAAAATGTTTTTTAGGACGGAGTAAAAATGGCAAAAAACGTTCTCGATTTCGAAAAACCGATTATCGATCTTGAAAATAAAATTGAAGAAATGCGTAAACACGAAACTGTTCTCGACATTTCTAAAGAAATTAAAACGCTTGAAGAAAAAGTTCTTGAATTAAAAAAAAGCATTTACAGCAACCTTACCCGCTGGCAGAGAGTACAACTTGCCCGACACCCGGAACGTCCTTATACACTTGATTATATTTACATGCTCACTGAAGGATTTATTGAGCTGCATGGTGACAGAACTTTCAAAGATGATCACGCAATTGTAGCCGGGCTAGCAAAAATAGATGATCAGAAAGTAATGATTATAGGTCATCAAAAGGGACGCGACACGAAATCGAATGTGTTTAGAAATTTCGGAATGCCGAATCCGGAAGGCTACCGCAAAGCTTTACGCTTAATGAAAATGGCTGAGAAATTTAAAATTCCGGTAATCACAATGTTGGATACACCGGGCGCATATCCCGGATTAGAAGCTGAAGAACGTGGACAAGCGGAAGCAATTGCTAGAAATCTTTTGGAGATGAGCCGTCTGCGCGTTCCTATTGTTGTTGTTATTATTGGAGAAGGCGCAAGCGGCGGCGCACTTGGACTTGGAGTTGGCGACAGAATTTTAATGTTACAGAACACATGGTATTCTGTAATCAGTCCCGAATCTTGTTCAAGTATTTTATGGCGTAGCTGGGAGTACAAAGAACAAGCTGCTGAAGCACTAAAACTGACAGCTGAAGATTTGTTAGAACAAGGAATTATTGATAGAATTATTCCGGAACCTCTAGGAGGCGCCCATAAAGATCACCACCAAATAGCAGTTACTTTAAAAGCAGTTTTGAAAGAAGAATTAGCCGCGTTGTTAAAAATTAAGCCGGACAAACTTGTTTCTAATCGTTTGGAAAAATTTGGCAAGATGGGCGTTTACGAAGAATAAGTAACTCTGGAATTTTTTGTAAAGACGACTCGGTGAGTCGTCTAAAAAAAATATATAAATGAGACGCTCCAACGGAGCGTCTTTACAATAAAATGTAGTTCATCCATTAAACTTCTTATAGATCAATGATTACTAATATAGCCGAGATTCGTGTTCGTTATGCAGATACGGACAAAATGCAATTTGTTTACAATGGAAAGTATCTTGAATACTTTGAAGTTGGGAGATCGGAACTCTTTAGATCAATAGGATTTCCTTATAGAGAAATTGAAAGTCAAGGCTATCAGCTTCCATTAATCGAGGCGGGAGTTAAATATTTAACACCGGCTACTTATGATGATCTTCTCGAGATTCACGCAACGGTAAAGGAGCTTTATACCGCAAGACCAAAAGTAGAATACTTAGTCAAGAAAAAAGAAACCGGCGAAGTAGTGGCAGAAGGATTTACAACGCACGTCTTTATGCGGGAAGACACAAAAAAAGCTGTTCGTCCGCCTAAAGTATATATGGATGCTTTAGCTAGATATTTTGAAACGAAGTAATATTGCCAAGAATTGTTTTGGCCGGATTTTATAGATGTTAGATAAAATTAAGCAACTTACAAAAGACACTGCGATTTATGGAATAAGCACAATACTCGGTAGATTTTTCGGTTTTATTCTAACTCCTTTCTATACTCACGTTTTACCTGATAAAGGTGAAATGGGAATCTACAATAACTATTACGCTGCAATTGCATTCTTAAACGTAATTTTTATTTACGGTATGGATGCTGCATTTATGAAGTATGCTTCTCTTAATTCCGGCGAAACTAAAAAGAAAGTGTTCTCAACCGCATTCATAGCAGTTATTGTTACTACTGCTATTTTATCAGTATTCCTCTATTTTCTGCAAGACACATTCATGAGTTATTTAGATATTCCTAAAAAGTATTTTGCGGTTGATCCAGAAAGATTCAATAGATTCTTCTTCTATCTAATTTTAATTCTGATACTTGACACGGTTACCATTATTCCATTCGCCTATCTTCGTTTGGAAAGGAAATCGAAAAAATTTGCTCTAATACGTTTAATAAACATTGTTGTAAATCTTCTTTTGAATTTGTTCTTCTTTATCCAATTGAAATGGGGAATGGAATCAATTTTCCTTGCAAATTTGATTGCATCTTTAATGAACCTCGTTCTACTTTATCCGGATATTATTAAAAACCTTGTCTTAAAAATTGATAAAGAGTATTTGCGCAAAATGTTTTTGTTTGGTGTACCATACTTGCCTGCTAGCTTATCTGCAACTATTGTACAAGTAATTAACAGACCAATGGTTGAAAAACTAACTGATTACGAAACGCTTGGTGTGTTTTCAGCTTCATACAAGCTGGGTACGTTGATGATGCTGGTTGTGATGATGTTCCAGTTTGCGTGGCAGCCTTTTTTCCTTACGAATGCTAAAGAGAAAAACGCTAAGGAAATATTCTCGAAAGTTTTAACATTGTTCCTTCTTTTCACAAGTCTGCTCTGGGTTGTAATTTCATTATTCATAGATGATGTAATGAAGATGAAACTATTTGGTATTTCAATCTATCAAGAACGCTACCAAGACGGATTAGTAATCGTTCCAATTATTCTGCTAGGTTATTTGTTCAACGGAATTTACTACAACTTTCAAGCTGGAATTTATATTGAAGAGAAAACAAAATATTTTCCAATAGTTACCGGCGCCGGTGCAATTGTAAATGTTGTTGTTAACTTATTGTTGATTCCCGTTTGGGGAATTATGGGCGCGGCAGTTGCCACTCTCGCTTCCTACATTGTTATGGCTTACGGGTTATTCTACTTCTCGCAAAAATTCTACAAAATAGAATATGAGTTTGCGAAGATTGCAAGAATCATTTTTCTGCTTTTTGCTACTACCGGAGTCTATTACTATATCTATTATAATATTGGATTAACGTTTGTTTACAAACTGATCATTCTCGTCGGATTTATCGGCATGCTGTTCCTACTAAACGTGATAAGAAAAAATGAATTAATTAAGATGACTAAACTCCTTCTCCGCTTGAAATAGAATTCTTTTTAACAAAAGTTGTTTCTTTAAAATCAAGAATTGAAAAAATAGTTTTGTAACTATCTTTGTATGGAAAGGTAGAGATAAATTATAATTTTAGGGGACATCATGAAACCAGAGATACGTTTGCAATTGCTGAAGGAATACAATCGCTTAGAAAAAAGCTCAAAAAGCAAGATTCACTATGGTTATCTGGTTGGAGTAGTGTTATCATTACTGTACTTTACATTAAGAATATCAGATGGAGAATTAGGGAAGTCTGTTTACTTGTTTCTGATAGGCTTGGTATTACTACATCAGATATATGGTTTCGTTTCTCATCTATTAGATAGGAAATTATTTTTATTATTAAGGGCATTACTGGACAAAACTGAAGAAACTATTCAAAAAGAAAAAGAAGAGAGCAATGGAATTAATTGAGATAAAAATCCAGAGGATAACTAACGGATTTGACGACATACCGCTTCCGGAATATGCCACGGAAGGAAGCAGCGGCTTTGATGTACGTGCAGCAGTAGAAACTGAAACGATGATTCCCAAAGGAAAAGTTGCACTTGTTCCAACAAATCTCCGTGTGGAAATTCCTCATGGCTACGAAATACAAGTTCGTCCAAGAAGCGGATTAGCCGCTAAGAATGGAGTTGGAGTTCTTAATTCTCCCGGAACTATTGATTCTGATTACCGAGGCGAAATAAAAGTTATTCTCTTCAACTTTGGCGAAGAAGATTTTTTAATTAAGCGTGGCGATAGAATTGCTCAGATGGTTTTATCTAAAGTTTATTTAGCAGATTTGAAAATAACAGAAGATTTAAATTCCAGCCAGCGCGGCGAAGGCGGCTTTGGACACACTGGAACAAAATAATTTAGAATTAAGAATTGAGAATGGCGAATTAAAATAATCCTCAATTCTCAATTCGCAACTTTCAATTTTCTTTATAACTATGGCTTCAGATTTTATACACTTACATAATCACTCACATTACAGTTTGCAAGATGCTGCTTGTAGTGTGGAATCGCTTGTGCTCGCTGCAAAGAAGCACAACATGCATGCTGTTGCTCTAACAGATCATGGTGTTATGTTCGGCGTTTCCGAATTTTACAAGAAAGCTACTAAAGAAGGCATCAAGCCGATTATCGGGATGGAAGCTTATATTGTGGTTGATGGAACACGCTTCGACCGAAAGGGTGATGAACCGGATTACGGAGCCAAGAAGAAACATTATAACCACTTGGTTCTGCTCGCAAAGAATGATGTCGGCTACAAAAATTTGATGAAGCTTTCTACAATTGGCCACATAGAAGGATTTTACTACCGACCAAGAATTGATTTTGAAACTTTGCAGAAATACAGCGAAGGATTGATTTGTACTACTGCGTGTCCGGCTGGTCCAATTTCATCAGCGCTAATTAACGATGATTATACTAAAGCTCGCCGGTTAGCAATTCAGCTTAAAGAACTTTTTGGCGATGATTTATATCTCGAAGTTCAAAACCACGGCCTTGAGATCGAGCAACCGATACTAGATGGAATGCCAAAGCTTGCGAGAGATTTGAATATCAAGCTTGTTGGTACAAACGATATTCACTACATAGAAAAAGAACACGCAATTCCTCACAATGTTCTTTTATGCCTTGGCGACAAAACCGGTACTGTTAATTACAAAGATCTTCGTTACGGTACGGAAGAAATCTATTTCAAAAGTGCAGATGAGATGAAAAAGATTTTCAAGAACTTCAAAGGTGCTATTGAGAATACACTTGAGATAGAACAAAAAATAAATGTAAATCTAAAAACCGAAGGACATCTTTTCCCTCATTTTCCAATACCAAAAGATTCCAAAGCAAAAACACTTGATGATTATTTTGTGATGCTTGCGGAAGAGGGTTTGCAGAAAAGATTTAAAACTATCACTCCGGAAATTGAAGATCGTTTTAGGTACGAAGTGCGGGTAATTAATGAGATGCAATACCCCGGATATTTTCTGGTAGTACAGGATTTTATCAATGCCGCCAAGAGCAGAGGAATTCCGGTCGGGCCAGGAAGAGGAAGCGCGGCCGGCAGTTTAGTTGCTTATGCATTGGGAATAACAAACGTTGACCCGCTAAAATATAATTTACTCTTCGAAAGATTTTTGAATCCGGCGCGTAAATCAATGCCCGATATTGACGTGGATTTTGCTGACGATCAGCGCGAAGAAGTAATTACTTACGTGCGAGAAAAGTATGGTGAAAGTTCTGTTGCTCAAATTATCACCTTTAATAGATTATCATCCAAAGCAGTTATTCGAGATGTAGCGCGCGTTCTTAAAATTCCAATTCCAAAAGTGAATGAAATTACAAAGTGGATTCCTTCTAAGTTCGGTCGTGTGTTTACAATCGATCAAGCGCTGGAAGAAGTTCCGGAGTTACGCGAACTCAAGAATACATCCGATCCGCTATTGCTTGAGTTGCTTAAATATTCCCGCATACTTGAAGGAATGAACCGCAACGCATCTAAACATGCTGCTGGTGTTGTTATTACTCCCGGAGCTGTAAGCGATCACGTTCCGCTTGCAATATATGGTGATGATAACGCTGTCGTAACTCAGTTTAACATGAAAGACCTTGAAGACGCCGGTTTACTTAAAATGGACTTTCTTGGTCTACGCACACTTTCAATCATTCGAGACACAATCGAGCTTGTAAAAGCTAATCGTGGCGAAGATATTCTAATAGATGACATTCCGGTTGATGATGCTAAGACTTACGAATTATTTAGCCGTGGACAAACTACGGCTGTGTTCCAGTTTGAAAGTGGCCCGATGCGCGAATATCTAAAACAACTGCGCCCATCATCTATATTAGACCTTTCTGCAATGAATGCTTTATACCGTCCGGGTCCTATGGAGTTTATAGACGACTTTATAGCATGCAAGCATGGTAAGAAGAAGATCGCATATCTGCATCCGATTCTTGAATCAATACTTAAAGAGACTTATGGAGTAATTGTTTATCAAGAGCAAGTAATTCAGATTGCAAATAAAGTTGCCGGAATGACTCTTGCCGAAGCTGACATTCTTCGTCGCGCAATGGGTAAAAAAGATTTGAAAGCAATGGCCGAGCAAAAAGAAAAATTTGTTACCGGTGCTTTCGCTAATAATATAGATAAGAAAATTGCTGCTGAAATTTTTGACGTAATAGATAAGTTTGCGAACTATGGATTTAATAAGAGCCACTCTGTTGCTTACTCAATAGTAGCTTATCAAACCGCATACTTAAAAGCTCATTATCTGGAAGAGTTTCTTGCTGCGAACCTATCTAACGAATATGGTGACTCCGATAAAGTAACAACTATGCTGGAAGATTGCCGCAAACTAGGTGTTAAAGTTCAGCCGCCGGATATCAACTACCCAACTGTAAAATTTGGAGTAAAGAAAAAAACAATCATCTTCGGGATGAGCGCAATTAAAAATGTGGGTGTAAGTGCGGTTGAAGCAATTAAGAATTCTCATGATAATCTCGGTAGAAATTTTTTAGATATATATGATTTCTGTTCGCACGTTGATACAAGAGTTGTTAACAAGCGTGCACTTGAAGGCTTAGTTTTAGCCGGCGCGTTCGATTCACTTGGCGGAACGCGCGCTCAGAATTTTATTGCAATACAAGAAGCTTTGGAATTTGGCGGTAAAGTACAAGAATCAAAGAACTCTACTGTGGACAGTTTGTTTGGTACTTCCCATGATAATTTTGAAGATGTAAAAAGAACTCTACCAAACGTTCCGGCTTGGGAAGTAAAAGACATGCTGGCTAAGGAGAGGGAAGTACTCGGCTTTTATATGACCGATCACCCTTTGCGAAAATATGAAGCAGAATATTATTCGTTTGCTTCGGTTCATCTTGGTGAAGAAGAAACTTACAATTTCAAAGAGCCGGTAAGAGCGATTGGTGTTGTTACCGATTTCAGAACCAAAATGGATAAACGCGGCAACAACATGGCTTTTTTTAAGCTTGATGATTTTTCCGGTTCATGTGAATGCCTAATGTTTTCAAAAGTATATTCAAAGTGCGAGCATTTAATTGCGCCGGAATCAACTATACTTGTAAAAGGAAATCTTGAAAGCAGCGGAGATGCTATTAAACTTCATGTTGATGAAGCTATGGCGCTTAGCGAAGTAAAACAAAAACTCTCTAAAAGTTTGGGAATAATTATAGATTCTTCAATTCATCAAAAAGAAATTATGCTTGAGTTGAAAAAAATTTTGGAAGAACATCCCGGCAAGTTGCAAGTTGTTGTTGCACTTAAAGACAACGGAACTAACAGAGAATTTTTGATTGCCAATAAAGTTTCACTTACCGACGAGCTGGTTGCTAAAATAACATTACTTTTAGGTGATGATTCGGTTCATTTTTTCCCGACATAACCATCTTAGATTCATTTGAAATAAAAAGTTGATTTAGTAAGTTTGCGCGACAATTCTTTAGAAGAGGAAAACAAATGGAAACAAAATGGGCACTTATTTTGGGTGCTTCAAGCGGCTTCGGCGGCGCATCTGCAATTGAACTTGCAAAACATGGTTATAACATTTTTGGAATTCATTTGGATCGCCAAGCAACAATGCCTGCCGTTCAACAAGTTGTTAGAAAAATTGAAAGAACCGGACAGAAAGCTGTATTCTTTAATATAAACGCCGCAGATCAAATTAAAATTAACGACACTCTTGATGAAGTTAAAGAACGCTTTGCAACTAAAGAACATCCGCATGTAAATGTTCTAATACATTCGTTGGCATTTGGTACTCTGAAGCCATTTATTTCTAAAAACCCTAACGATTGTTTATCTCCATCTCAAATGAATATGACTTTGGATGTAATGGCTCACTCGTTAGTTTACTGGACTCAAGGATTAATTCAGAGAGATTTATTTGCACACGGCGGAAGAATATTTGCACTTACAAGTGCCGGTTCACACACAGTAATTCCAAACTACGGCGCTGTCTCTGCCGCAAAAGCTTCGCTCGAAGCTCATATACGTCAACTCTCTGTTGAACTTGGATTCATGAAAATTACTTGTAATTCTATTATGGCTGGAGTGACGGATACAGCTGCCGGAAACAAAATTCCGATGTTCGATAAAATGATGAGTGCTGCTAAACAAAAGAATCCGCATAACAGATTAACCACACCGGAGGATGTTGCTCGCGCAATAGTTCTTTTGTGTGATGAAAAAGCCGATTGGATTTCCGGTAATGTTATTGGTGTTGATGGAGGAGAGTACATTGTAAATTATATTGGCGAAAAGACAAGTCAAATCATAAAATAACTAGAGAATAAAAAATGCAAGAATTCCTATTTACCGAAGAACAAAAAATGTTACGCGATATGACGCGCGATTTTGTTAACAACGAGATTAAACTGATTGCAGCTAAAATAGATGAAGAAGAAAAAATTCCCGAAGACCTTAGAAAAAAACTTGGTGAACTAGGATTTCTTGGTGTTTCTTTTCCGGAAGAATATGGAGGCGGTGGATTTGGTGAAGTTGGGTATTGTGTAATGCAAGAAGAGATTGCACGTGGATGTATGTCAACTGCAACGTTCATCGGAGCGCATCAATCAATTGGCGCTAATGTAATTTATCTCGGCGGCACTGAAGATCAAAAACAAAAATATTTAGTTCCGTTAGCAAAGGGAGAAAAATTTGGTGCATTCTGTTTAACCGAAGCTCAAGCCGGTTCGGATTCTTTCAATGTAAAAACCCGCGCTCAACTAGATGGAGATGAATGGGTAATTAACGGTGAAAAACTATGGATTACAAACGGTGCAATTGCTGATATAGTTTCTGTTTTTGCAAGGACAGACAAAGGCATAAGTGCTTTCATAGTTGAAACGAATACGCCGGGTTACTCAGCTGGACCAGCAGAAAAGAAAATGGGAATTAAAGGAAGCACAACAAACGCAATCACTTTTGATAACGTTAGAGTACCAAAAGAAAATCTTATTGGAACTGATGGACGTGCTTTTATTTTAGCTATGAAAACATTGAACGCCGGTAGATTGGGATTAGGGGCTTGCTGCTTAGGTGCTTCTAAGGAACTGTTGGAACAATCAGTGCTATATTCAAAACAAAGAAAACAGTTCGATCAATCCATTTCAAACTTTCAAGCTATTCAATTCATGATTGCTGAAATGGCTTCTATGATTTATGCAATGGAATCAATGGTTTACAGAACTGCGGTTGATTATGATTTGAAGAAGGATGTTTCCAGAGCTTCTGCAATTGTTAAACTATATTGTTCGGAATCACTTGATAAGATTGCTGATTATGCAGTACAAATTCATGGAGGAATGGGTTATTCAAGAGAACTTCCAATTGAAAGATATTATCGCGATTCAAGAATTAACAGAATATTTGAAGGAACAAGTGAAATTCAAAAAGGAATAATTGCGCGCGAAGTTTTAAAGAAAAACGGCGTGATGTAATAGATTATATAAGGAGAAAAAAATGAAACCAATTACCTTTACTGATGCAAATTTTGAAGCAGAAGCACTGAAATCCGACTTACCGGTAGTTGTGGATTTTTGGGCTACGTGGTGCGGTCCTTGCAGAATGATCGCTCCAATTATGGAAGAATTAGCCGGACAATATGAAGGCAAAGTTAAAATTGGAAAGCTTGATGTAGATGAAAATCAGCAAGTAGCAATTAAGTATGGAGTAAGAAGTATACCAACAGTTCTTATTTTGAAAGGTGGTGAAATTAAAGATACAATTATTGGCGCAGTTCCTAAAGGTACATTTGTAGAAAAGATAGAAAAAATTCTTAATTAATTAAAATACTATTAGGTTTTATAATTCTTGACAAAGAAAGAGCCTAATAGTAAATTCATTACAAGAATAAGGGCTTTACGAAAAACTCTCAAAAGAATATAATTCTGCTTGATTTCAAAGTAGCTGGGTACTATTTTGAAATCGCTTTTCAAGAGAGTAGAAAGTTTTTCTTTTAGACGCTTTTAAGAAGCCAAATGTTCCGCAGTATGAAGGGTAAAATTCTGGTATCATAACTAAGGAAAAAAGTTTTCAATAACTTTGAGGAGGTATTATTGTCAGTTTTGCTACAAGTTTTATCACTTCGAAAACCCTTTCTTAATTTAATCAACAAATAAGGAGTAAACTATGCAGCGAAAGATTTTTTACCTTTTGCTACTTCTTGCAATTCTACCTGTTTTACTCACCGCAGGTACTAGAGGCAAGATCAGAGGAAAAGTAGTTGATTTGCAGACAGGCGAAGCTCTGATTGGCGCTAACGTTTATGTAGTTGGCACACAATCCGGCGCTAACACAGATGCAAACGGCGAATACCAAATTCAAAACCTTGAAGCAGGTGTTTACACTCTCAAGGCTGCTTACGTTGGTTATCAGACAATTACATTGTCCGGCGTGAGAGTAAATGCAGATCTTACTTCGTATGTTAACTTCGAATTACCTAGCGAAGACATACAAGTAGGAACTGTTGAAATTGTTGCTCAAAAACCTCTCGTACAGAGAGATAACACAAACGCTGTAAGAATTACAACTTCTGAAGACATCGAAGCACTACCAACAAGAGGCGTTGCTGCTATTATTCAATTAACAGCTGGCGTTGCTACTTCTGGTGATAACATTGTTATTCGCGGTGGTCGTCCTGATGAAGTTGGTTTTTATCTTGATGGAGTTTCAATTAAGAGTCCTATAGCTGCTGGTACAATTATTACTCTTAACCAAGATGTACTTGAAGAAATTCAAGTTCAATCCGGTGGTTACTCTGCGGAATTCGGTAACTCGAATGCTGGTATTGTTCGTCAGCAAATGAAATCTGGTACCGATCAATACAAAGTTAGCTACGAATACATTACAGATAACGTTACCTTCAAAAGCAGAAAGAATGCTTTTGACGGAGAAAAACGCTTAGGCGCATACTGGTGGGGATACAACGAGCAAAGCTTTACCACCAGCGGCCCGGTTCCTTTTGCTAATAACTTGGCAAAATTCTTCTTTAATTTTAACTATGGTTTTAACCGTGGCGGCGCTAACTGGAATGAACCAATTAATGTTGGCTGGATCAAAGATCCTAGCTCATTGGATTCTGCTTATCTAGTTCATCCCGGTGGCCCTTTCCAGGGCAATGAAACTGAAAGATATAGCTATGCCGGTACTTTAAACCTAGATCTTAATCCATTCATGGTTAGGTTTGGTGCAAACTATTCATGGAGACCTGGACATAACGGCGGACAAACCGGTCTTACTACTATGAATCAGACAAGACGCGGTACGGCTAATAACTGGGACGGTCTTTTTACAGCAAAAATTACACACGTAATCAATCCTAATTTATATTATGAATTAAATGCAGGCTATTTGAATTATGGCGGCGAAACATATGACCAAGCACTTGGAAAAGATCCTTGGGTTTATGGTGATAGTACATTAAATGCTACTGCCGGTTGGACCTGGTCAAGATCTAAAAACGATCTTGTTGCTATGGAAGCTTTAACACAAGCTGCTAGAAATTATTACTTCCAAAGAGGACTGAGTATTTGGGGCCTTGGTTTTACAGCTAATGGAGCTCTTCCTAGCGGTGTAAACTGGAATAAACGTACCGGTATTACATTGGCGGGTAACTTAGTTTACATGCTTGGTAAAGTTCACACAATTAAGCTAGGCGGTTCTTACGAAACATATACAATCCGTAACTTTACAGCTGTTGGTACTGCTGATTTAGCAAATAAGCTTTATGCTTACAAAACAGCAAATCCTGCTGCATCAGCAACAGATATTGAAAATTATAAAATAGGTCAACAGATCAACACGGGCGTAACCAATTTTGGTTATGATGTGTTGGGTAACGAATACGATGGCGACGGTTTATACGAAGCAATGAAACCGGTTACAGCTAGTGCTTATATTCAAGATAAGATTGAATATGAAGATATTATCTTAAATCTTGGATTAAGATTTGACTACTACGATACAGATGGTTGGGAATTAGTTGATCCTACAAAACCAGAATTATCTATGGCTTACAAAGATGGTACTTTGATAGAATCCGGATGGCAAAAAAATCCGGCTTTCAAGAGCATTAGCCCACGTTTAGGTTTTGCTTTCCCGATTACAGACAAAACTGTATTCCACGCTGAGTGGGGTAAATTCGTTCAGATGCCAGCTCTTAATCAAATGTATGTTGGTTTACATCAATATGCATATAATTTACGTGGTGGTTTCTTTATTGCTGCCCCTACTGCACTTGGTTTCAGACCAACAAGAACAACACAATATGAACTTGGGTTCTCTCAACAATTAGGTGATGCTTTCTCTGTTGATATTACCGGTTACTATAGAGACATAAAGGACCAATTGAATTATAGAATTATCAGAGTTGACAGAAGCTCACCTTACTCAGATTATGCTTCCTTTACAAATGGTGACTTTGCTACAACAAAAGGTTTAGAGTTAACTTTTAATATGAGAAGGTTCAAGAACGTTTTAGTTAACGCTAATATTTCATTTCAGGATGCTCGCGGAACCGGTTCTAATCCAAGCTCAAATGCCGGTATAGTAGGGTCTCCTCTTGATGGTGTTACAGTATTCACACCACAATATATTTCTCCTCTTTCATTTGATTACCCGATGAGAGGCAATGTAAATGTTGATTACCGTTTTGGAAATGATTCTGATGTTCCATCATACTTAAGAATGTTTGGTGTTTCTGCACTGGTTCGTTTCAGTTCAGGTCACCCATATACTCTTGGTACTGGCGGTTTGAATGCTGAAACAGATGCACGTTTCCGTCAGCCATTGGAAGCATTGAATACTTCCTTAACTCCAAACCAATTGTATTTCGATTTAAGAGTTGATAAGACTATCCAAATTATGGACAAGTTAAGTGCAAACATTTATGTATTTGTAATCAACTTATTTGATATTAAAAATGAAACAGACGTTCACCTTAAAACTGGTACAGCTTCCGACAACGGAGACATTTACAATCCAGATACAGTAAGCAAAAATATTGCGAATTATGGTCAACTTTATAGAGATGCTGAGTTAGCAATCTATGAATATAACAATAGAGGATTCTATAGTGGACCAAGACAAATTAGATTAGGTTTGCGATTCGAGTTTAATTAATTCGTAAAAATTTTGTTTTACTCAACAATAAGGAGTATAAAATGAATAAAAATTTAGTTAAGTATTTCATCTACATGCTGGTTTTGACGCTACCTTTCGCGTTATTTGCAAAAGGAGGGGACGGCAAAAATCAGCTACGAAAGACGCAGGGTAGCCCTAGCTATACCCGCTTTAATATTAATAATGTGTCATCTTACATTTATAATGACGGAAGATCAGATATTCAGCCAAATGGTAACTCCGGCTTTATTTTCCCTAAGTTCTCCAATCAAGCTCCTTTCTTCCAGTCTGGTTTCTTGTGGGGCGGTAAAATTGATGGACAGATTAGAGTTGGCGGAGCTGTTTACCGTACTGGTACACGTCCGGGTAGAATTCTAGAAAATGGAACTGCAGCAAATGAAGGTGATCCGGATGTTAGAATCTACAGAGTAAGAAGAGATGTAGCAGGAAACGTTGATGCTGCAAAACTTCTTAATAAAGTAAAACCGGAAGCAAGAGATGAAGGTATTACAACTGCAGAAGTAGTTTCTCAATATCAATTAGATTGGAATGAATGGCCTGCAACACAAGGCGCTCCGTACGAAGATATTGATAAAAACGGCAGCTACGATCCTACTAAAGATATCCCGGGTTTCGTAGGCGCAGACCAGACTGTTTGGTTTGTTAATAATGATTTAGATCCAGGTACAACAGATTTTATGTATGGTACTTTGCCGATGGGTATTGAACAACAAGTTACTATCTGGGGTTACAACAAAGCTGGTGACCTTGGCAACATGATGTTCAGAAAATATCTCATCATTAATAAAAACAGTGCTAAAAAATCATTTACAGATATGTATGTTTCGATGTGGTCTGATCCGGATAACGGTGACGCCAGCGACGATTATGTAGCTTGCGATACTACATTGAGTTTATTCTGGGTTTATAACGCCAAAGCAAGTGATGCTACTTATGGAACTAATCCTCCGGCAGCGGGCTTCGACTTTTTCCAAGGACCAAGAATTAAAACTAACGCAACAACTGATACAGCTATTTACAAAGGTAAAAAGTGGGTTGGTTATAAAAACTTACCTATGACTGCTTTCTACTATTTTGCTCAAGGTGCAACTGCAGATTATGCTGATCCATCGCAAGGCGTTTCTTCCGGTGCTCAGGAATTCTACAACTTGTTCCAAGGCTTAGTAGGTAAAACAGGCCAACCGTTCCCAATACCGGCACAAGCACAAGTTCCTGGTGGACCAAAGAGCACTAACTTTCCGCTTTCTGGCGATCCTGTTGCCGGAACCGGTTACTTGGATGGTATTATTAACGTAGCTTCAGATAGAAGAATGGGTGCTGCTTCCGGTAAATTTACTTTAGCTTATGGCGATACACAAGAAGTTGTAGTTGCCGAATTAGCTGCCGGTGCAAGAAGCGGTATTAGTAATATTAGAGCTGTTACTTTGTTAAAGGCTGCAGATAAAGAAGCTCAGAAGGCATTCAATAATTTCTTCCCAAAACCAACTCCATTCTTAAATCCGGTTGTGGAAGTAGTTAACTTAAACAAACAGATAGTTCTTAACTGGGGCTCCGATGTTGTTTCTGCTAATGCAACAGAGAACTATGCAGACGAATTTTATCAATTCCAAGGTTATGAAGTTTATCAGTTAAAGACTGATGGCGCTTCTTTAGAAGATCCTGAAACAGTACGTATAGCTACTTATGATATTATTGATGGTAAAACTTCAATCATTGGTCAAGATATTGACCCTGTAAGCTCTGATGTAATTTCTAAAGTATATCACTATGGAAAAGACACCGGCTTACAACGTCAAATAGTATTAAATAAATCTTACGTAACAAACGAAAATTTGAATAACGGTTCTAGATACTACTATGCTGTAAGAGCTTATGCTACTACAGATAGTACATTTATTGAACAAAAGTCTATTACAACTACACTTGATGTGTTAACTGGAATTCCACAAACACCAAATCCGGGCGTTGTATTAACCAGCAAAGCCGGCGATCAAATTAATGCAACACACAGCAAAGGTTCTAGCGATGGTTTGGCTTTTGCTATTGTAATTGATCCTTCAAAGGTAACTGGAAAGACTTATAAAGTATCTTTCAAAACAGATACACATGGCGATACTTACTGGCAATTAAATAATGGAACCGCAGTTGTTCTTGATAATCAGTACAATCAAGAAGATAATGGCGACTATTACATAGTTGACGGTTTGATGGTTAAGGTTACTGGCCCAACACAATTAGGTGTTAAACAAAGCGATTCTTACACTGATGAAGATAAGAAGCTTTGGGGATGGGACATTGCCGGAACACGCAGATTTACTTGGGCTAACGGAGACCCAGGTGGTAACTTCGGTCTTGAATCTTTTGGTAACACAGCTGCTTTAGGCGGACATGGTACTTTAGGCTGGGCTAGCCCACGCGCTTGGTTCGTTGATGGTGTTTCCATTGTTGGTCCAACTGAATTGAAAAATGTTGAATTACGATTAGCCAAAGTTGTTTTTGCCGGTGACTTTGGTCCAACACTTGATAAAACAGATGTAAACGTTTCTTATGGTTACCGATATATGAGAAATGCAAACGCCGCTGCTGCTAAACCGGAATTTGCTCCTTTCATTGTTAGCAAACTTGGTTCTTACTCATTCCAAATCTTTGAACAAAACGTACCACTTTCTGCTTGGAATATTGATGATCCGGCAGCTCCAAAACGTCTTGCAGTTGGTTTCTTAGAAAACAACGTTGCAACTGGTTTAGTTGACGGCGTTTACTGGCCTGGAAGCAACGCGAGAATTACAGATAATGGTCTTGGAACAAGAGAGTGGTTATACGTATTTGATGAAGCCTATACAACAACTGCAAATGATGTTAATACAGGACAGTTGATTGCAGCTGGTAATAAGACTTTAGATGCAAGAATTATGTACACTGCATTGTGGAACAGAAGAGGTGATGCTTCATTCTCACCTGGTACTACTGGCGAAGATAAATTCTACATTTATCCAAACAAACCAAACAGCGCAGCAGATGAATTTACATTCACAGCTCCAAGTGCAGCTTTCAGTGCAGATGCGGCAAAAGCTGACGTTGAAAAGGTAAATGTATTCCCTAACCCATATTATGGTGTTAACTCACAAGAAATTAACAAATATCAAAAATTTGTTACTTTCAACCATTTGCCAAAGGTTGCTACAATTAGAATATTTAACCTTGCTGGTCAATTAGTTAGAACTATTGAGAAAGATGCCGATACTCAATACCAAAGATGGGATCTTAAGAACTTCGATAACTTGCCGGTAGCAAGCGGTATGTATGTTGCACAAGTAGATATGCCTGCTGAAGGTGTAAAGAAAGTTCTTAAATTGATCGTTATTCAAGAAACGCAAGTATTAGATAAATTCTAATAAAATTTTAAGGAGAAATAATTATGAAGAAATTTAAATTAGGATTACTTGTAATACTTGCTGTAATGCAGATTACAGGTACCCTATTTGCAGGCGGTGGTAAAAGAAATGGTACTGCTGGCGCAACGGAATTATTGATTCCGGTTGGTGCTAGAGGTATCTCTATGGCCGGCTCCTCAATCCTTGGAACAAAAGGAATTGAATCTATTTATTGGAATCCGGCTAACTTACCAGGCAGTCCAAATGGAACTAATGTGATCTTTTCTCACATGAATTACTTTGCTGATATTAATGTTGAATATGGTGCTGTATCTACAAACATCGAAGGACTTGGTTCACTCGCTTTGAGTGTTAAATCTTTGTCTCTTGGTGAAATAAATATTACAACTAACGATTTCCCGGATGGTACAGGTTCAATCATTAAACCATCTATCACTGTATTGGGATTAACATATGCTACAATGTTAAGCGATAGAGTATCAATCGGTTTAACAGGTAACTTCATCAGTGAAAGAATGGACAGAGTTTCTGCAAATGGTGTTGCACTTAATGTTGGTATCACATACAACAATTTGGCAAACATCAGCGGCTTAAGCTTTGCCGTTGTAGTTAAGAACTTAGGTTTCCCAATGAAATATGATGGAACAGGACTTAACTTACAAGTTAATGGTGCTAACTCTGAAATCACAAGCGGTACAGATTTGTTAAACAGACAAGATCCTATTTCTGTTTATAAAGTAGATGCTGCTGAATTCGAACTTCCTTCTGCTATCGAACTTGGTTTTGGTTATCAACATAAATTTGGTTCAATGATGGCAGTTCAGGCTAATGCTCTTTACAAAAACGATAACTTCTATACAGATGAATTGAAGTTAGGTGCAGAATTCGAATTCAACAATCTTTTATACCTCAGAGCCGGTTACATTGTTGTTGCTGAAGATGAAGGAAAGTATGAAAACGTATATAATGGATTACATGCCGGCTTCGGTATTAAGTATGACATTGGTGGTGCAGTAATCAATTTGGATTATGCTTACCGCGCAATGAAGTATTGGGATGCTAACCAAATAGTTACCATTTCTCTCGGTTTCTAATTAGTTAGTAGTACCGTTATTTTAGCCCCGACTCTACCCCGAGCCGGGGCTTTTTTTTTGCTCAAGTATTTGTAACTTTACAAAAAAAATAACGGTGAGTAGTTGTAAACCTCATCTGTTTTCTGATTTAAATTCAAATGGAGATAAAATGATGAAGAAGTTACTTTTTTTAAGTGTTCTACTTCTTGCTCAAATAACATTTTCGCAAACAAAACTTAATTTCGAGTTCGATTACGCAAGATTTAACTATGATTCCACTTCAGTTTATATGGAATTTTATTATGAATTATCTCCGGCGAACATGCAGAAAATTACCACTGCCGAAGGTACTTCGGTTGAGGCAATTGTTCATTTGGAAATAATGAACTTAGATTCGAAAGAATTTTTCGTAAATAAGAATTACAAAATTGTTAATGCAGTATCAGATTCAAATCAAAAAAGTTTATCAGGAGTAATGGGTTTTGTAGTTCCATCCGGAAATTATTCTTTAATGGTGAAAGCATACGATACTCAAAATCCAAAATTGGAAAAATTGATTTCAGAGAATTTCATTATCAAGCCATTTAAGACAGAGAAGTTTTCTATGAGTGATATTCAACTTGCATCCAGAATTAAAAAAGATTCAAAGGATACAAAATCGATATTCTATAAGAACACATTGGAAGTATTTCCAAATCCATCAATGCTTTATACTGAACAGTCTCCTGTAATGTTTTTCTATGCGGAACTTTACAATTTGAAACTTGAAGACCCAACCGTAAGCTTTACTTTGAAACGAGATTTGGTGAATAGCTCCGGAGTAATGGTACAGAGAAGCGAAAAACAAATGAAGCAAGCTGCTAACGCTGTTGTTGAAGTTGGATTATTAAATCTCAGCAAACTTCCTTCAGATTCGTATAATCTTGCGCTTAGTTTAATCGATCCTAAAACGAATCAAGCATTTATTTCTGCAAAAAGATTTTTCTTATATAATCCAAATGTAGTTGATTCAAGTAAAAACGCAGTATCAAAGGGTTCGGTTATCAACAGTGAATTTGGACTATACTCTGCTGAAGACTGTGACTTGATGTTTAAGCAAATAAAATATATTTCAACGCAGACAGAAATAGAAAGATATGCAAAGCTTGATTCCTTAAAAGATAAGAGAGAGTACTTGTTTAATTTTTGGAGCGGAAGAAATCCTGATACTGGCTCATCAAGAAATGAATACAAAGAGCAGTATATGAAGCGCGTGGAATATGCCAACCAGCATTATAAATCAATGGGTAGAGACGGATACCTTTCAGATAGGGGAAGAGTGCTTCTAATTTTTGGCGAACCGGATCAAAAGGACTTGTTCCCGAATGAACCTAGTCTTAAACCTTATGAGGTTTGGTTCTACCATGAAGTTGAAGGAGGAGTTTCGTTTGTCTTTGGTGATCTAACCGGTTTTGGCAAATATGAGCTTCTTCATTCTACTAAGCGAGGAGAATACGCTGACGAAGATTGGCAGAGTAGATTGAAAACAGAATAGTTTTGTGAATATAAATCAGAAAATACTTTACGGCTTCTTCAAATTATTATCCGGGTTGTTTAGAATTCTTGGACTTAATGGAACAAGGTTTCTAGCAAAACAACTCGGGACTTTTTTTTACTACTTTGTTCCTATTCGTAAGAAAGTTGTTTTAGAAAATCTTGCCATAGCATTTCCGGAAAAATCCATAGCAGAAAAAAAGTTCATTGCAAGAGGGGCGTATAGAAATGTATTGATTACTTTTTTCGAAATATTTATTCTGCCCAATATTTCCAAAACGAATTTGAAAGCTATGCTGACTATTCCCAATTTTAAAATTGTCGAAGATAGTTATAATAAAAACAAAGGACTGATTTTTTGGACCGGTCATTTTGGCGGATGGGAAATTGGTGGAAGTGCTGCATCATTGTACTTTAATAAACCATTTCATGTTTTAGCAAAGAGGCAAAGTAATTCCGTAGCAAACGACTTTATTAAAAATTCAAGAGAAGCGCACGGAAACAAAATGGTTTGGCTTGGCGCATCAGTTAGGCATTTGCTGGAAGTGCTTAGAGATGGCGGAATTGTTGGTGTTGTTGGCGATCAAAGGGGTCCGGCAGATAGCCCAAGAGTATCATTTTTTGGAAAACCAACTCCATTCTATATGGGGACAGCAACAATAATAGCCAAAACAAATTGTAATGTAATTTTTGGTGTTGTAGTAAGACAGAGGGATGGAAATTACGTTGGAATTTTTGAAGCGCTTAATAAAGAAATTCTTCCACAAGAATTGAATAATAAAATTATAGCAATTAACCAGCAGTATGCCGCTTTTCTTGAAAAAATGATTCGGCAATATCCCGATCAATATTTTTGGATGCATAAGATTTGGAAATATTGAAAGAGAAAATATTAGTTATCCAAACCGCTTTTTTAGGCGATGCAATTCTAACACTTCCGTTAATCCAGAAGATTAAAGAAATCAATTCAAATGCATTAATAAGTGTTTTGTGTATTCCGTCAACAAAAGATGTCTTTGCAAATTCCGAATCAGTTAATGAAGTTATAGTTTACGACAAACGTGGAGCAGATAACTCTCTCTTTAGTTACATTAAACTCATTCTTTTAATCAGACGCAAATCTTTCATTTCAGTTATCTCTCCGCATAGGTCGGTAAGATCAACACTCATCGCATTTCTTTCTGCTGCCAAAAGAACAGTTGGATTTGATACAGCCGATTTGTCTTTTTTGTATAAGAAACTGATTCAATATCAGAAATCAAAACATGAAGTTGAGAGAAATCTATCGCTTCTGGAATTAGATTTTGAGAAAAATGATTGGAGAGTTTTGCCGCAAATTCGAATACCGTTAGAAACAAAAAAAC
The DNA here is from genome assembly GCA_043807765.1 of Ignavibacteriota bacterium. Lineage (GTDB taxonomy): Bacteria > Bacteroidota > Ignavibacteria > Ignavibacteriales > Melioribacteraceae > Stygiobacter. The sequence goes on from JAZDFQ010000086.1 coordinate 45,275, forward strand.
AAATCGATGTAATGATAAAGAATGCGAATGATAAAAAGATAATTGCAATAGCTCCGGGTTCGGTTTGGAAAACAAAAGTCTATCCTTCTATATACTATATAGAAATTATCAAATTGATTCTCGCAGAAAGCTATTTTGTTGTGTTGATTGGTGGAAAGGAAGACTCTGAACTTTGTGATGACATCGGAAAAAATTTCAATTCAAATGTGGCATCATATGCCGGAAGATTAAGTGTAATGGAATCTCTATCATTTCTAAAAAATTGCAAAGCAATTGTTTGTAACGATAGCGCCCCTACACATTTAGCTATAGCTGCCGGAATCCCGGCTCTTACAATTTATTGCTCAACTGTTCCGGCTTTTGGATTCTTTCCCTATAATGAAAAAAGTATGTTTGTTTCATTCGATGATTTGCCATGCAAGCCATGTGGAATACACGGCCATCAAGAATGTCCGGTCACAACTTTTGATTGTGCGCATAAGCTAAAACCCGAAATTGTGTTCGAAAAACTTAAGCAAATATTGTCTGCTTAAGTAACCTCAAATATTTATATTTGCTCAATCCAAAAAGAGATTTAAATGAAGTGGTTCGATTTTGAAAGTATTAAGAATTCTTCTTTATATGTCACTCCAAATTTACCGATCATGGCAACTAAGCGGTATAAGGTTAGCTTATTTAAAGCAGTTGCATATATTTCCCTCTATACACTTGCTTCTTGGTTTGTCCTAATTCTTTTTCTCTCAATCACTCCATTTAAGGATGCATTATTTGTTGTTGATAATTCTGAACTGCAAGCGCAAAATGAGCGAATTCAAAAACTTCAAGGAAGAGTAATAGATCTCACCCAGCAGTTACAAGAAATTTCTTCTATAAATGAACGGATGAGATATGCAATTAAATTGGCGCAGAGAGACACTATCGATCCGAAAAACCCTTTGTACGATACATTAAGAAAAACGATTAATAAAAAAGTTAAAATTGAAGGAAGTATTTTTGCTGTTGTAAAAGATTTATTCCTTTCTTTTTTTCAAGAGAGTAAAGAACCTGTTAAGCAATACTTCTTTGAACCAACATCAGGAGTTATTACTCAAGAATTCAATGCTGCAAAAGGACATCTGGGAATCGATTATGGTGTAAGCAGCGGTTCTCCTGTTTATGCTGCATCTGGTGGTCTGATAACCTTTGCAGACTATACGGTTGATTCCGGTTACATGATCATTATTCAGCATTCAAACAATTACACCAGTGTTTATAAACACTGTTCATCCATTATAAAAAGAGTACGCGATACTGTAACTCATGGCGAGCTTATTGCGTTAAGCGGCAATTCAGGCAAGAATACTACCGGCCCGCATTTACACTTCGAACTTTGGTACAAAGGTAAGCCGGTGGATCCTAAAACTTTTATTATTAAGTAGGAGTAAAAATGGCAAGCAAAAAAGATCATCTAACAGAAGATGTTAGCATTATAAGCAATAGTGTTAGAATAGAAGGCGATTTATTTAGTGATGGAAACGTAAGAATTGATGGAACTGTAAACGGAAATATTTCAGTAAATGGAAATTTAACAGTTGGAGAAGGAAGTAAATTAACTGGTGAAGTTAAAGCCCAAAATGTAACTATGAACGGCAGCCTCAATGGTAAGGTATTGGCTGAAGAAAAATTGCGTTTGGAATCCAAAGCAGTTCTGCATGGAGATTTGATAGCAAAATCGCTTATCATTGAAGAAGGCGCCCTTTTTCAAGGATTTAGTAATATGGAGAATGCTAAATAACTTGAATATAAATCTATGAGTAAGTCCGAGGATTACACATCATCTTATCACCAAATTGGTCCGTACATAGGCTTGGGAACTCAATTAGCTGCATCAGTAATCCTCATGTTCTTTCTCGGTCGGTGGCTTGATTCAACTCTATCTACAACCCCTTTATTCATCATTCTTTTCTCGTTTCTTGGCTCTGCGGCCGGTATATACAATTTCATTAAATCGGTTCTTAATCTGAACAAGAAACCAAAAAATGAAAAATAAACTCCTTCTATCCGGAATTATACTCGTTTTGGCTAATATAATTGCAGTAGTTTTTTTGCTACTAAAGATTGTAAATCTTAATTTTTTCACCTCATTCGAGTACTCTACATTACTAGGTCTAGGTAATTACTTGTTATTTGTCTCATTTTCACACTTTTCAATCAAAAAATCAAATAAAACCTTTCTACTTGTTAACCTCGGAGGGATGATTTTTCGTCTATTTTTGATGTTAATTGTAATCTTATTGGTGCTGAATTATTTGAAAGTTGACCAATATGCGTTTATATTTGGGTTCTTGTTTTGGTACTTGTTTTTTCTTGTGTTCGAGATATTAATAGTTAAAGAAAGCTTTGAAAAATCTATAAAAAAGAACAAAAATGTGGTTTTCTGACCCGAATATTGTAACTGATACAGCCAAAGTTGTGCATGAAACAGCAAAGAAAACAGATACCAGCTGGATAATGCATCACGTTTTGGATGCAAGAGAGATTGATTTAACTCCGTTTGGCGTTATTCATCTTCCGCAACTTCATTTATTTGGACTGGATATTTCCATTACCAAGCATGTCGTTTTCATGTGGATTGCCGCAATTGTTCTTATCGTTACATTCGTAAAAGTTTCTAGATCATATAAAAAATCGCTTATACCTAAAGGTGCTACGAACTTAACCGAAACAATGATTTTGTTTGTTCGAGATGAAATTGCCAGACCAAACATTGGTAAAGGTTATGAGAAATTTCTTCCATTCTTGCTAACAGTTTTCTTCTTCATTCTCACTTGTAACTTTTTGGGATTGCTTCCTTACGGCTCAACCGCAACTGGTAATATTTCCGTAACTGCCACTTTAGCAATAATCTCTTTCATTGTTATACAAGGTGGCGGTATGATGAAGAACGGTGTGTTTGGATACTTCAAAGGATTGTTGCCGCACGGGTTACCTACATGGTTAATCCCCATAATGTTTATTGTAGAACTACTTGGCTTGTTCACAAAACCATTTGCATTGGCCATTCGTCTTTTTGCAAACATGACTGCTGGTCACATTGTTATTCTTGCATTACTTGGATTAATTTTTATATTGCATACATACGTTGTTATTCCGGTTTCTATTGCATTTGCATTGTTCATATTCTTACTAGAAGTTTTAGTTGCATTGTTACAAGCATATATCTTTACAATGCTGTCGTCGCTATTCATAGGAATGGCATATCATCAAGAGCATTAATATTATTAAACGTTATAAAGGAGAAATCAAATGGAATTCGCTTATTTAGCAGCCGGTTTTGGTGCAGCATTAACAGTTATTGGTGGTGCTTTCGGTATTGGTAAGTTAGCAAGCTCAGCTATGGAAGCTAGCGGTCGTCAACCAGAAGCTGCCGGCGATATCAGAACTTCAATGATTATTGCTGCCGCTCTTATTGAAGGTATTTCTTTGTTCGCATTAGTTATTTGTATTCTTTTAGCACTTAAGTAAAATATTTATTCTCTTTCTTTAGGAAGAAAAAATGGAATTGTTAAGCTACTCTTTGGTGTTAGCATTCAGTGGTGGTGAAGCTGTTCAAGGCGGACCACTAGATGTTAATCCGGGTTTAATTTTATGGACGGTTGTTACCTTCATTTTCCTTTTGCTGGTTTTGAAAAAAATCGCTTGGAAACCTATTCTTAATTCCTTGAATGAAAGAGAGAACATAATTAAGGAATCTCTTGAGAAAGCTGAAACTGCTCGCAAAGAAGCTGAAAAAATGATTGCAGACAATAAAGTTGCAATGCGTAAAGCTGAAGATGAAGCGCAGAAAATCGTCGATCAGGGCAGAGAGTATGCAGAGAAATTGAAAACTCAGATATTAGATGAAAGCAAGATTACAGCTAAAAAGATGGTAGTAGATGCAACTTTGGAAATAGAGCGTAAAAATGCAGAAGCATTTAATAAGCTGAAAGATCAAGTTGCAGAAATTGCAATTAATGCAGCAGAAAAGATTTTGAAAGAGAATCTTGATAAACCGCAACAGCTTAAACTAGTTGATAAATATCTGGACGAGATGAATAAGAACTGATGAGCGTTTATAGAATATCATATCGTTACGCTAATTCTTTGATGCAGCTTGCAGACGAGAAAAAAATCTATAGCTCGGTTGCAAAAGATGCCGATCTGATTTTTTCAGCATTTGAATCAAGCAAAGAACTTCGTTCTGTAATGAAAAGTCCGGTTATTAAATCTGTCGAAAAGAAAAATGTTCTTTCCAAGATTTTCGAAAATAAAATTTCGAAAGAGACGGAAAGTTTTCTGGAGTTTGTTGTTGAAAAAGGAAGAGAAGATATTCTGTTCGATATCTTCAAAGAGTTTATAAATCTGAGAAATAAAAAAGAAGGAATTCTAAGAGCGAAAATTGTTTCTGCTGTAGAACTCGATGATTCCGTAAAGAAAAAAATTACAAGTAAGCTCGAAAAAGAAACTGAAAAAATTGTTCAGTCAAGTTTCGTTGTTGATTCCAAAATCATTGGCGGATTTGTAGCTGAGCTTGAAGATAAAGTTTATGATGCATCAGTGCGCCATCAACTTAATCTTCTTCGCAAAAAGTTTTCAGAAGAAATAAGTATTTCAACTAATTAGAAAAATTTAGGAAGAATAAAATGGCGGAAATAAGACCCGATGAAATTTCTGCGATACTGAGAAAACAACTTTCCGGTTTTGAAAACGAAGTAGACGTTTATGAAGTTGGAACCGTTCTTCAAGTTGGTGATGGTATTGCTCGCGTTTATGGTTTGTCTAAAGTTATGGCGAGCGAACTTGTTGAATTTCCTAACGGCGTTACCGGCATGGTGCTCAATCTTGATGAAGACAGCGTAGGTACTGTACTTTTTGGCGATACCACTTTAATTAAAGAAGGTGATCAAGTAAAAAGAACAAACCGCGTAGCTTCATTTCCAGTTGGCGAAAAACTTTTAGGCAGAGTTGTTGATCCGCTTGGTCAGCCTCTTGATGGAAAAGGAACTATTCAGTTTGATAAATATTCGCCAATCGAAAGAAAAGCTCTTGGTGTAATTCAACGCCAGCCGGTTAAAGAACCACTCCAAACCGGTATAGTTGCAGTTGATTCTATGATTCCAATCGGGCGCGGACAACGCGAATTAATTATTGGCGACCGTCAAACCGGAAAAACTGCCGTTGCAATTGATGCTATTATTAATCAAAAACATACTCATACTGAAGAAGCTAAGAAGTATGGTGTTAAACCGGTTTACTGTGTTTATGTTGCCGTTGGTCAGAAAAATTCTACTGTTGCACAAGTTGTTGCTAAGTTGGAAGAATCCGGCGCTATGGCTTATACAACTGTAATCTCTGCTCCAGCTTCAGCTCCAGCACCACTTCAATATATCGCTCCTTATTCCGGTGCAACACTCGGCGAATTTTTTAGAGATAGCGGAAGACATTCTTTAGTTATTTACGACGATTTATCCAAGCAAGCTGCTGCTTATCGCGAACTCTCTTTACTATTGAGGAGACCTCCGGGACGCGAAGCTTATCCTGGTGACGTATTCTATCTTCACTCAAGACTTTTGGAAAGAGCTTCTAAATTGAGTGATGATTTGGGCGGCGGTAGTATGACAGCTTTGCCAATTATTGAAACACAACAAGGTGACGTTTCTGCTTACATCCCAACAAACGTTATTTCAATTACAGATGGTCAGATTTATCTAGAGCCAAACTTATTCAACGCTGGTGTTCGTCCAGCTATCAACGTTGGTATTTCAGTATCACGCGTTGGTGGTAACGCGCAAATTAAAGCTATGAAGAAAGTTGCCGGTTCATTAAAACTGGATTTAGCTCAGTACCGCGAACTAGAAGCATTTGCAAAATTTGGTTCCGACCTTGACAAATCAACTCTCAGAACTCTTGGTAAAGGTGCTCGTCTGGTTGAGTTGTTGAAACAAGGCCAGTATGTTCCGGTTCAAGTTGAAAAAGAAATTGTTAGTGTTTACTTAGGTACAAACAACTTCCTAGAATTTGTTGATGTAAAAGATGTAAAGAAATTTGAAAGAGAATTCCACGAATTCGCTGAATTGAAGTATCCGGAGATTTATGAAAACATTCGCTCTACAAAAGAATTAAAAGATGATACAGTTGCTTTAATTAAAAAAGCAGCTCAAGAATTCACAGAAAAGTTTAAGAAAAACTAAAAGTTAATGGCAACACTACGCGACATAAAGCGAAGAATTGTTGGTGTTAAAAACACACAACAGATTACCAAAGCAATGAAAATGGTTGCCGCAGCTCGTTTGCGCCGTGCACAAGAAAATATTCTTAATGCGCGCCCATACTCAAAGAAAATTTCTTCTGTACTTCAGCACCTTTTGAGTATAGAGAAGAATTTTAATAATCCTCTTTTTAACGAACGCGAAGTTAAAAAGATTGCGTTAGTAGTTGTTACGTCAGACCGAGGATTATGCGGAAGTTTTAATATGAATGTAATCCGCATTGCTGAAGAAATGGTTATTGGAGAGCTTGCTTCAATTAATGCTTCAAACAGTTTACAGATGTACTGCGTTGGTAAAAAAGGAAACGATTATTTTACCAAGAGAAACTATCCAGTCGTTGGATCCTACCCCGGAATATTTTCACATCTAAAATTTGAATTCGCTTCAAGCTTGATCAAAGAACTCACCACAAAATATATTGATGGTGAGATTGATAAAGTTGTAGTTATATTTAATGAGTTTAAGTCGGTTATTCAACAGAGAACAATTGTTGAACAACTTTTCCCTATACAGCCATTTGAGACTAAAGAAACCGATACAAAGCAGACTGATTATATTTATGAGCCAGACAAGGCGAGAATTATTGAAACTTTACTTCCAAAACATTTGAATGCTCAGATGTGGCGGGTGCTTCTTGATTCTTATGCCGCTGAGTTGGGTGCAAGAATGACTGCGATGGATATGGCAACGGAGAATGCAAAAGAACTTATTCGTTCATTGAATTTAACTTACAATAGTAAACGTCAAGCTGCAATTACTACTGAGATTTTGGAAATCGTCTCTGGAGCGAATGCTCTCAAAGAAAGTTAAAAAATTTGAAATGTACATCCTTTTTGCTATCTTTATTTAGGACAGGCCACGTATGCTCGAGGATTTGACCGAAAAGCTTGAGAAAGCTCTTAAGAAGATTACTGGACAAGGTAAGATTACCGAATCGAATATCAGCGACACTCTTCGCGAAATTCGACGTGTTCTTTTAGATGCTGATGTTAACTATAAAGTAGCCAAAGATTTCATTGATCGTGTTAAAGAAAAATCGCTTGGCAAAGAAGTTCTTACTTCTGTTACACCGGGTCAGCTCATCACAAAAATTATTTATGATGAACTTACCGAGTTGTTGGGAAGTACCGGGTCTGAACTGCTGCTTAATCCTTCCGGATTAACAGTAATTATGTTAATTGGACTTCAAGGTTGTGGAAAAACAACATTTAGCGCAAAGCTTGCAAAGTATTTACAAGATAGAAAAAGAAATGTTCTTTTAGTTGCTGCCGACGTTTACCGTCCCGCTGCAAGAAGCCAGTTGAAGATTCTTGGTTCACAAATAGGTGCGCCGGTTTTTTCTATTGATGACAGCAACGATCCGGTAAAGATTGCTACTGAAGCATTAGCTTACGCCAAAGAAAACGGCTTGAATACGGTTATTATTGATACTGCCGGTCGTTTGCACGTTGATGATGATATGATGAAAGAAGCTGCTGAGATTAAGTCAAGAGTTAATCCAACGCAAACTTTGTTTGTTGTAGATTCTATGACTGGACAAGACGCAGTTAACTCTGCCAAAGCTTTTCATGAAAAAGTTGAGTTTGACGGCGTTGTTCTTACAAAGATGGATGGAGATTCTCGAGGCGGATGTATTCTCTCTATTCGCGCCGTAGTTGATCGCCCGGTTAAGTTTGTTAGCATGGGTGAAAAAGTTGATACGCTCGAACTCTTTTATCCGGACAGAATGGCGAGTAGAATACTTGGCAAGGGCGATGTAATTTCGCTTGTTGAAAAAGCCCAAGCTCAGTTTGATGATAAAGATGCCGAATATCTCGAAAAGAAATTTAGAGAGAACAAGTTTGATTTTGACGATTTCTTAAAACAGATTAAGATGATTAAGAAAATGGGATCGTTAAAGTCTTTGTTAGGAATGATTCCCGGTGTTGGTTCGCAGTTAAAGAATGCTGATGTTGATGACAAGCAATTGGTAGTTGTAGAATCGATTATTCAATCTATGACTAAGATAGAGCGTAGTAATCCTAAGATACTTAATGGCAACAGAAGAAAGAGAATTGCACGCGGCAGCGGAAACTCGATTCAAGAAGTTAATAGATTGATAAAGCAGTTTGAGCAAATGCAGCAAATGATGAAAATGTTTAATAAGAATTCCGGAAAATTTTCATTACCAAATAAAAAAAACTTTAGATTAAATTAACCTTATAGGAGAAATACTAAATTGGCAGTTAAGTTAAGACTGAAAAGAATGGGAAAAAAGAAGCAGCCGATATACAAAGTTGTAGCTGCTGACTCACGTTCACCAAGGGACGGTAAATTTATTGAAGCAATTGGACTCTATAATCCCAAAACAGAACCGGCAACAATCGAAATAAAAGAATCAAGAGCAATGTATTGGCTAAACGTTGGTGCACAGCCAACAGTTACTGTGAAGAACTTATTGTCCGGACAAGGCATTATTCTAAGAAGAGAATTGTTGAAAAAAGGTTTGAAGGAAGAAGAAATCGCTGTAAAGCTTGATGAATGGAAAAAGCTTACCGAGGCTAATCTTGCGGCTAAATTGAAAAAGAAAGCTGATAAGAAGTCGAAAAAGGCGATTGCTAAAGAAAAGTCTCAAGGTGCAACGGGAGCTTAAAGGGTACGGCTTCCGAAAGCTGAAATCTCTTACTGGCAGCAAGCACTAAAGCAAGGTACCCTACTTTCACTAATTATAGGTACTCTCATGAAGGAATTTATTGAATTCATCGCTAAACATCTTGTTGATAATCCGGACAATGTAGTTATTGAATCAACATCGCCGGACGACAAGACAATCGAGCTGACTCTAAAAGTGGGTGCTGATGATGTTGGTAAAGTCATTGGCAAACAAGGTAAAACTGCTCAAGCTATGAGAACTTTGCTTACAGCTATTTCTGCTAAAGAAGGTAAGAGAGCTGTTCTCAAAATATTGGATTAATTCTATTAAGTGAATGATCTTTTTCTGATAGCCGAGATTAAATCGGCATATGGCTCAAACGGCTTTGTTGTAATTGATTCCTTTTCTGATTTCAAAGATAGATTCTTTGATTTGAAGAATGTTTATGTCGAAATCTTCGGCAACTTCAAAAATTTTGTTGTTGAATCTGTTAAAGTGATTGACAAAAAACTTGTACTTAAGTTTGTAGGTTTTAATTCCGAACAGGACGTTCAGCTTCTTCTTGGCAAAAAGATTTTTGTTGATAAAGATAATCTGGTTAGTCCAGAAGAGAATACTTTCTTTATTCATGATCTTTTAAATAGTGTGGTTTTTCGTAACGGAGAAGAAATCGGCTTTATAGAAGATGTTCTTGTTCTTCCGGCTAATGACGTAATTGTTATAGTTGATAAAGATAATAAACGGGTTTTAGTTCCAGCCATAAAAGACTTTATACAAAGTTTTGATGCTGAAAAGAAAAGACTTGATTTGGTAACCGGATGCGATTTGCTTTACGATGATGAGAATTGATGTTATATCTGCGGTTCCGGATTCTCTCGTTAGTCCGCTGAACACCAGCATTCTTAAAAGAGCACAAGAAAGAAAACTAGTTGAAATTTTTGTGCATAATCTTAGAGACTATGCGCATGACAAACATAAATTGATTGATGATAAGCCGTTTGGCGGCGGACCGGGAATGCTGCTGAAACCGGAACCGTTCTTTGAATGTATTGAAAAATTATTAAGTGAAAGAAATTATAATTATGTTCTTTTCCCTTCGCCCGGAGGAGAATTGTATAATCAGAAAATGGCCAATCGATTTTCGATGGCCAAGAATATTTTGTTTTTAGCCGGACACTACAAAGGTGTTGACGATAGAGTTAGAGAAAAATTTGCTACACATGAAATTTCGATTGGAAATTATGTTTTAACCGGCGGTGAAGTTGCCGCTTGGGTGATAATTGATTCGGTAGTGAGATTGATTCCGGGTGTACTTAACGATAGTGAATCTGCATTAAACGATTCCTTGATGGATGGAGATATTATAGAGGCTCCTTACTACACAAGACCGGCTGAATTTAGAGGAATGAAAGTACCGGATGTTTTGCTTTCCGGACACGATAAAAAAATTAAAGATTGGAAAGAAGCACAATCCAAAGTTTTAACTGATAAGTGGAAAAAAATAAATAACTTGGAGTAAATTAAAATGGATAAGTTAAAAACGTTAACTGAAGATCAAGCACGTACAGATTTTCCAGCTTTCAAATCTGGTGATCACGTTAGAGTGCATGTGAAAGTTATAGAAGGCGAGAAAGAAAGAATTCAGCCGTTCGAAGGCGATGTTATAAACATTCGCGGCGCCGGTATGAGTAAAACTTTTACAGTAAGAAAAATTTCGAGCGGCGTTGGTGTAGAAAGAATATTTCCTTTCCACTCACCAAAGATTGCTAAAATAGAAGTTCTTCGTGAAGGTAAAGTTAGAAGAGCTAAACTCTTCTACTTGAGAGAACTTTCCGGTAAAGCGGCTCGTATCAAAGATAAAAACCAGAAATAATTATTTCGGTTGAATGAAAAGCCGCTCTTAGTTAGCGGCTTTCGTTTTTTAAACATATTAGGATGATTATGAAACTTTTCGCTCCACAAAATATTTATACGTCTATACTTAAAAGTGTCTTGCCGGATTGGATGGAAGTGATACATAGACCGGCTTCCTTAATAGTAAAAGAGTTGGAGAAAAACACCGAGGCACTTGCAATAATTCCTTCTCTGGAATTGATAAATAACAAAACCTTACTTGTCTCCGGCAAGTTTGGTATTTCCTTCGATGGGATCCTATCCAATTCTTATTATTATTTCTCCGAAGGGGAAAGATTAATTAAGAAGATTTTGGTTAGAGGAGATGTTTCAATAAATGAAATAATTCTTGCTAAGATTCTTTTTGAGGAACGATACTCTTCCAGTGTTGAGCTAGTTTTGGATACGGCCGACAAGATGGAACCCGGAACAGATTACATAGTGAGCGGAGATTATAACTTTACTTCTTCAAAGTATGAAAAGGCAATCAGCTTAGCCGATGAAGTTTCCGAGATGCTTGATTTTCCTTACGTAAACTTCGTTCTAGTTTCTAAGGATAGAGAATCTCTAACGAATTTCGAAAAGCAAATTGAATCGCTGGATGAATTAATAGAAGAGAAGCTTTCTGATAGTTTGGATAGGCTGGAAATTCCACAGAGCGGTAAAGATTTTATCAAGGAGAATTACAGTACTGTTTATTTTGATCTTACCGAAAATGAAAAAGAGGGGCTCACTGAACTTGTTAAGCTTGCTTACTACCGGGGCATCTCCGAAGATATTTTTGATATAAAATTCGTGTAAATCGCAAAATTATGTAGCAATTTATATTTGGATTGAAATTAGGTTGATTGCTTTATATATTGATGTCACAGTCAACCTAATATCCTTTGGGGCAGTTTATGAAGCTCGTCGTTAAGATTTTTATTCTTACTTCACTCTTGCTAATTCTTTATTCAAATCAAAACCTTGCGCAATCTAAAACCATGGAAATTGCCGGTACCGTTATTGATAGCGAGAGTGGACTTCCAATCGAAAATGCAGCTGTATTTATATCCTACACAACAAGCGGAGCTCTTTCCGATAAAATTGGAGAGTACAAAATTCCCAATGTTATGCCCGGTACTTATACTTTAATGTGCGCTGCAGTTGGTTATAACAAGTTAATCAGAAGGATAAAACTGGAAGCTGGGAGAAATTTGCAGATAAATTTCTCTTTGACAATTGTTCCAATTGAACTGAGTGAAATAAAAATAATAGAGCTTACTCCAAAAGAAAGGGAGAGAAGTTTTGAAAAGTTTAAGAGAGAGTTCTTAGGAGAAAGCAGTCGTACTTATAAATGTGAAATCGCAAATCCGGAAGTGCTAAAATTCAATCAAAATTTGGATGAGGTTTACGCTTTCGCAAACAAGCCAATTGTTGTTCTAAATAAATCACTTGGATATAAGATCAATATTTATCTTAAAGATTTTGTTTGGGATAAGGATTACGACTACGGAAAATTTGCTTACGAACCTTACTTTGAGGAGTTAGTACCGGAAGACAGCCTTGAAAAGATTCGCTGGAATGAGAATCGTAAAGATGCTTATTTAGGTTCATTCCGACACTTCCTAAGATCGTGCGCATCAAATACGTTATTCGATGAGGGCTTCAGGATCTTTCTTTCCGGCAACATTCCCGGCTCGCTTGGAAAACTTTCAGATTTTGAATTAGCTATTAACCGGCAGACAAAAGCTGAAGTTGAAGAAGTTACTTCTGTAATTCTAAAAAAAGACTCTAATAGTGAATCTACCATCGAAACCGATTTTATCTTGGAGGTGGTTTACAAAAATCAAAGTGAAGACTTTAATTACCGCTGGTACAAAGAGAGAATGTTCGGAGAAACAGAACTGTATGGTTTTCAAGATTCCTGGGTAAAATTTCCCAAAGGGGAGTTTACTTTTGAAAATAACGGAATCAGTTTGGAAAATGAATTTTATAAAAAACAATTTGCCGGTTATTGGGCTTGGAAAAGAATTTCCGATTTGTTGCCCTACAACTATTCTCCATCTAAATAAACCATGTGGTATTTATGGGAAATTATCTTAGTCGTTTCATTATCATATGTTTTTTGTTAACTGTTTTTAACTCAGCTTGTTTATCACAAACACAGAAGAGCATACTAAAGGGTAAAGTTGTTAGCAAAGAGACAAATGAGCCAATACAATATGCTACAGTATTTTTGGCTTACACTTCAAAGGGATCGTTAACTGACGAAAAGGGTGAATTTATTATAAACGGAATTGCAGATGGCAATTATGAGGTTGTTTGTGCAGCAGTTGGTTTCGAGAGAGTCACAACTACAATATTATTTCTGAATAGTAAAAGAAGTGAAGTTTCTTTTAGCCTTACACCGGTTCCCATTCAAGTAAGTGAAGTAAGTGTAATCGCTTCTGTGCCTGAAGACTGGGAAGATCATCTAATAAAGTTTACAAAAGAATTTTTAGGAGAAAGTACAATTGCCCGGCAGTGTATTATTTCAAATCCCGAAGTGATAGATTTTGAAGTAAAAGAAAATAAGTTATTTGCTTCATCTAAAAAGCCCTTGTATGTGGTTAATAAATCATTAGGTTATAAAGTAACTATCTATATAAAACATTTTGAGTGGGATGTTGATTATGATGAAGGTAAATATGCTTATGAACCGTTTTTTGAACCTTTGACTTATCAAGATAGCACACAAGTAATCAGATGGAATGAAAATAGGAAAGCTGCTTACCTGGGCTCCTTTATTCATTTTTTAAGAAGTTGCGCATCGAATAACGGATTTGATGAAGGTTTCCGGCTATTATTCAATGAAACAGAAAACAATTGGAAATCTAAGCTTGGAAATAACACGCAGTTGACCCGGATTACCAAAAATAATTGGCAAACTAAGGAAGAGTTTGAAAGCATGTTATTGAAACGAATGAAACAAATTCCACCAAATATTTTTTTGCTCGAAACATTTGATCAGATAGTTGTTGTTTATAAGAATAATGGCGAAGACCCTAATTATAAATGGTATAAGAACCGGGTGTTTGGAATTGGTGATACAAAAGGCTATCAGAGTTCGGTTCTCAATCTGCCAAACGGGAGGCTTACTTTTAATAAAGAAGGAAATATCCTTGATAGAACAATGTTTAATACAGCGTTTTCAGGTTACTGGGCGTGGAAGCGAGTAGGGGATTTGGTACCAAATGATTATGAACCGCTAATAGAGAATTAATTATAATGTAGTTGTAATCTTTGTGCCTTAGAGACTTTGTGGCAAAACAAAAATTATATTGCCACAAAGTCACAAAGACACCAGTCTAATAGTTCTAATTTAATTCTACGTGTGAGTAACTTATTACGTTTGGATTATTTCTTATCTCTTCTAACATTTCCGCAGTAGCTTCAGATTCCAACTTCATAGTGCAAGAAGCAACAATGCCGCCGTCAAAAATTACGTTCTCAACTTCTTCAATGTTAATGTTGCCTTTCTTCAAAGTGTCCATCACAAATGCGAGTACACCCGGCTTATCATAATGCTTAACGATAAATTGATAATGCGCTCGTGTAGTTTTTGCTCTGTTTACCCAATGAGCAATTACACCGCTTTTAATGTATTGAAGGATAATGTTTACTGCTTCTTCAGCCACAGCGTTCTGTGCTTGCTCGGTTGAAGCGCCTATGTGGTGTGTAACATAAATATTGTCAAATTCTTGAAGATTCGAAGAAACCGGTCCGCTTTTATCTTCCGGCTCACCTTTGAAAACATCGAGTCCGACTTTAATCCCTTTTTCTTGAACAGCTTTGATCATCGCGTCTTCATCAATTACTCCGGCGCGGGAAGTATTTACCAATATTGCACCTTTCTTCATTAAGCCGAACATCTTTTCATTGAAGAGATTTTTGGTTTCTGCTGTCTGCGGCAAATGGATCGAAATTACATCTGCAATCGGTAATACTTGATCGAATTCCGAAAAATCTTTTACACCAAAACCTTCTATGCGGGAAACATCTTTCGCGTAAATGTTCATCCCGAAAGCTTGAGCACGTTTGGCAACTTCCTTCCCAATTGCGCCATAGCCAACAATAGCCAAAGTTTTTCCAAACAAACCTTCTGCTTTAGAGTATTCACCCTTGTTCCATTTTCCCGCTTTAAAGTCCGCAACGTTACCCGGTATTCTTCTATCGAGAGCAAGCATTAATCCAAGGGCAAGTTCTGCTACGGCAATGGAATTCTTACCCGGACAGTTAGAAACGTAAATACCTTTTTTGTTTGCTGAAGCTATATCAATATTGTTAACACCGGCTCCGGCACGTACAATAAGATTTAGCTTGTTTGCTTTTTCAATTGTTGCTGCATTAACAACTGTAGAGCGGACAATCAAGCAATCTATATCTTGAATTGCTTCGGGTAAATCGTTTTCGCCTAGCTTTGCATTATAGATTACATCAATGTCCGAGTCCTTTAACTTCTGGATATACACTTCCGGAAATTTATCAGCGACTAATACTTTCATTTTCATTTTATGCCTCTTTAGATTATTTCATCATTGGAATTTTTACATTGAATTTTTTTGCGTTATTTATTGCACGTTCGTAACCGGCATCGGCATGGCGGATAATTCCCATTCCCGGATCGTAAGTAAGAACGCGTTCTAATCTTTTTTCTGCTTCCGGTGTACCATCGGCAACTACAACCATTCCGGAATGAATTGATTTTCCAATTCCAACTCCTCCGCCATGGTGAATTGAAACCCAGCTCGCACCACCTATTGAATTTAGCATTACATTCAAAATTGGCCAGTCTGCAATTGCATCGCTGCCGTCTTTCATTCCTTCCGTCTCACGGTTTGGAGAAGCAACTGAACCGCAATCAAGATGGTCTCGGCCGATAACTATTGGCGCACTAACTTTTCCATCAGCAACTAACTGATTGAAAATCTTTCCCATCTTAGCTCTATCGCCATAGCCAAGCCAGCAAATTCTTGCGGGCAAACCTTGAAAGTGTACTTTCTTCTGAGCCATTTCAATCCATCTGCGTAAGCCTTCATCTTCCGGAAAAGCAGCAAGAACAGCTTCATCTGTAACTTTTATATCGTTTGGATCACCGCTTAATGCTGCCCAACGGAATGGACCTTTACCATCGCAGAAGAGTGGGCGGATATACTCCGGCACAAATCCCGGAATATCGAAAGCATTAGTCAAACCATTTTCTTTTGCTTCGCCGCGAATGTTGTTACCGTAATCGAAGGCTACCGCACCGCGAGCTTGGAATTCCAGCATAGCTTTAACATGAACTACAATAGTTTTCTTGGAAAGCGCTATATACTTTTTCGAATCAGATTTTCGTAGCGCCAGAGCTTCTTCAAAACTCATTCCCATTGGAATGTAACCGTTAAGAGTATCATGTGCTGATGTTTGATCTGTAATAATATCCGGTGTGATATTTTTCTCAAGAATTTTAGGAAGTATTTCTCCGGCATTACCAACAAGACCAACTGAAAGCGCTTGTTTCTTTTCTTTAGCTTCAAGAACAAGTCTGAGAGCTTCATCCAAATCATCGGTAATCATATCGATGTAGCCGGTATCAATTCTTTTCTGGATACGTGAGCGGTCTGCGTCAATTCCAAGAAATGCAGCACCGTTCATTGTTGCGGCTAAAGGTTGAGCGCCGCCCATTCCTCCGAGTCCCGCTGTAATTAAAAATGTTCCGGCTAATGTTCCTTTGAAATATTGGCGCGCACACTCGGCGAATGTCTCGTATGTTCCTTGAAGAATTCCTTGAGTGCCGATATAAATCCAGCTTCCGGCTGTCATCTGACCATACATTGTTAAGCCTAGTGCATCAAGACGACGAAATTCATCCCAAGTTGCCCAATCGGGAACGAGCATTGAGTTCGAAAGAATTACTCGCGGCGCATCTGTATGTGTTTTGAAAATTCCTACAGGTTTGCCGGATTGAATTAAAAGCGTTTCATCGTTTTCTAAATTTTTTAACGATTCAACAATTGCATCAAACGCTTCCCAATTTCTTGCTGCTTTGCCGTACCCGCCGTAAACAATCAAATCTTCCGGACGTTCTGCTACTTCGGGATCTAGATTGTTCATCAACATTCGAAGCGCTGCTTCTTGAATCCAACCTTTACAGCTTATTTTGGTGCCGGTTGGGGCTTTAATAACTCTTGGTTCATTTGTCATATTAATCTTTAAAGTGAGTTTCTAAAATGTTTGCAAATTGTATGTGTGCCGATTTGTAAATCCAGCGGCGGATGAAGAATCCTTTCTTCATTTGTTTTTTCATTGCTTCCAAGTTTTCTTTTAAGCGAAATGTAAGTTTTGTTTTTTCCTCTTTGGTGAATTTGATTTCAGCATCACCGGAAAGTAGTTTTTCGTTTATTGATGTGAACGCGCGAACATCTTGATAGAACTTTTCATCTGTCGACATTTGCTTTAATAATGTTCTACAAAAATTTGAGAGAAGCTTTGCCTCGTTTTTAGTAAAACTATAAGAGTAATTTTTGAATAAAGGTTTTGCCATATTTAGTCTGCTTTTAGTGATAAGAGTTTATCCCGCATTTTTTGATAGCCGGGTTTGATAATATTGTATATGTAATTTAGTCTTTCTTTATGCGGAGCGAAGGATGATTTCATCGCATTGATATTTAGTTTTTCTACGTCATCCAAATTTAATCCAAACAACTCATTTGCAGTAATATATTCTTTAGTGAGAGTCGTATCGCTCATCAAGCGGTCATCTGTATTTAAGAAGACTCTAAATTTTTCTTTATACAGTTTGATGAACGGATGATTTTCGATTTTGTCGATAGCGCCGGTGTGTACATTGCTAATCAGACAAATTTCCAGCGGGAGGCGAGTATCAAGTATATATTGAGCCAACTCTCCCAGTTTAACAACATGTCCGTCACGGTCAAAGCTCATATCTTCAATTAGCCTTGTTGCGTGACCGATTCTATGAGAACCGCACATCTGAATTGCTTGCCAAATGGATTCTTTGCCAAAAGCTTCTCCGGCATGGATTGTAATGTAAAAATTCTTCTGCTTAATAAAATTGAAAGCTTCGATATGCTTCTTTGGCGGATAACCTCCTTCTTCACCGGCTAGATCAAATCCAACAACCCCTTGATCTCTGAAACTTACAGCCAATTCAGCCATTTCAAGAGTATTGTGCATGTTTCTCATACCGCAGACAATAAGTCCAAAGCCAACACCAAAATCGCGCTTACCTTTTTCAAGTCCTTCTAGAACAGCGTTCATTACATCTTCGTAATACAAACCTTTTTCAGTATGAAAAACCGGTGCGAAGCGGGTCTCTACATAGCAAACACCATCTTTGTGCATATCCTCCATCATTTCATACGCAATTCTGGTTAGCGATTCTTTAGTCTGCATCGCCGCAA
Organism: Ignavibacteriota bacterium; assembly: GCA_043807765.1. Taxonomy (GTDB): domain Bacteria; phylum Bacteroidota; class Ignavibacteria; order Ignavibacteriales; family Melioribacteraceae; genus Stygiobacter. The sequence continues at coordinate 63,514 of JAZDFQ010000086.1, forward strand.
TGGTATGCTCAAATCCTTGTAAGTATTCAACAAGATTGCCTTTATTGGCTCCGCGGTGAAACCACTGCGCTAATTCGCCGGCGTCGCCGGTTGGTAATTTGGTGTAATTAATGTCTTTCGCGATGTCGATTATAGTTTGAGGTCTTAAACCGCCGTCTAGGTGATCGTGAAGAAGAACTTTGGGGACGCTTCTGATGATTTCTTCTGTCTTCATATTATTCCTTTTGATATCAAAAATATCTCTTTGCGTTCCGAAAATCAATTTGGTATTTCTTGATAAATCCCAAAGGAATTACACGAAACAACTGAAAAATTCAGTTAGTTAGCGACAATTATATATAAAGCTGTTTTTTTGAAAAGAAATCAAGTGAATCAGTAAAAAATAGTTCTTTGAAAAAGTGTTGACTGCTTCAGTGAGTCATTGACTGACTAGTGTAAG
>JAZDFQ010000087.1:0-3179 GCA_043807765.1 Ignavibacteriota bacterium
ATAGATGATAAGCTTTACGCCTCTTTGGAAAAATGGGCGGCAGATGATCTGCGCAGTATAAATGCACAAATTGAGTTTTTGTTGAAAGATGCAGTAAAAAAATCGGGCCGGCGAAAAGATATGCCGGAAGAAAATAAAGAATTAGATAACTCCTCAACCCAATAGAATATATAGTTAATGAAATTTCCTTTACTTGTTATTTACAGTTACATGTTTTTATTTGCAAACATACATGCACAAAAAACAGATAGGGCAACTACAATAGAAAAGCTTATTAAAAATCAATTCGCACTTTATCCAAAAATGGAAGCGAGGGATCTTTACAAGTTTCTTCATCAAGCGGCAATGGGAAGCGAGCATGCGGTAAAAGACACCAACGCAGTAAAAACTTGGATGGAGAGAGAAGTTGCCGGTTTAGATACTACAATCAATAACGATTTTATGGAACAGCTTTCTCCCGACGGCAGCTTGGCCAGAGTTAACCTAAGACCTTATATAAAGAAAGGTAAGGCTCCCGCTTCTTTAGTGAAAGCATTTATTGTAACTGCAAATAAATATCCCGGCTCTAAAGAAAAACTAATTAAGTATTTAAAGACGGCAAAGGAATTGATTGCCCGCAAAGAAATTCCGGTTGAAGAAAATATATTTAATTCATTAACAGAAGAACTCTCCAAAAGCGGATATCCGGCTATTCATCATTCCGTTACTTACGAGCAGATATACAAACCTGCTTACCGTGTAGTAGACACAAAATATCTGGAGCCGGAAAAATAAATTTACTTACTACACTTACCTCGTTTGCTACTTCCCCCTATATTTGCGCATAACATTTTAGAAAGGCACAAATGAAGTGTTTCGTTTCCAACCTAATAAAAAAGCAGAGCGCTTATTTAATAATTATTGTTTTGCTGTTTTCATCTCTTCTGTCGGCACAAACAGTAAAACTAAAAATCATTCAAAGCACCGATGAACATGGCGCGATATTCCCATACGATTTTACAGACCAGAGAGATATAAACAACTCGTTAGCTCAGGTGTATTCTTATATTAAAGAAGAAAGAGCCAATCCCGATCAAGAAGTAATGCTTTTAAGCGGCGGAGATATTCTTCAAGGAACACCCGCGGTTTACTATTACAATTATGAAAAAACAAATGTGCCTCACTTGTGGGCCGATATGATGAACTACATGAAGTACGATGCCGGCGCGGTAGGCAATCACGATATTGAAACGGGGCATCCGGTTTACGACCGATTTAATAAACAAATTAAGTTTCCTTGGCTTGCCGCAAACGCAATAAACAGTAAAACGGGAAAGCCCTATTTCAAACCGTATGCTGTATTTAATAAAAAGGGAATTAAGATTGCTGTGCTCGGCTTAATTACTCCGCATATTCCATCTTGGCTCCCGGAAAAAATTTGGAAAGGTATTGAATGGGAAGACATGATTAAATCCGCTGAGAAGTGGCTTCAAATAATTAAGCAAAAAGAAAAGCCCGATTTGGTAATCGGCTTATTCCACAGCGGTGTTGATTATGCTTACGGAAATCAGAAGGCAGATGAAGATAAAAATGAAAACGCATCTAAGTTGGTTGCTCAGCGCGTTCCCGGTTTTGATATTGTTTTTGTCGGACACGATCACAAAGGGTGGAATTATAAAGAGAAGAACTCCCTCGGCGGAGATGTTCAAATATTAGGCGCTACAAGTTCAGCAAGAGATGTATCGGTTGCCAACTGCGTTTTAACTTTCGATAAAGAAACAAAAACTTGGAAAAAGGAAATAACGGGTGAGATTGTTGAATCGAAAAACTTTAAGCCCGATCCGGAATTCATGAGTAAATTCAGCAAGCAATATGAAGAAGTTAAGAAATATGTTTCCCGTCCAATTGGAAGCTTAACTGAAACGCTTTATGCCCGCGAAGCTCTTTTTGGTCCGGCAGCATTTGCGGATTTTGTAAACAAAATACAGCTTGAACTTACCGGTGCACAGATTTCTTTTACAGCCCCACTTTCTATGAATGCGAAAATTGATAAAGGAGAAGTATACACGGGAACAATGTTCAAGCTTTACCGCTACGAAAATCTTCTTTACACAATGGAGTTAAGCGGCAAAGAAGTTAAAAACTATCTTGAATTTTCTTATAAGCTCTGGTACAACGAAATGAAAAACGGCGACGATCATCTTCTAAGTTTTGATAAAGACACAGATGGCAAAATAATTTACGATAAGCGTAATAGCGCGCCTTTGTTAAAAAATCAGTATTACAATTTCGACTGCGCCGCCGGAATTATTTATACCGTTGATCTAAGCAAACCAATTGGTGAGCGTGTTACAATTATTTCAATGGCAGATAGAAGCAAGTTTGATCTTAATAAGAAATACAAGGTTGCAGTTAATTCATATCGGGGCAATGGCGGCGGGGGACATTTAGTAAGCGGCGCCGGGATTCCAAAAGAAGAATTATCCAAAAGAGTAATTACATCAACCGAAAAAGATTTGCGCTTTTATATTATGAAATGGATAGAAAAGAGTAAAACTGTTACTCCAAAAACTCTTGGCAACTGGAAAGTAATTCCGGAAGATTGGTGGACAATGGGAAAAGAAAAAGATTATAAAATTATGTTTGGTAATTAATTAGTTTGCAGAGACGCGCCATGCCTGTCCCGTGTTTTTTACGGGGGCGCGTCTCTGCGGTTAAAATTTATTTCATCTTCGGCATATCGCGCACTACTGCTTTCGTTTTTATCTCACCGGCTTTCTTCAAAACCAGTTTAAGATCGTAACTCTCTCCAATCTTAACATCTTTTGTTAAACCGATAAGCATGATATGCAGATCGCGCGGCTTAAACATAATGGATGACTTTGCCGGAACCGCAACGTTTTTCACTGCGCGCATTCCCATCATATCGTTTTCTTTTTTAAATGTTTCGTGAAGTTCTACTACTTCCGAGTGCGTGAACTTAACGGCAACTAATGTATCCGGCTTATCGCCATCGTTTACTAACTGGAAAAAGAACGCAGAGTTTGCCCCTTGCGCCGCTGGACGAAGCCACGGATCGTTTACGCTAATTGTTGATTTCTTAGAAGTTTGACCGAATACAATTCCGGCTACAAAAATTATTAAAGCTATTTTTTTCATTTTCATCTCAAATATTGTTGTTAATCAAGTGATTTAATGTC
>JAZDFQ010000088.1:0-22454 GCA_043807765.1 Ignavibacteriota bacterium
CAGCGTCTAGTTTTCACCTTGAGCCAAGCTTAGACTTGCTCAGTTCTTTCTGGTGTGTGGATAGTTGTACATTTGTTTATTTAGTTGCTCTATAAAATAATTATTTCTATCATAAGTCTAATGGAGCTTGTCGAAGTGTGACAATTTAGTTTGTAGTGTCATGGTTCGACAAACCCTGGCGTGAGCGAAGCCGAACGCTCACCATGACATAGTTTTAATATTTCAGAGTTTTCATAAAAGTAATTACTGTGGAATAGATGAAAGTCATTCCGTGCGAAGTCGAAAATGGTTTACCGAATCTTACTTAAAAAAGATTTTACTCTTTCCGGATCGACAGTATTTGCCCAGTTGCCGTCTATCTTAAAGTGTGAACCAATGATTAGCGCGTCGCAGTATTCCAAATATTGAGGCGCGTTCTTTTCAGTAATACCGGAACCGGCGAGCACCGGAATATTAACTTTCTCTTTTACCTCTTTAATTTCTTCAAGTGAAGGTTCTTTGCCCGTAGCACTTCCGGTAATAATAACTCCGTCGCTTAAAAAGAACTCGGCAGCTTTAGCGGTTTCTGCAATGCTTGTATCGGCAGTAATTGAGTGAGAACTGTGTTTCTTCTTGATGTCTGTAAAGACTAAAACATCATCAGCGCCAATCATCTTTTTATAACGGAGTAATTCGCCGGCATCGGAATTAAATGTGCCTTCATCGGCAACGTGAGCAAAAACAAATCCTTCTGCGCGAATAAAATCAGCACCGGCAGAATGCGCTGCGGCAAGTGCATCTTTATTAGCTCCGGCAAGAATCTGAATTCCGGTTGGTAAATTAAATTTCTTCTTTATCTCGTAAAGTATAATGCTCATAATTGAAGTTATCTCTGCGCCAACAACACGGTTTAGATAGGGAACGTCATGCATGTTTTCAATTGATAATGCTTCAATACCGCACTCTTGATATGTAGAAGCTTCGGCTAATGCTTTTTCAATAATCTTTACTACACCACCCGAATATTTTGGTGTACCGGGCAGAGCATCAATATGTATCATAGCTATAACCGGTTTATTCAGATCAAATAGTTTCATATTGGCTCTAGTTAGAATTATTATTACCGCTAACTAATTGGTTCACTGAAAGATTACAATGCTTTTCAATCTCAAAGCGATGAACATCGCCTTCTACAAACTTATGATGGCGGAATTTTTCATACTCTTGCATACCCCAAAGAATATCAATTCCATTAGCTTCAGCAACAGAGTTAATCCAGAGGAGTTCATTCGGAAGCATTTCTCTATCGGCATAAGCAAGATGAATTCCATCAACAATGAATGTTTTTGCAATTTCTTTATCATCAAACTTTGGAGGCGAAGACTCAAGATATTCGTTATCCGGCAATTCTTTTAAAACACATTTGCAGAACTCTTTATCGTATCCAAGTATTTTAGTTAATTCAAAAAACCAAGACTTTTCGTGTTCTAATATTTGCTGATCTTTGCCAATAAGTAATAACATACCCCTTAAATATTTACCCCGGTCTTGCACAGAAATTTCCATTAATGCCCTCAAGTAAGAAAGTTGAATATTTTATAATTTGAAAAGTAAAATAAGTTCCTCAATTTGATATACGAAAATAGCTTAGGAAAATGACATGAACAATTATACCGAATCTTATAATCCGGCAACCGGAGAAAAAATCGGCAGCTCGATTCTTCACACGACCGATGATGTTGTTGATGCGGTAAACTCTGCAAGAAAAGCACAGAGCGAATGGTGTAAGCTAAGTGTTCGTAAGCGAGCTAAATATGTTTTACGAATTAGAGATTATATTGTTCAAAATTCGGAATCGATAGCTGAAATTATTTCAAATGATAACGGCAAAACAAGAGTTGATGCACTTGCAACGGAAGTTATGCCGGCCGCAATGGCAATTTCATATTATTGTAAAAATGCAGAACTATTTTTAAGTGAGGAACATCTTCAAACCGGAAATGTTTTTCTAATTAACAAACGAAGCAAGATTGTTAGAATTCCATTTGGTGTTGTTGGAATAATATCACCATGGAATTATCCATTCTCAATTCCTTTTTCCGAAGTTGTAATGGCTTTACTTGCCGGGAATGGTGTTCTACTAAAAGTAGCAACTGAAACACAAATGGTTGGACAAGCAATCGAAAAAGCGGTTAAAGCGGCTGGATTGCCGGATGGGATTTTTACACTCTTAAATCTTCCGGGTAAAATTGCCGGAGATGCTTTTCTGGAATCGGGCATAGATAAATTATTTTTCACCGGGTCAGTATCGGTTGGAAAATACTTGATGAAAAAAGCATCGGAAAATTTAACCCCGGTTAGTTTGGAGTTGGGAGGAAATGATGCGATGATTGTTTGTGAAGATGCCGATCCTTACCGTGCGGCAATGGGCGCGCTTTGGGCTGGATTCCAAAATGCCGGACAGTCTTGCGGCGGTGTTGAAAGAATTTATGTCCACGAAAAGGTGTACGATAAATTCATGAACATACTAAAAGGGAAGATTGAAAATCTTCGGGTTAGAGTGGGCAGCGATTTCTATTCCGATATGGGGTGCATGACAACTAAGAAACAAGTTGAAACAGTGAATCTGCATGTGCAAGATGCATTGCAGAAAGGAGCGAAAATATTTGCACAATCAAACACACCGAAGGATGAGAATGCAAAGAATTTTCTACCAGCGATGGTGCTAACAGATGTGAACCATGAAATGTTATTAATGAAAGATGAAACATTTGGGCCGGTTGTTGGAGTTATAAAGTTCGATAATTATGATGAAGCAATTCGTCTTGCAAATGATTCCTATCTTGGATTAACTGCATCAGTATGGTCTAAAAGTAGCAGCCGAGCGGAAAAAATTGCAAGACAAATTAAAGCCGGCGCTATTACAATTAACGATCATTTAATGAGTCACGGATTGGCAGAAACTCCTTGGGGCGGATTTAAGCAATCGGGAATTGGAAGAACACATGGCAAACTTGGATTTGATGAGATGACGCAACCAATGGTGATTGTAAAAGACATTCTTCCATTTGTAAAGAAAAATCTCTGGTGGCATCCATTTAGTAAAAAACTATTCGATGGTTTAAAAGGCTTAATGGACTTGCTTTACAGCAAAAGTATTGGGAAGAAAATCTCCGGAGTGGGTAAGCTGCTGAAACTTGTTCCAAGAATATTTATCAGAGATCTCTGAATAACTCATCTTCCGTATTTGTATTAGCAATTGTCATTCTGATCCCGGCAACGGCGGGAGAAGAATCCATAAATCGTGTTTTGAATCAAAATTGAGATTCTTCATTTCACTGCGTTCCATTCAGAATGACAACATGCGTAACGTAAGTGAATAATAAATTTAGTGTTACATTGAGCCCGTAGAAGTGTTTCAAATTAGTTCGTAATGTCATGGTTCGACAAGCCCTCGGCGTGAGCGAAGCCGAATGCTCACCATAACTTAGTCTTAATATTTCAGAGGCCCCTATCAAGTAGGAGTTTTAGAATTCTTATTCTTTAATTTCTCGAACTGCTCTTTGAATTTTTCGATCATCTTTTTAGCCCAGATAAATTCTGTTGCGAGAATAGATAATCCAAGAGGTATAACGATAAATGCGGGACCCGGCAGAACAATCATTGCAAGTCCAATAAGTACAATCGTTCCGCCAATGATTCCTATGATAATTTTTTTAAGTTGTTTAAGAGAGTTTATCATTTCTGTCTTTTTATTTTATCGTACTATTGTTGCTATTAATTAGTTCCAAAAACTTACGCCCTAGGATCACCATTCAAGTAATTTCCGGTAGCAAGTTTGAAAGCATCACTCGTTTTCTTTCCGGGAACTCCATCAACTAAAACATAAATGCCCGGAAATGTATTCAAGTACTGCTGTAATTGTTCCGCATATTCTACTTGTTTGGTAGAGTAAACTAAAAATGGCTTTTTTGTCGGTAAATTAGGATCGCTTTCGAACGAAATGATTCTTCGTTCCACTAGTCTGCGAAGTATAACTGCTGCACCAATTTGGTTTGATACGGCTGTATCGCTCCATCTTCCATCAGCAACATACTTGCCGCTTGAGTAATGATTGGAACCGCTCCACAAGTAAGGAGATAAAACTTCGGGATGACTATTTCGATAACCCCAACCATTGTAAGCTTCAGTTTTATATAGCAGACCGGGTAATGACCAATCGTTCCATTGATTTAATCTCTGAAATGTAAGTGAGTCTAATGCGCTTTGTTCCCAAGTAAATGGCGGTAGCCCGGCAGTTGGCCTTCCGGCCGGAACATGTGTTGTTCTTTGCGTTAGTGAATCGCCGTTATGTAAATGACAATTAAAATTCAGAGATGATTCCATATTGTGGATTGCTGCAATGAAGTACCAAGGAATTCCTAAACCGATACCTACTTGTTCATATCGGTTTTGATTCTGATTTATTTTGTTTACGATTATTTCAACTGCGGGAAGTTTATCTAAATTAATTTGACATGTATCGAATAGATTTTGATATTCTACTTTTAATGCTTGATTGAGATTTATTGCCGGCATTTCAAACTCCTTTCTAAAAAGAGGTTGTCTCAAAAGTAAATATTCAATAGTACAATCTGCGAAAATCAGTTAAAGCTGCGTTATCCGCGGCCTATTATAAGATAAAATTTCCTTTTGAGACGGCCCCTTAAATTGCATCGTTTATAATTTCGGTTTAACTCCAATATTGAAAAACATAAATGAGTACATATCGGTGAGTAGTTCAATTGATTTCGATGTACTCGTACCGGCACCATGCCCAACTTTTGTTTCGATTCGTATTAGTGTTGGGTTCTTTCCACTATTCATTTCTTGCAGCGTTGCTGCATATTTAAATGAATGTGCCGGAAAAACTCTATCATCATGGTCTGCGGTTGTAATCATTGTAGCCGGATAATCTACACCACTCTTGATATTATGTAGCGGGGAATAGGCATACAAATATTTAAACTGATCCGGTTTATCACTAGATCCATATTCGGGAACCCATGCCCAACCAATTGTAAATTTGTGGAAGCGTAGCATATCCATAACGCCGACTTGCGGGAATGCAACTTTGTATAAATCCGGGCGTTGGTTAATCACCGCGCCGATTAGTAATCCACCGTTAGAACCACCCTGTACAGCAAGATTAGAAGAGCTAGTATATTTGTTTTTAATCAGCCATTCGGCACCGGCAATAAAATCATCAAACACATTTTGTTTTTTATTCAGCATACCGGCTTCATGCCATAATTCTCCATATTCACTGCCGCCGCGCAAGCAAGCCATCGCATAAACAACTCCATTTTCGAGTAGTGGAATTCTGCTTACAGAAAAACCGGGCTGCATGGATATGTTAAATCCGCCATACGCATAAAGTAAAGTTGGATTTTGTCCATTCAATTTTAGCCCTTTCTTGTGAACAATAAAGAGTGGAATCTTGGTGCCGTCTTTACTTTCGTAAAATATTTGTTTTGTCTCGAAACCGCTCGGAGTGAATTTCACTTTTGCTTGCCGGAATAAAGTCGATTTGTTGTTCTTTACATCATATTTAAAGATGGTTGGGGGATAAGTAAATGAAGTGAAAGTATAAAACGTTTCCATGTCGGTATGCTTTCCGTCGAAACCACTAGCTGTACCAATACCGGGTAGTTTAATATCGTAAAGGAAGGTTCCATCTTCTTCAAAAACAGTTACGTTGCTGGTGGCGTCTTTCAATTGTGTAACAATAATTTTACCGCCAACATGAGAAACACCTTGTATCACGTTATTGCTTTCGGGTATTAATGTCTCCCAATTTTCTTTGCCCGGTTTCGCAAGATCTACTAGAACAAGTTTTTTGTTAGGCGCGTTAAGGTTTGTAAGCACTAAAAATTTATCGTCAAAATTATCAATAAAGCTATATTCAGCATCTGATTGATTGACAAGTTTTACAACCGATTCATCTTTTTGCAAATTCTTATACCAAAGCATGTTCTCGCTTGCAGAGCCTTCCCAGACCGATATGATTAAATATTTTTCATCGTCAGTAACTCCGGCTCCAAATCCTCTTTTTGCATTCTCTTTGTCGTCGAGAATTAATTTGTCATCTGCTTGCGATGAACCAAGTTTATGATAGTAAAGCTTTTGAAACTCGTTCGATGCTTTTAATTCCTCGCCGGCTTTAGGTTCATCATAGCGGCCGTAGAAGAAACCATCTTTGTACCAAGCATTGCCGCTAAATTTTGAAAATTTGATTACATCATTGGTGAGTTGTTTTGTTTCAACATTCATTACATAGAATTCTCTCCAATCGGAACCGCCTTTGGAAATACCGTAACTCAAATACTTATAGTCGTTAGAGAAAAATAATCCGCCTAAACTAACCGAACCGTCTGTAGAAAGTTTATTGGGATCGAGCAGTGTTTCCGATTTTCCGTTCAATCCTTTTTGAATGTAAATAACGCTTTGTTCTTGCAGGCCGTCGTTTTTGGAATAAATATAATGATCGCCAATTTTACTTGGAGCAGAATAGCGTTCGTAATTCCATAAATCTGTTAAGCGTTTTTTAATCTGTTCCCGATATGGAATTTTTGATAAATAGTCTTGCGTAATTTTATTTTGTTCTTCCACCCATGCAGCGGTTTCTGTAGAATTATTATCCTCCAGCCAGCGATATGGATCGGCTACTTTTGTTCCATGATAATCATCAACATGATCAACTTTTTTTGAGACGGGATATTTAATTGACTGGGCAAAAACTGTGAATGTAAGCGCGGGTATAATTAACAAGTACAAAAACAACTTTTTCATTTCGAGCCCTCTTAAATTTTGTTCTAAAAAGAACACTGCTGGAAAATAGAATTCCTATTTATTAAAACCAAAAAGAATACTTTTCACAGAAATGTAAATCGAAATTGCTTAGTAGGGCTATACTATCTATTTTTCTTAGGTCAATTTTAAGACTTGGATGGAAAACGAGCCATAAAAGAAAAAGGGATTTCTTTTGATTGGTTCTCCAAGTTAGATTCTAAAAAAAATCTAAGTCTGAGGTAACAATGGCAAGTAAAGATTTCAATCCCTACGAAATGGCGCAAGCCCAATTCGACAAAGTAGCAGATATTCTAAATCTCGATTCAGCATCTAGAGACATTCTCCGTAACCCTTTAAGAGAATTCGCATTCAGCATTCCGGTTAAAATGGATGATGGAACAACAAAAGTTTTTAGAGGATTCAGAGTTCAACATAACGATGCTCGCGGTCCGGCCAAAGGCGGAATCCGTTTTCACCCTCAAGAAACTGTTGATACAGTACGTGCTTTAGCTATGTGGATGACATGGAAATGTGCAGTTGTAAACATTCCGCTTGGCGGAGGTAAAGGAGGCGTTATTTGCGATCCGCATCATCTTAGCATGAAAGAACAAGAACAAATTTGTCGCGGTTGGGTTCGTCAAATGGCAAAGAATGTTGGTCCATTAAACGATGTTCCAGCTCCAGACGTTATGACAAACGCTCAACATATGTTATGGATGCTTGATGAGTTCGAAGTTATTCATGGTGCAAAATATCCCGGATTCATTACCGGAAAACCAGTTGGGATGGGCGGCTCGCTCGGCAGAACTGAAGCTACCGGTTATGGTGTAATTTTCACAGTTAGAGAAGCGTTGAAGGATATGGGAATCCGACCACAAGATACTACTGCAAGCGTACAAGGTTTTGGTAATGTTTCCCAATACGCAATCGAACTTTATCAACAACTAGGTGGAAAAGTTATTTGTGTATCCAGCTGGGATCAACAAGACCAATGCTCTTATACATTCAAGAAAGCTGATGGTGTAAGTTTAGAAGAACTCTGGAAAATCACAGATAAATTTGGTGGTATTGATAAAGCAAAAGCAAAAGAACTCGGTTATGAGATTCTAGACGGCGGTGCTTGGATTGAACAAGAAGTAGATATTTTAATTCCGGCTGCTATGGAAAATCAAGTTCGTGGCGATAACGCGACAAAGATCAGTAAGAAAGTAAAGATTATAGCTGAAGGCGCAAACGGACCAACTACTCCTGAAGCAGATAAGATTATTCAAGAAAAAGGAATTTTCTTAATTCCGGATTTTCTTGCTAATGCCGGCGGTGTTACTTGTAGTTATTTTGAACAAGTTCAATGCAACATGAATTACTATTGGGAAAAAGATGAAGTACTGGGCAAACTTGATGTTAAGATGACTTCAGCTTTCCGCGCTGTTAGCGATCTAGCTAAAAAGAAAAACATGTACATGCGAGATGCAGCTTATGTTATTTCTATAAGCCGTGTTGCTCAAGCTTGCAAAGACCGTGGCTGGGTGTAATTTCTTAGCTTCATGCTCTAAGCAAAAAGGTACAAGTTAAATTTGAAGCCGGTAATTAGTATTTAATTACCGGCTTCTTTATTTAATAACATATGTCGCCTTTTATAACGCTAAAGACAGAGCCAACCTAAATTAATTGTAATGGATTCGCTAAAGCTCAATTAACAATTAAGCGAATAGAAGTAAAACCCTAATAAAATAACCTCAATCTAGTTTTTCAACTCACAATAAATATTTTATATAATTAAGAAAGAGGTAATTGAAATAAAAAATTTCTCTTGCTAGAGAAGTATAAGCCGCCTATTTTATCACAGTTAAAAAAATATTCTACTCTCTACTTCGTGAATTAATGTTTGTAAGCTTTTTGTTTCAACAAATACTTTACTCAAACCGTAAAATTCTCTCTTGCGCTAGAATCACAAGTTCTCATTCTCTTAACTCAAATTGCACCCGGTCTGAATTCTATCAGACTCACATAAATAAACTATCAAACCAATCATCCAAAAAAACAATGGAGTAGTTATGTCCGACTACGTAAAAGAGTTAATGGCTCTAGTCAAAGCAAAGAATCCGGCAGAACCGGAATTCCATCAAGCAGTCTACGAGGTTGCTTCATCTTTGGCATTAGTGCTTGAAAGACATCCTGAATATCGCAAAGCAAAAATTATTGAAAGACTTGTTGAACCGGAAAGAGTAATATTGTTCAGAGTTCCTTGGGTAGATGATCAAGGCAATGTACAGGTTAACCGTGGTTTTAGAATTCAAATGAATAGCGCAATTGGACCATGCAAAGGTGGTTTAAGATTCCATCCATCTGTTAATCTTGGCATTCTGAAATTTTTAGCTTTCGAACAAGTATTCAAAAACAGCTTAACCACTTTGCCAATGGGCGGTGGAAAAGGTGGTAGCGATTTCGATCCGAAAGGGAAGAGTGATATGGAAGTTATGCGCTTCTGTCAATGTTTTATGAGTGAACTTTTCCGTCATATTGGGCAAGATACAGACGTACCCGCCGGCGATATTGGTGTAGGCGGAAGAGAAATCGGTTTCTTATTTGGTATGTACAAGAAACTCCGAAATGAATTTACCGGAGTATTAACCGGTAAGGGTTTGAATTGGGGCGGTTCTTTAATTCGCCCGGAAGCGACCGGTTACGGCTCTGTTTATTTTGCTGCAGAAATGCTTGGAACTAGAAATCAAACTCTTGAAGGGAAAAAATGTTTGGTTTCCGGTTCCGGTAATGTTGCTCAATACACAGTAGAAAAAATTCTTGATCTCGGCGGAAAAGTTCTTACACTTTCCGATTCCAACGGTTACATTTATGATGAAGCTGGAATTGATAGAGAAAAACTCGCTTTCGTTATGGATTTGAAAAATGTTCGCCGCGGAAGAATGAAAGAATATACAGAAAAATATAAATCAGCTGTGTTTATTGCTATTGATCCTAATGCTGATTTCAATCCATTGTGGAATCACAAAGCTGATTGCGCATTCCCATCCGCTACACAAAATGAAATTAATGGTAAAGATGCAGCTAACTTATTAAAGAATGGCGTTTATGTTATTAGTGAAGGCGCAAACATGCCATCCGCAATCGAAGCGATTGATCAATTTGTTGATGCAAAGATTCTTTACGGACCTGGCAAAGCTGCTAATGCCGGCGGTGTTGCTACTAGCGGACTTGAAATGTCTCAGAACAGTATGCGATTAGGCTGGAGCCGTGAAGAAGTTGACGGACGCTTACGTACTATTATGAAAAATATTCATAAAAATTGTTATGAGACAGCAACCAAATATGGTACACCAGGCAATTATGTAAATGGTGCTAACATTGGCGGTTTCTTAAAAGTTGCAGATTCAATGATGGATCAAGGTATAGTATAATTTGTTTCCCAAAATGTGGGGCGATGAAAATCGCCCCATTTTTTTATTTGTTTGAGTTGAATTCTTAAGTACTTTATTACGTCATAAATTAAAACAGCGCATGGAACGACAGACAATAAAGTTTGATCAAGAGCTTATCAAGAAAAGCAAGTATTCTAAGTTTCAAGATTTCCATAACTTGATGCGCTACCGTGTGCGGGATATTTTACTCGTATCTAGCCTTTATGATTCATACATCTTTGAGGAAGACAACAGATTATACGAACTTATTCGTCAAGAGTATCAAGGATTAAACCTTAGTCACTCGCCGGAACTTATTCAAGTATCAAATGGTGCAGAAGCAATCAACCTAGTGCTTGAAGAACAGCGGTTCGATCTAGTTATTACCACTCTTCACATCGAAGATATGTCGGCAAGTACATTTGCAAAAAGAGTTAGAGAAGCCGGTCTAGATATTCCGGTTGTACTGCTTGGTTATGATAACCGTGAAATGACCGATTTAATTTCTAATGGTGATATCTCGATATTCACCAAAGTGTTTATATGGCAAGGTGATTATAGAATAATTCTTGGAATCATAAAATATTTGGAAGATAGGCTTAATGTTGAACATGATACACAGAAAGTTGGTGTTCAATCAATCATCTTAATAGAAGACAGTGTTCGTTTTTATTCTTCTTATTTGCCATTAATTTACACAGAAGTTCTCAAGCAATCTCAAAGTTTGATTTCGGAAGGTATTAATCTTTCACACAAATTTTTGCGCATGCGAGCGCGTCCAAAAATCCTTTTGTGCTCGAACTATAACGAAGCTTGGGAATATTTCGAAAAGTATAGAGAGTTTATACTTGGCGTTATCTCTGATATTGATTTTACTAGAAACGGCGAACAAGATACTACAGCCGGAATATTGTTTTGTAAAAATGTAAAGGAGATTCAGCCGGATATTCCTATTCTCCTTCAATCAACAAATCAAGATCACAAAGCGGAAGCGGAAGCAAACGGCGCTAAATTTTTATTGAAGGATTCTCCGACTCTTCTGGAAGATGTAAAGCATTTTATGACAGAAAATTTTGGATTCGGTCATTTTGTTTTCAGAACTCAAAATGGGGAAGAAGTTGGGACAGCCACGAATTTAAACGAACTAGAAGAGCAACTAAAAACTGTTCCGGATGAATCAATTAAATACCATGCTTCGCGCAACCATTTTTCTGTTTGGCTTAAAGCTCGAACTGAGTTTTGGTTGGCTCATCAGCTGAGGCCAAAGAGAGTTGAAGACTTTGAAGAAATATCTTTTCTACGAAATCTATTAATAGATTCTCTGCGTGAGTTTAGAAAATCACGACAGATTGGAGTGATTTCTGATTTCCATAAAGATTCATTCGATATAACAACAACTTTTGCTAGAATTGGTGGGGGTTCGCTTGGCGGTAAAGCGCGAGGACTCGGATTTGTAAACACTTTGCTCAGTAATTTTGAAATACGATATCGTTTCGAAGACGTTAAAATCTTTGTTCCGGCAGCAGTTGTTGTTGCAACTGATGTGTTTGACCAGTTTTTAGATGACAACGAATTGAGAGAGTATGCTTTATTATCTCAAGATGATGAGGATTTAAAAAGTAAATTTTTCGAAGCAGAATTATTCCCGGAAGATGCAAAGAAAAGTTTGGAAGAATTTCTTGAAGTAGTGCGAGAGCCGATAGCTGTTCGTTCATCAAGTTTACTTGAAGATTCTCAAGGGCAACCTTTTGCCGGCGTGTACGATACTTTTATGCTGCCGAACAATAATCTGGATCTTCAAATAAGATTGAAACAGTTAATACATGCTATCAAGCGGATTTATGTTTCAATTTTCTATTCAAAATCTAAAGATTACATCCGCGTGACGTCTTATCGCCTTGAAGAAGAAAAAATGGCTGTAATAATTCAGAAACTTGTTGGTGCTACACACAATGGAAAATATTATCCGGAATTTTCGGGAGTGGCTAAGTCTTATAATTTTTACCCAACGCCACCGCTTAAATCTACAGATGGAATTGTTTCCGTAGCACCGGGGCTGGGCAAATCAATAGTTGAAGGAGGATTGACTTATAGATTTTGCCCTAAACAGCCGCAGCATAATTTGCAGTTTCCAACTATTGAAGACTTGCTTAAATATTCTCCAAAAGATTTTTTTGCGCTTGATTTGAATGAAGAATATTTGGATGATGGAATTGCTGAAGATCGTCTAGTTAAAAAATATTATTTAAGTGATGCTGCTAATGATGGTACATTAAATGCTGTTGGTTCGACCTATTCAGTAGATAATCGCGCTATCTATGATGGAGTTGACCGGGACGGACCGAAAATATTTTCGATGGCTCCAATTCTTAAGTACAACGTTTTTCCTCTTCCCCAAATATTAGAATTGCTTCTCGAAATGGGTGGTTGGGGTACAGCATCACCTATTGAAATTGAATTCGCAGTAAATTTGAAGGTACCGGAAGGAAAGCCTAAAGAATTCGGACTTCTGCAAATGCGTCCTCTTGTAATCAATAATGAAATTGAGCAGCTTGATATTGAACATTATCATGATGACGAGCTTCTTTGCAGAAGTGAAAATGTTTTAGGACATGGTTTGATGCAAGATGTAAAAGATGTTGTTTTTGTTGATCTGATAAAGTTTAATAGAAAACATACACTTGAAGTTGCACACGAAATTGCTCAATTAAATTCCAAGCTAGTTCATGGCGGAAGCCCCTATTTACTTTTAGGTGTTGGTAGGTGGGGAACTCTGGACCCTTGGCTTGGAATCCCGGTTACTTGGGAACAGATTAGCGGTGCTCGTGCAATTGTTGAAGCAAACTTCAAAGATTTCAACGTCCAACCGTCGCAAGGTTCTCACTTTTTTCAAAATCTCACATCATTTAAAGTTGGTTATTTTACAGTGGATGAATTCACAGACCAAGGATTTGTTAATTGGGCTTGGTTAGAAGAACAAAAAATTTCTGATCGGAAAGAGTTTGTTAAACATATCCATTTGCATGAGCCAATTACAATTAAGATAGATGGCCATAGGGGAAGAGGCATTATTGCAAAACCGCAGAATAGAATGAATGGCAAATAGCTTCCGAATGAACTAAATTTACTACCAATTGATTTATCAAGAGAAATTAATTCACAATCTAGCGTTAAGAAAAATTCTTAATGGATAAAGTAACGGGATCAACAACGAAGCTTTACACTATAAATTAAGTAGGATAAGAAATGGCCGATGAATGCAGTAAGGTAACTTCAAATTTTAGCCGCAGTTTTTTTCAATCTGACGATGTTTTCGCTTTTATAGGTGATGGTTCTTGCGGAGGAAAAGGAAGCGGATTAATACAGATAGAAAAAATCATCCGCGAGAATATTTCTTCGTCGGAATTTCCAAATGTTGAATTGAATATTCCCAAGATGGTTATTCTGAGAACTCAGATTTTCGATTGGTTTATGGAGCGAAATAATCTGTTTACTGCTGCTGTAACTGAAGAACATGATGAAGATATAATACAAGCATTTTTAAAAGCTGAACTTCCGGTAGAAATACTTGGCGATTTACGCGGTATGATTGAGAACGTACATGTTCCGCTTGCAGTCCGTTCTTCCAGTATGCTGGAAGATGCAAAGTTCGAACCATTTGCCGGTATTTACGGAACAAAAATGATTTCGAATAACCAGCCAAGTTTAGACGAGCGCTTTAATAAACTAATTGAAGCAATCAAATATGTTTATGCTTCCATCTATTTCAAAGCTTCAAAAGATTATTTCGAGGCCTCTTCTCATACAATTAAAGAAGAGAAGATGGCAATCATAATACAAGAAGTTGTTGGACAAAAATATAACGATCGCTTCTATCCAAACTTTTCGGGAGTTGCGCGCTCATATAATTTCTATTCCAGCGGAAGAGCAAAGCCGGAAGATGGCGTTGTGAATTTAGCTATTGGATTAGGCAAAACAATTGTAGATGGCGGAATCATATGGAGTTATTCTCCGATGTATCCAAATTCCGGTCCACCGTTTGGCGATCCGGCGGATATTTTGAGAAACACACAAAATTCCTTCTGGTCTTTGAACATGAGTCATTTCATGGAATACAATCCCATTCAAGAAACTGAATTTTTAGTTTCTGCTAATCTAAGCAATGCTGATTATGATGATACGTTAAAATATATTGCTTCAACTTATGATGTAAAGTCGGACAAAATTGTTATGGGTTGCGGGCACGATGGTCCGCGTGTAATAAACTTTGCTCAACTGCTTTCAATGAATGAATTCAAATTCAATGATTTGATTAAAAAGGTACTAAAAGTTTCTGAAGAGGCGCTAGGAAATCCGGTTGAGATTGAATTTGCTGTTACTATTCCAAGAGACGAAAACAAACTTAAATTTGGATTTCTACAAGTTAGACCAATGGTGGTTTCTGATGAAGTCGTGGAATTGAAAACTGATGAGTTGTATACAGAAGATGTTTTATTAGCTTCCAAAAGAGTTATGGGAAACGGGGTAGTTGAAAATATTAGCGACATTATTTTTGTTAAGCCGGAAACATTTGATAAGAAAGACACGCAAAAAATTGCTTACGAGATTGATTCAATAAACAAAGGTCTTGTTCAAACTAAAACGCCTTACGTATTAATTGGATTTGGCAGATGGGGAAGTTCCGATTCATGGCTTGGCATTCCGGTTGATTGGGGACAGATTGCCGGCGCAAAAGTGATTGTCGAATCAACATTGTTTGGTATTAATGTTGAACTTAGCCAAGGCTCGCACTTCTTTCACAACCTTTCCAGTTTTAACGTTAGTTATTTCTCGATAAACTATGATGGTGAGTTCGCAATTGATTGGGATTGGCTGAATCAGCAAAAAGTTTTAAAAGAAACTAATTTTGTTAAGCATGTTAAATTGGAAACAACACTCAAAATTAAGGTTGACGGCAAAACAAGCCGCGGAGTAATCAAGAAATGCTAGATAAGCACAAACCGATAGATAATTTAGTTATAGAACTGCATGAGCGCGCAAAGGAACTAAACTGTATTTACACAATAGAGGACAGTTTGAACCGTTCCGAAATATCTATGCGGCAAGCATTTCACACAGTAATTAATTCTATTCCGCCGGGATGGCAATATTCAAATGTTTGTAAAGCGAAATTAGCTTATGGAGAAATTGTTTATCAAACCAGCGACTTCAAAGAAACGCCTTGGGTTATTAAATCTGATATAGTTGTTCAAGATAAAATTGTTGGACACATTGCTGTCTATTATATAGAAGAAATGCCTCAAGCAGATTTTGGTCCTTTCCTAAAGGAAGAGAAAAAATTATTAGCAACAATCGCTGACCGTTTAGGTCACTTTATTCTTCATCAAAAATTGAAAGTAGTTTTCCAAGAACTACGCACAGTCCGCGAGCAAGTTGACGGAAAACATAAAGGGGAATGGCGAATTGTTCTTGATATGATTCGGAAAACAGATCCGAATTTGTTTATGAGTGTACTTCGCAAGATGCTTCATTTACTCTGCTGGAAAGGTGTAGAAGAAGCGGAAATGCTCATGAGACAAAGCAGCATGTCTAGACAAGGAAGCATAGAGGAACAACACTACGATGATAACAAACCACTTAAGATTCGTAAGATTACAAACTACGATCAGTATGTTGATACAATTCTAAATTTAGCCGATGAAAATTTACCGGATGATATTATTCTGATGAAAATTCAGAAGTGGATTCAAGAAGATAAATCAAGCTCTTTGATAAAAGTTGTTGATAATCAAGACACTTCTCTTACTGAAATTGCAGATGCTATTCGTAAGTTCTACCATATGGCTCCGGAAAAATTTGAATTGGCGCCATCCACAATTAAAGGTTTGCGTGTTTCGTTGTTAAGAAGATTCTTTACAGATCAGTTAGAATATATTAGTGTAGCTAAAGAGTATGTTAAGCTAACCGATTTTTATAAACTGATTGATAAAATGATTTTCCCTTCCGGAAGTCATGGTAAGTTAGGTGGAAAAAGCGCCGGCTTGTTTTTGGCTTATCACATTTTGCAGCTTGAATCGGAAACAACGGAAATATTCGCGGATATCAAAACGCCAAAAACTTGGTACATTACTTCAGACGGAGTAATAGCATTTATTCAGTATAACAATCTGGAAGAAGTTCTTGAACAGAAGTATAAAGAAATAGATGAAGTGAGAATCGAATATCCTCATGTTGTTCAGCTCTTCAAAAATTCCGAATTCCCGCCCGATATAATTAAAGGTCTCGCAGTTGCATTGGATGATCTTGGTGATAAACCACTAGTTGTTAGAAGTTCTTCTTTGCTTGAAGATCAAATTGGAGCGGCGTTTTCCGGTAAGTACAAAAGTTTGTTCCTTGCTAATCAAGGTACAAAGCAGCAGCGCCTATGGGCATTGATGGACGCAATTGCAGAAGTTTACGCATCTACATTTTCCCCGGATCCAATTGAATACAGAGCAGAACGAGGCTTACTCGATTTCCATGAAGAAATGGGCGTTATGATTCAAGAAGTTGTTGGAACTAAAGTCGGTAAATATTATTTACCGGCATTTGCCGGTGTAGCGTTCAGTAACAACGAATTTCGCTGGTCGCCCAGAATTAAAAGAGATGATGGCTTGTTGCGCTTAGTCCCCGGTTTGGGAACTAGAGCAGTTGATAGACTTAGTGATGATTACCCGGTTTTAATTTCGCCCGGTCAACCGAACTTGCGCATCAATGTATCGCCGGAAGAAATGCGCCGTTATTCACCCAAACGAATTGACGTAATAAATTTGGAAACAAATGATTTTGAATCGATAGAAATTTCTACTCTGCTGGAAGATTATGGCTCACAGTACCCCGATTTTATGAACGTGTTTTCAGTGCTCGATGGAAATATGATGCGTCAGCCGGGAGTATTAGACATTGATGATCCAAGTAAAGAATTTGTTGCTACATTCGATGGACTAGTAAGTAAAACAAATTTTCTAAAGAAAATCAGTTCGATAACAAAAACTGTTCAAGAGAAAATTAAGCAGCCGGTTGATATAGAATTTGCACATGACGGCAAGGATCTTTATTTGTTGCAATGCCGACCTCAAAGTTACAGCGGCGAATCTAGTCCCGATAATATTCCAAAAGATATTCCGGCTGATAGAATTGTATTCACTGCAAAAAAATATGTCTCTAACGGAAAAGTCCCGGATGTAACTCATATCGTTTATGTTGATCCGACTAAGTATTCCGAGATTGAAGATAGAGAAACAATGCTTATGGTTGGAAGAGCAGTAGGCAAATTAAACAAGGCGCTTCCAAAGAGAAAATTTATTTTGATGGGACCGGGAAGATGGGGAAGCAGAGGCGATATTAAACTTGGTGTTAATGTTACGTACTCCGATATCAATAATACTTCGATGCTTATTGAGATTGCAAAGAAGAAGGGTAATTACGTTCCCGATCTTTCCTTTGGTACTCACTTCTTCCAAGATTTGGTAGAAGCAAACATTCGTTATCTACCTCTATATCCGGATAATAACGGAAATATTTTTAATGAAAAGTTTTTGCTGGAATCTGAAAATGTTTTAGCGGAGGTACTGCCGGACTTTAGCGATCTGCAGTCAATAATTCATGTGATTGATGTTGTAAAATCTACCGGCGGTTCTGTACTTAAAGTGTTGATTAACGCAGATATTGAAAGCGCAGTCGGAATGTTTGCTCCTTCTTCCGGAGAACTTATTGTAGAGAAAGAAGTGAAAGAACAACATTATGATTATCATCCTAATGATCACTGGCGCTGGAGAATGAAGATGGCGGAAAGAATAGCATCAGAACTGGATCCCGAACGATTTGGTGTAAAGGGCATTTACATTTTCGGCAGTACAAAGAATGCAACTGCAAGTCCCGATTCGGATATAGATTTGATTGTACATATTGAAAAAGACAAGTGCGATGTTGAACAATTGCGTTTATGGTTTGAAGGATGGAGTTTGGCATTAAGCGAAATCAATTTTCTCCGTACCGGACATAAGACTAAAGGCATTCTCGATGTTCAATTCGTATCGGATATGGAAATTGCCGGCAAATCCGGTTTTGGAAAAAAAATTAATGCGGCTACTGATGCGGCTAAATCGTTAAGTATGAAAAGTCGTGAATAAATAGTGCCTAGACTTGCATTTAAAAAATAGTTTGCTACATTTGCAATAGAAATTTGAGAGAAAAATGTTACTTAGAATCAACGCGCATCATACACATCATCATATTCCTTATAGAGGCGCCGGCATTCTTTAAATAAAATTGAAGATAGATTATTTTAACCCCGGCGCGTTCCGGGGTTTTTTCGTTTTAAAGGAGAATAAAATGTTAAATGGAAATTTGAAACTTGCTGTACAAAAGAAAGGGAGACTGACTGAAAAGTCTATGCAACTGCTGCGTAACAGCGGACTGGATATTGAAGAATACTCAGAACGATTGGTAATCTCTGCGAGAAATTATGAACTCGATTTGTTGTTTCTTCGCGATGATGATATCCCGGAATATGTGCAAGATGGTGTTGCCGATATAGGAATAGTCGGCGAAGATATAATTTTCGAAAAGCGAGCTGATGTTCAAATCATTCGCAAACTTGGTTATGGCAAATGCAGATTGGCTCTTGCTCTGCCGGAAACAAAGCAGCTAAACGCTCTAACAGAGTTAAATGGGCAAAGAATTGCAACTTCTTTCCCTCACATCTTGCAAGACTTTCTGGATAAAAATAATCTCAAAGCAAAAATTGTTGAGATTAGCGGCTCGGTTGAAATTGCGCCGTCGCTTGGAGTTGCAGACTATATTTGTGATCTAGTTTCTACCGGGAACACACTTAAGCTTAACAAACTGAAAAAGTCTTTCGATGTGTTCGAATCGCAAGCAGCATTAATTGTTAATAAGGAATTGGAGAAGAATGAAGGCAAGTATGAAATACTTCAGAACTTCTTGTTTAGAATTGATTCTGCTCTAAAAGCAAAAACATCAAAGTATCTGATGATGAATGCACCTAAAGAATCGCTTGATTCAATTAAATCTATTCTTCCGGCGCTTAAGAGCCCCACAGTCGTTCCTCTCGCTGATTCTAGCATGGTTGCGGTTCATGCCGTAATTCCCGCAGATGAGTTCTGGAACATTTTTAATCAGCTAAAAGAAGCCGGTGCTTCCGGTATTTTACTACTACCAATTGAGAATATGATACTATGAAAACTTATTTATCTAAGAGTTTATCGGATCAAAAACTTGCCCGGCTATTTACCCGACCGGCTGGAGATGATGAAAAAGTAGCAGAAGTTGTTAAATCAATTCTGAAAGAAATAAAAACTAAAGGTGATAAATCGGTTATTGGTTACGCACAAAAATATGACGGATTAAAGAAGCAAAGAATTCTGATAGGAAAAGAAGAAATTGAAGCTGCTGCAAAACAGATTGATCCGGATTTGAAAAAAGCATTAGACATTGCGGTTCGAAACATAAAAAAGTTTCATTCATATCAGAGACCGAAAAGTTATTCCATTGATACAATGCCCGGTGTAAGGTGTGAGAGAAAGTATTTGCCGATTGAAAATGTAGGCTTGTATATACCTGGTGGAAGTGCTGTTTTGTTTTCAACTATGCTGATGCTTGGAATCCCAGCCAAACTTGCCGGATGCAAAAGAATTGTTGTATGCAGTCCGGTTAAAGAAAAATTGCAGCCGGCTTTAGCATATGCCGCTCAACTAATTGGAGTTGATGAATTCTACAATATAGGCGGCGCGCAAGCAGTTGGAATGATGGCTTACGGAACAGAATCAGTAAATAAAGTTGATAAAATATTCGGTCCGGGAAATCAATTTGTAACAGCCGCAAAAACTTTAGTGAGCAACGACCCGAAAGGATGTTTAATAGATATGCCCGCGGGACCAAGCGAAGTTTTAGTAATTGCTGATGAGTATGCCGATGCTTCATTTGTTGCAGCGGATTTATTATCACAAGCCGAACATGGAAGCGATTCCCAAGTTATTTTACTTACAACAAGTGATAAGCTGGCCGAAGAAATGGTTGGCGAAGTAAACGAGCAACTCAAAAAACTTCCGAGAAGCAAAACAGCAAAAGAATGTTTGAAGAATTCATTTATTCTGCTTGTTGATTCAATTGAAGAAGCAATTGCACTTTCCAACGATTACGCGCCGGAACATTTGATAATCAATGTTGCAAAAGCTGAAAACTATTTGAACAAAATTCAAAATGCCGGATCGGTATTTGTCGGAGCGTATTCGCCGGAAAGTGTAGGAGATTATGCGAGCGGAACGAATCACTCGCTGCCTACTTATGGCTACGCTAAAGCGATAGGAGGTGTAAGTGTTGAAGCGTTTATGAAAGCAATTACATTTCAGAAACTGACTAAGAAAGGATTGTATAATATTTCGGAAACAGTAATCAAAATGGCTGAAGCGGAAAAACTTGATGCGCATGCTAATGCAGTAAAAGTGAGGTTGAAAAAATGAAAGTAGAAAAACTTGTAAGGCAGAATATTCTAAATCTTAAACCATATACTTCGGCAAGAGAATCTCATCTTGAAGGAATTCTACTTGATGCAAATGAAAACTCCATCGGAAGTGTTGTTACTTATGATAACCTTGAATTAAATCGTTATCCCGATCCTAACCAGCGTTCGTTAAGGAAATCTGTCTCGGATTTAATTTCCGTTCCTCAAGAAAACCTTTTCTTTGGAGTCGGCTCTGATGAAATTATAGATTTATTTGTAAAAATATTTTGCCACCCTAGAGAGGATGAAGTTATTATTTGCGAACCAACTTACGGTATGTACAGAGTTTGCTGTGATACAAATGATGTTGCTGTGAAAAATGTTTCTCTCGATCCAAACTACGATATTGATCTGGAAGCAGTGAAGAATGCTGTTTCTGAAAAAACCAAACTTATCTTTCTTTGTTCGCCGAATAATCCAAGCGCAAATCTGTTAAGCAAAGAAAAAGTAATTGAACTGGCTAAATCCACAGAAGTGATGGTAGTTGTAGATGAAGCTTATATAGATTTCACAAAACAATCTGGATTAGCACAAGAGTCTGTTGTAATTCCGAATCTTGCAGTAATGAGAACATTTTCAAAAGCTTGGGGAATGGCGGCGGTACGCTGCGGCTACAGTGTTGCATCAGAATTTGTAACAAAGCTTCTATTCAAGGTAAAAGCGCCATATAACATCAATAAGCTCACTTCCGATTTCATTCTAAGAGCAATAACTAATAAAGAAAAGTATTTAAGCTTTATAGATGAGATTGTTGGTGAAAGAAATAGAATAACAAATGAATTAAGTGAACTCAAAAAAGTTAAGAAAGTGTTACCTTCGGATGCCAATTTTATCTCCTTTGTAGTAGATGAACCCAAAAGTGTCTTTACCTATCTGGAAAGCAAAGGGATAATTATCCGTGACAGAAGCAACCAATTGAATTTAAGCGGCTGTTTACGCGTTTCAGTTGGTACTAAAGAAGAAAATAGTAAATTTCTACAAGAATTAAAGAATGCATTATCATGATTAAGAAAAGAATTGCTCAGCATAACAGAAAGACAAAAGAAACCGAGATAAAAATAAAAGTTGACCTTGACGGCTCCGGGAAATCCAAAATAAAAACCGGAATTGGATTTTTTGATCATATGCTTGAACAACTTTCCAAACATTCGAATACAGATATTACAATTGCAGTAAAAGGTGATCTTCACATTGACGAACACCATACAGTTGAGGATGTTGGAATTGCGCTTGGCGAGGCAATAAGTTTAGCTCTCGGCGATAGAAAGGGAATTGAGCGTTACGGTTTTATGCTTCCAATGGATGACGCGCTCGCACAATGCGCAATTGATCTTGGCGGTCGTTCATATTTGGCGTTCAACTGCAAATGGAAAAGAGAAATGGTTGGAGAATTTCCAACTGAATTATTTAAGGAATTCTTCAGAGGATTGTCATCCGGCTTACGTGCCAGCATTCATCTATTGGCGAGCGGGGAAAATGATCATCACAAGGCTGAAGCGATGTTTAAAGCATTAGCGCGCGCGCTTAATATGGCGCTGAAATATGATTCACGAAACAAGGGCAGTTTGCCATCTACAAAAGGACTATTATGATTGCGGTAATTGATTACGGCGCGGGAAATGTTCAATCTGTTCTTAACGCGCTTGATGATTTGAAAGTTGAAT
>JAZDFQ010000089.1:0-128446 GCA_043807765.1 Ignavibacteriota bacterium
CTTTTACATCTTTATAATCTGCAAACTCAGTAGAAATACTCATGGCTCCTTGCGGAGATTCAACAGTATTTGAAGACTTTACAAGGAATCCGCTTTCTACATCGTAATACTGGATTGACTTTTTGCCGGAAGGATAAATGATATTGACTTTGTAAGCATCTTTTCCGTTCAAGGCTTCCATTCCTCCAAGCTCTAACTTAACACCAAGCTTATCATAATAAAGGAATGAATTAATTGTAGCTTGAATTTTGACCTGCTCTAGTTGAGCACCGGTTAATTCTTGTTCTTGTCCCATCTGGCTCGATTTGCCTTTCTCACCATCAAAAACAGTTTTCTGCTGACCAACACCAAAATCCACCAACTGATACATTTTGTTTGGCGCTTTTTGAATCATCGTAATATTGATAGTCATTCCTTGCATTGCTCCTGTCATCTTCAAAGTTTGGTCTTGAATTTTTTCAAGATTTACTTTACCGCCAATAACTTCGGCATACTTTGCAACAACTTGCTCAGCGGTTAATCCTTCCGGAGCTTTCTTAACGTTAGGATCAAATTTTTCGCCGTAGATATCCAAGAAATCTATTTTACTGCTTACACTAAATCTTGCAAGATTCTTCGCAACGTCATCGGAAGAACCAACAACAAGTATATGAGCATTGTTTGGTTTGATATACTTCTTCGCAATTGATTGAACATCATCAACTGTTACTGCGCTAAGGTTTTTCAAATAGTTCTTGTAATAATCCTTGGGCAAATTGTACATAGCAGTATTTATAGCAAAGCTTGCAACTGTTGCCGGTTGTTCCAAACCGCGGATAAATCCTCCGGCCAAATAATTTTTAGCGTTCTCTAATTCCTTTTCAGAAACTTTTTCGTTTCTAATCTTTTTCATTTCGTTTAGAATTTCGGTAATAGCGCTATCAGTTACACTTGTTCTAACTTTTGTAGAGGCAGAAAAACTGCCAACCAATTTATCCGGATTGATGCTTGAGTAAGCGCCGTATGTGTAAGCCTTCGCTTCGCGCAGATTCATAAAGAGTCTGCCGGTTGCGCTTCCGCCTAAGATTAAGTTAGCTACTTTTACTTTCATTGCATCTTCACTGCCAATCTGTAAATCAACCGGATAACAAACATTAATTACAGATTGAACCGCGCCGGCTTTATCAACTAATGCAACTTTATTAACTATCGGAGCTTTTGGATTCGCAAATGTGTTTTTAGGAACATCTTTCTTTTCCCACTTGCCAAGATATTTTTCTACCAAAGATTTGGCTTTTGCTTTACTGATATCGCCAACGATAGCTAAATAAGCAACGTTCGGTCTAAAGTATGTGTCGTGATAAGTTTTGCACATATCAAGTGTAATTGCTTTTACGCTTTCTTCAGTTTCAAATTCGCCGTAAGGATGTTCTTTTCCATATGTGAGTGCGCCTTTAACTCTACCGGCAATTGCATCGGGATCATCTTTGGAATATGCCAAACCGGAGAGAGTCTGCTTTCTAATCTTTTCCAATTCTTCTTGTTTGAATTCCGGATTAAGAATTACATCCGCCATCAAATCCATAATTTTTTCTGTGTACTTAGAAAGTCCGGAAGCAAACACGCTTGTTGAAGACGTGCTTAGGTTAGCACCAAGAAAATCGACCTCTTCATCAAGCTTGTCTTTACTGCGTTTCTTTGTTCCGGTACGCATCAACTGTCCGGCAGTAGAAATATATCCGGCATTTTTTCCTTCAACAATTGCATCTCTATCAAGCATTAAGCTAAATGTTACTTGAGGGAGTTTGTGGTTTTCAACTACAAATACTTTTAGTCCGTTAGCCAATACAAAAGATTCGGCGTCACCAATTTTAACTTCGGGTGCCGGGCCCGGTTTTGGTTTTTGGCTTCTATCAAGCTGAGCAAAAGAAACAGCAGTTACGCTCATCAAGAAGAAGAAAATCAAAAGACGTTTCATTTTATACTCCGTTATATTTTCAAAAATTTTTATTGTCATTTGTTTACAAACGTAACGTATTTATTTCTTTTCCATTGCTATAGGCAAATAATAAAGAACAACTCTGTTTTCTTTTGTTAGATATTTATTTGCGACGCGCTTCAAATCTTCACGTGTAACTTTCATGTAGCGTTGCAACTCTGTGTTAATCAAGTTTGCATCGCCAAAGTAAACAGAATAGTTAGCCAGGCTTTCACCAATTCCGGTAACGGTAGAATTTCTTGTTACAAAATCACTTTCAATCTGGTTTTTCAGTTTCTGGAATTCAGTTTCTGTAACTAAATCTTTTTTTACCTTTGCAATTTCAACATCTAGCGCAGCTTCTAATTCTTCAGCCTTACCACCAACGGTACAAAGCCCAAAAGCAACAAACAAACCCGGATCTTCTAATGCAAATGGAACAGAAGCAACTTGTACTGCTTTTTGCTGTTTGTCCTTAATTTCTTTTGTGAAGCGTGAACTTTCGCCACCGGAAAGTAATGTTGTTACCATACTTAATGCATAATAATCCGGTGTACCTTGTGCGGGCATATGATATGCCTCAGCAACTAACGGAAGTTGAACTTTATCGTAAACAATTTCGCGGACTTCGGTTGTTTTTGCTGGTTCTACTTCTTTTGGTTTAACAATTTCTTTTGTTCCCTTTGGAATTTCTGCAAAATATTTTTTCACCAACTCTTTTGTCTTTGCAATATCAATATCGCCGGCAATGGTTAAGGTTGCATTGTTAGGAACATAATACATCTTGTAGAAGGCGATAAACTCTTCAATCTTTGCTTGATCTATATATTGAGCTGAACCGATCGGCATCCATCTATAAGGATGAACCTTGAATGCATTGCTAAACATTTTTTCCAGAAGCGTTCCGTAAGGTCTGTTTTCCAAACCTTGCTTGCGTTCTTCCTTAACAACTTTGCGCTGGGTCTCTACACCAACACTATCAATTTGCAAATGCATCATTCTTTCGGATTCCATATACAGGCCGAGTTCAAGTTGATTTGATGGAAGCGTTTCGTAATAGAATGTACGATCGAAAGAGGTGTTTGCATTTAATTCGCCGCCGGCAGATTCAATTGTCTTAAAATATTCGCCGCGTTTAATGTTCGGCGAACCTTCGAACATTAGATGCTCAAAAAAATGCGCGAAGCCGGTGCGCTGCGGATCTTCATTTTTACTGCCAACATGGTAAAGTATAGAAACATTAACGATAGGCGTGGTGTTATCTTTGTGAAGAATTACATTCATGCCGTTATCCAGCTTGTACTGTTCAAAGCTTATCTTAGTACTTTGAGCCGAAATGCTCACAAAGCCAAGCAGTGCTAAAAACAAAATGAGTTTGCGTTTCATTAATTACTCCTTTTAGAATTGATTAGAAAAGCCATTATTGCGGTTTTTTGTAGCGAAAATATTGGGAAATTTCGTTTCATTTGCGAATAATTTGACGTTTCAATTAGAAAGAAGTTTTTGAAGAGCTGTTTACCGGCCTATGTGGTGAATGATTATTGGATTTTAATTCCCGAAAGAATTTTGTAATTATTCCGCCAACATTATTAGGATTAGATGAGAAAGTTTTTACTATTAATTGCTGTTTGCGCCTCCTTTTCCGAGACTGGATTTGCTACTTCATTTTCCGGATACATAAATAAGCAGCCTTTTCAGCATGAGGCAAAAATTAGTTCCTCGCAATCTGTAATCAGCTACAGCGTAGAACCTTTTTATGATGTTGATGCTTTTCGGCTCCTTGTTGTTTTAGAATTTCAAGGCGAAAAGAGCGGGCAAACCCGGTTAAGACTGCCGAACAATTATGGAAGCGATAAAGATTGGGAAGGCGTTAAATACCTAAAGCCTCTCTCTCGCGAAACATATATTGAGAATACGGAAGAAAATGATGTTAAGCTTGTTAAGTACCTCCCAAACACTTCGGTAAAAATCTATTATCAGCTTGAACAAGTACGCAAAGAGGAAATCGTTCTAGGCAATCATTACATGGCAAGCATAGAAAGAAAATTCTTTCATGTACTTGGGGAAACATTTTTCATTTATCCCGACTGGGACGCGAACACAGAGTTTACGTTTAGAATAAGCTGGAATAAATTTCCAAGGAAATGGAATTTAGCAAACAGCTTTGGTGTGAATGAAAAAAACCAAGAAGTAAAACTGCCATTGTGGAAATTCCGCCACTCAATTTTTACCGGCGGAAATTTTAGAGTAGAAAAAAGAATGATTCGAAACAATCCGGTTTATGTAGCTATTAAAGGCAATTACAAATTCCCGCTCGAACAGTTTATTGATATGATTCAAACGATTCTCTATGAAGAAAGAACATTTTGGAATGATTACAATTTCCCCATCTTCTTAATTACTGTTTTACCCATCGAAGGGGACAACGATCAAGGAGGAACCGGAAGAGTAAATTCATTTTCACTTTTTTTATCGGAAGACCGGCAAATAGATTACAGAATGAAGCGGCTTCTTGCACACGAAATATTTCATACTTGGCTGGGAGAGAAAATAAATTTAGCCGGACCGGAATCACTTCTCTACTGGTTCTCGGAGGGTTTCAGCGATTACTATGCCCGGCTGCTTCTTTTGCGTGCCGGGTTAATTTCATTAGATGACTATATAAAAGAATACAACAATGTTCTGAAACAGTATTTCACTTCGGCAATACGCAACGAACCAAACGAAAAGCTAGCTGATGGTTTCTGGAATGATGGGGACTTAAACAAATTTCCCTACTTGCGCGGAGATATTCTCGCGCACAATTTAAACTTCGCTATCCTTAAGAATACTATGACAAAAAAAAATCTGGATGATTTAATGCGCGACCTTTACGAGCGTTCTCAAAAAGAAGGCTTACTTGTCTCTACCGGAAGCTTAAGCAACTTAATTAGATTTTATGCCGGAGAATTAGTTCTTGCTGACGTAATGAAGGTACTGAACTTAGGTGCATCAATAAGAACATCCCCGGAAGCACTGGGTCCATGCGTCGAAATGGAATTTGACTCATCAAGAAAATATTGGTTATTCGGTGAGAAATTTGATTACCCGGTTTACAAACTAAAGACAGATCAAGTTGAAAAAAGTTGTTACGATTGGTTTAGAGTAAAGTGAAGGCGATTTGACAATCGCCTTCATAACAAAATTTACTGCACAGCGGGTTTTCTGAATTTTGGCAGCAACAGAAGAATGAGTGCGAAAACAATTACAATTCCGGTTATAACAAACACAATTACATTAGCTGTCCTCGATTCAACTTTCATTACTAAGTCTTCAAATTGAAATCTCTCAGCATCAATTTTCCATTCAACTGTATTCCCCTTAACAGATTTTGAATTTGTGGCTAAAATTACTCCGGGCATGTTTACTTGATTTGTATATGTTCCGCTTGCAGAGCCTGCCCACTCCATTTTCTTTTCTACTTCATTCATCAGATTTCCTAAAAACGGTTCAAGCTTTTTTATTTCTTCAGATTTAAATGTCAGCGCTAAAAAGGCACCAAGTGTTTTTGAATTGTTATCGTGATGATCAATGTATTCAAAAATGACTTCCCTCTTTTCACGTATAGAAGCTTCTGTAACTTCTTTAATTCCTTTCTCTTTACATGCTCTCAGAAATTCAGAAAGGAAATATTCGAGGTAATTTTCGCCAGCATATTTTTGTAAGCGTTCATTAAGAGCCTTAGTAGTATCACCACCGATAAACTTTTGATACTCTTCTTTGGTTAAGTACTCTTTAAGCGGGGTGAGCTTAAAGGGGAAATATGACATGTAAGTTTCCTCATATTCGTAATAAGTGTAGAACCAACGGAATTTCTTTTCGAAATTTATTTTAACGCCAATCTTGCTCTGGTTTCTATACTCGGCGTTTAAGTTGTTTACATCTGTAAATTTTTTCTCGGCAGTGTAAACAACTTTAGTAGAATCTTTTTCTGATCTCTTCTTTTCAATCTTCCATGATTTGTCCGTAGGAATTGGGAAAGGCAAGCCTGCAATGTTGTTAGTATCTCCTTCTACAATAACAATTCTCTCACAAGAGCCATCTGGATTAATTTTGGTTTTTGTTGTGTATTCCTTGCAGCCGGCGCTAATCAGCAGCAGTATTGCAATATTTATAGCAAATAAATGATTCTTTACACTTTTCATTTTGTCTTCTCCGCTAAAATTTTTCTTTTTTCTTAATGTTCATAAGTTCATCTAGAAACTCATTTTGTTCCTTAGTTAAACTTTTCCTCAACTCATCAACTGCTTTCTTTCTTTCCGGAGTTAATGAATTGTATTCGCCCAGCAGTTCTTTAATAAAAGATTTGTTCACAACCAGCCATTCCTTGGAAAGATTAAGATGCTTTTTTTCACCGACAATTAACTTATAAGCGTCGTAGAAAAAGGATAGATTCGGCATATTGTCGCTTATGCTTGCTTCGTATTGCTGTCCGGCCTTATTAAGATTGCTCTCGAGAGCCACAACACTTTTTAGCGCGACAGCTTCTTCGTAAAAGTAAAGCGATGAAAAAAAAACCAGTAAAGAATAAAGAGCAAGGCGGACTTGTCTCAACATAAACCAGCTTAAAACAGTATCCCAAATAGAAACTAGTATGACATCTTTCTTTTGTTCAGATCTGATTTGATTTAATATGCTAAGCGACAATAACTCTGGTTCTTCACAAACCGGCTTACTGCTTCTAAGTTTTGCAACCAGATTATCAGCAGCTTTCATATTAGAGGAGAAAGACCGGCACTCTTCACAATTTTGTATATGCTCTATTACTTCTAAGTTTTCGGAAGTTTTCAATTCCTCTTCCAGAAGTAATTTCTTTACCGATTCACAGTTCATCAGTAATTCTCCACTTAATTAATTTTGCTCTAATCGTTTTGCGAGCTATCGAAAGATTTGCCTTCACAGATTCAACTGAAAGATCCATTATTTGCGAAACCTCATCCGTTGTCAGCTCTTCCAAATCTCTCAGTACAAAAACCATTCTCTGTTTTTCCGGCAAACCATCGGAAATATGTTTAATTATTTCCGCTTGCTCTTTGTTAGAGAGAAGCTGTTCGGGATTTTCCTCGCTGTTTATCAGCTGCTCATCCAACACTTCCATTCTTTCGTATTCCGTCTTGCGTCTTCTCAGTTTATCGTAACAAAGATTAATTACGATTTTGTACATCCATGTTGTGAACTTTACCTTACTATTGAAGCTGTAAAGATTTTTCCAGATTCTTATAAAACATTCTTGAACAACATCTTTTGAATCATCATCATTTGTAAGAACTCTGAACGCTACCGTATAAGCGTAGTACTGATAGTTTTTCAAAAGCGCTTCAAAGGCTTGTAAATCTCCAGTTTGGGCTTTTCTAATCAACTTTAAAAGTTCTTCTTCAATAATAATTTTTGAATTCATGAATTCTATTTAGTTTCCATCTATGATACGATTGAAAATAGGAAAAGTTAAATCTGGTTTGGAAAAAATCTTGTAATTTTAGAAAGTATTTTCAGTGGGAATATATATTCATGAATAACAGAACCAATTACATACTAGGCAAGTCTAATAAACCGATGAAGAAATTATCCTATTCAGCCACAAAAGAGTCAGAGGGAATAATGAAACTAAAGCTAGCAATTCTAATATCAACGCTTTTATTTTGTTCAGCAGCTGTTTTTGCTCAGAACAAGTCCGGAAGCGATCTTTCCAAAGCTGTAGCTAAGTATGACAGTTTATTAATTAAAGCATATGAAGCGCGCGACACATTAACTTTTGCAAGCAATTTTAAAGTGATGCTGAAATTCTATAATTCACTTCCGGAAACAGAGCAAAACAATTACAAACAAGCATTAGCTAGCGCTTACTACAACTTCGCATGCACTTATGCGCTTGTTGGAGAAAAGACTAAGTCCTTGGAATGCTTAGGCGAGGCTGTCGAGAATGGCTTCTTCAATTATTCTCATATGATGAAGGACTCGGATCTCAACATACTGCACAATGAAAAAAGATTTGCCGAAATCACCGGCAAAATTCGTTCTGTTGGTGATTTCCTATACATCCTAAAGCGGGCAGATAAATTCAATAATAAAGATGAAAGACCTTTACCGGAGTTTAAATACCAAACTGCCGAGAACCCCAATCTTGCCGAGTTACGCAAAGCATTCAAACTCGATTCAATTGCCGGAACCGGGAATGAGGTTTCTAAAATTCTGAATCTTATGCATTGGATTCACAACTTAGTTGAACATGACGGTAATAATGGAAATCCGGTTGTAAAAAATGCTTTAAGCATGATAAACGAATGTAAAACCGGTAAACGCGGATTGAACTGCCGCGGTTTAGCAATAGTATTAAATGAATGTTATTTATCAATTGGAATAAAATCACGCTTTGTTACATGTCTTCCTAAAGACAGTTTGAAAGTTGACAACGACTGTCACGTTATTAACATGGTTTATTCAGAAACTTTAAAAAAGTGGCTATGGATTGATCCAACTTTTGATGCTTATGTTATGAATGAAAATGGCGAGATGCTTGGCATAGAAGAAGTACGCGAAAGAGTAATTAACGGGAAAATGCTGATTCTGAATCCCGACGCAAACTGGAACAAAAGAACGTCTCAGACAAAAGAAAACTATCTATACACTTACATGGCAAAAAACCTATACATGCTTGAGTGCCCGACAAGCAGTGAATATAACTTAGAAACTAAAGAGAATGGAAAAGTCACAGAATACATTCGTCTGCTTCCGCTAGATTATTTCGATCAGAAGCTGGACGTACAGACAAACGAGAATAAGCAGTACAACTCCAAAACAATTACTTATTTGACAAACAATGAAGAATACTTTTGGAAGAATCTGGTTAAATGAAATCATGTTCGATTTTTTTACAGAAACAAGAGAATACTTGAAAAGAAGTTGAATAAAAAAAGCCTCTCCGTAATGAAGAGGCTTTTTAATATCCGCCAAACTAAGCAAGACGTTCAATGAAGATTCAAGATTAATATCTGTAATAATCCGGTTTGAACGGACCATCAACAGTAACACCAATATACTTAGCTTGTTTTTCGTTTAGTGTTTCAAGCTCAACACCAATTTTGCCTAAGTGAAGTCTTGCAACTTGTTCATCCAAATGTTTAGGAAGCATATAAACTTTGTTCTCATATTTATCTGAGTGCTGCCAAAGTTCCAACTGTGCAAGAGTTTGGTTTGTGAATGAGTTAGACATTACAAATGATGGATGGCCGGTTGCGCAACCAAGATTTACCAATCTTCCTTCTGCCAACACAATGATGTCTTTACCTTCGACGTTGTATTTATCAACTTGTGGCTTTACAGTGTCTTTAGTGTGTCCATAGTTTTCGTTCAGCCAAGCCATATCAATTTCATTATCAAAGTGCCCGATGTTGCAAACAACAGCCTTATCTCTCATTTTGCGAAAATGCTGTTCAGAAATAATATCAACGTTTCCGGTTGCAGTTACGATTATATCCGCACGAGGAATAGCATCAATCATTTTCTTTACTTCGTATCCATCCATTGCAGCTTGAAGCGCGCAGATAGGATCGATTTCAGTAACAATAACTCTAACACCGGCACTTCTTAATGATTGAGCCGAGCCTTTGCCTACATCGCCGTAACCGGCAACTACTGCAACTTTTCCAGCCATCATTAAATCTGTTGCACGGCGAATTGCATCAACTAAAGATTCACGGCAGCCATACTTGTTATCAAATTTAGATTTGGTAACAGAATCGTTAACATTAAATGCCGGTATTGGAAGCGTTCCTTTTTCAACTCTGTCGTACAAACGATGAACACCGGTTGTTGTTTCTTCCGAAATTCCTCTGATGCCTTTTACTAGTTCCGGAAATTTATCAAGAACCATGTTTGTTAAATCACCGCCATCATCAAGAATCATATTCAATGGTTTTTTATCATCGCCAAAGAAAAGTGTCTGCTCGATGCACCAATCGAATTCTTCCAATCCCATGCCTTTCCAAGCAAAAACCGGAGTGCCCGCAGCAGCAATTGCAGCAGCAGCATGATCTTGTGTTGAAAAAATATTGCATGAGGACCATCTAACTTCTGCGCCTAATTCAACAAGCGTTTCAATCAACACAGCTGTTTGAATTGTCATGTGAAGACAGCCCGCAATACGTGCATCTTTAAGTGGCTTTGTCGCGCCAAATTCTTTGCGGAGCGCCATTAAGCCGGGCATTTCTGCTTCGGCTAATTCTATTTCTTTTCTTCCCCACTCTGCTAGGGAAATATCTTTTACTTTATAATCCAGAGTTTTTGTCTCTGCTGCTTTGCTCATTTTATATCCTATTCGTTATAATAATTTTTTAAACAATGGAACCAAATCCAACTGTTCCCAAGTGAAATCTTTATCGTTGCGTCCAAAATGACCGTAAGAAGAAGTTTTTTGATAGATCGGTCTGCGCAGTTTTAATCTTTCGATAATTCCGCGAGGAGTTAAATCAACTTCTTGATTTATGTATTCGCCGAGCAAGCCATCCGGAAGAACCCCGGTGCCTTTAGTATCTACATAAACAGAAACCGGCTGAGCAACACCAATTGCATAGGCAACTTGTACCAAACATTCTTTAGCAAGTTTTGCCGCAACAACATTCTTTGCAATGTGACGCGCTGCGTAAGTTGCGCTTCTATCAACTTTGCTTGGATCTTTTCCGGAGAAAGCACCGCCGCCGTGAGGAGCCCATCCGCCGTAAGAATCTACAATGATTTTTCTTCCGGTTAATCCGCTATCTCCGTGTGGTCCACCAACTTCAAAACGACCGGTAGGATTAACATAGTATTTCGTTTTTTTGTCTAAGTATTTTGCCGGAATAACTTTTTTAATTACATGTTCAATTACATCTTCTTTAATTTTCTTTTGGCTTACATCGCCATCATGCTGAGTTGAAATAACAACAGCATCAACACGAATAGGATTGTTGTTGCTGTCATATTCAATAGTAACTTGAGATTTCGCATCGGGACGTAAGTAAGGCATAAGTTTTATGTTTTTCTTACGAATGTCTGCTAACTTCTTTACGAGCTTATGAGCATAAACGATTGGCATCGGCATTAATTCCGGTGTTTGATTGCAAGCGTAACCGAACATAATTCCTTGATCTCCGGCACCGCCTTTATCTACACCCATAGCAATATCGGGTGACTGTGAGTGAATCGCATTCAAGATACCGCATGAGTCGGCATCAAATTTATATTCTGCTTTTGTATAACCAATTTCTTTTATTGTTTTGCGAACAATTGCTTGAACATCCACATAGGCGCTTGTAGTAACTTCTCCGGCAACAACAACCAAACCGGTTGTTACCATTGTTTCGCAAGCTACGCGTGCGTTAGGATCTTGTTTGAAGATGGCATCTAGAACGCCGTCGGAAATCGCATCGCAGACTTTATCCGGATGCCCTTCGGAAACAGATTCGGATGTGAATAAGTATGACATTAATACCTCTATTAGTTTTTAGTAAAATTCTATTTCAGATGAATCGCCGGCATTAAGTTTTTTGTAATTGCCTTTTACGATTGCATTCATTCCTATTATTGAATTATCGAGCATTGACTTCTCAACTTGAGAGCTAGGACTCAAAATCGAGTTTTTTATTATAGATTCTTTTACAACACAATGCTCTGAAATTGTTGTGAACGGACCGATGATTGAATCAATCACAGTAGCAGTATCCGAAATGTAAACCGGGTCTATAATCGTACAACCTTTAATATTTCTATTTGTGCCTTTTGTCTGGAGTATATACTTATTGGTAGAAAGCAACGTCTCGCTTTTACCGCAATCGTACCAGCCTTCAACCGGAAAAGTTGTGAAAGTCTCTCCCTTTTCAATCATCAACTGAAGTGCATCTGTAAGCTGATACTCGCCACGTGTTTTGATATCCTTATCAAACAATTCGTTAAGAGACTCACCAAGCAGTTTTGAATTTTTTATATAGTATAAACCAACCAAAGCCAGTTTGGATATTGGCTCTTGAGGTTTCTCGATCAACTTAACAATTTTATTGTTTTCGCAAACTGCAACGCCAAAGCGTGAAGGATCATCAACAATCTTAACTCCTAATGAGCTGACCTTTTTTTCGAACACAGAGCGTAAATCAACATCAAAGATTGTATCGCCGAGAATGATGAAAATTTCCTCATCATCAAAAGTCGGCACAGCCATTTGTATTGCATGGCCAAGACCAAGAGCAATCTCTTGAGTAACAAAGCTTGCTTCAAGTTGTGGATATTCATTGTGTACATATTCGACAATTTTTTCACCAAGATAACCGACAACAAACGTTGCTTTGGTAATCTGCTCGGATAAAAGTTTATCTATAATATGACCAAGTATTGGCTTGCCGCCTACATTTAACAATACTTTAGGAAGAGAAAATGTGTGTGGCTTTAATCGTGTGCCGAATCCGGCTGCTGGTATTATTGCCCTCAAGAAATATGCGTTCCTTTTTTAACTATGCGAATTTAATTAATAGGTTTACGCTAAACAAACAATTGGATTTTAGATTTTGGAATTAAGATTTTGGATTTGCTTTTAACAAGGGTTTAGGATGAAAATCGAAAACAGAGTTACACGACTATTCAACATAGAACATCCAATCATTCAAGCCGGAATGGTTTGGGTAAGCGGATGGAGATTAGCATCAGCAGTTTCAAATTACGGCGGACTCGGGTTAATCGGCGCCGGTTCAATGAAGCCCGATTTGCTTCGTGAGCACATTCAAAAATGCAAAGCCGCTACAAACAAATCATTCGGAGTTAATATTCCTCTGCTGCGAGGCGATGCTGTTGCTTTAATTAACACTGTGATTGAAGAGGAAATAAGGATTGTTTTTACTGCCGCCGGTCATCCCGGAAGACATATTGATTTATTGAAAAAGTACAATACAACCGTCATCCATGTTGTCTCAAATATTAAGCAAGCGTTGAAGGCTGAAAGTGTTGGCTGCGATGCAATTGTTGGAGAAGGTGTTGAAGCGGGCGGACATAACGGTCCGGATGAGATTACTACATTTTGCTTAATTCCACAGTTGGCCGATGCTGTTAAAATTCCGGTTATAGCTGCCGGCGGAATTGCAGACGGAAGAGGAATTGCAGCCGCGATGTCACTCGGAGCCGAAGGTGTGCAAATAGGAACCCGCTTTGCAACGACGATTGAATCCTCCGCCAGCGATTTATACAAGAAGAGTGTTGTCTCTGCGAAAGACACCGCCACAACATTAGTTCTTAAGAAAATCGGGATGGCACGCTTAATCAAAAACGAATGGAGTGCAGCAGTTCGCAAAGCAGAATTAAACGGAGCTGATGAAGTGGAATTAAGAAAACTTCTTGGCGAAAAACGTGAACGTCTCGGAATCTTTGATGGAAATATTGAAGAAGGTATGATGGAAGCCGGACAAAGTTCCGGATTAATAAACGAAATTCTTTCTGTTGAGGAGTTAATGAAAAACTTGACAGCACAGTATGATTCTACATTGATGAAGTTGAAAGGTTAGCCTCCCATAACATCCCGCGGACGACTATGTCTTCTGAAATTTGAGTAGAACTATCTAACCTACTAATTACCTTTTACAGCGTCTAAACTTCCATTAATTTTCCAGCGTTAAACGAAAGGACATTTAGATTGAGCAGAAAACATATAATAGTGCTCATATTACTTCTTCTAGTGGGAAATATATTTCCCCAAGAAGCAAGCAGCAAAATTTTATTTCTCGATTTTAACTTTGTCAAAGGAGAACCTTCGCTAATAGGAATGACGGTTGTTGATGGAAAGTTAAAAGTTAGGAAAAATCTGCCTACAGCAAATAACGGTATCCAATTTTCCGTACTCTCTTCCGGAGAAAACGTTCTATATAAAAACATAATTGATGATCCATCAGAATGTGTATATGAATATCCCGCCGCAGAAGGAAAGATTGGCAGAGCTTCGATTCCGAAGGATACAGTCAACTTTTCGCTCCGGGTTCCATATTCATCTTCAATTGAAAAAATACGATTGAATGTATTGAACAGTTCATCTTCACTGAATAAATCTCGAACTCACTCAAATGGATTTGAATTCACAATTGACCACAACAAAATTCAGAACAGAAAGTAATCATGCTGAAATCATCTTATAAATTTTTCGCATTAATTATAGTGTTTCTAACATATACTCTGTACGGACAAATTTTTCCAGTTAAACCAATATTGGAAAATGGTCCGCGCGATAAACGAATTAATCTCGTGTTCCTTGGCGATGGATATCAGGCTTCCGAAATGAACAAGTATTTGTCCGATGCTCAATCTACTACCGAAAAAATATTTCTAGAAAGTCCTTACAAAGAATACAAATCGCTTTTTAATGTCTATGCAATAGAAGTTCCGTCGAAGGAATCGGGAACAGATCATCCCGGTACAACAAGCGATTGCGGCTCTCTTAAAGATTCTGTGTTTAAGAAGGACACTTATTTCGACACATCTTTCGATGCTAGCGGAATACACCGACTTCTCGTTGCAAACGGTTACACTAAATTCTTTGAGGTAATGAAAAACAATTTTCCCGATTACGATATTGTCTTGATGGTGGTTAATCACCCTTGGTATGGCGGTTCCGGCGGATCTATCGCTGTTTTTTCTGCAAACTATTCAAGTGCCGAAGTTGCTATTCATGAAACCGGGCATAGTTTTGCACGATTAGCAGATGAGTATGATTACGGCTATCCGCAGCCCGGGCGCTACAATGGATTCAACGTAACATTCAGAACTAGCCGAGATTCTATTCCTTGGAACGCATGGATTGATCCATCTACTCCCATTCCAACTCCCGTCAGCGGAGAATTTGTGTCAACAGTTGGACTATTTGAAGGTGCTTACTACTCAAACAAAGGAATGTATAGGCCAAAAGTAACTTGTAAGATGAGAGACCTTGGTGTTCCTTTTTGCGAAGTTTGCATCGAGCAACATGTACGATCTATCTTTGATTTTATTGAGCTGATAGAAGAACACACACCTACTGCAAACTATATTGAGCTGCTTTCAAACGAAAAGAAAAGCTTCACTATTAAGCAAGCTCAATTACCAACTGGCAACCTAACTTTGGAATGGATTTTAGATAACAGGGTAATCGATTCTAACACTAACTCCTTTGAGGCTGATGGAGCTATGCTTACGTTGGGTAGACACAATCTAAGCGCTTTAGTTAAGCATATTTCGCCTCTAGTGAAAAACGATCCTTACAATACAATGCAAAGAACTGTTAACTGGACAATTGATGTTAAAACACCAACCGATATGGATAATGATGGTTTGCCCGTTGAATTTACTTTAGAGCAGAACTTTCCAAATCCATTTAACCCATATACAACAATTAATTATTCTTTGCCGTACGCTGGGCGCGTTACAATAAAAGTGTACGACTTATTAGGTAGAGAAGTTCGCGAACTGGTAAATGATGTTAAAAGCCAAGGTAATCATAGCGTTAAGTTCGAAGCGCGTAACCTATCCAGCGGGTTATATATCTATACGCTTAGGACAAATAATTTCAACGCATCCAAAGCTATGATTCTTGCAAAATAAT
Organism: Ignavibacteriota bacterium; assembly: GCA_043807765.1. Taxonomy (GTDB): domain Bacteria; phylum Bacteroidota; class Ignavibacteria; order Ignavibacteriales; family Melioribacteraceae; genus Stygiobacter. Next base: position 15,579 of record JAZDFQ010000089.1, read on the forward strand.
TTCTTTTCTTAATTAATTCGACTGATTGAAATAGTTACTCATGATTTCGATAATACGTTAAGTAATTGTATGGATTGAAGTATAAATGAATGCTAAAGAAGAGAATATCTTATTCCGGTTTGTTTTTGCAGATGGCCGCGAGAAAATATTTAATATCGAGATTGATCCCGAATCATACCAGATAGTTTTTCCGGATGAGATTCCGGTACCGGCGTGGACGTTACACAAAAACATTCTCTGCCCAATGACAAGTTGTACTTATAAAGATTTCTGTCCAATCGCCTTTCAACTTGATAGAGTTATAAAACTATTCGATGGCGTTGCATCATACGAGAAAGTGACCGTACATGTGGAAACCCCGAATAGAACTTACTCCAAACAAACTTCTGTGCAAGATGGCGCGGGTAGTTTAATTGGAATATTAATGACTACAAGCGGATGTTATGTTTTAGATAAACTACGCCCGATGGTTTATTTCCACCTCCCCTTTGCAACACTTGATGAAACTGAATACCGTACATTTTCTATGTTTTTATTTGCGCAGTTCTTAAGAGAGAAGAAGGGGCTTGAACCGGATTGGAAAATGAGTACTCTTAGCGGTTTATATGAAGACATAATCCAAATAAATAAAAACCTATCAAAGAAAATCTCTAATCTCGAAAAGCTTGACGCAAGCATCAACGCAGTAATAATTTTAAACAACTTTGCACATTCAGTTACTTATTCTTTAGAAGATGAAGATTTTTCGAAATTTGAAAAGCTGTTTGAGAGATGGCTTGAGAAATAGTATTTAGATATGAGTACTTAGTAGTGAGTACATAGGAATAAGTATTTAGTAGCTGTAAGACAAAAAGATTAGTAAAGACGCCCGATCGGGCGTCTCACAAAAGCTAATTATTTATTTTTTGTTTAACTGTAATTCATTATGCTTTTGTCTAATTACTTTGTACTAACTACTAAATACTGCTTCTCAGTACCAAAAATGAAACTGCAAAACGAATGAACCCTTCTTGTCATCGCCCGCATAATTAATTCTGTACTGGGGACGAACTTCAACAAAACTATACGGAAAGAATTCTACACCAAGAATTAGGTGAGCAAATTTTGTATCGCCGGTTGATAAGCCGGTCTCTAATTTATCATACCGGACAACAGCATCCAGCCCAACCAGCACATTGTAAGTTGCTTCTACCATAAGGGCTTTGGTTGTTGTTCCGTTTGCCAAATAATCTTTTGCAATATCATACTCGCCCATCAGCGTAAATCTTTTGTAACCGAAGCCGGCAAATCCGCCGCTTAGATTTGTATTTAGAACTTCCGTAAACAAATTGGTTTTTGTTGATGCATAAGACCCGCCGAAAGTGAATTGAATATTTTCAATTATAGGAGAATATTCTAATCGTGCGGTATATGTAGGATCGAACGCAAAGACTGAATGACTTTTCGGCTTACCAACGCTTGCGGTTAGAAGGAGATTATTGGCTAGATTTGCACCTACTTCAATTCCAGCTTCAACGTAAAGCGGATTATAAATCAATCCTTGCGCAATTCCCTTAGAAAAAAGTAATCCATAATCGCCGCCGCGTGTATATGCAGTATGATCATCGAGCCTCAAGCCGAAGTAAGGAACGAATGAACCGGCTTTAATGTAGCTTTCATTTGGTAAAATTCTTGCCACACCGTATCCTTCCCAAATTCGCTGGATAAAATCGTAGCGGGCAATAACATCTATAGTCGGCGCTAACCCGGCTGAAAGATAAACCGATCCGGTCATATCCATAAAATCAGTTTTCTTTAATTCTTCGCTGTACATGAATTGAGACCGATAATCGAATCCGAAGAGCACACTTTCGGAGAGTTTTGGCGAGAGTTTGAAATCCTCATCCCGGGGTGAAATCATGCTGACAACATTTTTGCCGAAGAAGAAGCCGTTCTCATTTCTAATTAATCCGCCGGTGGGATTAACATGACAGCTAATGCATTTATCTTTCTGCCCTAAGGCGAATCTGGGTAATGCGTTTGACGAGGAGAAAAAAACTATCGCTAGGAAGGTTGAAAGTAGAACTGTTCGATTCATTTTGTTCCTTTCATTGATTTATTTACGTGAACTAAACTGCCGCTAAGTAAGTTGTAATTTAAGAAAATGATCCGGAATACCGGTATTGGCTAACTCATTTAATTATTCATAACTTTGAAAAGAAGAAAGGTATAAAATGTATTTCTACACAATCTTAACATTTCACATCGTTTTTGCGGGTATATGGTTACTCAATTTCATATCTGAACCCGTTTTGCGTTCACAGATTGTTACTAATAAGAACAAATCCGGGGAAAGAAAGTTCATTAGTTTATACTTAACATTTGCTAATCTCTTAGGCATCATCGGCGCCACCGGAATTTTAGTTACCGGAATTGCGCTGGTTTTAAATAGCAGCTATGGCTTTTTCCGTATGACGGATAATCACTGGCTTGCAACTAAGCAAATTTTAATGGTTGTGCTGCTAGTTATAATAGGAGCTGTATTAATACCTACAGCAAAAAAACTGAGAGCGGCAATCGGCACCGATCTGGAAAGTGGAACTCAAATCACTGAAGAAGGTTATAAAACACTGAAGAAAATTTTCACTTTGAATTTAGTCGTAAACATAATTGTATTGATAAACTTTTTATTTGCAATTACTCATAGGTACTTCGGCTCATAAATGAAGAAACTTCTGGTTCTCGGCTCTACCGGTTCAATTGGCACAAGCACTTTAGATTTAGCTCGCTGCTTTAAAGATCAATTTGAAGTTGTAGGATTGAGCACAAACACCAGTATTGATGAACTCGAGAAACAGATAGCAGAATTTAGCCCGATAGCTGTTGTAGTTAAGGATAAAGAGAAGGCTAAGCAGTTAAGAGAGCGAGTCGCCCATAAATGCGAAGTTCTTTCCGGTGATGATGGACTGCTTGAAATTACCAAGCGGGATAATTACGAAATACTAGTTACTGCATTAGTCGGTTTTGCCGGATTGGCTCCGACAATTGAGGCAATTAAACTGAAGAAGCGTATTGCTCTTGCAAACAAAGAAACATTAGTTGTTGCCGGCGAGTTGATTATTAATCTCTGCAAAACTTACGGCGCAGAATTAATTCCGGTTGATTCCGAACATAGTGCCATCTTCCAATGTTTGGTCGGAGAAGATTCAAACCACATAAACAAAATAATTTTAACAGCATCCGGCGGTCCATTTTTAAGCAAAACAAAGGAAGAGTTAGCAAACGTAACTATTGAAGAAGCTCTAAATCATCCGAACTGGAAAATGGGAAATAAAATCACCATTGACTCTGCTACTATGATGAACAAAGGCTTAGAAGTGATTGAAGCCTACTGGCTCTTTAATCTGCCAAAGGAAAAGATTGAAGTTGTTATTCACCCGCAATCCATCATTCATTCAATAGTGGAGTTTACAGATGGCTCTTTGAAAGCGCAGCTAAGTTCGCCAAACATGAAATTGCCGATTCTTTACGCATTAACTTATCCGGAAAGGTTAACTTATACCGGCGTTCAAACGGACTTTAAAAAAATGAGCTCGCTCACCTTTTTTGAGCCCGATTTTGATAAATTTGTTTGCCTAAAAATTGCATACGATTCAATTACTGAAGGCGGAACAGCGCCGGCTATTCTAAATGCGGCTAATGAGGTTGCTGTTGATAGATTTTTAAGCGGTAAGATTAAATTCACGCAGATTCCGGATTTGATTCTGTCGGCTCTTAATGAAATTCCGGCCGAAAAAGAAATTGATTTGGCAAAAGTTGTAGATGCAGACTTGAGAGCGCGTGAGTTTCTAAATAAAAAAATTAATTAAAAGTAGGCTCTATGGATTATATTATTTATTTCGTTTTAACAATAGCCATTCTGGTTTTCGTTCATGAATTCGGACATTTTGCCGCGGCGAAACTTTCTAAAATGAGGGTGGACATTTTTGCAATCGGTTTCGGAAAGCGTCTTTTGGGCTGGAACAAACTAACCGGATTTACATTTGGCGATCTTGCAAAAGATTTTGATGGAGAAGGAAACACAGATTACCGATTGTGTCTTTTGCCTTTGGGCGGCTATGTTAAAATTGCCGGTATGGTTGATGAAAGCTTCGATACGAAGTTCTCTTCAGAAGAACCTAAACCTTACGAATTCCGCGCTAAATCTACTCCGGCAAAACTTTTTGTTATAACCGCCGGCGTAATGATGAACCTTACTCTTGCATTCTTAATCTTTTGGGGAATCAATTTTTTCCAAGGCAAGCAGATTTATAAAACCACAACTATCTCCAGAGTTGAAAAAGGCAGCATAGCCGAGCAAGCCGGTTTTCAATCCTTAGATAAAATCATTTCAATCAACGATAAAAAAGTTAAAGACTGGGACGAGTTGGTAGAGAACTTAATGCTAAAAAATTCCTCTGCCGATGCTAAAGTTAAAATTGAAAGAGCTGGAGAACAAAAATCATTAGACATCTCCCGCAAAACTTTAAATCAAGGATTGCAAAAAGGATTTTTCTTATATCCTTATCCGCTTCAACCTATTGTCGAAGGAGTGTTGCAGAACTCTCCGGCTCAAGATTCCGGCATAAAGAAGGGCGATATAATTCTTTCTGTTGACAACATTTTTATTCGTGAAGGTGAAGAAGTAAATAAGATTGTTAAAGCCAACAAGGATAAGCATATTCCCATCACCTTACTTCGTGGTAGCGATACAGTCCGCGTTACAGTTAAACCAAGTTTAGAAGGCATAATCGGTATCTCACATATGACAGCATTCAGCGGCGATGTTGAATACCGCACTTATGGAATTTTCGGCTCGATAACAAAAGCTGTAACCGATATCGGTCAATATACCGTGCTGACTTTGTCTACTTTGAAAAATGTTATCGTCGGAAAAACTGCTTTTAATCAAGCTTTCGGCGGACCGGTTAAGATCGCGCAAATAGCAGCAAAATCTGCCGATACCGGGATTACTTCTTTCATGTATTTCCTAGCGATGTTAAGCTTAAGCTTGGCTATCATTAACATTTTGCCATTTCCGGTTTTGGACGGCGGGCATTTCGTAATCATTCTTATTGAAGGATTGATTAAACGGGAAATTCCGATAAAGATAAAAGTTGCCGTTCAGAACACCGGTTTTGTTTTGCTGTTGATGCTTATGGCATTTATTATTTACTCGGATATAATTAGTCTGTAAAATTTGTCATTCTGATCCCGCCAACGGCGGGTGAAGAATCTCTTAGATAACTACATAGAGATATTTCGTCCCATAAATCGGGACTCAATATGACAAGCATTATTTAGAAACTCTCTCAATAGCTCTTTGAGTTGCTTTGTGTTGCGGTAATCACCTTTGGTGATTTAAGAACCGCTCTTGTTTCGGCTCTATTTTTCGAAGCACGCACAAAGCTACTTAAACTAATCAGCTGCTGAGGGAGTTTTTCATTTTAAACAAAAGTATTAACCGCAGAGACACAAAGGCGCAAAGTAGTTTTAAACTTTGCATCTCGGCGACTTTGCGGTTTGTCTTAAAGAAGAAGGAATCTACATGAAGCTTAGTCTTACTGCTTTCACTTTGTTTTTTATCGTATCTCTTTTAACAGCACAAGAAAAGATTTACAACATGGATGAAATTGTAATTTCATCCGGAAGAATGCCGATAACGTTTTCCAATCTTTCCAGAGACGTTTCTGTGTTAACCTCCCAAGAAATTAAGAATCTACCGGTCAGCAACATTCAAGATTTACTGAAATATGTAAGCGGTGTTGATCTCCGCGCTCGCGGAACAGAGGGCGCGCAAGCAGATATTTCAATACGCGGCGGCTCTTTTGAGCAAACGCTAGTACTGGTTGATGGAGTAAAGCTAAGCGACCCACAAACCGGGCATCATAATTTGAATTTGCCAATCTCAATAGATGCGATTGAACGAATTGAAGTGTTAAAGGGGCAAGGCGCAAGAATATTCGGCGCAAACGCATTCAGCGGCGCTGTAAACATCATTACAAAGAAACGAAATTCAAACACACTAACTCTTTCTTCTCTTGGTGGGCAACGCGGTTTGTATGAATTGAATGCCTTCGGCTCAGCTCCAATTGGTGCTCTCGGCAGCAATATTTCTTTTTCGAAAAGAAAATCGGACGGATACAGACATAACACCAATTTTGAAAACACAAGTTTTTCGATAGGAGAAAATATTTCGCTTGGAGAAAATCAGCTTAATTTTTTATATGGTTATATTGACAAAAACTTTGGAGCCAACAGTTTTTACTCTTCTCTTTTTCCGAATCAATTTGAAAGAACCATTACTAGAATTGCAAACATTTCCGCCGAAATTCCACTTGGCCAGCTCCAGCTTTCGCCAAAAATATTTTACAGAAATAATTTCGACGATTATCACCTCGATTATCTTCGTCCCGACTGGAACCACAACACTCACCGGAATGAATCGTTCGGTGGAGAGATGCAAACATCTTTGACTTCTAGGTTTGGAACTACTTTTTTCGGCGGAGAATTTGGAAGAGACGAAATTCGGAGCTCAAATTTAGGAGCGCACTCAAGAACAAAGAGCGGATTTTATGCCGAGCAGTTATTCCATCCGGCAGCCAATGTTTCTATTTCAGCCGGAATGTTTGCGTACAATTACTCATCAATAGGATGGAAATTTTGGCCCGGCTTTGATGTAAGCTATTTCGCAACTGAAGAATTGAAACTGTTTGGGTCTGTTGGCAAAGCATTTCGGCTTCCGACATTCACCGAACTTTATTATGTAAGTCCCGCCAACATGGGAAATGTAAATTTGGTGTACGAGCAAACCACAAATTATGAAGTTGGTCTATCTTACACGCAAAACATCTTTCGTGCGAGCGGTAGTGTGTTCGTCAAAGATGGAAAAGACTTAATTGATTGGGTCCGCGCTAAAAATACCGATCCGTGGCGCGTCGAAAATGTTTCTAATCTAACTACGATTGGAACCGAGCTAAACTTTAATTTGCGAGTTAGCCAACTGATCGAGTCATCACCAGTTACAGATATAAACATCAGTTACGTTTATTTGTCCTCGGATAGAGAAACCGGAAAGTATGAATCGAAATATTTACTGGATCATCTTCGTCATCAGTTGGTTATTGGATTAAACAACAATCTTCCTTTCGGATTGAAGCAAAGCTGGGTTCTTCGTTATGAAGAGAGAGAGAACATTACTTCTCATTTCATTGCAGACTCGCAAATTTCAATTCAACTAGAAATGTTCGAATTATTTTTGCGTGCTTCAAATCTGTTTAATACTTCCTATTTCGATATACCGGGAATTCCTTTGCCGGGAAGATGGGTAAGCGCGGGAATAAAGTTTAGAATTGAAAATTGAGAATGGAAAATTTTGCAAGAGCATTTGCCAAGCGTGCAAAGTACATACTTTACATTTCCGTTTTGTTTAGTTCGGTCGGAACGAAACGGGAATTGTTAGTTGAACTTTAAGCGTTTTGCCGTTTTTCTTTCCGGGTCTAAACCGTGTACTCTTTACAACCCACAAAGCTTCTTCATCGCAGCCGTAGCCAAGACCCTTAACAATCTCGGCGCGTGTTACTTCCCCATTTTCATTTATGAACGCTTTAACCAAAACTTTGCCAACAATTCCTTCGCGTCTTGCTTGTTCCGGATAATTGACATTCTGCTGCATCTTTTCAATTCCGCCAAATGGTTCGGGCATCATATCAACTGCAACGTAATAAGTTTCGTCAACCGTTTCCGGTTTTTTCTCAACCGGCTTGGGCGCTTCAACTTTTACGTTGCCAACTTCGGAAGAACCTTTCGGCACTTCAAACTCTGTTGTTTCTTCCCCTTTTTTTGCGGCTTTTAGATTTCCAAATGTTGGTTTTGCCGATGCAACAACCTGAGGTTCGTTAGGAATTATTGAAGGTGGCGGACCAAGATCAACATAAGTTATAATCTGGAGTTTTTCCGTTGCTTTGATTTCTTCTTCTTTGGGGAATGAAATAAGATATACAACCACGACTAACAAATGAATGATTATAGCGCCCGCTACACCAATAACATAGTTTTTGGGATAGATTTTCTTTAACTCAAATGCACCGTAAATATTATTATCGGAAGTTGGTTTCATTAAGAACTTATTTCACGCGTTAATTCATATTCAAAATTAGCTTAAAGTTAGATACGATGCGGCACATTCGCAATTGAGGCACTTGCAGAATTACTAATTCTTCTGAAGGTTTATCGCCGAATTATCCTTGCTCACATTTCCATCCTTAAACAATAGCGGAAGGTCAATTTGCATTGCGGTTTTTACACCATCTTTAACACCGGGAAGAAATATTGTAGAGCGAACTGCATCTATCACAGATTTATCAAGCTTTGGATTTAACGGCTTAACTATACGGTAAGATTTAACTTCCCCCTTCTCATTTATCACTATACGAACTACTACATGCCCCTCTACCTTAGCTTTAATCAGCTCCTCATCATAGACAATCTTAGAAACAAGTGCATTGTAACCACCGAACGGCCTTGGTGTGATTAGTTTTATCTGCTGAGCATTAATTAACGCAGCACTAAAGAAAACGAAAAGGATATAAATCGATTTTTTCATTTGAGTTCGGAGCTTATAGTGAGTGATCATTGTTCGTCATTTCGAACTTGCCCCGCGTTTTTCGCGGGGCGTGGTCGAGAAATGAATATTCTTTCTTTAGTTACATGCCTCGACTCCGCTCGGCATGACAGAAACCCAGCAGAATTATCCTTAGCAGTGACTATGGTTTAATAAAATTTATTAAAACGTGATCGGGATGATTACTCTTTTCTTAGCCTTAACGCCGGCTTTTGTACCGGGATTAAACTTTACTGCGCGGACTGCTTTTATAGCGGCAGAATCGCAAGCCGGATGCAATGCTTTGTAAATGCTTGTTGCTAATATAGCTCCGGTTGAATCAACCGTAACCATTACTTGTACATCACCCTTTATATTTTTGCCCTTTATTTCATCCGGATAAACTACTTTCTTTGCAACTGCCGCCATACCGCCAACCGGCAGTGGAGATTTATCGCCAGGCTTTTGTGCATAACTAAAACTGCTAACCCCAATTAAAACCGCGAGAGCGAAAAGAAAAATGGCTTTTACTGATTTCATCAATTACCTCGTTTGTTTTGTGGTTTAGAAAAACTTGGGGCAAACATATTTATCAAATGAATACAAAGCAATCCAAAAACAGATAAAAAAGCGGACCGGAGTCCGCTTGGCAAACCATGTATTAGTTCTGATTACTTCTCAAAATCTTTTAATTCAAAATCTACGCAAATTATTGAACCGGATTTTATTTCAGCATTCGCCGGAATTGATTTACCTTTTAATCTAGCTTTGCTTAAAGATTTCTTATTTGCTTCGTAAGTCTTTTCCCAATTTTTTGTTAGCTCGTCAACAGCGGCTTTATTAAGTATTTCCTTATCACTTTTATAGATTTCAGTTTTTACGAGCTTGCCCGTTGCATCATCAAGAAATACTTTAACCAATACTTGTCCTTCTATTTTATTTTCAATTGCTTCTCTTGGATAGCTCTTATTGTTTGCACCAACCAGAATAACCATAAAATATTCTCTTTCATCAGGATCCTTCACACCTTCAAGAGCAAATCTGTACGGCAGTACAATCCAAACAGCAATTGGTTTTCCACCTTGCAATGCTGGTGTGAATTTCGATTTCATTGCCGCATCAACAGCCGGCTGATTAAACAATTCATTCTGGCTTTTTATAACTACTGCCTTTTTAGGATTTCCTTCTTTATCAATAAGAACCTTTACAAAAGCTTTCCCGGTTATTTTATTCTTTTTAGCTTCTTCGGGATAGTCTGGAGTTGTGGCTTCAACCATTTCGGGAAGTTTCTCAACTTCTTGGAAAGTGTTCATATCTGGATCAGTTTCGTTATCGGGCGTTTTTAAGGTTGTATCTGATTTTTTCTCTTTGTCATCTAACTTGAAAGATATTGGGATAACAACCCAAGTCTGTACTTTCTTATTGTCTTTAGAAATGCCGGGAGAGAATTTTGTTTTAACAATAGCATCAACTGCAGCCATTATCAAACTTTCGTGATCACTTTTAAGAATTTTGGTATTTACAACATTTCCCTTTTCACTTATTAGTGCCTCAACATAAACTTTCCCCTCAATACCGGCAAGCTTTGCTAATTGCGGGTATTCCGGTTGGATTGGTGAAATTGGTTTCGGGTATTCTTTTAACTCTTCCCAGTTGCCTTTATCCGCTTTTATCTTTTTATCTTTTTGCTGAGCTATTCCTACGGAAAAGCAGAGCAGAACAATCAACATAATTTTTAGTTTCATTTTATACCTCAGCTTTGCGGTGTTACAACCACCGTTTTAACTTGTACGTATTGTCCTTGCACATCAACTTGAGGCAAGGCGTTTATTAGCATATTGATTTTTTGATTCTGCTCGCTAACCTCGCGCGTTAAGTCAACGAACTGAACTTTGTATTCTTCCGACTTAGAGTAAAAGAAAATTGAGAACGCCAGAAGTATTATTGAGAATGAGTAGGCAATTGCTGTAAAAATTTTGTGATTAAAAAAGCCGCTTTCAGATTTTTGGCTTTGCTTTGATACTCCTTTAAATATTTTTTCTTCAAGAGATAGAGGAAACTCATCCATAGAACCGGCAAGAGCGGCGTTCAAAGTGTTCATCTTCCTAAAATATTCGCGTGCTTCTTCATTAATTCCGAGCGATGAAAAGAGGAGTGATTCTTTTCCCTTTTCGAGCTCGTTATCAAAATATTTATCTATAAGATTTATTAATTCTTTCGTTTCCATGATCATCCTCTTACTTCTCCAAATCTTTAATTCGGTTTTGGGTGTATTTATAATCCGGCTGCATTGAAGGCACATCTTTAATCAGAGGCAAAGCTTTTTTGTACAGCTTCAATGCGGTAGAATATTTTTTCTGTTCATCGTAAGCACGCGCAATATTAAAAGATGCATAAACATTGTTGGGATCAAGAGCCAGCACCTTTTCGCAAGCGGCAAGCGCATCTTCAAACTTGCTCTGCTTTAGATAGATGTAGCCAATCTGATTCATAATGAAGGCCATCTGTGTAACGCCAAAATTTTGCAAAGCTAAATCAAATGCTCTCTTTGCTGCATCCAAAGAATCTAATCTTAAATATGCCATCCCCAGATTCTGAAAAACTGTTGGATTATCTTTATCAAGTTTAGCTGCCCGGCTGTAAGCTGCAACCGCCGAGTCCATCTTGCCTTCAATGTAATAGCAGTAACCAAGATGCGAATGATAATTGACTACAGTGGAATCCAGCTTAACCGCTTTTTCATAGCTCGGAATTGCTGTTTGGTAATGTTTTAATTTTTCCAGACACAATCCTATTTTGTAATGTGCTTCCGCCTCTGTTGGTTTATAGTAAGAAGATGATTCATACTCGGCCAAAGCACTTCTGTACCGCTGTCTTGTGAAATAATAATTTCCCAAAAGATCACGCGCCGGAGTAAAGCGCGGATTGTTAATCAAGCAATGTGTAAGATGATTAGGAATAGATTCCGTATCCGGTTGAGCAGTATTCATATTATAAACTGATAGAGCCAAGTAATAATGGCTTAGAAAATCGGTATAATTCTGCGCCAGCAGTTTTTCAAAAACGTCACGCGCAAAAATGTATTTTTTTGTGTTCAGATAAATTGAGCCTAGATCGGAAAGTGCTGCAAGATTGGTAGAATCGGTTTTAATAATTACATCAAGATTTTCAATTGCGTCGTTGGTGCTGCCCGAAACATTTAACGCGCGCGCGTAATTGAGTCTGAATCCATTATGTGTAGGATTGAGCTCTACGGCCTTTTTGTAAGCGGCCACTGCCGGAAGTAATTCTTTGTTTGAATTGTAGCTCTGCGCTAAATAAAACCAATCTTCTGCAGATCGCTTGCTGGTATCAATTTTTGAAATGAAAACAACCGCCTCTTTGTAACTGCCTTCGTTAAAAAGTTTTTTGTATGAATCGGAAGGATTAGTCTGTCCAAACGAAAGAGTAGTTAGACTTGCGACAAACAGCAAGATGGAAGCGATTTTTTTCATATCAGCACTTTTGAAATTTGTTTGATTAGTTTTTGTCTAGTTTTATGAAGCCGGCTCTTCACAAGCTCTTCATCAATATTCATCATTCCGGCAATTTCTTTATAACTGAATCCGCCATATTCTTTAAGCAGATAAACCTCTCTCTGTTCAATAGGCAGTTTGTTCAGTTCCGTCATTACAATTTCTTTCAGCTCTATTTCTTCATACTGTTCGGCAAGTTTATAGGATGAATCAATTTCCAGTTCATCCGAATCTTCCACATAATACTGATCGACATGAATCTTCTTATTTCTAAAAAGTGTAAATATTTGATTGCGCACTGTTGTGTATAGCCACACTTCGATGCGGTTTGTGTTTCTAATTTTATCCAGATTCTCAAAGAGCTTTATAAATGTATTTTGAATTATATCTTCGCACGCGGGCTGATCCCACAGCATTTTGAATGCGTAATTGTAGAGTTTTTTCTTGTTTTGGTTATACACAAGTGTAAACTCAATTATCTTTTGCGAAGAATTATTCACTTTCTTCCTATAAAAAAGAGCTCTCATACTTATAGATGATTAAAAGGCAAAAATGTTGCCTTACGGAATGCAAAATTTCGGATTTATTTTACAGAAGCAAGTACAGAATTTTGGGCTTTAAAGATTTCTGCCGGATTCGGCGATTTTAAGGCAAATGCGGTTACTTCGTAGAATTGTGAATTGTTTTTGAATAAGACTGTTCTAATCTGCTGCCCTTTATCATCTGCGTACTGATAAGCTAAAAATGTTCTGGCCGCATTGCCAAAACTTTCTTCATTTGTGAAACCGCTGAAAGCTTTGCCAAACCGCGCTTTGACCAAGGTCTTGTTTAGCTCTGCAACCTTTCCAAGCTCATCTTCCGAGAAACTTTTTATTGTTTCACCATCCAAGCTTATTTTTTCAAACTTAATTGTTGCAGAATAATCTTCTTTAACAAGCCAGATGTCGGACGTCTTGTTAGCGTTGTCTTCCGCTACAAGCCAGCCTTTGGGAATTTGAATTTGCAGTTGGGATGAATTCGATTCCGCGATTGTAGCTGTTAGCGGATAATCAAAATCGTAAATAGAAGAAAGTGAAGTGGAACAACCGGAGACAAAAAGTGAAACAGCAAAAAGAAAAAAGAAATAGAACGCAGATAAACGCTGATTAAAACTTATCAGATTCGCTAATAACCGAATAATCCGCGTTCTATTCATTATTATATTTTACCAACTAAATTTTCGCCAGGTACTAAAGTATCTGCACCGGGTTCCCAGCTAGCCGGACAAACTTGTTCCGGATGTTCGCGAACGTAAGCTGCAGCTTTTACTCTTCTCAATATTTCTTTAGAGCTTCTGCCAATGCTGTTATCGTGAATATCGATAGTCTTTAGAATACCGTCCGGATCAATGATGAATGTTCCTCTTAGTGAGAGACCATCAGCGTCAATGTAAGTACCGAAAGTTTTGCAAATGTTGGCAGTTGGATCGGCACCCATTGGATATTTGATTTTGCCGATTGCCTTTGATGAATCATGCCAAGCTAAATGTGTAAACTTGGTATCTGTACTGAAGCTTAAAAGTTCTGCACCGGCTTTCTTAAATTCTTCGTAATAGTTTGCAGCTTCCTCTAATTCCGTTGGGCAAACAAAAGTAAAATCTGCCGGGTAGAATAAAAGTACAAGCCATTTCCCTTTGAACTCATCAAAGCTCATTGTTTTGAATTGGTTATCGTGATAAGCATCGAACGCCATATTGGGCACTTGCTCGCCTATTTTAAGCATATATATTCTCCTATGATTTTTAAGTGGATGTGAAATTTGATGAGCAAAAATAAGAAAAGATTCTTGTAATTGTAGAGACGGTTAAGACAACCGCCTCTTTTGATAAGACTAGACTACAATCCTTCCCGCAAAAATTTTGGCTCTTCCAGTGTGAGCATTATCGAGATGCGGTGCGTATCCGGCAGTCTTTCGGTTTCAGATCCATTCATGCGCAAAAAAGAATAATCAATTTGAAGTTTAGGCAGAAATAGTCCGGCGCCAAGAGTAAATTGTTTTACATCGTTATATCCGGCGCGAACTGCAAATAAGTTTTTAAACTTGTACTCAAACCCGGCGTGTGCATCAAAGCTGACCGGTCCAACATTAAACATAGAAGCGGTTTTTCTGTTCTCGAACCGTAAATCTAAATCTAGAGCCGGCAATAATGTTCCTCCCAAAGCAGAGATAGCATAAGCGGCACCAACTTTAGCAGTTGGTGTAATCAATTCATTTCTTCCGGTACTCCAAGCTTGAATTGTAGTTGTTACATCTTGAATTGTAGCACCAAGATGTAAATTTTCCATCGGCATATAATATGCGCCAACATCAAAACCAATTCCAAATGCGCTGGCTTCTGCAATATCACGTTTAATTATCTTAACGTTAGCGCCCCAGTAGAAATCCGACGATTGACGTTTTGCAAATGTTAGATAGAAAGCCCAATCTGTATTGTTGAATTCAGTTATCTTGGAATAATCCAATCGGTCTGTATGAATATCTAAAATGCCATCGCCGTTAGCATCGTAAAGTGCGTTGCGTGTATCCGGAATTCCATCCACACTTAAACGAATAACACTCAAACCCAAGCTCATATCGTTTCCGTAAGGAATTGCAACCGCACCATAGTTATAGTTAACCAAGTTGCCGAAGTGCTCTTCGTGCATTAACGAAATTTGGGGATAATTCATTCTTGCCAATCCGGCGGGATTCCAATATCCGGCAGTTACATCATTAGCAATTGCAACATGAGCGCCGCCCATCGCGGATGCGCGTCCGCCGGCACCAATAGATAAAAACTCTCCGCCATATTTGCCGATGACCGTCTGGGAATAAACTGAAGTGATAGACAAGCATAGAAAGAACAATGCGAACAATGATTTCTTCATTTCTGATTTTCCTTTACTGATTAAGACTGTAGAAAAGTCTATGTTCTTTCTCCTTGTTGGATGCAATATTAGTTTTTTTCATCATTCGGTGCAATTGTATTTAAAATACCTTCTTTTGATTCTTCGGAAGAGGCGACTTTCCGAGTCTCTTTCTTCGCTTGAGAGTCATGCAGAAAATATGTTAGCGGAATTGCAGCAATAAACATCACAGATACTATAAAATAAGCATAATGTAAAAGATTTGTCCCATCCTGATAATACGAATAACCAATAAGTGCCATTACAACACTTTCAACACCAAATACAAAATATTTAATGTTTCCAAACCTATGTTCTATTGTTTTATGTTTGGTTGAAAAGACAACCACCAACAGTCCGGCTATAATAAGAACAGAACCAATAAACAGATGATGTTCAACTTTATCAATGCCTTTCATTAATATTGATAGACCGACACAAAGGTGGCCTATCAATTCAAAGAATTCATTACGTTTCTGTTTCTCAGTTGAGCCGGAAGCTTTCACTTTATTTCTTTTCTGTCTGCTTTGCAACTGCGTTAATTGCAGCATTAATCGCTTCTTGATCGCCAAGATAATAATGCTTAATTGGTTTCAAATCAGCATCTAGTTCATACACGAGCGGAACGCCGGTCGGAATATTCAATTCCGTAATCTCTTCTTCAGAAATATTATCGAGATATTTTACCAAGGCACGCAAGCTGTTTCCGTGAGCGGCAATGATAACTCTCTTTCCGCTTTTTATTGTTGGAGCAATTGTATCAAACCAATAAGGAAGAAATCTATCAACTGTAAGTTTTAGACTTTCGGTTAATGGAATATCTTTTTTGTCCATATCTGCATAACGGGGGTCTTTGCCGGGATAACGGTCATCAGTTTCTTCCAGTGCTGGCGGCGGAACGTCGTAGCTTCTTCTCCAAATCTTTACTTTATCGTTGCCATATTTTTCTGCTGTTTCAGCTTTGTTCAATCCCTGAAGTCCGCCGTAATGCCTTTCATTTAGTCTCCAAGATTTAACAACAGGAATCCACATTAAATCTAATCCTTCCAATGCATAGTTCAATGTTTTGATAGCTCTCTTCAATACAGAAGTAAACGCTATATCAAACTGGTAACCTTCTTGTTTAAGAACGATTCCGGCTTGCTTAGCTTCTTCGGTTCCTTTTTCGGATAAATCTACATCGGTCCAGCCGGTAAACAGATTTAACTTATTCCATTCACTTTCGCCATGGCGCAATAAAACCACTTTGTACATGTTTTCCTCATTTAATGTTAAAAATGCATTGGCAAATATAATTGTTTCAAGCGAAAATCATAAAGAACCGGCTGGAGAGTTTCATTTGATTAGCGCATGATTTATCTTTGTAAAAAGCTGGTGAAAAATGGAACGATTATTATATCAATTCTTTAACGACGATGATTTTTTGAGAATTTCGAATCAGATTAAGAAGTCAGAGAAAACGACTTCCGGTGAAATCAGAATTTCAATGAAAGAAAAACGCCAACTTACCGATAGGAATAAATCAGTCCGTCAACTTGCCGAGAAAGAGTTTTACAAACTCAATATGAATTCTACACGCGACAAGACCGGAATCTTGCTTTTTCTTCTTCTAGAGGAACACCAATTCTACATTCTTGCAGATCAAGGAATAAACGAAAAAGTAACACAAGAGATCTGGAATGCGGTGCGGGATGATATTCAGAAGAAATTTCAAACCGGAAATTTCTGTGACGGCATGATTGCCGGAATAGAAAAAGTTGGTAAAATTTTAACAGAACATTTCCCAATTAAAGAAGATGATACAAACGAGCTTTCTAATAAAATAGTGATGGAAAGGTAAAAATAAATTTTCCATCAACATTGGAATTTTTCTGCATTTCTGTTTGTTTAACCTAACATGAAACGAAAAGACTTTATCAAAAAATCGGCATTGGCTGCCGGCGCCACGCTATTTTCTCCATTATTTGTAAATAGCGACAGCGAAGCTAAACCGCTTGTTAGGTTAAACTACAAACCGGAACCACTTGGCTGGAGTAATGAAAGCTTAACTCTGGCTTGGATTGGGCACTCAACAATTCTAATTAACATTTTCGGTAAGTGGATTATTACCGATCCGGTTTTATTTGAACGAATTGGTGTTTACTTTTTCGGCGGCAGTCTGGGTCCAGCTCGGTTAACTCCTCCGGCATTAAATTATAACGAATTTCCAAAGCCCGATATTATTCTTCTCTCTCACGCACATATGGATCACATGGATTATCCTTCTCTAAAGTTCTTCACGGAGAAATATCCAAATCAAATTGATGTAATTACCGCATACTTAACAAAAGATGTTATTGAAGATCTCGATTGGAAATCAATTAACGTAATGGATTGGAATGATGAGTTAACTTTGCAAGGAATTAGATTCCGCGCAAACGAAGTAAAACACTTTGGCTGGCGTTTTCCATGGGAAAAAGACCGTTCGCGCGGATATATGAAAGATGGAAGAAGTTTTAACTCATACATGATCGATTACGGCGGTAAAAAAGTTTTGTTCGGCGGCGATACAGCAATGACGAACAAATTTCAGAATCTAAAAAACGAAAACATTGATGTAGCCATTATGCCTATTGGCGCTTACAATCCTTGGGTAAGAAACCATTGCAATCCGGAAGAAGCTTTGAAAATGTCTTCCGAGATCGGTGTGAAATATTTTATACCAATTCACACCAAAACATTTAAACAAAGTAATGAGCCGTTTAACGAAGCAATCGACTGGCTACGGCGCGATGCTTCAAAATTCAACTTACAAATCGGGCTCGAAGAGATCGGACAAACCTTCGAACTAAATTCTTAATAGAACGCAGATCGAACGGATACTTCGTTACACTCAGCACATGTTTACACTGATCCGCGATTATCTATATCATCCGTGTAATCAGCGTTCTATTTTTTACCTAAAACATCCTTAAAAGAATTAACACAGTAATCCACAAGTTTTTCGTTCGAGTTGTAACCCATCAAACCGATTCGCCAAACCTTACCGGCAAGTTCACCAAGTCCCGCGCCAATTTCTAAATTGTGTTTTGTTAGTAATTCGATTCTAACTTTCGCTTCGTCAACTCCTTCGGGAACAGTAATAGCTAACAAATGAGGAATTCTTTCGCCAGCCGGAACAATTGGTTCGAGATTCAATTCATCTTTCAATCTCTTAATTAATTTCGCACTGTTCTCTTTGTGACGGCGCCATGCGTTTTCAATTCCTTCTTCTTTCAAAATGCGAAGCGCCTCATGTAAACCATAATATTGATTTGCGGGTGCTGTGTGATGATACGCGCGCTTGCCCGGACCTTGCCAGTAACTTTCCAGCAAGTTCAGATCGTTAAACCAACTTCTGATCGGAGTTTTTCTATTCTTGATATGGTCAACGGCTTTATCGCTAAAACTTACGGGAGACATTCCGGCCACACAAGCCAATCCTTTTTGCGAGCACGAATAAACCGCATCAAGATTCCATTCATCAACAAGAACATCCGTAGCACCGAGAGAAGTAACAACATCTGTAACAACTAGTGCGTTGTGTTTGTGTGCAATTTCAGAAAGAATTTTTACATTAGATAATGCACCGGTAGAAGTCTCGGCATGAACAAATGCTACAACTTTCGTATCCGGATTTTCGTTTAAAGCATCTTCAAGTTTTTGCGGATCGATTGCTCTACCCCAAGTTTCTTTTACAACAATTGCTTGCCCGCCAATCTTCTCGACTATCTGAACAATACGGTTGGCAAAGTAACCGCCTACACAGACAACCACTTTGTCGCCGGGTTCAACCATATTTACAAGACACGCTTCCATACCCAAAGAACCGGGACCGGAAAGAACAAACGTGTGTTCACTTTCTGTTTTGAATGTGTAACGGAGAAGTGATTTTATTTCTTCCATCAGCTCAATAAACTGAGGATCGAGGTGACCAAGTGTTGGTTTGGAAAGTGCTTCTAAAACTTTTGGATGAGCATTTGCCGGGCCGGGACCCATCAGCATTCTATTTATTGGTTTGAACGAATTTGACATTTTTTCTCCTCTCGATTATAAAACCGCTGGTCTAAGCTCACCTTTGTTTGTAATAATTTTTGTGGAAGCTGTTTTCAACTTTTCCGATTTAGCGATAAGGGTAATTTCTCCGGCTTCTTTTGTTGACTGTACAATTACTTGGCACTTACCGCTGAACAAACTTCTCTTATAATTTCCGGAGAGAATTTTATCCATCTCGTGCGAAGAAGGATTACCATTACCAACTCCGATGATTTTCCCTTCTCCATGTAATTCAAAGACTAAAGACTCAGATGCGTCGGAAACTTCTCTTCCTTTTTCATCAACTGCCGCTATATTAACTATGCTCACATCCTCGCCATCAGCATTTATTATTTTTCTATCCGGCATTAATTTCACAGTAAATGTTTTTCCGGTAGTTTCTATTTTCTCAACAATATCTTTTCCATTTCTAATTCCTTTTGCTTCCAATACGCCCGGTTCATAAACAACTTTCCATTCAACGTGAGAGTTTCTAACAACTGTTTTTTTGCCTAACGATTTTCTATTAAGAAATAATTCTACCGACTCGCAATTTGTCTGGCACCAAACATCAATTGTATCGCCAACTCTTCCGTTCCAATTCCAATGCGGTGATAATTGCAGTACATCTTTATCGTTCCACCATGATTGATAGTAGTAATAAAGATTCTTGGGAAAGCCGCACATATCCATTATTCCGAAGTGAGAATTTACGTTGGGCCAAGTGTAAGGCGTTGGTTCTCCGCGGTAATCGAATCCGGTCCATGCAAAACCGCCGGCAAGCCAATCGCGTTCATCGTAAAAGCTCCACCATTTTTCGGCCGACGTAGTCCATTGAGCAGCGGTCGAAGCAATATCATAATCGGCAACGTAAGCTTCTTCCGGAATGTTCTTGTAGATACCGCGCGTGCAAAGTGTACTACCCTCTTCAGTTCCCCACAAAATTTGCTCGGGGTATTTCCTTCTGTAATCTTCAATCGAACAGTTGTTTAGATAGTTGAATCCTCGCAAATCAATTACACTGTTGATTCCGTTGTACTCATGTGTGTTTGAAGCATACGTAGATAAGCGAGACGGATCTACTTTTTTCTGCAATTGCATTAACGAAACAGCAATGTTTTTTGCTTGTTCGGAAGTATGCATGTTCCATTCTTCATTGCCAATTGACCAAGCAATCACAGAAGGATGATTTCTGTCTCTAAGAAGCAGTGTTTCAAATTGTTTTAATATTTCCGGACTGCTGCCGAGTAATCTGTTTTCATCTAGAACTAGCATTCCCAGTCTATCGCAAGCATCCAGCAATTCCGGTGTCGGCGGATTGTGGCTCGTTCTATAAGCGTTGCAGCCCATTTCCTTCAACAACTCAATTCTGTAATACTGCATGCGATCCGGCAACGCAATGCCAACACCCGCATGATCTTGATGACAGCAAACGCCTTTTATCTTTACAGGCTTTCCATTTAGGAAAAATCCTTTGTCCTTATCCCACTTTAAAGTTCTTACACCAAAAGAAGTCTCTGTTCTATCAATTTCTTTTCCATCACTTTCAACAACTGAAACCAGTTTATACAAACTTGGAGATTCAATTGACCAGAGTTTTGGATTCTTCAATTCAACTTCTTGCTTGATTGTTTTCTCATTCAGTTTAGACAAATCAAACCGTAGTGATTTCTTTGCAACAACTTTTCCATTTTCATTTAATAAGAAGGAATGAAGTTTACATCCTCGGTTTAGAGCAGACTTATTTTCAATCTTGGTTTCAATGCTTATCTGGGCTTTTTTTCCTTTTAATTCCGACGTAACATAAGTTCCATACAAAGGAATGTGAACCGGATTAGTTTTAATTAACCACACGTGGCGATAAATTCCCGCGCCTTCATAGAACCAACCTTCGAAAGCAGTTGCATCAACTCTGACCACAATTACATTTGGTTTCTCGAATTCCATATAATCTGTTAAGTCATAACTGAATTCATTATAGCCGCTAAGATTATTGCCGATGAAATGCCCGTTAAACCAAACCGTGCAGTCTCTGAACACGCCATCAAATTTTATTGTGAAGCGCTTACCTTCATCAGTTCTAGGAATATTAAATGTTTTTCTGTACCAGCCGATGCTCGTTTCCGGATATTTATAACCCACTTTCTTAAAACCATGCGAGCCATATTCCCATTCGGGTGTGTTTCCAAAATCTTGTTCTACTGCCCAATCGTGAGGCAAATCAATTTTGCGCCATGATGTATCTGCAAAATCCGAACTGATTGCGCCGGAAGCGCCTTTTGCTTTTGAATATGTCCAGCCGGTTCCATAATCAAAATCTTTTTTATAATCGGAAGCGTGACCGAAACTAAACCGCCAATTAAAATCCATCAGCAGTTTTTCTCTATCGGTGGAAACTGATAGTAATTTCTCTTGTGCGATTGCGCTAATAGCGATCAAACACACGAACAAGATGAGGCGAGTAAATAATTTCATATAAATACCAAAGTCATAATTAATAATTAGTTCAGTAGTCCGGCATCTGCTAAAATATTTTTGAGATTTTCTTTATCACTTTCTTGAAGTGAAGAAAGAGGCGAGCGTGGTACTCCGCCAAAATAGCCAAGCATATCGAGTGCAGCTTTCAAACCGGCAACACCATAACGAGCTGTAATCGCTTTATTAACCGGAAGCATTTTTTGCTGAAGTTTTAATGCCTCAGAGTGATTTCCTTCTTGAACAAGTTTCTGAATTTTCACACACTCATTTGGGGCAATATTTGCAAGTGCAAGAATGCCGCCGACAGTGCCGACAGTTAAGCTATTATAAAGTACAGAACCAGTACCAATAATTACTGAAAACTTATCCCCACACATAGAAACAAGTTCAGCAGTCTGCCTAAGATTTTCAGCACTGTTTTTTATCCCAACAATATTTGCGTGCATTGCTAGCTTTGCAACTGTTTCCGCTTCTATATCGACACCGGTAAACTTTGGAACATTGTAAATGATAACCGGAATATTTGCTTTGTCAGCAACTTCAAAAAAGTATTTAATGTAAGCTTCCGGCTTCATTTCCGATTTGTAAAACGATGGGGTTAGTATTAGTGCATAGTCGGCACCGAGATCTGCAGAATCGTTTGTTAACGTAATTGTATCTTTTATGGAATCAGTGCCGGTTCCGGCAATTAATAATTTTTCATCCGGTATGTTTTTCTTAACGGCTTCGACGAGTTTTAATTTTTCTTCACGAGTCAAGAATACACTTTCTCCGTTAGAGCCCATCACCACGTAGCCGCTCAAACCGGTTTTATTCCACTTGTACAAATTCTCGGCTAGTTTATCAAAAGCTATTTCATCATTTAAAAATGGCGTGGCAATAGGCGGCATTATGCCATAAAGTTTTTTCATCTTCGATCCTTTTTTAAGAAAACATATTTTTTAGTATAAACCATACGTTCGCCGGACGCTCGGCAAGACGGCGCATGTACCAAGGATACCAAAACTCTCCGTAGCTAATAAGAACACGCATAACGTAACCACGTCCAGCTAAATCTTTTTGCTTTTCTTTTTTAATTCCGTAAAGCATTTGGAATTCAAGTTTATCAGTAGAGACATTGTTTTGTTCCAACCATTTAATAATAGCGGAAATTAATGTTTCATCATGAGTTCCAAAAGCAACTCGGATTTTTTTCTCGTGTGCAGCCAACAATAGAATCTTTGCAAGATGTAGGTAATTTTCATCAACATCCTTTTTATGCGCAAAGACAATCTCCGCCGATTCTTTGTAAGCTCCTTTAACTAAGCGAATGTTGGCTGAAATCTCAATTAACTCTCTTACATCTGCTTCCGTTCTAAACAAATAGGCTTGTAGGCACAACCCAACTTTTTCAAATTCAGTTTTAATTCTCTTATAGAACTCAACCGTTCTTTGTGTGTAGGCGCTGCCTTCCATATCAATCCAGATTACATTGCCGAGTCTGTCATTCACTTTTTGCGTAATCAGCTTAAAGCGAGAGTATGTTTCTTCTTCAGATAAATCAAACCCAAGTTGTGTTAGCTTTAACGAGAGTTCAACATTTAGTTTTTTCTCGGCTATATCATTAATTAAACTAAGATAGTGATTGCAAACTTCCAGACCGTCGTCCAGATTTGAGATGTTTTCACCAAGGCGGGTAAATACAGTAGGAATTCCGAGCGATTCAAACTGGCCAGCAGCATTTAACGCATCAGCCGATTTTTCACCAGGCATAAATTTCTTTACAGCTGTTTTAACAAATTTTAGAGAGGGAATATTTGCCCTCATCCATTTATTTTCTGAAGCCCACAAGAGAGTATTACGAAGTAAACTCATCCTAAGCTCCTTTCGCATTATTTTGTTAAATCATCTTAATATGAAACCGTTTTTCAAATCATCTTCGGGGTCAAAATAAAATGTATTTCTTCCCATTATATATGAATTCCCCTCAACTTCCGGGATAACCGCTTCATGTTCACCGAATCTCGTTTCCGAAATAACTTTGGTTGAAAACTTAGTTCCGATTATGCTTTCAATAATCATTGCTTTGTTAAACTGTAGTTCTTTTTTAGCGTAATGCAGCGCAGCACGCGCACTAACACCTGTACCGGTTGGACTTCGGTCTACTTCCCCTTCAGCAAAAACGCATACGTTTCTGCTGTCAGCGTTTTCGGTTAACGGCGCGCCGTAAAATACTGTTCCGTATAAAAAGCTAAGATCGTCATCAAACGGATGTTTTATTTCAAAATTTTGCATCACCGCTCGCTTAATCAACATACCTTTTTCAATCAGCTCTCTAAATTCACTTTCATGCATTGTAAGACCCAACTGCTCAGCTTTAACATACGCATAGAAAGCACCGCCGTAAGCGATATCAAAATGTATTTTACCAAGAGAAGGAACATCAACGATTAAATCTTTTTTATATAGAAAAGAAGGTACATTATGGAAATATACCGATTCTACTTTTCCATTTTTAATTCTTGCGTGAGAAGTAATTAGACCAGCAGGAGAATCAATTTTGATTTGAGTAACCGGTCCAACTATTTCGAATATTCCGGTCTCAAGAACAACTTTGGTGACTGCTATAATTCCATGTCCGCACATTGTGCTGTAACCTTCGTTGTGCATAAAGATTACACCAAAATCTGCATCGTTTGTAACCGGAGGAGTGATAATGCAGCCATACATATCTGCATGACCGCGCGGCTCAAACATTAAAGCGGTTCTATAATAATCGAGATTTTCCTTCATGTAGCGGCGCTTCTCCAAAATAGTAGCGCCCTTAATTTCCGGCAAGCCGCTTAAAATAATTCTCAGAGGTTCGCCAGCAGTATGAGCATCAATTGTTTCAACTTCCAGCCAGTTATCCGGATGATTCCAATCAGCTATTTTCTTGAAGTGATTAGTAAAGGGCATCAAATAACTCACTCTCTTGATTTCCAATTATAAAAATTTTTGATGCCGTTAATTTTTTTTTCAACTGCATTAGCAAAACGGAATCAGAAACAAAAGTGCGCTGGATTATTCGACTATGATTCGTAATAAACCGGTTCACCAAGTTCTTTAAATGAAAATTTTGCCAGAATGTGGTGACCATCGAAGTCAATCACGCGCAAATAGTCTTCTTGTTTAACATCTTCCATAACAGCATCGTAATGATGTCCATACTTTTGCTTTGCAAGATATTCCGGAATTTCGAAAGCGATAAATTTTTTAATTCCCTTCGAATGCAATCTCTTAATAAGATTTGGATTTGTTAGAGAATCATAAGTAGTAAGTATTACGATTGGACCCGATCCGGTAAAATAAATACCAGCTTTCATTTTGCGCCTCCTTTCACTTCAAACTTTACGGTTAAAATTGCCTCAGTAAAAGAGATACCGCAATGAAATTTATCAGAAGACTTACTTAGAGTCAACGTAATTATTGTTTGCTCATGCAAGCGGCAACAATTAATACACTTACAATCTTCACTCTCTTTTTTCAGCTCATCAAATAGATGCTTACAACATTAAATTTTGTCTGAAGAAAAATCTTCAACATCCTCAACTGCTTTTGGAATTGGTTTGCCGAGAACGCGGCAGCCATTCTTCATTACAACAACATCATCTTCAATTCTAATTCCACCGAATTCTCTATACTCATTTACTTTATCATAATTAATAAAGTCCACGTGTTTCTTTTCATTCTGCCACTTATCAATTAAAGTAGGAATAAAATACAATCCCGGTTCAACTGTTAATACAACTCCTTGTACAAGAGGTCTTGCATAGCGCAAAGATTTTAATCCAAACTGAGTGCTGCGTTTTAGCTTTTCATCATACCCAAAATTATTTTCGCCATAGTTTTCCATATCGTGAACATCAAGGCCAAGCAAGTGACCTAGACCGTGCGGGAAAAATAATGCATGCGCACCGGCTTCAACTGCGGATTTAGTATTTCCTTTCATTAATCCAAGTGCTTTCAATCCGTCAACCATAACTTCCGCGCATTTAAGATGAACGGATTTGAATGTAACATTTGGTTTGATCTCGGAAATTGAAACAAGCTGAGAAATCAAAACGATTTCGTAAATGTCTTTTTGTTTTTGTGTAAACTTTCCGCTTACCGGAAAAGTACGTGTAATATCGCTTGCATAGTGAAGCAATGATTCGGCGCCGGAATCATTCACAACCAAATCGCCATCTTTTAGTTTATTACCATAGTAATGATTGTGAAGAGTTTCCGCATGACGCGAGAAGATAACCGGAAAACCAAGTCCGCTGCCGAGCGACATTGCCAGGCCGGCAATAAAGCCCATTACGTCGCGCTCCATCATTCCCGGTTTTGCAAAACGCATTGCCGTTGTTTGCATTTCGTATGAGATCTCAATTGCCTTTTCGATTTCAGCAATTTCTTCAGAAGATTTAATCTGGCGCTGTTCAGCAATTGCCTTTATGAGCAGCATCGACGAATATTCATTTACATACTGTGGAGCTATGCCTAACAATTTGTGAAGCTTCAAAATATTATCATGTCTATACTGAGGAACGAAATGAATTTTTCTTCCTTGTTTAATCGCGTTTGAACAAACATTTTCTAATTCACTTAGAGTCGCAGTTTGTTTAACTCCGCATTTGGCTGCACGTTGCTTTATAGTGGGCTGAGGTCCCGTCCAGACAATATCATCAATAGTAAAATCATTCCCAAAAACAGTTTCCTTGTTTTCATCAAGATCAATAACTGCCGCCAGTTCTGCTTGATCAAGCCCAAAGTAATAAAGAAAAGTTGAGTCTTGCCGGAATGAATAAGTGTTGTCGGTATAATTCATCGGGGCTTCGTTATTACCTAGAAATAGTATTAAACCGGATTTTAATTTTTTCTTTAGCTCTGTTCTGCGGGTAACATAAATTTTTGAGTTAAACATATTTTCCACCTTCTATATTAATTAAGTTGTTCAGCAATCAATTCGTTAGCTTAAAAATTGATTTCTCGAGAGTAAAACACTAATGTGTTTGTGAAAATAAGAAGATAGTTTGCAAAGAAAAACCTTTTTGAAAGGAGAATTAGTTTATAGAAAATAAAATTGAGATTCAGTTGAAAACTACAAGAGAGGTTGAATTAACACTTTACAAATTTTTATTGTTACAGATTTCAAATATTGTGCTAAATTCGCACCAGTTTTTTAGGATAGTAAGTAAATGAAAGATTTGCTTAAAGGTGATTCTGCAAGAGAGTTCGACAGATTTCATCAGGAAGTTGAAGAATTAAAAGATGTTTGGGAAAGTTATCAGCAATTACTTCTAAGCTTCAAGGCCAGCGAAGAAGAAATAAAGAAAAAAAATGATGAGTTGAATGAACTAAATGAGTCCAAGGATAAATTTTTTTCAATTATCGCTCACGATCTCCGCTCACCGTTTCAAGGTCTGCTGGGTATTTCGAATTATTTAGTTGAAGAATTCGATACACTCGAGAAAGAAGATTTCAAGGAAATGATTCTTTCGTTGAACGAAGCGCTTCATAATCAATATAAATTTTTAGACGATCTGCTTAGCTGGTCTCGTATCCAATCAGGCCGGATGGTTATTGAGCCGGAGTTTTTGAATCTGAACAATGAGCTGCAAAAAGTCTTACGTTTGTTCGAATCTAATATTAAAAACAAAAAAATCAATATCTGTATAAACATAAACAGTAAGCAAGAAGTCCTTGCTGATGATGATATGATCTTGCTGCTTTTTAGAAACTTGATCTCCAACGCAATTAAGTTTTCACATTCCGGTGGTACTGTAGAGATTACTGCCTTTGAAGAGGACGGAGCGATTTTAGTTGTCGTATCAGATAGCGGAGTGGGAATTAAGCAAGAAAACACTCCAAAACTTTTTCGTATTGATGTGCAGTTTTCTACTCACGGGACAAATAAGGAGAGCGGTAACGGACTGGGTTTAGTACTTTGCAAAGAAATTGTTGAAAAACATGGCGGTAAAATCTGGGTGGAAAGCGAAATAAACAAAGGCACACAATTCTTCTTCACACTTCCATTAAAGAGTGAACTTTCCTAGTTAAGTTCTTCGTTATACCATAAAGACATTCGAATTTAATTATTAAAGGAACCATAATGGCAAATGCTGTTTTTCATCATCCAATGCCGGAAAATGAACCGGTAAAAACATTTGCGCCCGGTTCGCCGGAACGTGCGCTTCTTAAAGCTAAGCTCGCAGAAATGCAAAACCAAACAATAGATATTCCTCTCATCATCGGCGGAAAAGAAATTAGAACCGGCGATACTTCTAATATTGTGATGCCTCATAATCACAAACATATACTTGGTAAATATCATAGGGCGGGAACAAAAGAAGTGCAATTGGCAATCGATTCTGCAATGGAAGCATGGAAAACTTGGTCAGCTATGGAATGGCAAGACCGTGCAGCCATTTTTATGCGTGCTGCAGATATGATAACGCTTACTGATTGGCGTTATACAATTCTCGCGGCAACTATGTTGGGACAAAGCAAAAATGCTCATCAAGCGGAAATTGATTCAGCATGCGAGACTGCAGATTTCTTTCGCTTTAATGTTCACTACGCTTACAAGCTTTATCAAGAACAACCGCCTCATTCACCTCACGGAATGTGGAACAGAACGGAATACCGTCCACTTGAGGGATTTATTTTTGCAGTTGCTCCATTCAATTTCACA
Organism: Ignavibacteriota bacterium; assembly: GCA_043807765.1. GTDB lineage: Bacteria > Bacteroidota > Ignavibacteria > Ignavibacteriales > Melioribacteraceae > Stygiobacter. Next base: position 43,866 of record JAZDFQ010000089.1, read on the forward strand.
ACGTTTAATGCAAACTTACCCGGCGCTCCGGCAATTATGGGAAATGTTGCCTTGCTAAAACCGGCGGCAACGTCAGTTCTTTCTGCTTATTATATGATAAAACTTTTAGAAGCTGCCGGACTTCCTCCGGGAGTTATTAACTTCATTCCCGGCTCGGGACAAAAAATTGGCGACGTGGTTTTTAACGATCCGAATTTTGCCGGCTTACACTTTACCGGAAGCACACAAGTGTTTCAATCAATGTGGAAAATTATTGGCAGCAATATTAACAAGTATAAAACCTATCCAAGAATTGTTGGCGAAACCGGCGGCAAAGATTTTGTGTTCGCTCATTCAAGCGCTAATGTTCGTGGTTTAGCAACTGCGTTGATCCAAGGATCATTCGAGTATCAAGGACAGAAATGTTCGGCCGCTTCGCGTGCATACATTCCTAAATCAATTTGGCCCGAATTAAAACAGATTCTTGTTTCAGATTTGAAAGGATTGAAAACCGGTCCGGTTACGGATTTTACAAACTACAACAACGCGGTAATTGATAAAGCTGCTTTCGATTCAATTGTAAGCTACATTGAATACGCTAAGAAAGCTAAAGATGCTGAAATAATTGTTGGCGGAAAGTACAATGACAAAGTTGGTTACTTCATCAACCCAACAATTATTGTAACTACTAATCCAAAATTCAAATCAATTGAAGAAGAAATCTTTGGTCCGGTGCTAACAATTTATGTTTATGAAGATGAAAAGTTTGAAGAGACATTAAGGATTTGCGATCAAACTTCTCCTTATGCACTAACAGGCGCTATCTTTGCAGAGGACAGACAAGCAATTGTTACTGCAGATAAAATTCTAAAACATGCTGCCGGAAATTTTTATATTAATGATAAACCAACCGGTGCGGTTGTTGGGCAGCAGCCATTCGGCGGTGCGCGCGCTAGCGGTACAAATGACAAAGCGGGAAGCTTCTTAAATATTGTCCGCTGGGTTTCTCCAAGAACAATTAAGGAGAGCTTTGTTCCAAGAAGCGATTTCCGCTATCCATTCATGAGTGAAAAATAAATTTTTCTGTCATTCTGAACCCGCGATTTTTGCGGGTGAAGAATCTCTAACGTTTATTTATTGAGATATTTCGTCCCGGGAAACCGGGACTCAATATTTAGAGTTAATGACCAAGTCCATGTAGCATAAGAATTGCATGTTCGATTACTTTCAATATTTCACCAACATAATCTTCAACTGCTTTAACACTTCCGGGTAAAGAAAAAATCAGTGTTTCATTTTTTACTGCGGCTATTGATCTGCTGAGAATTGATGAAGGAATTGCATCGTAGTATTTGAGGCGTATCTGATCCATTATTCCGGGAATCAACTTATCCGAAAACTTTTCTACTATTTCCGGAGTAATATCACGCGGACCGATTCCCGTTCCGCCGGTTGTGAAAATAACATCAACTTTTTCATCAACACTTTTTTGAAGTTCGGCGAGAAGTTTTTCACCATCATCTGGAATGAGAGAATAAAGATATTCAACATGCCAGCGTTTACCGGTGAAGAATTCTGTAAGATTTTCTTTCATAGCCGGACCGCTTAAATCTTTATACTCTCCGCTAAATGCACGATCGCTGAGAGTTATAATTTTTATTTTCAACGGTCGGGGGAAATATTCGATCTTATCATTCGTGCTAAGAAAGCCATCCTTGATAACTCGAGTAAATATTCCGGATTTTGGCATAACGCATTTACCTACCTCCACATAAATTGCGCAGCCATCTCCGTGACACTTCTTTCCTATCTGGGTAACTTCCAGTTCTACTTCGCCAATTTTGAAGCGGTCTAAGATGGCGGCTTTCTTAAAATCTATTCCGTGTGTAGTTATATTCTCTGCAAACTCGCCGGGGAGAAATTTTCTGCCCTCGGCATCCAGCATAGAAAAGTTATCAATATCTTCTTGAGCTAACATGCTGACTTGTCTGTGCCAGCTTCCGGAATGTGCATCTCCTACAATTCCAAGTTTGCTAATCTCAGCTTTTTCTCGCGGAGTTTTTATTGTTCCTTTTTCTTCGGAAATATTTAGTGAAACTATATAGCTGTTCATGTTTGTTCCTTTTTGCTTAGCGACTTTGCGGCTTGGCGAGAAAAAATATCTCGCGAAGACGCAAAGGATTAATCTACTAGGTCGCTTTTTGTTTTTTCTACAAGTTTTATTTCACCGATAATCATTTGTTTATCAACAGCTTTGCACATATCATATATTGTAAGCAGTGCCGCTGAAACTGCTGTTAGCGCTTCCATTTCAATTCCGGTTTGTCCGACACATTTGGCAAAGCTCGAAACTCTAACTCCGTCTTTCTCCAAATCAGCTCGTACATCAAGTTTAGTAATTTGCAGCGGATGACAAAGTGGAATTAACTCGCTCGTTTTCTTCCCGGCTTGAATTCCGGCAATCTCGGCTACCGTGAGAACATCTCCCTTTTTCAGTTTGTTTTCCTTAATCAACGATAGTGTCTCAGACTGCAGATGAATGAATCCTTCTGCGCGAGCTGTTCGAAATTGAATTTTCTTTCCGCCCACATCAACCATGTTTGCACGTCCATCATTATCAACATGAGATAACTTTTCCACTCATCCTCCGATATTATAAAATTTGTGTGCTGTGCTAGAGTTTCCGCAAGCCGGTTTTTGTTCAATCGCCATTCGCAATGCTTCATTATAATCAACATCTCTGATATTAATTGAGATATCGCTGAACAAGCATGGCTTTATAAAACCATCGCTTGTTAAACGAAGGCGGTTACAGTTAGCACAGTCACCGCCGCTGCCGCCATGCACAATTCCAAACTCACCTTTTTCAATATCCATTTCATAAATGAAACGCGCTTCTAATCCGTTTTCATCACAATACTTTTTAACAGCAAGCGCATCGGGTTCGCCAATTGTTTTCTTAATAACGCAATTAATTTTTATTGGATTTAGTCCGGCATTCTTTGCTGCTGCAATACCCCTCTTAACTTCATTAATATTGCCGCCGCGTGTAATAGAAGCAAACTTCTGTTCATCAATCGTATCAAGACTGATATTCACTCTCTGCAATCCGGCATCTTTTAATTGCTGTGCATATTTATAAAGAAGTAGTCCATTTGTCGTCATTGATAAATCTTTTATTCCATCTATCTTGGAAATCATTTGTACAAGATTAACAATACCCTTTCGTACAAGCGGCTCACCGCCGGTAATTCTAACTTTCGAAATTCCAATCTCAGTTGCACACTTTGTAAACTCTGTAATTTCTTCAAAGGAAAGTATAGAAGAGTGATCAATCAATTTGATTCCTTCTTCCGGCATGCAGTAAACACACCGCAAGTTGCACCGGTCTGTTACACTTATCCGCAGATAATTTATTGTGCGATCAAATTTGTCTAACATCTACAATTGTACCTTTCTTAATTTCACTTACTCCTATTGGAACCGAAATTATTCCATCTGCAAAAGCGAGAGCGCTAATATGCGCCGAGCCGTGGTATTCAATGGCTTCAACCTTTCCTTCCGAATTGATTTTTACCGGAATGTGGGCAAGTCGTTCACTTCTTTTTCGTTTGAAATCAAAAGCCATTTCTAAACGAAGAGCTTTATAGTAGTTTTTCAGACCCATCAATCCAGCTAAAAATTCTTTAACGAAAAATTCAAATACTACGAATGATGAAACCGGATTGCCCGGCATTCCGAATACGAAAGTGTTTTCGGATTTCCCAAATACAGTTGGTTTACCCGGTTGAACAGCTACCTTCTCGAAAAGTAATTCGAATCCGGTCTTCTTTAATACTGCCGGAACAAGATCATATTCTCCCATCGAAACACCTCCGGTTATCAAAATCAAATCGCATTCTTGTTTCGCTTTGATAATCGCAGCGGAAATTTCTTCTTCAGTGTCTTTCACAATTCCATAGTAGTTCGTGTTGCAGCCAAAGCCTTCGCATTGAGCAATTAATTGATATGCGTTGGTGTTTCTTATCTGAGATTCTTTAGGTGCCGTTCCCGGCTCAACAATTTCATCTCCGGTAGTAATAATTCCAACTTTAGGTTTGATACTTACAATCGGCCCGGCGCACCCGGTGAGAGCCAGCGAAGCAATTTCCTTTTCAGTAATTCTAGTTCCGGCAGGAATTAATTTTTGTCCTACAATAACATCTTCAGCTTTATAGCAAATGTTATTCGCTGTCTTGTCTTTTCGAAATTTTATTTTGTTGACGGAAAGTTCATCCACTTCCTCAACAACTATTACACAATCAGCGCCTTTTGGAATCATTGCGCCAGTCATAATTTTGGCGCATTGATTTTTGCCAATCTCAAATTTCGGCTGATAACCGGCTTGTATTGTTTCTACTACCTCAAGCTCATTCGCGATGTCTTCTCTTCTGCAAGCGTAACCATCCATTGCAGATTTATCAAACGGCGGCATATTCATATCCGATAGAATATCTTCGCGCAAAACTCGGTTCAGACTTTCCATCATCTCTACTTCTTCTGTTGCAAGCAGATGAGTATTCGCCTTTACTATTTCAAGAGCTTGTTCGTAAGTAATCATTTTGCAGCCTTTATTTCACATTAAGTATTTCAATTTTTTCAACGGAACGGACATTGCGATCAACAAAAAAATCCGGCGTAGCAAATAAATTATATTTCCCTTTTTCTAGTGAGCCGTTTTCTTCAATCAATAGAAAATCGTTCATATCGTTTCTGTTTACAATTTCACTTAAACTGTATGTTACTCTGTATCCATCTTTTGCAGAAACACAAAGCACGGTTGATGCGATTTGTTTTTCATCAATCTTAATATGGTTTTTCAGAACATCTTTAAAAACAAATCCTTCCACTTCATCAACACCTTTCCAGCCCATTCCATGTCCGTAACCAAGGCCGCGAAATTTTCTCTTTTCAATTCCAGAAATATCTTTAACCACAACGTTTTCAGTCGGACTCGTAACCATAAACTCCGGAGTATAAATTTCTTTGATTCTCTCTTTAGAATATGTTCCGGCGAAAGACTTGATTGTAATTTTTGTAGGATTGGTGATAGTGCGAAAGTTAAACGCATCGTTGCCGCTAACCAAAATAGGCGCCTCCGGTAAAGGCCATTTCATTTTCATTTTAGATGGATTAATTGCGCGGACCGATTTTGTAATTATTGTTCGAAAATTGTCTTTAGCGTAGAACAATTCTCCCCAGCTAAAAACTGCTTTTTCACCTTTGTCGTTTTCAACAACAACGTACATATCAACGGCAGGTTTGAATTCAGCTTCGTTAGCTTTATTTACTTTCTTCTGATTAATAATATCGAACAAAGAGTAGCCGCTAAAAAAGTAAGAACCGATAAATTTATTTTTATCCTTCCCATAAAGAACATTCTTTCCCGGAAAACTATTTACCGGAAGCAAAGTCAGATCAACAGCTCCGGGATTTTCAACTTCTCCTTCCACCATAATGCTTTTTAGCGAGTATTCTTTTAGTTCCGAGTCATCAAAAAAACTTGGAGAAGATTCGGTTTTGTCTTGCGCAAAGATTGGCAAAGCTAATAACACTAATGCAAGTAATACTCTTTTCATTTTTCCTCATTTATAGATTTTACATGATGATGCTTTGAAGTTCACCCAGACTTCTTTTCCTATTTCAAGTTTCAATTCATTTTTAGAATCACCGGAAATAAGTGCGATTAATTCAGTTCCGATATTCACTGTAATTTCAAATCCAACTTTAGCCGGCGCAATGTCTATAATCTTTCCTTTGAAATGATTTCTGCTGCTTCCCTTTTCTGTCTCGGTTGAAATACTAATTTCTTCCGGCTGAAGTGTCAGAAACACTTCTCCATCCTCAACATCAGTTAAACAAAAAATATTTGTTCCGTTGGTAGAGAATTCTTTTAGATCACTTTGAGGAATAGTATTCAAATTTCCTCTAAAGAAATTTTTTGTGCCGATAAAGTGAGCTACAAACTCTGATTTAGGATGGCGAAAAATCTCTTCCGGTGAGGCGATATGAACAAGCGCACCTTTTTCCATTACTCCTATTTTTGTTGCAAGCGAAATTGCTTCTTCATAATCGTGAGTTACGTGGACGATTGTAATTCCACTACGGTTAAGTTGGCGTAGCAGCATTCTCAATTCACTTTTAGATTTTGAATCGAGCGATGCTAGCGGTTCGTCAAGTAGAAAAATATCGTTGTCAGCCGCTAAACTTCTTGCTAAAGAAACACGCTGATACTCTCCGCCGGAAAGTGTTTCCGGTTTACGGGAAAGAAACTCAGTTGCACCAACTTTTTCGGCACAAGCAAGAACTCTTGTTTTTATATTCTTTCCACCATTGCTCTTTAATGGATATGCTATGTTTTCAAAAACAGATAAATGCGTAAACAAATCTGCGTCTTGATAAACGATACTGACTTTTCTTTGCTGAATTTTCCTTGAGGTAATTTCTTCGCCACGTAAAAATATTTTTCCGCTAGTTGGGTTTATTAATCCGGCAATTGATTCCAACAGTAAACTTTTACCAACACCGGATAAGCCGAGAATCACAAAGTAATCACCGCGATCAACTTCAAAGCTGATATTCTTTAATTCAAATTCGCCAACACGCAACGATATGTTTTCCAACTTCAGCATCAGCTTTTCTTTTTGATTAATCTTAGCATGATAAAAAGTCCAAGACACACCGCCACAAACAACGCTGCTACCGGAACAGAATATTTTAATCCATAAGAAGTAAATCTTTCAAAAATTAAGACCGGGGCCGTCTTTGGATTATAAGCAACAATAATTACCGCACCGAACTCACTTAAGCCACGTGCCCACATAAGAATGAAACCAGACAAAACTGAGCGCCAAGCAAGTGGAAGTGAGATCGTAAAGAAAACCCTAATTGGAGAAGCCCCTAATGTTAGTGCTACTTTTTCCAGCCTTTCCGGAACAGCAGCAAATCCATCTCGCGCCGCATTAATTAGAAACGGAATGCTTACGAATGCCATCGCCATTATTATTCCAGCCGGATTGCCAATGAATTTCACTCCAAATACTTCCGCTCCACGTCCAAGCCAGCTGTCTCTTGTCAGTAAACCTAGAACAGCAATTCCCGCAGCAGAGTGTGGAATGATAATCGGCAAATCAATTATTCCGTTAACCAAACTTTTCAGCGGAAAGTTTTTGCGCGCAAGCATATAAGCGAGTGGAATTGCAAAGAATGAAAACAAAATTGTTCCAGCCATTGATGTCCACAAACTCAACCAAACGCTGTCACGTACTTCTTCATCGCCGATTGCATTTGTTATTGACCCAATCGATGTATGGAAATACATTCCGGCAATTGGAGCCAAGATAAATAGCAACACAATTCCGCCGAGGAATGTAAAGGTTAATCTCATCCCAGAAATATTTTTGAATGCGTTAATCATTTTCCTTTAGCAAACTGTTTTAGTTCTTTCGGGAGCTTATCGTAATTATTGCAAACGGATGGCACAACAACCGGCTGCCCCATTTCTTGCATTACTTTCAATCCTTTTTTCTTGTTCATTAAATACTGAACAAACTTTCTTGCCAATTCCGGATTGGGCGAATTCTTAGGAATTGTAACTCCGTAAACCATCGATGAACCAACTTGAGTAACTTTTTCTCCCGGTTTCTTTCCACTTAATTCTGTACTCACTTGCTTGTAATGTTCTTCTAGTTCAGCCTTTTTCAAATTTACTTGATCGGGCAGAGTTAAATATTTCAATCCATGCTGTTCAGCTACCGAGCGGTATAGAAAAATGTAATCCACTTCCCCGGCTTCAAGAAGCGCCAATAAATCGACTTCTTTAGGACGAATGTATTCATTGTCCTTGCTTAATATTTTCTGCGATAAACCTTTCTTGTAATACAAATCCGCCAGCTTCATAGATAAAACAGTTCTGTAGCCGCAAGGATCGGCATTTGGATCAGCTCTACCAATGTTAACTTTTTCATCTAGTAGAACTTCCGCCCAGTTTTTTTGGTTAATCTCTTTCGCTCTTCTGGATTTTGGAGTATACGTAATCGTCATTTCGTTTGTTGCAAACTTCAAATTCCAATCAGCATAGTTTGGAATGAGTAGTTGATCAATCACCAAGTAGTCTGCAGAAGCAAAAACATCACATGGTTTCTTAAGTTCGGAAATCTTTCGCGCACATTCACGGCTTCCTGCAATTTCCTTCAACACTTCAACGCCGGGATTCTCCTTCTCAAATCCTTTAATAATTTTCTCAAAAGGAACGGTAAGGCTTCCCGCATGGAAAATTATCAGCTGATTATTGGTTTGCGCCATAAGTTTAAAAGAGAAAGCCATTCCGAGCATTGCAACAAGAAACGCAATTCTATTTGTTCGCTTCATCGTAAACACCTTTTATACTTTTCAGTTTTGTGTTCTTCATTTCCTCTTCAATCTGATTTTGAATCTTAGCGTAGAAATCGTAGAAGTAATTGTTGTAGCCGTTCATTTCGGAGTCTTTAGCTTTGCTTGCATCGGCAACATCAAAATCCATAATCTTTCTATCTTCCAACGCCGAATATATCTCGAACAAACTCAACTCTGTAAAGTCTTGCAATAGATAGAACCCGCCGCTTGCGCCTTTGCTGCTGCCGACAATCTCAGCTTTTAACAGCGAGGACATTATTTGTCTCAGCTTAGAAGCATTCACGCCAATTGCCTCAGCAATCTCGTTGCTGTTCTGTGTATCTGGAAATACTTTAGCCAAATGGCAAAGCGCTTTCACAGCTGTTGAAAGTTTTACTGAAGATGACATAGAGCTCTTTTTTGTTACAGTAAGTGTAACAATTAAGTGTTTTCGACGCAATCTCTCAATTATAAATTTCGCATTGAATAAAAAGTACCTTTTGGTTTGGTTTTATTGATTGCTATATTTTCACACAACTTTTTGTTCAAAAATGTAAAACAAAAAAGCCAACGGAGATTTTGTATGAATCTTTCAGAAGTACTAGAAGCACGCAAAACAATAAAAGAATTTCAGTATGAGATTACGTCTCTGGAAAGAGGCTATACGGATAAATCGCTTCATATAGATGTCGGATCAAAAGAAATTACTATTAAAGATATTCCCGCTATTGTAAAAGAAAAATTCATTGGCGGAAAGGGATACGGATTAAAATTCTTGTGGGACGCAACAACACCGGATACAAAGTGGAATGATCCGGAGAATGAAATTGTAATTTCCGGCGGACCCATTTGCGGCATCACTCAATATTCCGGAACTGGAAAATCTTTGGTTGTTACAATTTCTCCGCAAACAGATTCCGCAATGGACAGCAACGTGGGCGGATGGTTTGGTCCCTTCTTAAAAATCTGCGGCTTCGATGCTATTGAGCTTCAAGGAATTTCCGAGAAAGAAATAATTGTAATTATAGATGGACGCAACGGTGGAACTATTAGAATTGAAGAAGCTCCGGCAGATCCAATTGACAGCCACGAACTTGCCGAAATGCTGACGGAAATGTATTGTCCGAATGAATCCGACAAAATGAAAATTGCCGTTGTTTCATCCGGAACCGCTGCAGATCATTCTTTAATCGGAATGCTAAACTTTAGCTTCTATGATAAAAAGAAGCAGCGTGTTCGTTTGAAACAAGCCGGACGGGGCGGCATAGGAACTGTTTTCCGTAAGAAAAATATTAAAGCGCTTGTTGCTCTAGTCCCAAAAGTTGAAGGGGACATGAACAAAGTAGCTGATATGAAAGCTATCATGGAACGGGGTCAACGTTTTAATAAAGAAATTAAAGAGCTTGATGACAAGCAGTGCGAAATGAGAACTAAGGGAACTGCTCACTTAGTTGAAATTATGAACGACTATGATTTATTACCGACACACAATTACAAATTTGGAAGCCACAAAGAAGCGGGTAAAATTAATTCCGAAGTTTGGAAAGCAATGTTTGCGCAAGGCACACCGGACGGCTGCTGGCTCGGCTGCCACATGAGCTGTGCAAAAGGTGTTAACAATTATGTTCTGCGTACCGGACCTTATAAAGATCAAAGTGTAATTGTAGATGGACCTGAATATGAGAACGCCGGCGGACTGGGCTCCAATTGTGGAATTTATAATCCCGATTATATTGTTGAAGCAAACTTTTATTGTGATACTTATGGAATCTGTACAATCACTTGGGGAACTCTTCTCGCTTTTGTGATGGAATGTTTTGAAAATGGAATTTTGAACGAAGAGCGCACCGGCGGATTAAAATTGAATTTTGGAAATGCTGATAACGCGATGGAGCTTTTGCATCAGTTAGCTCGCGGAGAAGGTTTTGGTAAAGTTGCCGGACTTGGTGTTCGCAAAATGAAAGAAATGTTTGGCGCTAACGGCTGGGGCGATCCTCAATTCCTTCAAGATATTGGAATGGAAAACAAAGGTCTCGAGTATTCAGAGTACGTTTCAAAAGAATCGCTTGCTCAGCAAGGCGGTTTCGCGCTTACAAATAAAGGTCCGCAACATGATGAAGCTTGGCTAATCTTCATGGATATGGTTAACAATCAGATTCCTTCTTTTGAAAACAAAGCCGAAGCGCTTCACTACTTCCCAATGTTCAGAACTTGGTTTGGATTGGTTGGCTTGTGCAAACTTCCGTGGAATGATGTTGAACCGGCTAACAATGCAGAAACGTCCGAACCGGCAAAAGTTCCGGAACATGTTGATAACTACGTAACAATCTACAAAGCTGTAACCGGAAGAGAATTTGATAAGCATCAGCTCATCCGCGATTCCGAAAGAGTTTACAACTATCAAAGAATGTTCAACTTGCGCAGAGGTTTTGGAACAAGAAAATGGGATGCTCAGCCTTTCCGTGCTGCTGGTCCCGTTACAAAAGAAGAATATGAATCTCGCCAAGAACGTTATGATAAACAGCTTAAAGAAACTATCGGTTTTGATCCGGAAGGAAAAACGACCGAAGAAAAACAAAAAGTGTTGAGACAGTATAGAGAAAACCGCTACGAACAATTAAAAGATGCGGTTTACAAAAGACGCGGCTGGGATGAAAACGGCGTTCCTAAACTTGAATTCTTGAAAGAGATTGGAATGGACTTGCCGGAATTAGTTGAGCTCCGCACTAAATATGACAAAGGTGAATGGAGATTGAAATAAAAGCCCCCTCTTTTTCTCCCCCAAAGGGGGAGAACGCCAAAATTAAGAAGCCTCTGTAATTTGCAGAGGCTTTTATTTTATATCAGCTTTATTTGCTAATTCCCCGACGCTTGCATCGCGGGTTACAACTTTATAACTAGGGTCGGGGATTAAATACCTCGACCGAATTTTAAAAAGCCCTTCCCTTTGGGAAGGGTTGGGATGGGCTTTTATTTCTTTTTAAGCATTCCTTGGTTTCAACTGACACATACATGAACCGGAAAGTTTTTCTTTGTTATCAAAAACTAATGGCATTCCATCTTGTTCCCATTCAACAATTCCGGCAGCAAGATTTTCTACTTTCTCAAATCCATTCTTAATTAACAATAGGCAAGCTTCTTTGCTAAAGATGCCCGAAGCATCTGCAACTATGATGATCTTATCATTAGGCAATTTAGGGAGTTCTTGTTCGAGCTGACTTTTAGGAATTTGGATTTCGTTCTTTACACCAAAGCGTTTGTAAAGATTCATGTACTCTTCACGAATGTCGAGAAGTAAAGCGCCTTCCTCGCACAAAGCGAATGCTTCTTTTGATGTTAGATTATGAATTCCTTGTGAAGAGTAGAAACCAACTTTCGTTTCCATTTCAAAGCTCCAAAAAGCCCTTCCCTTTGGGAAGGATTGTCCGAAGGACTCCTCCGGAGGGATGGGCTGTTATCCACCGCTTATCATATGAATGACGTTTACTTTATCGCCATCTGTAAATTTTGCTTGATCGTAGCTGTCGCGCTTAACTAACTCATCATTAATCTTTACTACCAAATTCTTGAAGGAATACTTTTTGATTTGTAAGAGCTGATTGATAGTTAAAGTGTCTTCGGCGGTTTCAATTACTTCTATATTATTATTCAAAGTTATTTTCATTTGTCCTTACCAAGTAATATTTCTAAAACTACATTTGCCATCATGTTGGAAACAACACCAACACGTGGTGCTAGCGGAGGATTTTCTTCGCTAGTTTCGCTTGAGCGGTCACCAATAATAAAAAGATTGCGGTACTTTTCGGTTTTGATCAAGTTGTTGCCACCCCAGCCGGCAAGACCAACTCCACAAACAATCTGTTTCTGCGGAAACTCGAGAAGTACCGTTTCAATAATCATTTCCTTCATTTCAGCTTTATCGAATGCTTCCACAATTACATCGCAGTCTTTATATAACTCCAAAATATTTTTAGGAGAAAGTTTAGCAACATGATCTTCAACAATAACATTAGGATTGATTCGGAGAAGATTTTCTTTGAGTGCTGGCGCCTTGTACTTTCCAATTTGATCAAAGAAAAAATATTGACGGTTAAGATTACTTTCTTCAATTACATCAAAATCTGCAATTATGAGCTTTCCTATACCAACTCGTGCTAAGGCAACTGCGCAGTTAGATCCAAGTCCGCCACAGCCGGCAATGCCGACTGTTTTACTTATCAATGCCGATTTTATTTCTGAAAATTTCATAGCGAATTCCTCTCTTTAAAATAGCCAAATTTCTTTAATGATTTCAGACTTCATCTTTATAAATTTGGACAAGCAAAAAATTGGATTGAATATGAAACTACAAAAATACTTTCTGTTGCTCATCGCGTTCTTATTTATTTCTTCATCAGTTTTACCTCAACAAGAAACCGAACTTTACAAAAAGCTAAAATCGTTTAAGGAAGTTGTAAGCGTAACTTCGATTAAGACGGATACAACTTTCAGCGAAGGTTACATGATAATGATTTCACAGCCGGTTGATCACAATAATCCCAAGAGTGAGACTTTCAAACAAAAAGTTTACTTGCTTCACAGAAATGAAAACCTTCCCACCGTTCTCGCATTAGAAGGTTATTCGGCAGATTTCAACAGACCTTATGAGTTAACCAGAGTATTACAAGGCAATCAAGTGTTGGTTGAACACCGATACTTTGGCGCTTCAGTTCCGGAAAAAATTGATTGGAATTACTTGACTGTAAAGCAAGCTGCTGCAGATCATCACTCAATCGTTCAGCTTCTCAAAAAGATTTATACCGGTAAATGGATAAGTACCGGTATCAGCAAAGGCGGACAAACTACTGTTTTCTATAAACGGTTTTATCCGGATGATGTAGATGTTGCTGTTCCATATGTAGCTCCGGTTAATTATTCTATGGAAGATCCTCGCATTACTCAATTTCTAAAGACAGTAGGAAGCGATGATTGCCGAAAGAAAATCTTAGATTATCAAAGAGCATTTTTGCAGAGACGGGATGAAATTATGCCATTTCTGATGAAAGATGTTGAAGCTATGAATTTGCAATTAGCATTTGATTGGGACTTCCTTTACGAAATTTGGGTTCTCGAATATTCTTTTACTTTTTGGCAATATGGCGCAGCTAAATGTGAAGAAGTTCCTTTGCCAAACGCAGAAGCAAAAGTTCTTTTCGAACACATGAAAAAAGTAAACGGCTATAGTTGGTACACCGAGCAAGGTGTTCAGCAGTTCTTGCCTTCTTACATTCAATTCTATAAAGAAATTGGTTATTACGATTATGATCTTGAGCCGTTTAAAGATTTACTTACGGAAGTTAAAGACGGTTCAAGCATCTTTTGGATTCCAAAAGAACTTAGACCAAAATTTGACGGAAGTTTATTAAAAGATGTTAATGAGTGGCTCCAGACGAACAGCCGCAATATGATTTTCATATATGGCGAACTTGATACTTGGTCGGCAACTTCTGTTGTTCTTAGCGGGAAGACAAACGCTTTAAAGATGGTTTGCAAAGGTGGTCATCACGGAACAAGTATTAGAAGTTTCGATCCGGAAAACAAAGAGTTAATTTATTCTACTCTAGAAAAATGGCTTGATCTAAAAATAAAAAGATAGTCATGGTTCGGCGGGCTCACCATGACAGCATTGAAAATTAAACAAGTGTAAATTGTCATCCCGAGCTTGCCGAGGGATGAGAAAAAAGGAAAAGAATTATGGACTTATTTGGAAGTATGACACTTAACGCTGTACAAATTATTCAGCTTATGCTTGCGCCGGCAGTTATGATAAGCGCATGCGGCTTGTTACTTCTTGGAATCAACAACAAATATTCTTTGGTAGTAAATAGAATTAGATTGTTGAACGAAGAGAAGCGCCGCTTGATGACAAAAATAGGGGAAAAAGCTCCAACCACAGATGATAACGTACGCCTCGAAAGCATCGCTATTCAAATTAAAGCCTTGACTTACCGTGCAAAGCTTGTCCGCAATACGGTACTTAGCTACACAACATCCGTTGCTTTGTTTGTTACTACATCGCTCATTCTTGGAGTTACTTCCGTACTCTCACTCGGCAAACTAAACTTTTTAATAATAACAACCTTTCTTCTTGGAATGACTTTCGTTTTTATTGGAATTGTCTTTGCCGGACTCGAAACTAAAAAAGGTTACGATATTATTTCTTATGAAGTAAAGGCGCATGAATAGGAAGCGACAGCCAACAGAAAAAGATTTACTAAAGCCGGAATACATGATTTTGATGTACGCTCACGGTGCTTTTCCAATGGCTGATGAAGACCAAAAGATCAATTGGTATTTACCGGAAATACGCACGGTAATTCCGCTTGATAGTTTTAATTTTCCCCGCTCGCTAAAGAAATTTTACTACGATTCCGGCTTCACTTACAAAATTGATACGGCTATGATAGAAGTTATTAGAAACTGTGCTGATAGAGAAACGACTTGGATTTCAGAAGAGCTAATAGAATCTTACAAAGGTTTGCAAAATCTTGGGCATCTTCATTCGGTAGAGGTTTATCAAAACGAAAACCTTGTTGGCGGATTATATGGTGTTTCTTACAAAGGAGCTTTCTTCGGCGAATCAATGTTTTCGAAAGTCTCGCAAGCATCCAAATGTGCATTGATAAAACTGATTGAGCACTTGCGCGCAAAGAACTTTGTTCTGCTGGATGTTCAATACCAAACAGATCATTTAAAAATGTTTGGCGCAGTAGAAATTGATTTTGATGACTTCCAAAATAGACTGTTACAATCCAATTCTGTGGACACTACTTTTTGAAAGTTGTATTTTGAGCTAGCGATTGTATTTCCTTAGTGGTATGGATCTTGAGTTACATTGCACAAATAAATCATTAATGGAGAAAAAAAATGAAAAAGCAGTTACTAATTATCTTATTCCTTGCATTAGGCACAGTTAATTTTGCTCAGACAGTAGGCGGAAGTTTTATGCTTGGCTATCCGCAAGGAGAATTTAGAGCTAATGTTGACAAAATGGGCTTCGGCGGACAGTTGCAAGGAACTTTCTGGACACCAACTCCGTCAAGACCTTTCACAATCGGTTTCGATCTTGGCTACTTGGTTTATGGACAAATTGATGAACGCAGACCTTGGTATGGTTTTCCGGGTGTTTATCTAAATTTAAATAGAACTAACAGCTTAGCAAATCTGCATTTGTTAATGCAGATAAGTCCATTCTTCGGAACAGTCCGGCCTTACGTAGAAGGATTATTCGGCGGCTCATATATTTTCACTACTTCAACTGTCCGAAACGAAAATGGGAATGAAGAAATTGCTACTTCAACCAATTACGATGATTTTACTTGGAACTATGGCGGTGGTGCGGGAATATTATTTAAAATTTCCGGTGAATCGGAAAACGTTGAAGCAATTTATCTTGATTTGAAAGCCCGTTATTTATTTGGAACAGAAGCAGAATATCTAACAGAAGAAAGCTTGTTGTATGTAAAAGCCAACGGCGAGCCGGTATTTGCAGCACAGAAATCCAAAACAGATTTCTTCTCTTTTCATATTGGCGTTGTTGTAAATCTCGATCTGTTATAACCGGTTTCTTTGAAAGGATTGCATAATTTTTTATACTTCCGGCGAGAAATATGAATTTTTTAATTAACAAATGGCGAAAGATATGATCACTTACAAAGAACTAGGATTGGTTAATTCCAAAGACCTTTTTGCAAAGGCCGTAAAAGGCGGATATGCAATTCCGGCTTTCAATTTTAACAATCTTGAACAGTTACAAGCAATTATCGGCGCATGCGTTGAAACAAAATCTCCAGTTATTCTTCAAGTTTCCAGCGGTGCACGTAAATATGCAAACCAAACTTTGCTAAAACATTTAGCAAAAGGCGCAGTTGATTATGCGCATGAATTAGGTTTTGATATTCCAATCGTACTTCACTTAGACCACGGCGATACTTTTGAACTCTGCAAATCTTGCATCGAAAGCGGTTTCTCTTCCGTAATGATTGACGGTTCACATCATCCTTACGATAAGAATGTTGAACTAACGGCACAAGTTGTTGAATACGCTCACAAATATGATGTTAGCGTTGAAGGTGAACTTGGCGTTCTTGCCGGTATTGAAGATGACGTTAGCAGTGAAGTTACACACTACACAAAGCCGGAAGAAGTTGAAGATTTTGTTAAGAAAACCGGCGTTGATTCTTTAGCAATCTCAATTGGTACTTCGCACGGCGCAAACAAATTCACTCCGGAACAATGCACACGTAACGCAGATGGTATTCTTGTTCCTCCGCCACTCCGTTTCGATATTCTTGAAGAATGCGAAAAGAGAATTCCGGGCTTCCCAATTGTTCTCCACGGCGCTTCTTCTGTTCCGGCTGAGCTAGTAAAAATTATCAACAGTAATGGCGGAAAGTTGAAAGACGCTGTTGGAATTCCGGAAGAACAGTTAAGAAGAGCTGCTGCTTCCGCAGTTTGCAAAGTTAATATTGATTCCGACGGACGTTTAGCAATGACTGCTGCTGTCCGCAAAGCATTCAATGACAATCCGGCTGAGTTTGATCCGCGTAAATATTTAGGGCCAGCCCGCGATTCGTTGAAAGAACTTTACAAACATAAAGTTGTTAATGTTCTTGGAAGCGCTGGCAAAGCGTAAAAGCAGTAAATAGTTAATAGGCATTAGGCAATAGAAGAGCGGCTTAGAGCCGCTCTTTTTTTAATGCCAGCTTGCTAAATTGAGCAGACTTAGCAATAATTATTTTACATAGTAAAATGTTATTGCAAACCTATTACCTCGATTGCTTTGATCAACAGCAATCATTTTGTCTGCCATATAGTAATCGCTACCATTAAATTTTTTCTCGTAATACTTTAAATCGAGAAACATATCATGCTTGGTTTCGGAATTATCAATCGTGTAAGTTCTCTTCCAAGTATCCGGAATTCTTTCGCTTGGTATGTTCTTCACTTCAAACGAGTAACGGTGTTCTACTTTACGGTAATTGCCGGTACCGGGAGAACCTTCGTAAGAAACCTTGCAATTCTCAATCATTTTACCATCCTTTGAAAATGTTCCGGTAATTGTCATCAAGCCGCTATTACCTTGTTCATCCTTATAGGCTGTACAAGAAGCAGTGAATGAATTGCCAATACACGAAACTTTTACATCCGTAATTTGGTCTTCAGAAACATATTGCGACTCTGTTCCACTCATAACACTTTCATCAACTTCTTCTTTTTTGTAAGTTAAATCTTCAAAGGAATCAACGGATTCGTGTTCGAGTTTACCATAAGCAAGAAAAGTAAAACCAACTCGCATTATTTTTTTGTTTAATGGTTTGCAAAAATTGGTTTCTTTTCCGGAATTCTTATTACTCTGACAAAACGAATTTGAAAAATTTGCAACGAGAAGAATCATAACGAAAAAGCTAATAGCCGACTTAAAATATTTCATAAACATTCCTTTTTAGTTAAACAATAAATCCCTCGTTGTTCTCAGCAAGGGCTTGCAAAGTAATTCACCATATTCATTTATTTTTTTGATATTCCGCTTCTGTAACTTGAACCAGCTTGGCAAAGTTTTCAAAGTTTTGAGCTCGCTCATTGTTCCAAGCAACTGTTAAACTTAATGCCGTTCCCCCTTTCATATCCGTATTTGTTCTGGAAGAATTAGTATATGATTTTGGAATTGCGTTGCCATTTGCATCAACTGCTTTGAGGTAAACAATCAATATTCTTTCAAACCCGCCATACCCTGTTTTAATATCCTTATTCAGTACGGCATCGATTTCAAACGAAAGCGCGGCTGAAGTAGCTGCTTTTACTTTCACACCATTAATCTTTAACGGGCTTCCTTCTGAATGTTGAAGCAGAATTGCTTTAGGAAACTTAAAAGACTTTGCATATTCATCAACTTTTGTCTTGAATTCTTTCTCTAATTCCTTTTTTTGTTTCGCAAGTTTCATTAATGCATCAACATCTCTGCTTGCTTTTTTATTTTTAATATCTGCTTCCAACTTTTCCATCTTGCTCGCATAATTTTTTAGTAACGAAGGATATTCTCCAAGGAATTCGTTTTTAACATTTCCTCCGGCAACTATATTTTCACTTACAACTGAGAAAAGTATAAATGCTGATAATGCAGCGAGTACTTTAATTAACGATTTCATTTCTAACTCCTTTTGCAATTAGTTTAGTTATGGTTTTACTACCGCGTAAATTTGTTTAGCCATGTCTTCTTCACTATCGCTAAAGACCAAAGACATTTTAGGGAACTCGGTTAAGTTGCTGTAGATATCCAAACACCATTGATAGTGCTCTACGGTTTGCGTTGTTGTCTTTGTTTTGGTTTTACCGCTATATGTTGCATAGGAGTTTGTCCAAGCTGTTGCGCTTCCGCTGTGTTTTGAAGTTGAAGTAGAAGTTGATGTGCTTCCCAAATGGCGGTGTTCTAAAGAAACTTCTTTAACGTTTTCTTTTTGATAGACCATAACCTTGCCGCTTTCAACGCCAAGTAACGCGCTTAACTGTCCTGAGTAGAAGAAGATTTCTCCAACATAAAACGAATAATAACTTGTTCCCAATACGCGCGATAATGCCTCCGCTATCTTAATACCGTAATCCCATCTACCGCCATAATATTTGTTCTGATGATGAGCTACATACTTATCTACAATCCAATTAACGGCAAATGCAATTGCGCCGAAAAGAAAACCCATTAATAGACCGCTAAAAAAACCTTCCGATAGCCAATAGAACAGTATTAACGCTATTACCAAACCAACAGATCCCCAGAACACAAATCGGGAAATCTTGTAAGCTTGATTCCATTTATCCATTAACGTCTTGCCGTTTTCGGTTTCTAAAAAACCTTTAAAATCTGTTTTGGTTGAAACATGAAAAGATAGACTCTTTACTTCTGCTTGCATGGTTTCCATAAATTCCTCATCCTTATTTTGTTGAATGAATTAGTTGTAATGCTCTTTATATTTATTTATGAAGCATCATCGAATATGATTTTTACACAATTCTTGATTATGTGAAAGCTTCCCGGATGCGCTACTATGTTAAAAGTCTTGTTCTCTTCCGGAAAGTCGTTTGCAAAAGTGAATCGCACATCAGCAAGCTTGTTATTTCGATCATCAATCAGAATCCCGTGTAAAGAATTTTTCCCTTTACCGACAACCCAAACTTTTGCTAATAGAAATGTTTCAATCTCCATCTCTTCATCATTTAGTCTGCATCCCAAAACTTTAACATCTTGAACCAGATAATTTGATTTGGCTTCTTCTTGTTCAAAACGGATACTTTCACCTGCCGGATACTGCTTAGAACATTCCATAAGCGATTGATTCATTCTTAGAATGAGCTGATTGAGATCCCGGTTTAGATCGAGTTGGGTTTGCAGTTGGTTTCCCGCTTCGGCTTTCTTAATTCGATCACGCATATCAACTATTTTGCCCCAATATTTATCTACAACTAAAGCCTCATCATTTAACGGACAATCAATCATCTTAATTTCTTCCGTGCAAGAAAGAAACACTGCAATAAGCATAAAGAAAGCAACCGCGAGATTTCTTTTTATGAATTTCATTTTTGAGGTGATTTTTTGTGGGCGTAAATAAATAGTAAGGATTGCGGCAAAACAATAAATCGTTGGAGCGATTTATAAATCAAATCAATGATTGAGGGAGAATTTGGAGGTTTTTATTACAGACTTTTACTCTGAATATTTTTTTAGCTCAGAATAC
Source organism: Ignavibacteriota bacterium (assembly GCA_043807765.1). Lineage (GTDB taxonomy): Bacteria > Bacteroidota > Ignavibacteria > Ignavibacteriales > Melioribacteraceae > Stygiobacter. The sequence continues at coordinate 64,025 of JAZDFQ010000089.1, forward strand.
TCCGTGGGAGTCATTCCGGTAAATTTTTTAAATGCTTGGTTGAACGAAGAGCGGGAAACGAATCCGCAGCTATTGGCAATTCCTTCAAAAGTCATAACGTCTTGTCTGCCCTCATCTATCAAACGTTTCGCTTCTTCAATTCTAAATTTGTTCAGATAGTTGCTAAAATTCATATCGTAATGCTGATTAACGGCTTTCGATAGAAAAGCTGTATTTGTTGTTAACAGTTTTGCCACTTCGCTTAGAGTCAATTCACTATTAAGATATAATTTTTCTTTTTCCACTAGTTCAGATAATCTTTCAACAAATGTTTTAAGAGAGTTGCTGTCTATTTGGTTCGCTTCAGATTTATTTTCATCAATGGCTTTTAGAACCGCTTTGATATTTCTTCCATCAGCGAACGGTTTTCTGCTTATCATTTTGTAACGGTTAAGAAGAGCAGAAAGTTTTTTCCAGTAAATGAACAAGAAAACAGATATTAGAAAAGCGCTTCCAATTACAATTCCCCAGACTATAATATCTTTCTGCTCAGATTCAGTTTTGAGCTTACTCAAATTATTCTTCGCCTTAGAAATTTCTTCTTTGGTTTTATTCGTTTCATACTTAACCATCATTTCGATGTACGCACGCTGAGCATTCTGGCGGGCAATTGTATCGGCAATAGCATTTTTCTGCTGAAGAAATGCCAGCGCATTTTTAGCATCTCCTTTTTCGTTGTAACTATTCGAAAGCTGTTCGTAAACAGATTGAAGCATATGCGGATTATTAATATTTCTTGCACACCGAACAGCTTTTTCAAGATAAGAAATCGATTTCTCAATCATTCCTTTTTTGCGGTAGTATTGACCGGCTGTTGCATAAGCATCTCCCATTGCGAGCTCATCATTTATTGCTTCTGCATTTTTAATTGCTCCGAGAATGTAACTGCCCGCCAAGTCAATTTTCCCGCTATTCAAATATTCCGTTGCAAGGTTGGATTGAGCAAAAGCCAATTGCTGCTTTGAATCAATTCGAGTAAACCGTGCAATCGCTTCTTTAAAATTCTTAATTGCTTCCGCAGAACGTTTAGCTGAAAGAAAAGTCATACCCATCAAATTGTATGTGTAAGCAATACCGAATACTTCTTTTACCTTTGTGTATATATCTAGCGCCTTTTTATGAAACTCTATTGCTTCACCAAATTCCATCAGCTGCGCATGTGAACCGGCAATGCTATTCATCAGAGAAGCCATTTGCATATAACTTTTGCTTTCATCTGCAATCTGCAAAGACAGTTCTTGATACTTAATTGATTCTCGCAAATCGCCGGCATCTCCGTACACAATTGCCAATTGATTATAAACTCCGGATTGAACCGCTTTATCATTATTGCAATATGCTAGAGTTGTTTTTGCAAATCGTATGGTGTTAATTGGATCGTGAAGGCTGGTATAGGTAAGCACTAAACTTAAGCCAGCGTTTCTAATTATAATTGTATCGTTTAGTGATTGCCCAATAGAGTAAGCGCGTTTTGCAACCACCAGAGCCGAATCCGGTTTATTGATTGTTATTCTATAAAAATCGCAGAGCGATATTTCTGTTTCGGCTTCCAGGTATTCATTTTTTATGTTTTTACTTATAGTAAGCGCTTCGGTTAATACCTTACGGGATTTTTCAGCGTTCCTTTCCCGGTTTACTATTTTTCCAACGTAATTGAGCGCTTTTGCAAGAATGAATTGATTATTCAATTCTCTAGCTAATCTAATTGTTGATTCAGCATTTTTTAAGCGGACTTCATGCGAAAGACTATTCTGCAACGAAAGGTTTTGATAGAGTTTGTTTAGTTGTTTTGTTTTTTCGGAGTTGGAGAAACTCGATTGAGAGAAGATGTTAATCCTTAGAACCAACAAGATCAACAAAAGAAAAGCTGTTCGGCACGAGAAAGCCATCATTACCTTAAAAGCGAGTTACACAATTGTATTATGAATTACAGTTAATTCATATCCTTGTACAAAATTACAAAAGTTCAGAAACAACAAGCTTATTGTATTCTATTTATTTGTGATTATCCGAATTGCCTCTTCAATGGTAACTTTATTTCCACTTTCCAAATGTGTCATTTGGTCAACTTCCATTCTGTCAATGTATAGAATTCCATCCAGATGATCTATTTCGTGCTGAAAGCATCGGGCAAGCGCGCCGCTTCTTTCAATGATATGCTCGTTTCCATCTCTGTCTTGATATTTTACTTTTACCGCTAGAGCTCTTGGTACAATTCCGCTTAGTCCGGGAAGTGAGAGACATCCCTCCACATCAGATTCCAATCCTTCCATGCTAATTATTTCCGGATTAACCATTTCAAAAAATTCGTTCTTGTAATCAATAACAACAATCCTTTTCATAATTCCAACTTGAGTTGCAGCAAGAGCGGCTCCATCATCTCTATCATCAAGCGTAGCAATCATGGAATCAATTAGCGTGTGAAGTTTTTTATGAAACACCGTAACCGTTTTTGCTTTTTCTCTTAATGCCGGCTCACCAATTACAAGTATTTTTAGTTTCTTCGAACTCATTTTAATCTTTTGTAACTATTGTTCCTTGATGATAAACTAGTTTGAACCCGTTTTCACTTTTACGCCAGATTGAAGATCTTTCCGTTAATCTCTCGCCTTGAGAGACAGTGTAAGTTAGCAAATAATTATTCTTGGCGATTTCAGTACAATGAAAATCTTTGTTTACCCAAACTTCGTTGTTTTGTTTGTGTGCCCGCTCTTCGAGAACCCGAAGAGCTGATTCACGGCTATATCTTTTACCGGACGCGCCGACTTCCCAGAAATTTTCATCTAGTAAGTTTTCTATTTCTTGTAGTTTTGTGCCGGTAGTTGGCCAATGAATAAAAATTTCCAGTTTGGTTAATTCATCAAGAATGCTCAGTAACTTCTTTTCTGTAACTAATTTTGGTTCCATACACTTAGTTATGATTTATAAATTTCTGAAGGCTGCGATAAAACTCGATAGGATTTTCTGTCATTAAACCATGTCCGCTATTCGAAATCATAAACTCTTCTGCAAATGTTATTCTATCTAGTACCGGCATTGCTTTATTCTCTTCACCATAGAAGTAACTTTTTCTGCATCTAAGATTCTCGAACATTGGTAAAAGTTTCCCGCCATCAGACCATTCAACCAAAGATACTGCACTTTGATAGACTGCTTTGGCAGTGCTTTCTTCAAAACGTAACTGATGATGCCCGGCAAATTCTTTTAATTGCGTATGGAATAAAACATTTTCATAATCCTTAAACGATAACGATGTAACACCTCTACTTAAAGCTCCGCAGTCATTGCTTATCAAATTACCTTCGATATTTGTAAAGGTTAGCGTTCTTTCAAGAACTCTTTCCGGCAGCAACAAAGCAACTGCTCCTCCCATACTATGAGCTACAATATGATAATTCCATGAGGGTAAGTTGGCAAGAAGCTCATCAACAGCGTTTGCATGCTCTACCATCTTATAAGAAAAATCACACGGTTTTTTTGTGGACTTCCCGAACCCGATCAAATCTATCAGTAGAAGGTTTTTGTCAGACAAGTAATTGAAATCAAATAAATTTCTAAATGAATCTAACGAACAAGCCAACCCGTGAATAAAAATTACTGTCTCTTCTGCTGTTTGCTTATAGCTAAACTTAAAATGCACTTTTCCGTGTTTGCCCGGAAAGGTGTAGTCATTTATGCCTGCCGATAAACCAATTTCCAAAATTTATTTATTCTCCTTTACATCCTTATAGCTAATTAATAGAATTCCTTTTTCTTTAATTACTTGTTTAACCTTTTCGCTTGTAAAAACATCCGTAACACCTTGTCTGTCTTGCGCAACATTTTCATAACCAATATGATAAACAGCTTTTAATTCATCTTTATCCAAACCCGGGTGATCTAAAAACATATATGTGTTTCCGGCTTCAAGTTTGTTTAGCATTTTAATAAAGCTATCAATCTTTTCTTCGTAAGTGCTTGCTAGTCCATCGTAATAAACACTCTTGATACCAAGTTCGTCAAGATCAATAGCTAAATTGTATTCTTGTGCCAGTTTTTTTGCCATAGTTTTAACATCCCCGGAAATTTCTGTGCAGCCCATATGAGAAGTGAAGTGACTTACCCATGGAATATTTTTCTTAGCAAGTTCAATCTGCGCCCGGAATTCTTTTTCGATCTCATCTAGCTTCCAGTTATTTTCTTTGATCGCTTGCCCCGGATAATTTGGATTCGGTGAAATCATAGGAAAGAAGTATCCGTTTGTATCGGTTAAACTTGGGCAATTTGTTAATGGCCGCCACTTAACATTCTCCCATTCGCTTGTAATTGTAAGATGAATACCAACATCCAATCCGGGATTATGTTTTAGCAGTTTAACTGCTTCCGGAAACCATGCGGTAACGACCATAACTTCAACGGTTTTCTCTATTCCTTCTTTGTAGGATTTAATTAACGCACTGTTTGCGGAATGTGAACTTCCCATATCATCACCGCGGATAATTAATCTAATCGGATTTTGCTGTGCAAACAGTTGGAACGATAATACCACAATCAGAAACAGACTAAACATATGTTTCATCACAACCTCAGGCTATAAGTTTTATAAGTACTCGTTTATTTTCTCACAGAAGTTATTAAGAAAGCCGCGTTCTTTTTAAGAAGCGGCTTATCCTTACATTTAATCACCGAGAGAAAACTTTGCCACAAGAAAATCATGGACACGAATAACATAAGCATCGAAAAGTCAAATTATTTGGCTTTATAAGCAACTTGTTTTGTTAGTAACCTTAATTGGGAAGACACGCCAATATTTGTAGAATTATATTTATACGTTGCCCATTCTGGTTGATAGTTTTCAACTTGGTTACCCCACACCGACCAACCCTCTTTTTTACCTCTGGAGAAGAGTTCGAGATATGGACCAGGACTACAAGATTCAATTATATCATAAAGTTCATCTGGTTTTCGAGAATGTTCTCTTTTTCTTGTGCTTAGAATGTTAACTTGCGTGCGACCGGGCTTTTCTGTCCTCATATTTCCCTTAACACCAAAAAGGACCAGTTCAGTTACATTTCTAAAATAAAATCCAACTCCTCTTCCATCTGGGCCGCCATCTTTACGTATTTTATACCAAACAAGATTAGTCTTATATGTGAAGCCCCACTTTTTCATTGTTTCTAATCCTTCAGCTAGTAACGCATTAGGAACCCATAAATAAAGATGAGCATTGCCATCTGCAACACTATTTACTGGAATATCTAGAATTTCTTGTAATGATAACGTTGCATACCTTGCTAATCTTTTGTGTTCAGGAGCGACCTTTCCAGTACTATTTTGAAACCTCCACGGAGGGTCGGCCAATATTGTTTTATACTTACCATTTATTTCACGTACAAAATCTTGTGCTGCATTACTTTTGCTGCTCATAACTTCAATCCTCTTGAAATAAGGTTTTTTTAATTCCAAAAACTAGAACTGGGCATCCACCTCCACTACCACCTTGAATTCTGGGTAATAACTTTCCCATGTGTGTTGTTGAGGAGCCATAAGAGGTACCACGTCCTAATGAATCAAAAATATCTTGCAGCTCATCACAACGTGTAATAATTATTCCAACACTAATTGCCCTTAAATCGAACAAAAGTCTGAAATTATTTAAATCTCTATCGAAAAATGGATCTTTATTGTTCCATTCTATTTCTAAAGCGATTCTGTTCTTATAGCAATCAATTTTGTGCGTTGGAGAAGCATTCTCTAAATCATCTACCATCACTTTGGTATCAAATGATTTTTCTATCCAACCAAATTGTGATAGTTTTGAATCAAGCCAACTTGCAACAAGTGATTTTCTCCCGCCACCGACTGTGATCCAACTTTTTTGTAGTCTAAACTCATTAAGTGTTTCAATTAAATTACTCCATTCTTCTGGAAAATCACCATATAATATAGTAGATGCATGTTTCCATTCATGGATTTCATAATTGTTAAGAATAAATTCTGGAAATAAATCGATCGACATAATATTGTTCCAAGGCTAAGGTGATGAACTGTATCTAATTAAACTATGGATGAGCAACAACTTTTAGTAAATTTTTCATTTCGCCCACTTATTAGCACTTCCAACGCTAACTTATACTTTAATGTCAATTTAGTCAAACAGAAAACCCCGCATTGCGGGGCTCTGTCTTACTACTAAATACTCACCACTAATTACTTACTAAGCAAATAATCTGCAATCTTGCCAAGGTTTTTTACATCAACATTATTGTAAGAAGGCATAACAACATTTTTGAATTTAGATTTATATTCAACAAACCTTTCGTCCGAGCCAAAAGAAGATGGGTTGCGCAAATAGTTGATTAATTTATCGCGTGTCCAGTATTCTTTTAATCCCACAAGAGCCGGAGCCATTTTTGTTCCTTGCAATTCCGAACCATGGCAAGTAATACAACCGGTTTGCCGCACCAAACTCAGTCCGTCTGTTTCTTGCGAAGCTTGTTCTGCTTGTTGCATCATTTGCATAGACATAGCTTCCATTCCATCATCCTTCTTTGTTATTCTTCCAAGTAGGAGAAGAATTAAGAACAAACCAAGAAAAGAAGCCATCCATTTTTGCGCATTAGTCATTCACAAAACCTTTCTAATAAAATTGTGGTGCAAAGTTAGGTATAAGCGGTACATAACTGCAAAGGAGGTTTTGGCTACTTTCCCATCTCTTTTTCGTAAATGTCTTTGTAAGTTATAACGGAATTGAAAATTGCTTCAGCTACTGCGCTTTGTCCCGCCCCACTTTTTAGATAAGCTTCATCTTTCCTGTTGGAGAGGAAGCCGTTCTCAATTAGCACACTTGGCATAGAGGCGCCGACTAAAACATAAAATCCAGCTTGTTTAATTCCCAGAGTTGGAATTGCCACCTCGCGTTTCCAGCTTTGATTTAGGAAATCCGAGAATGATTCTGAGAAGCGCATGTATTGAGAATGAGCCATGCTTACAAGAATAAAATTTTCGTCGGTTAGTTTTTCATATCTGTTTGGATTTTCTTCATACTTGATTACACTATTTTCAAACTCGGCTATTCTAATTGCTTCCTTCGTTCTACCCGGACGAAGCAAGTAAACTTCGAATCCTCTATAGCCATTGTCTTTAGATTCAGTTGAGTTGCAGTGAATTGAAATAAAAAGTTTACCGCCCGCTTCGTTAGCAATTTTGCCCCGTTTATAAAGCTCAATAAACTCATCCGTTTTACGAGTGTACACAACACGTACACCTTCAAGATTGCTTTCAATCAATTTTCCAAGCTTTAACGCAACGGCTAAATTGATATCTTTTTCTCTGGTTCCCATCACGCCAATTGTACCGGGGTCTTTTCCGCCATGTCCGGCATCAATAACCACACAATCAAAATTCCATTTGGATTTATCTGTTTCTACAATTTCCGGCTTAACAAACATTTTATTATGAATTGTAATCATCAAAAAATTTGTTTCCGGATCTAAAAATGTTTCCGTTCGAGAATAGCCTTCGTTAAGAGAAAATTCTAGTTGTACATTCTTTGCACTTATAAAAGTCTGTTTGAGTTTACTTACGAGTCCAACCGGTTTTACCTTGGCTGAAAGTCCGGGCACAACCGTTGCGTTGGAAAGAAAAATATAAAGAATTCCGTTGTTAATAGAGCTACGTGGAATTCGTATAGCTTTATTTGTTTTAAGAGTAATCAATGTTCCGTTAGCTTTTTCCTCAACTACAATATCATACACATCATGCTTCTTTGATGATACCGCCGCTGGTTTTTCTTTATTATTAACTTCCACCAAGTTCGTGTTTACTGAATCTCCTTTTTCGATGAATAAGTTTTTGGAATTGCTATCATATTTAAGCTCATTCCCGGAAACAACTTCGTAGTGATCAATCATGTAAATCAACGGAACGAAAATATCTTCTTTGATAAAAAGCGTTGAAATTGGTATCTGGTAAGTCTTAGGTAAGTTATCTTCTCTCTTCGTTAAAATTACAAACTGACTTCTTGCAGTAATTTTTAAGAGATAGTTAGTAAAGCTTGATTCCAGTTTTACAGTTTCTTCATTAAAATAATTTTTGCCACCGAGTATTAGCGAAAGTTCTTTTGCTGATACGTAATCAAGTCCGTTGCGTACAATATATGAAAGCTCACTTTTTCCGCTTCCATTCTGGACGGAGATTTTATAGAGCCTCTGCGCAAAAGCAGTCGATGCGATCAAAAAGCATAATATTATTGGAAAACTTTTATGCATTAACCCTAACCAATAAATGGGATCATGAAACCAGATTGTTTTTTATAGGCTGCAAATTTATTGCCGAAATGTTTCTTCATCATTTTTTCTTCAACAACCGCACGCATTATGAACAAAGGAATTTCTACAATTAGCACCAAAGGAGTAACAAGATAACTCACAAGAGCAATTCCAACGCCAAGATCGCTTAGCATCTGACTAAGGTACTGCGGGTGCCGTATAAAACTGTACAATCCAGAAGTAACCAGATTGTGCTCTTTCATAATCACAATATCTTGTGCATAATTTTTACCAAGTGTTTTATATGCCCACACTTGAAGCCACGAAAACAAAATAAACATTGCTAAACCAATTATCCTGTACAATTGAAATTTCTCACTTTGTTCTGCTGATAATGTTCCCAAGTTAAAGACAGAAATAATTGTAAAAACTAAAACCAGTGCGGAAATATTCGGTGGTACCTTTTGCAAAAAGGTAGATGGTCTTTCAACTACCTTTGTGATAGAGGTTTTTAATCCCTTCTTCGCTCCGGAAAAATTTGCACTCATAGATAGGAATAAATTAATAGCAACTAGAATGTTGATTGGATCCATTTGTAATCCGAAATTTTTCTCATCTAAATATAACAACTTTAGCTTTTTACATACCCTTTCTAATATTTAGTCAGTTTTCTCCGATAATTACATGTATTTTCTTCATGTTGCGGTGAATTTGTTCCCAATTTGATTAAAAACACCATTGGACTTCTCGCACGATTATTGCATAGATACAGAGGTTAAATTTCTCTATTTTTTACATAGAAGAAGTAAGGATATAGATGGGCACAGGACAAATGATGATGACAATTCTGGCGATGGTTCTTCTGAGTGTTGTTATACTCACGATGAACCGGAATTTTTATCATACAAATACAACGATGGCATCAAGCCGTTATAACATATTGGCCGTCTCTGTTGCTAACTCTATAATTGAAGACGCAACCGGACAGCGATATGATGAGATTACTACCGGCGCTCAGACCAGCACATCCGTTCTTACAGCTGCGGCTAGTTTAGGTGTTGAGTCTGGGGAAACCAGTTCTAATCCTAAGACGTTCGATGATTTTGATGATTATAATGTTTATAAAACAAATCCAAAACTTGACACAATATTGGTAACCGGAACGAACAAAAAAATTATTTTTAACTCGATTTGTAAAGTTGATTACGTAACTGCTAGCGCTCCAAGCACCGGAACAACAACCAAAACATGGCATAAACGACTTCGCTTATTTGTTTATTGTCCGGAACTTCGAGATCCTATTACACTTAAAACAGATACTGTAAAAATATCCACAGTTTTTAGTTATTGGTATTTTAGATAAGGCATAACATGGGCGCACAAGTACTATTAGATATTGTTGGCTCTGTAATAATCGGCGGATTACTATTGATGACCCTGCAAAGGTTTAACAATAATAACGTTGAAAATAATTACAAATATGCCGGTGAATTAGTCGTTCAAAAAAATCTTGTTGAAATTGTAAAACTAATTGAATACGATTTTAGAAAAATCGGCTACTCCGCTGACTATGCTAATATGCCGGATAGAGCAAAATCAATTTTGAGAGCAGATACTTCTACAATATGGTTTTTAACTGATCTGCCTACAGATACAACTTCAAGTTACGGCAATGGTGTTCTTGATACTGTAAAGTATTCTTTGGGTGCAACTTCGGAATTAACCTCGACTCCAAATCCGAACGATAGAAAGCTATATCGACAAGTAAATAACTCGGCAAGAACAACTGCAAATCTTGGGCTCACTCAGTTTAAGCTTACTTACTTTGATGCGAATGATGTGAAAATGACCGGTATGCCAGCCACAATGCCAGCGTTAGGTTATGGAATAAAAGAAATAATGATTGATGTTGCTGTAGAGAATTCATCCGCTTACAACAACGACTACTCTTACCAGAACAGAGCACTTTGGCGGCAGATTAGATTATCACTTAGAAATTATGTTACGAGATAAGGAGAGAATATAAATGGGCGGCAAGGCTACGCTTATACTTGTTATGGGATTTACGATGATCTTTCTGATCTACAGCAGAAACTTCACTAAGATGGCTACAGATACCTCCCAGAATTTCTCTACATACTATTACGGATTAAAATGTAAGACAGCCGCAGCTGTTGGAATAAATATTCTTAACAACAGATTGTTTTTTAGAGCCGGTGCGGTTGATACTGTTTTTACAATGAATTATGATGGTGTTACAGTATTAGATTCTCTTAAAACAATCGATGCCTTCCAAAACATAAAGAAGATAGTTTCCATAGCAACTATATCCCTTCCTCATTCAGCATTCGCACCAAAAGAAGAATGGTACTTTAAAGAAAGAACAAAAGTAATTGTTAAACCCAGCCTCTTCTCAAAGTACGCATATTTTTCACACAGTGAAGGAGCTAGCATATATTGGAGCGGAAAAGATTCCATATTTGGCCCTTTCCACTCAAACGGCAATCTTCAATTTAACGGCAATGCTGTCTTTACGGGTTTAGTAACTTATGGCGGTACACTTTCGCTAAATGGAAACAACCCAAAGTTTCTTGGTGGAAAACAAGGCAACACTCAAATTCAAATACCAACCACAGGCGTGGATACAGTACAGAGTTATGCCTCCGGCGGTGTACAAATTTCCGGGCATAGCAAAGTCTATTTGGAATTTAGAGGTGACAGCATACGCTATAGATACAACACAACTTCAGCATGGAATTATCGTTTACTTTCCACATGGACACCGAATGGTGTTATCTCTATTGTAAATGCTGAGGTACACGTAAAGGGAACTGTAAAAGGGAAGTATTCTATTGGTGTATCCGGGTCTTCAACTTCTTTGACGGGTTCAGGTAATATCTGGATTGAAGATAATATACAGTACAATACTAACCCACGTACAAATCCAAATAGCCAGGATATGCTTGGACTCGTTGCTGAAAAAAACATTGTTGTTGCAGAAAATACTGCAAATAATTCAAACGTAATAATTGAAGCGGCAATGTTTGCGCAAGAAGGTTCATTCATTGTAGAAGATTATAACTCCGGAAGTCCCCGCGGGACAATATGGCTTTATGGAGGTGTAGTTCAATACACTAGAGGAGCTGTTGGTACCGGAAGCGGCTCTACTATGTATACCGGTTATGCAAAGAACTACAAATATGATACAAGATTGCAGTCAACCTATCCGCCTCATTTTCCGGGCTGCGGCTCGTTCGAAATTGTTAGCTGGTTTGAATAGACTATTTGTGTAAAATGTTTTTAAGTGCTGCTTCCACATTTTCAAATTTAAATTTGTAGCCGAGTTTGCTAATCTTTTCTGATCTTACATTAGCTCCGCCTAAGACAGCTCCGGCTCCTTCACCCAGTACAACTCGAAGTGCAAATTCGGGCACCGTAAATAATGCCGGGCGATGCATTACTCTTCCAAGTGTTGTTGCAAAATCTTTCATTCTAACCGAAGTTGGTGAAGTAGCGTTTAATGCGCCAATTACCGCTTGATTATCTAAAGCAAACAAAAATATTCCAACAATATCATCAACGTGAATCCAAGAAAACCATTGCTTTCCGCTTCCTATCGATCCGCCAAGAAAAAATTTGAATTGCTTAATTATTGGTGCAAGCGCACCTTCTTTTTCATCGAGCACAATTCCAACTCTAACATTCACTCGCCGAATGCCGAACTCATCAACTTTTGTAGTTTCAGATTCCCAAGCTTTAACAACGTTTGCAAGAAAATCATTAGCCGGTTCGGAATTCTCATCAACCGGAACTTCTTGATTGCCATAAATTCCAATAGCGGAAGCTGAAATAAATGTTTTGGGTTTCTCGCTTAAACCGGAAATCGCTTCAACAATACTTTTTGTTCCGTTTACTCTGCTATCTAAAACTTTCTTTTTATGTGATTCGCTCCATCTTCTTCCCATTACATTTTCTCCGGCAAGATGGATTACGGCATCTATACCGGAAAGTTTAGAATACCACAACTTAGAATTTGAGTTCCATTCTACAAAGTTAGCCGAAAGTGGAAGAACCTTTCCGGCCGAGTTTGCCGTACGAGTTAATACAATAACTTCATCGCCACGATCAATTAATTTTCCTACCAATTTCTTTCCGATTAAGCCGGTTGCGCCGGTGACAGCTACTTTCATTTATTTCACTTTTTTTATTCGAAACAGAAACAATCACTAAAAAATTTTCGTTTAAGAAAGAAATTAATAAACTTTTTCCGGCTTTGGGATTGTCCTATTTTTGTCTACTCGCTTGCTTAAAGCCAATCAATAATAAGGAGTTTTCGCATGAAACGGAGCTTTCTGCTTACAATGGTTTTATTTTCCGCTCAACTCTTAGCCCAACAATTTGTATTAAAAGGAAAGATTACAGACAGAATAACAAACGAAGCTTTGGCTTACGCGAATGTTAGGATTGGTGGTACACATTCCGGCACTTCTGCAACAATAAATGGACTTTACGAACTTCGTCTTTCTAAAGGAGTTTATCAACTCATCGTCTCAAATATCGGCTACATTTCCGATACAGTTAAAGTCTCTTTGGAATCAAATTACAATTTGGAAATTAAGCTTTCTCCCGTTCCGGTTAATCTGCCGGAGGTTACCGTATTGCCGGGTGAAAACCCCGCGCTGGAAATTGTTCGTAGAACTATAATGTCTAAACATGACCGTGCTGAGAAAATAAACTCTTACATCTTTCGCGCATATACAAAGGGCATTGTAAAGACTACATCGAATTTTTCTTCATCCGGTAATTCATCCGGTGCAACTATTTCGATTGGCTTTGGATCCAATAGTGATAGTAGCAAATTGAAAATTACCGGAATAATAGAAAACGAAAGCAAAGGATATTTCAAAAAGCCCAATGAATATAAAGACGAAATTGTTGCGAGAAAGCAATCTGCCAACACACCAAGTGCTGTTAATATATTTACCGGCGGAAGACTACTTCAAAATTTTTATACTGATGATATACGCTTTTTAAATAGGCCGCTGTTAAGCCCTATTGCAGATGAAGCAATTGAGTATTACGATTATTTAATTGAAGATACGCTTGCAATGGATAGACAATCTGTATTCAAAATTAAATTTGAGCCGCTGCGCAAGATTGATCCGGGATTTGTTGGAACTCTGTACATTGCAGATAAAACATACAACTTGGTAAAACTCGAAGCTGGAATGAACGCTTCGGCTAATCCGGGAAAGATTTTCGACAAAATCAGCATCATACAGCAATTCACGGAATTTGAAAACGGAATTGTTATGCCGATAGATTACCATATTGCCGTTGAGGGCAATCCGCTTGGTTTGATGAAATTTGGTTTTGAGCTAAATACAATTTTTTATGATTATCAAATCAACAACAAGTTTGCAGACGATTTCTTTGACATGACAATTGTGAAAGTAAATTCGGATGCAGATAAGAAAGATTCTCTTTACTGGAAATCAACACAAACAATTCCTAACACAAAAGAAGAATTGGAAGCTTATGCCAGAATAGACAGCGTAGAATCTATTCAGAAAAGTTTTTGGGATAATTTTTCTTTGTTGTCACCATCACTTTCAATTGGAAAAGACATTTATATAACCGGCCCAATTTCTCTTTATTCATTTAACCGGGTCGAAGGACATTCTCTTAACTTCGGTGTTAATGCAGTTCAACAGTTTGATAAGCGAAGCAATATCAAGTTGGATTTGTCATATGGATTCTCCGACAAAAAATTCAAAGGTGAATTTGCAAGTAACTATTTTGTTGGAGATTATCGAACAACAAGTTTTTCTCTTCGTGCTTTCAGCAAGTTAACCGATCTTTTCAGCGAAGCAATCCGCTATAACAAATTAACATCAACACTAGTGAGCCTTCTTGGCAAATATGACTTCCGTGATTACTACTACACTAAGGGATTTAACGCTTCGGTCTGGAGCCAAGTTTTTCCGGTATTAAGCCTTGGTATTGGCTACATGAACAGAGCCGATAATAATGCTTACGTCAATACCGATTTTTCATTCTTCAACAAGAGTAAAACCTTCAATACAGTTCAGCCTATTTACGAAACAAAAATCAATGCGCTTACTGCTAATTTCCAATTGGATTTTAGAAAATTTATCGAAGACGGCTATTTCAGAAGAAAGATAAATCAAGGCGGCGCATTTGTTTCTTTAAGCGGTAATTTCACTTTCAGCAGTCCGGAATTGCTTAAAAGTAATTTGGATTTTCAAATGTACCGCATTTCATTAAGCGGTTACATTCCAACTTTTGGTGGCGCCAGAACAAACTTTACACTCACCGGCCTTCATTCAACTGGTAAAGTTCCGTTCCAGATGATGTATGCGCTGCCCGGTAACATAAGCATCGCAAGCCAATCCAACACTTTCAGAACGTTGCGAACCGATGAAGTATTTGGCGATAAAGCGCTCGTCCTTTCTATTGATAATGATTTAAGTGACGAAGTGTTTCGCTTCTTAAATCTTGGCTTTTTGGTAGATTGGCAAATGAACATGAGCCTTCATTTTAACGCTGCTCTAATTGAAACAAAGCCGGAAAGCAAAACAATAATGCCAAACATTTCTCGATATGGAATTGGGAACACCATAACAGAATTCAAGAAACCTTTTGCCGAAATTGGTTTTGGAATTGGTCAAGCATTGTTTCCATTTAGATTAGAGTTTACGTGGAAGTTGAATTATTTTGGCAACAACAATTTTGTGATTGGCTTAAATACACCCATTTTATAATTGGCAACCCGGTTAAGAGGAAAAGATGAAAAAAACATGGGCGATGTTATTCGTTTTTACAATTAACATTTTTGCACAGCAAATTTCAGTCAATCGTATCGATCCGCCAAACTGGTGGGTTGGAATGAAGCTAAACAAAATCCAATTGATGGTTTACGGACAGAATTTACATAACATAAGTGCTCGTTTTGATGATTCTCGAATTAAAGTTGTTAAGATCCACAAAATTAAAAACGCAACTTATGCATTTATTGATATAGTCATTCCGAGCTATCTTCCTCCCAAAGATTACCAGTTAATTCTAACAAGGAATAAAGAAAATACTTCCATCACATTTCCAATTTTAAAAAGAGAATCTGCTTCCGGACGTTTTCAAGGTTTTTCGCAGAACGATGTAATTTATTTGATTATGCCGGACCGCTTTGTTAATGGCGACGTTACAAACGATTCCGTTCCCGGATATTCCGATAATATGCAAAAGATTAAAGGACAAGGAAGAGCCGGCGGCGATCTGCAAGGTGTAATTAACAAACTTGATTACCTAAAAGATTTTGGTGTTAATACAACATGGTTAACACCGGTAGTAGAGAACAATACTTTCCGCTCTTACCATGGTTACGCCGCAACAGATTTTTACAAAGTTGATCCGCGATTTGGAAACAATGTTCTTTACAAAAAATATGTTGAGGAATCTCATAAGCGAGGGATGAAAGTAATTCTCGATCATGTGGCAAACCATTGCAGCGATGATCATCCTTGGATGAAAAATCTTCCAACAGATGATTGGTTTAACGGAACTCTTGACAAACATCTCGACGCAAATCATCATAAGATGGTGTTCAGCGATATTCACGCAGACAGCTCTACAATTAAACATGTTGAGCAAGGATGGTTTGTTAGAGGAATGCCGGACCCAAATCAGCGCAATCCTTTTGTACAAAATTATATTACACAGAATACAATTTGGTGGATGGAATTTGCCGGTATAGATGGGATTCGTGAAGATACTTATCCGTACAACGATCAGAAGTATATGGCTAGTTGGGCAAAAATTGTTAAGTATGAATACCCGACAATTAACATTGTTGGAGAAGTATGGACGGGCGACGCGGATCTACTTGCTACTTATCAACAGAACAACTGTTTTAGAAAAATAAACTCGAACTTACCAGCAGTTACTGACTTTGCACTTAGAGATGTGTTAATTGGTTTTGCCGAGGGTAGAAATAGTATGTATCAAATTTATAATGTAATCGCAAAGGATTATCTGTATCCAGATCCGACACAGCTTGTAACCTTTGCCGATAATCATGATGTACCGCGTGTTGCATATTTTACTAAAGGTAACTTAGAGAAGACAAAAATGGTTTACGATATTCTTCTTACAACTCGCGGAATTCCTCAATTGTTTTACGGCTCGGAGATTGGTCTTGTAGGCACCGATGACCATGGAGCTTTGCGTATGCCCTTCCCGGGAGGATTTCCAGATGACAAAAGAAATGCATTCGTAGAAAGCGGCCGCGAGAAAAACGAGAACGAGTTATTCAATCACATTAGAGAATTACTCCGATTGAGAAAACAATACCCGGCCTTGGCTACAGGCAGACTAACCCATTTTCCGCCTATCAATGATGTATACGTTTACTTTAGATGTTCTTCCAAAGAAAAAATTATGGTTGTTGTTAATAACTCAAAATCAAATCGAGAAGTTGAATTAACAAGAATGGGAAATATGATTTCTCAAAAAAATAAATTATTAAATGTTAAAACCGGAATTAAAATAAACCTTCCGGAAGGGGAAAAACTTTTAATTGATTCTAGCAGAACTGAGATTTTTAAGGTAATTGATTGAGAAAAATATTTGTGCTGTTCCCAAAACCGAAATTGGTTTAAAATTTTTAAGCAATTTCTTTATATTGAATTTAGATATGAAACCACTTGTGCAGCTAAGAGGATATGATGGCTAAAAAGTTAAACAAAAAAACTTCACCTAAACCAACAAAGAAAAAGGTTGCTAAGGAGAAGAAGCCTTCGGTCTCTAAAAATAAAACTTCACTTGATGTTCTGCATGACACCGATTACTTTAAAGCAATTTACGACAATGCGGATTTCGGAATTGCTCTGTTCGACACTAACAGAAATGTAATTCGGATGAACCACGCCCTCTCCCAAATGCTTGGTTACACCGAAGAAGAGGTGAGAAGTCTAACAATTGCAAAAATTAGCCATCCTTTGGATTACGAAAGAGATCAAAAACTATTTAACGAATTAATAGAAGGTAAACGAACTCAATATCAACTGGAAAAGCGTTATATAACTAAGTCGGGTAACATTTTATACGGCAAACTAAGAGTTAACATAGTTAGAAAAGTAAATGGAGATATAAAGGAACTTGTAGCATTTGTAGAAGACATTACTAAACAGAAAGAAATTATAAACAAATATGAATCCGAACAAAATCTTCTTCAAGCATTATTAAACAGTATTC
The DNA here is from genome assembly GCA_043807765.1 of Ignavibacteriota bacterium. Taxonomy (GTDB): domain Bacteria; phylum Bacteroidota; class Ignavibacteria; order Ignavibacteriales; family Melioribacteraceae; genus Stygiobacter. The sequence continues at coordinate 81,586 of JAZDFQ010000089.1, forward strand.
CGGATAGCATCTATTTTAAAGATTTACACAGCAAAATCATTAAAGTGAATCCGGCAATGGCTGCAAAACATAATGCTAACCAGCTAAGCGATTTAATTGGCAAAACAGATTTTGATATGTTTGGTTACGACCATGCTCTTTCTGCTTTTAATGATGAACAAGAAATTATAAACACAGGTAAAGCTTTAATTGGTAAAGAAGAAAAAGAAGACTGGCAAGACGGACGTACTACTTGGGTTTCAACAACCAAAATGCCTCTTTACGATAACGAAGGAAAAATTATTGGTACGTTTGGTCTTTCCCGAGACATAACAGAAGAAATTGTAAGCAAGCAGCGCATAAAGGAAAGCGAAGCGCTATATCGTTCTCTTTTCGAAAACTCTATTGATGGCATGTTCTTGATGACAGATACCGTAGTAGATTGCAATCAAGCTGTGTGCGACATGCTAAAATTCGAACGCGATGAATTAATAGGTCTCTCCCCAGCGCAATTTTCTCCGGAATTCCAACCAGATGGAAAAACATCTCAAGAATCTTCATTGGAAAAGATCAATGAGACGTTAAAGGGAAATCCACAAAGGTTTGATTGGATACATACTACAAAAGAAGGCGGATTTATTGACACCGAGATAACATTAAAAGCAGTCTCTATCGAAGGCAAGAACTTAGTACAAGCAATTTTAAGAGATGTAACCGAAAGAAACCGTAAAGAAAAAATTCAGCAGGCTTTGTTCGATATTTCGGAGTACGCTTATACTGCTTCAGACATATACGGTTTGTATCACAAAATTCATGAAGTTGTCGGTAGATTAATGTCTGCAAAGAATTTTTATATCGCTCTATTCGACGAAAAATCGAACACAATTTCATTTCCTTATTTCGTTGATGAATATGATCCGCCGCAAGCACCCAAAAGAGTTGGACGTGGTTTAACAGAATATGTATTAAGAACCGGAAAGCCAACACTTATTGATGCCCAAGGAGATCTTGAATTAAGAAGAAACGGTGATGTTGAATTAATTGGCGCGCCGCAAGCTATTTGGCTTGGTGTTCCGCTCATAGTTTCCGACAAAACCATAGGTGTAATTGTAGTTCAAGACTACGAAAATGAAAAAGCTTTCGGCCAAGAAGAGATGTCAATCCTAATTTTTGTTGCCGAACAAGTAGCTCAAGTTATTGCACGCAAGCAAAGTTCAGACGAAACACAAAAGATTGCCGAAGAACTTAAGACGCTTAACAATACTAAAGACAAGTTTTTCTCAATCATTGCTCACGATTTGAAAAATCCTTTTATCACAATACTCGGCTTTTCAGATCTTCTTCTTACAGATTACAGCGAACTTAGCGATGACGAACGTAAGTTTTATTTGGAGGAAATGAAAAAATCCGCAGAAGTTTCTCACAACCTTCTTCAAAATTTATTGCAATGGTCAAGATCTCAGACCGGCAGAATTGATTTCAACCCTTCGGAAGTTCCCCTAGCAAACTTGATAAAAGTAAACTTGGAATTATTGGAGACCACTGCGGCACGAAAAGGAATTCAGATCAAATATGATATTCAAGCCAACATAAATGTTTTTGCCGACGAAGACATGCTAAACACCGTTATCCGAAATCTGATTACCAACGCAATAAAGTTCACCGATAAAGAGGGAACCATAACCATACTTGGTGAAGAGCAAGGCAAGTATGCGGAAATCCGGGTAATTGATACCGGTGTTGGAATGGATGACAAAACGTTATCTAACTTATTCCGCCTAGATATAAGCCACACTTCTTTTGGAACCAACAGTGAAGCGGGTACCGGTTTAGGATTAATTCTTTGCAAAGAATTTATAGAAAAACAAGGCGGCAAAATTTGGGTTGAAAGCGAAGCGGGTAAGGGCAGCCAGTTTATTTTTTATTTGCCGCTTGTACTAACCGAATAATTTTTTTCAAATTCCAAACATTAATTAAACGACAAACGCTCTATCTCTAATTTATTGTGGCTTCTATCAACATTTTTTCCTAAATAGGCACAAGTAAAATTTTCGCCTTGTAGGAGTTGTGTGAAAATCGGCAAAACCCAGTCCAAAATAATTTTACTAATAACACTTCTTGCACTGTTCTTCACCGCAATTCTATTTGTTATCAAAGCTAACGAAGAAAAAAAGCTAACCCGAATTTTGGTTGAAGAACGCGCGGCAAAACAGATTCTAATAGATAACATATTTGATTTAGTAGGAAAGGGATTAGAATCTTGGGCATTTAATGATACATACTGGGACGAGATGGTCTCATGCGTTAAAAACAATGACTCTAAATGGGGAAACGAAATAATAGCTACTGCATTACCAACTTATAACGCACACGCAGCATGGCTTTACAAAACAGATTTTTCTCTAGCTTACTCTACAAATTCTTTTGAGGATATAGACCTCACGGAATTCCCTCTTTCAAAGCGTGAGTTAGTAGAACTATTCAGCAAGAAAAGCTTCAATTATTTCTTTATTAATACTCACCATGGTTTACTTGAGGTAAGAACTGCCCCGGTTCAGCCAAGCACAGATATCTCTAGAAAAACTCCTGCACGCGGTTTTTTTATTGTAGGTAGAATCTGGACTCCGGAATACATTAGTAGTTTCAATCTTATTACCTCTAGTTCTACATCACTTCATTTACCCGATGATGCGAAATCCAGAAGTGTCGATTCTACGGCATATTCTATAATCATTAACAAGCCCTTGCATAACTATGAGGGAAAAGAATTTGCCACACTTACATTTGTTAGCCAATCGGAAATGCTAGAGGAATCCGCAGAAGCTTTGAACTGGCAATTAATAACCGGAATAACACTCACAATAGGTTTACTTATAAGCATTTCTTTATTTCTAATTAATTATGTAACCGCACCCCTTAAAAAAATTTCCCGGAGTTTAGAGGAGGAAAAATCTGTTCACTTAACCGACTTATCTAAAAGTAAAACTGAGTTTGGAAAAATCGCTTCTATGATAACAGAATTTTTCAGACAGAAAGAAGAATTAACCAATGAAGTGAGGCGACGCGAAAAAGTTGAGTCCGATCTTCTAATAAGCTCGGAGGAACTTAAAGAGATCAATGCGACAAAAGATAAATTCATTTCTATTATTGCTCATGATTTACGCGGTCCGTTCAACGGGTTTCTTGGATTGACCGAAATTCTTGCCGAAGAGGCCGACAAGTTAACCAAGGAAGAACTTCTGGATTTAAGTAAGGAGTTACACAAGACCGCAAAAACTCAATATCGTTTACTTAGCGATCTTCTTCAGTGGTCTAGGATTCAATCCGGAAGGATGGAATTTACGCCAACAACATGCAAGCTGGAAGAATTAGTGGATTTTGTTTTTGATATTCAAACAGCTAATGCGGAAAACAAAAATATTTCGCTGGTTAAAGAATATAGTAGCGACTTTGAGCTGGTTGCAGATATAGAAATGATGCAAGTTGTATTGCGCAACCTAATTTCGAATGCAATTAAGTTTACCGGCTACGGCGGCAAAATTACTGTTGGCGCAAAACCAACAGAAAAGTTTAGCAACATTACAATTTCAGATACCGGAATTGGAATACAGTCCGAAGACATTCCTAAACTTTTTAGAATTGATATTCATCATTCTACCGAAGGCACACACAACGAGAAAGGCACGGGATTAGGATTAGTTCTTTGCAAAGATATTATTGATAGACATTCTGGTAAGATTTTAGTAGAAAGCACAATTGGCACGGGTACTTCAATTACCATTTCGCTTCCATTCGCGTCAAAATAAACAGTACAACAAACTCATTTCAAAAAAATATTTACAAATTTTTAGGCTTACATATGCGCAAGGTAGAACTTATAGATTTGAATTTCATCGAACTATCAGAAAGCGAAATGCTTGCCCGCTCTAAAGTATTCAACTGTGAATTGCAAAAGCGAAGAACCGTTCGCGATTTTTCTACCAGGCCTGTCTCTATGGAAATGATAAATCAATGTTTGCTTGCTGCCGGCAGCTCGCCAAGCGGAGCTAACAAACAGCCTTGGAAGTTTGTAATAATCACAGATCAAATGTTGAAAACAAAAATTAGATACGCTGCCGAGTTAGTTGAACAAGAATTTTATGAAGAGAAGGCTCCTGAAGAATGGATAACAGCATTAGCTCCAATTGGAACAGATAAACACAAACCTTTTCTTGAAGAAGCTCCGCTTCTAATTGCAATCTTTGAAGAAAAATATTCATTCTTACCAAACGGTGAAAAATCGAAAAACTATTACACCCGCGAATCTGTTGGCATTGCTACAGGAATGCTGATTAATGCGATACATAATTGCGGTCTAGTTTCCCTCACTCACACTCCAAGTCCTATGGGTTTTCTGAATAAAATTCTTGACAGACCTGAAAACGAAAGACCATTTCTAATTCTGGTTGTAGGTTATCCTAAACCTAACACAAAAGTACCCAACATTATACGCAAAGCATTAGAAGAAATTGCTATCTACAAATAGTCTACAACTCAAAGTTTGTTGTGAACAAGATATAACTTGTATTTTCGGAAGTGCTTCTAGTAATGTTATCCATCGAAATTAACTTGTACATTAAGTTAACATAGAATTTTCTAAACGGTTCAATCTTTACATTAGCCGTAATAATATTTTGGTTTATTCTTTCACCATCTAAGAAATTAATATGCTCGGAATCCACGTCCATTCTGTGAGGAACGAACAAATCTCCTCCCGAATTAAAAACCAACCTATTTTCCGAATCGTAAATATTCTCGCCCGAACGGATGTATTGATAGGAACAGTTTAGTCTAATCCAATCATTCAAATTGTAAGCCGCCTTAAACAAAATTTCGTCGGAGTTTGGACCGATTGAATGCCCGATAGACTCTCCGTAAGCTGTGTAAGAATTCTTTTCGTTTGTATGTGTATAAACGTATGGGCGAATTTTTGTGTATTCTGCTATAAATGTAAGATCGTTAATAGAAAAGGGGGAATACCAGAACGCGCCGACTTGATAAGCTGTTTTGTTCGAGAACAAATTCATCTCTTGAAGATGAGAAAGAATGTTTTCATCAAGGAAAAACGTACCGCTTATTTCCACGTTTTTCAAGAAGTGAGTTTGGAAATCGAGCCACACAGAACCGTTATCTCTATCTTGTAAAGACATTTCTACAAACTTATAGAAGATCATCGGATTCAAATAAGCCAGATCTATTCCCCTTCCGGAATAGATTATGTTTTCGCCAATACCAAATTCGATCAGTTTCGGAAAGTTCAGCTTGAATCTATTGATAGCAAGTAACTTTGTATAGTCCAAATCGCGGTTAACATTAAAAGTGCCAACGGTAGACGCCGTAAGAGAAGTAAAACTTAATATACCATAGTCAAAGTTTAGTCTGAAAAAATCCATTAAAGTATGATTGCCGGAAATTACGAACTTGCTTCCGTAACCAAAACCGAATTTCAACTTCTCTCTTCCTAATTGAAGAGCCAGCCGCATATTCTTAGCCGGTTCTGTATAGTAACGCAAGTAACCTTCTGCAAAATCATAATTGCCAATGTTTTCAATAGCTTCAACGAATTTGAAATTATATTTAAGACGAGGTTCGAAAAGCGTTGCATATGTTTGCGAGCCGCTGACGCCTCCTTTTTGCATTGATAGGCTGTAGCCTAAATGATTAAAAACCGTTCCGCGAAAGCGAAAACCGATATCGTACAAAGTCGAGTTTTGCTTCTCTGGTTCAAAAGTCTGACCGAAAGCCAACCCTCCTAGTATGTTGAGATAAAAATTCGCTTGCGGCTCTTGATATGAATAAATGTAGCTCGTCTTGCTGGAAAATAAATTGGAAAAAGATTTTTCTACAACTGTAGTTTCAGTTGTAGACTGATCTTCATTGCTAGCGTTCTCATTATCAATAAACTCTTCACTATACTTATTGAGAAGATTAAATTCGGTTTTACTAAGCAAGTTTTTAGTTTTGCTAATTCCCATAAGCAAATTGCTTATTTCATATCGCGACATGTTTGGGCTATCATCATGAATTCCACTAATAAGTCCTTTCACTTTCATCTCTTTCAAAAAGACATAAACATCATTATCGAGCGGTACATTTTCATGCTGGGCATAAATTGTTGTGAACAAAATCAAAAAGAGAATTGAAATACATTTTTTCATTGTAGTTCCGTTTTATGCATCAACATGTTTAGGAGCTAAATATTTATTGAATAGCAAAAGTCCAACTATTGTCGCCACACCGATCATTGCAAAGATTAACCAAAGCATTGTTGGGTTTTTTAGGTTATCTACAAAGTGAACATAAAGAGTAGCACCTAAAATTCCACCAATTCCACTGCCCAATACTCCGTATAAAAATGAGTAGCCTAAGTAAACGGCTTTTTTATCTTCCGGAGCTATCAAGCCAACATAGCTGATAAATTTTGGATGAGCTGTCATTTCTCCAACAGAGAAAATGAATATACCGGCAATGAATACAAACGGATGAGTAGAAATTGCTAGAATAGAAATACCCAGAGTGCCAATCGCGATTCCGGTAATCATAGTTGGAAGCGCTTTCTTGTTCTTTACAATGTTGGAAACAAAAATTTGCAACAGAATAATTGTTCCCGCATTTATAACTGTAACATGCTCAACGTCAAACTGCCAATTAGGATTTGTCATGAACAATCCAAGAAATCCATTTACAGCATTGTTGATTGGTGTCTTATCAACATAATCTTTGAAATACCAGAGTACAGAATCGAACTGCTGGAAATATAAAATCCAGAAACCCGAATAAATCACAATCATAAGGATAAAGCGGAAATCCTTCAGAACGAGGAACGCTTCTTTCAATACTATTGGAAGTGATTTTGTATTAGCCGGTTTTTGTGGTTCTTTATAAACAAAGAAATTCAAAATTAATAGCCAGCCCGTTCCAACAGCGGCCATAATGAACACATACGAATACGAGTACTGCTTTAGAATTGGAACGAGAATTAATGGAAACAAAAACGCGCCAAGGTTTATTGTCCAATAGAAAATTCCGAACGCCAGCGTAGAATTTGTTTTATCAGTTACACGGGCAATAGTTCCGGAAATGATTGGCTTAAATGTGCCCGCGCCTACTACCATTAAAATTAAAGCTGCAAAAACCATTGAGTAGCTTGTCATCATACTTGTTAATAGATAGCCAAGACTCATAACAAAGAATGCGAAGACCAGCGTTTTTCTATATCCAAAACGGTCCGCAATTGCACCGGCAACTATTGGAAGCAAATAAAGCATTGGCTGGAATGTACTGGTAATAACACCAACGCTTGATTTTGAGAAACCTAAACCGCCATCTGCTACAGCCAGTACAAGATAGACTGAAAGAATTGAACGTACTCCGTAATATGAGCCGCGCTCGAAAAATTCCATAACAATTACAGTCCAAAAATTCTTAGGAAAGGAAAAGATTGATACTTTTTTTGTTTCGGTAGATTCCATGTTTAATTCCGTATTGTAAGTAAATAAAGATAAGTATTTCTTCTTTTCTTCGCGATTTACAACTGCTATTCCGTTTAAAAATATTGGCAACCCGATAAATACCCCGGCACAAATTAATTGCGAGTGGTGAGATTCAGCAAATAAGAAGTGCCGGCAAAATACCGGCACCTTAGAATAATGCTTAGTTTTTTCTTCCAACCAAAAACTTAAACAAACGTATAGCTAGGCTGTCTTAAATTTAGTTTTTGCAGCATCCGTCATCACAGCAGCTCTTTACTTGTTTTTCGGCTACAACAGTAATACTAAAAATGCCAATCTTGCTATTGCGTAATGCTTCGATTTCTTCTTTGGTTAAATACTGCGCCAAAACTTCATCCGGCAACTCAATCACTTTTGTCTTTTTGATTTCAACATTTGTGAACCCAACCGACTTTATAATTTCAAGGTATTCATCTTGTTGAACCGCACCGGCAACACAGCCGGCATACATTTCTGCGGACTTTTTCAAGTTAGCAGGCAGCTCACCTTTAATTACAATATCGGAAACACAAAAGTGTCCGCCGGTTTTTGTAATTCTATAAATCTCTTCAAAAGCTTTCTGCTTGTTTGGAACAAGATTCAGCACGCAGTTACTTACTATTACATCTGCCGTTTCATCTTCGAGTGGCATCGCTTCAATTTCACCGAGATAGAATTCAACATTACTGTAGCCCAATTTTTCATTGTTTCTTCTAGCTTTGGCTATCATGTCTTCGGTCATATCAATTCCAATAACTTTACCGGAATCTCCAACCAAAGCACGCGCGACAAACACATCGTTACCGGCGCCGCTGCCAAGATCTACAACTACATTGCCCGGTTTAATATCGGCAAACTCGGTTGGCAGTCCGCAACCCAAGCCCAAATCAGCTTCGGCTACGTAGCCATCCATGCCGGTGTATTCATCTTTCATTATTGTGTAGCCGGCAATTTTGTTTGATGAAGAGCTGCAGCCACATCCGCAGCCGGAAGCAGTATTACGGGCAATCTCTACATACTTTTCTTTAACTATTTCTTTTACTTCTTGTTCGTTTTGCATGATCTTTTACACTCCTTATTTATATTATCAAAATAGTTTTGTAATTGTATATACACCTCGTTTACTGTATTCGTATTGAGGCAATAACATGTTTTTGGTCCCTCAATTTCCCCTTCAATTAGTCCTACCCGCTTCAACTCCTTCAGATGCTGCGAAACTGTTGCCTGTGCTAGGGGCAGCAAATCCACGATCTCGCCGCACATACAAACATTTGTTTCAGCAAGAATTTTTAGGATTTTGATTCTTGCCGGATGCGAAAGCGCCTTTGCGATATCTGCCAGTCTGCTCTCTTCTTGGGTAAACTCTTCAATTTTTGATTTAGCCACCTTAGTTCCTTTATCGTTCATCGTAATTATACGATAAATAATGTGTTGAGTCAACCGCTAGATATTTTATCCTCGATCCCGATATAGGAAAGACTATGTTAGAAAAATATTAATATTAACCAGTTGTGTGAATTAGATACCACCGAATGATTCAGATAAAAAACGGCTTCATAAATGAAGCCCCTACAAAAGAATGTAGGGGTTTGATTTATCGAACCCGAAAAAAAATTCTTTTAAATCATTTTGTGCCCTAAGGTTTTAATTCACACAACCGGTTAATATGATAATGGATTTAAGAAGCAATAAAATTCAACCGATTTGTGAATTGTTTTATAGCGTCCCTTAAGGGACTTAACAAATATTGTATGTTCGTTATTCTATAGATGCCGCTCTACGGCATCCCGAAATGCGGGATATATCGCTCCTACCGGAGCTAAAAATCCCGTTAAGGATAAAATATCTTTAGGGAAAGAATACAAAATAAAGCAAAGTCCCTTTAGGGACGGTACAGACTATATCGGTTTTGAGTTTTTTTAGCAACCGACAGATTAAAAGTTGGTTTTTCTGCGTTTGATCTTTAGTTTAGTTGTGGAGACTGGGTTTAATAAACCAAGGCAGCGTACTTAGATGAACGTTGCCGTCTCCGTTTTTTATTTCGGAGAATCTCAAATCCTAGCGCGTCTAATGTTTGTCAAATCATAATAACTTAGAGAGGAGTTACTTCATGACAAAATCCCACACTAAACTATTCATGTTAATCTTGGTTTTACTTTCCGCAAAAGTATTTGCGCAAATTGATGCCAGAATGATTCAGTTTCCGGATGTATCAAAGACTCAAATAGTATTTAATTATGGCGGCGATTTATGGCTGGCTTCTAAAACGGGCGGCACAGCAGTTAAACTAAGTTCACCAGCCGGACAAGAAGTTTTCCCACGTTTCTCACCTGACGGGACAAAAATTGCCTACAACGCAAATTATGACGGCAACACAGATATCTATGTAATCTCTACTAACGGAGGAATTCCGCAGCGAGTTACCAATCACGGAATGGCTGACCGCCTTGTGGATTGGTATCCGAACGGTAATAGTTTGCTTTACGCTTCTTCAATGAATAGCGGCAAGCAAAGATTTAATCAGTTTTATGAAGTATCCGTAAAAGGCGGACTCCCAACTCAACTTACATTAGCTTATGCAGAGTTTGGAAGTCTTTCTCCAGATGGGAAAAAGATTGTTTACACTCCCCGCACTACTGCATTCAGAACTTGGAAAAGATACCGCGGAGGCATGAACTCCGATATGTGGATTTTTGATCTCGAAAAAAAATCTGCTGAACAAATTTTTGATAAGAGCGTTGGTAACGAAATACCAATGTGGTCAGCTCAAAATAAAATTTACTGGATTAGCGACCGGGGTTCTGATAAGCGCTACAACATTTGGAGCTACGATTTATCAAATAAGCAGACAAAACAATTAACCAAGTTCACAGATTTTGATATTCACTTCCCGGCAATGGGACCGGAAGAAATTGTTTTTGAAGCGGGCGGAAAATTATATCTATTGAATCTAGCTTCTGAAAAAATGAATGAAGTAAAAATTAGTGTCGTTACCGATGCAATCACTTTAATGCCAAAGACAGAAAATGTTTCCGGATTAATCTTTGGTGCAACAGTTTCCCCGGATGGAAAGAGAGCAATCTTCGAAGCACGCGGAGATTTGTTTAACGTACCGACTCAAAACGGACCTTCGTTTAATTTAACAAAATCAAGCGGAGTTGCGGAAAGACATCCATCATGGTCTCCTGACGGCAAGAAAGTTGCTTATTGGAGTGATAGGAGTGGAGAATATGAGCTTACAATTAAAGATTTAGACAAACCAAGCGAAGAGAAAAAACTAACATCATACGGTGAAGGCTACCGATATACATTATACTGGTCACCAAATTCTAAGATGCTCGCGTTCATTGATCAATCAATGAAAATTAATATTTATGATTCGGAGAAAGATAAGACTTATAAAGTTGATCAAGCTCTTTATGCGATGCATGGCGCATTACAAGCCTTTAAGGTTAGCTGGTCTCCGGATAGCAGATGGATAGCCTATGCTAACGATACAAAAGGACAAAGCACCGCGCTTTATATGTATGATACCAAAGAAGAAAAAGCTCATCAGATAACAACCGGGTACTATGCAGATTCTGATCCGGCTTTTGACCCGGACGGAAAATACCTTTACTACTTAACCAACAGAACTCTCAATCCTGTGTATAGCGATATTGGAAACACTTGGATTTATCCAAACACCACAAACATTGCACTTGCAACATTAAGCGATGATACTCTCTTCCCTCTTTCACCCAAAGTAGATACAACTGCTACAACGAAAGAGGAACCAAAGAAAGAAGAAAAGAAAGATGATAAAAAAGCTGATGCTGCAAAGGATAAATCTGCCGAAAAAGAAAAGCCAAAAGAAACAAAAATCACTTTACAAGGATTTGAAAACAGAGTAGTTATAATTCCAGTGCCGGCAGGTAATTATAATAGAGTTTCTGCAGTAAGCGGAAAGATTATTTATCAAAGAGCACCTAACACAGGCTCGGCTGATAAAAAGAATTCAATACAATTCTACGATTTAGATAAGCGTGAAGAAAAAACCATTGTGGATGATGCCAATGGCTATATGCTAACTGCCGATATGAAAAAGATGCTTGTCTGGAAAGGCAATCAGTATGCTGTTGTTGATGTAGCGGAAAACCAGAAGATGGATAAGCCAATGCCAACTGCTCAGCTTGAAGTAACTGTTGATCCTAAAGCTGAATGGAAACAAATCTATAAAGATACATGGCGTTTATTCCGTGATTATTTCTACGATGAAAACATGCATGGCGTTGACTGGAAAGAAGTTGGTGAGCGTTACGGCAAGTTGGTTGATTACTGTGTTACTCGCTGGGATCTCAACTATTTAACTGGTGAATTAATTTCTGAACTTAACTCCTCGCACACATACAGAGGCGGCGGAGATACTGATGAAGCTCAAGTTAAAAATATTGGCTACTTGGGAATTGATTGGACTGTTTCAAGCGGCGCATTCAAAATTTCCAAAATTATTAAAGGAGCAGTTTGGGATACTGAAGTTCAATCGCCACTAGCACTGCCTGGTGTTAAAGTAAAAGAAGGCGATTTCATTTTAGAAGTTAATGGCGAGAAGCTCGATGTAAACCAAGCTCCATGGGTTTCATTCCAAGGATTATCCGGCAAAACTGTTGAGCTTACCGTTAACGATAAGCCATCGTTGGATGGCGCAAGAAAGATTTACGTGCAAACACTTGCAGATGAAACACGTTTGAGAAATTTAGCTTGGATTGAAAGCAACCGTAAAAGAGTTGATGAAGCCAGCAATGGAAAAATTGGTTACATCTACGTTCCAAGTACCGGCACAGATGGGCAAACAGAACTTGTGCGTCAGTTTGCTGCACAGATTACAAAAGAAGGATTGATAATTGATGAGCGCTTCAACAACGGCGGACAAATACCGGACAGGTTTATTGAATTACTAGATAGAAAACCTTTAGCATTTTGGAAGACACGCGACGGCGCAGATTGGCAATGGCCTCCTCACGCTAACTTTGGTCCAAAAGCAATGCTGATAAATGGTTGGAGCGGTTCCGGCGGCGATGCTTTCCCGGATTATTTCCGCAAAGCCGGTTTAGGAAAATTAATTGGTGAAAGAACTTGGGGCGGTTTAATTGGAATAAGCGGTGCACCCGCACTAATAGATGGCGGCAATATTTCTGTTCCAACTTTTAGAATGTTCGATAAAGATGGCAAGTGGTTCAAAGAAGGTTATGGAGTTGATCCTGATATTGAAGTTCTTGATGATCCGGCTCAATTAGCAAAAGGTATTGATCCTCAGCTGGAAAGAGCAATACAAGAAGTAATGAATGAATTGAAAAAGAATCCTACTCTTAATCCTAAACACGAAGCAATGGAGAATAGATAAATTTTTCTAGGAGACGCCTTTCGGGGCGTCTTTCTTTAAAAAAGAAAAGCGACCACAAGGATCGCAATTCATATAGGAGGCACAAATTTATTACTGGAAGATCAATTCCCAGATATTTTTCTTTTGTTTAGGCGGTTTATAATTACGCCAATATTTTGTGTACTTGCTTTGTTCAATTAATCCTATCGGGCCTTCGTAAATTCCGCCATCTTTATAACCATCATAAACTCTTACTGCAATAACGTTTTCATTGCCAAAATCGAGAAGATCATCCGGAATAAAATAACCTCTTGTTTGCTTGTACTCGTTGTTTCTGTTATAACTTATTGGTTGTTTGTTCATATTACCGGTAGCGCCAATTTGTTTTTCATTTAAGTAAGCTTCGTCAATGTCATCAATCTTACCTAAAACAAAAACAAGTTTTTTCCCTTTCATTGATTGTGGAACCGAAAATGTAAGCCGGTACCAAGCAAAACCATCATAGTCGTCACCAATTTGTCGTTCCCAATTTGTCGGCACAAAAATCTTATCCCATTTCTTATCATCATAATTTTTTTCTTTCCAATTCATATCATCACCAGTTGTAAAATTCCACTCGCCTGCAAGATCAAGATCAAGGCGCATCGTATATTTTTTTTCATACAAACCAAGATCGCCTTCAATCAACCCGCCTTCAAGTTCAGAATCATAAATACGTATCGCAATTACATTTTCTCCACCAATATTCAAATACTTTTGCGGCACATGATATTCTCTCCAAGCATAATACGCTGTATTATATTCCGGCGGGAATGTTCCCGTCGCGCCAATCAAGTAACCGTTTAAATAAACCTCATCAACATCATCTATTCTTCCTAACCGAAGTGTAATTGTGTGGTCTTTCAAATTAGCTGATGCATTAAAAGACTTTCTATACCAAGCGTAGCCATCATATCCGTTAAAACCTTCATTCTCCCAAGAGGATGGTGCAGTTACTGTTTCCCAATCTTTATCATCATAATTTGGTTTGGCGCGGCTCATATCATCACCAATAGAGAATTTCCAAAAACCTTTCAAGTTAACAAGCCGCTGCCAATCTTCAGCTTTAGATTCTACACTACTTAGCATCAATACAATCAGTAATAGATATCTTAAAAGCATAACCTTACCATTTTTTTGTGCAAGATAAATTTCTCGCATTAAACGATTGCCACACGCAAGTAATTAATTGTAAAAACTTGTCACGGCTATTCATTGACTGCAACAGCTTTTGCAGCTTTGTATTCAGCAACTATTGCGTTGCAAGTACGTTTTACTTTAGCATCAGTTTCAGTTAATGCGGCATCGTAAACAGCTTGAATTCCCTTCTCATCGCCAATTTTGTAAAGAGCTAAAGCAATCAGAACTCTGTTCTTCGGATTCTTTTCATGTTTCAATTCACCGATTAAGACATTTACCGTTTCAGAAAATTCATACTTTGCTGCCAAGTAAATGCAATCTCTTTTTACTCCTTCGTTAGATGATTGAATTCCAGCTATCAAATTTTCAATCGCACGCTTTTGTTTCTTTGCATCGCTGACTAGAGTTTGTCCACTTACACTACCGGTTAATAAAATTAAAACTAATGTGCCAACTAAAGCTTTGGTTAATTGTTGTGTCAAGTTTGTTGCTCTCATCTCACACCTCCGTTGTAATTATTTTTTTGATCTTCATGTATTAAGACTAACGGAGTTGAAAAGAAGTTGTCATACGTGAGTAAGCTATTGTAAAAAGTTGTAAGTGGGAATTACAACAACGAACAAATAAGAATTGCGCGGAACAATTACTGAATTAGTTTATAACCAATTCCATGTACGGTTAATATAATCTTTGGTTCGTTCGGATTGATTTCAATTTTCTGACGAAGCTTAACAACAAAATTATCTATCGTTCGTGTTGTAGTAGCTTCTTGCTGCCAAACATTTCTCAACAATTCATCTCTACTAACCGTTTGATTTTTGTGCTCGCATAGATATTTGAGAAGCTCGAATTCTTTATGGGACATTTGAATGTTAGCTCCTTCTTCAAATGCATTATAAGTAGAAAAGTTTATCTCAAGTTTTCCAATATTAGTAACGGTAGTTTGTTCTACCGGAGGTTCAACTCTACGTAAAATCGCCTTGATGCGCGCAAGCAGCTCACGCAAGCTGAATGGCTTTGTGATATAATCATCAGCGCCAAGCTCTAGCCCAACAATTTTATCTATCTCTTCTCCTTTAGCAGTAAGCAAAATGATTGGCGTTTTAACTCCCTTCTCTCTTACACGTTTGCAAACATCAAATCCGGAAACCTTCGGCATCATCACATCAAGAATTATCAAATCGAATGTGTTGGTTAAAATCTTAGTAAGTCCGGCTTCGCCATCGGCTGCGGTTTCAACTTCGTATCCTTCAAACTCGAGATTATCTTTCAATCCCATTCTCATATTCGGTTCGTCTTCAACAATAAGTATCTTTTGCATGTTCAGCTCCTAATTTTCTATCAATGGAAAAGTCAGCCGGAAGCAACTTCCTTTTCCAACTTCACTTTTCAAAGTTATTTCACCATGGTTTGCGTCAACGATATGCTTAACCAATGTTAATCCCAAACCGGTACCTTTTGCATTGTGTACTTCTTTAGTAGAAACACGGAAAAACTTTTCAAAAATTCTCTTCTGATCTTCTTGAGAAATTCCAGCTCCATAATCTTCAACTTCCACAAACGCTTTTCCGCCTTCTATACCGGTTTTAACAACAACCTTTTTTACATCTCCGCTATACTTAACTGCGTTGTCAATCAGATTAATAATCGCTTCCGAAACCGCTTCCGCATCAGCGTGAATGTTCAGTTTGCTATCATTAGAATTCAACACAAACTCAAAACCATTGCTGGTTAGATGAAACTTATAAACCTCAAAGACCTTAGCAACAATCTGATTTAACTCTATCTCTGCAAAGTTATACTTCCATTTGCCGGCTTCAATTTTAGCAAAGTTGAGAATCTTATTAACAATTTTTGATAGCCGCTCGGTTTCTTGCTGAATGATTCCGTAATACTCAACTTTCTTTTCTTCCGTCTTAACTCGCCCGAGCGAAAGCGTCTCCGCAAACATATTAATCAGCGCGAGTGGCGTTCTAAGTTCGTGAGATACATTTGAAACGAAATCATTTTTTATTTGAGCCAGTTCAATTTCTTTTCTAATACTCTTGAAGCCAAACCATGCCGCAACAATCATTACTACCGACAGCAAGACCAACAAGATTACATTGGATTTGTTGCGCTCACTTACAAGCTGATCTATGGTTTTTCCGTTAAGCGCAATTCCCATTTTGTAATCGGGAATCATCCACAAAGTTCTATTTCGCTGAAACTTTTGTCCTTGTGTATAATCAATGGCAAGAATCTGTTTGCTTGTTACAGCATCAAAAACCGCAAAAGTAAATTCACTTTGCGAAATGCTTTTGAACTTAGCCGAAAGCTCCTTGTTCACAAACTCTGCTTTGTCAATCGCTATTCCGTAAACCAGTTTGCTCTTCGAAATAGAAATCAAATACTGAAGAGAAGTTTCATCCGGCGCCGGAAGCGGCTCAATTTTATTAAAGTTAGCCGATTGATATGTAAATAGACGTTTAACAAGCTTGCTTTGTTTTCTTAATAGGTTTGCAAGACCAGAATCATTTTCAACTTCTCCGCTGGTTTTAAAAATTGCATTGAAGCTGAAAGAAGTATCAGAAACAAAAACGTATTTGATTGAGGGATTTTCGTTTAGCATCTCCTTGAATATCTTTTCGTCTGAAATAAATAAAGAATTGTTTCCATTATCATAGGCTTCAATCCGGTTCATCCAATTTCTGGCGAGGTCTTCGGAATACTGGTTCACCGAGAAGAGAACTGCGTCAAGCTGCTTTTGGTAAATAGATTCAATCATTTTCTCTGTTTCGTTCAAATTAGAAGCCTCTTTGAACAGAAAAAAAAGTATTGGCAGAGCAATAATTAATATTAGAAACAGAATGATTTTTTTTATAGGTTTCGTCATAACTCTATCGAAAGACGATGTTGTTGAACAAAAAACTCAAAAACTCTTCCCAAAAACTTACCACTAATGTAACAACTAATTCAAATCAATTGGAGCGAACATGAAGCTTAAGCTTTTACTTCTTCTTTTACTTGCTGGCGCGCAATTTCTGCCTGCGCAAAAAAAGGATGACGCAAAATCAGAAAAGAAAGAGAAAGACAAACTTGTCAGCAGCACTTTCAGCGGATTAAAATTCCGCAGTATTGGTCCCGCGTTTACAAGCGGACGCATTGCCGACTTTGCTGTTAATCCCAATAACCATAGCGAGTATTACGTTGCTGTTGCAAGCGGCGGACTTTGGAAAACTACAAACAACGGTACAACCTGGCAAGCTCTTGCAGATACAATTCAATCTTACTCAATGGGAGTTGTTGTTCTTGATCCTACAAACCCGAATGTAGTTTGGCTTGGCACCGGAGAAAATAATCACCAGCGTGCACTTGGTTACGGATGCGGTGTTTTCAAATCTACAGATGGCGGACAAAGCTGGTCATTCAAAGGATTAAAAGATTCGCGCCAGATTGGGGCTATTGTGGTTGATCCGAAAAATCCAAATGTAGTTTATGTTGCCGCGGAAGGCTCTGCTTGGGGACCCGGCGGCGAACGCGGTTTATATAAAACTGTAGAAGGCGGAAAAACTTGGAACAAAGCTCTTAACATCAGCGAGAACACCGGCGTTAATAATATTGTAATGGATCCGCGCGATTCAAATGTTCTTTATGCAACATCAGAACAAAGACGAAGACACATCTTTACAAAAATTGGCGGTGGACCGGAATCAGCGGTTTATAAATCTACAGATGCCGGCGCTACCTGGGATAAAATTATGAGTGGACTCCCCGGCTCTGATAAAGGTGGAATGGGAATCGCTATCTCGCCGGTTAATCCCGACGTTCTTTATTTAATTGTTGAAGCAGTAGAAGGGGGTGGATTTTTCCGATCGATGAACCGCGGCGCTTCGTGGGAAAAGATGAGCGATTATACTTCACAAGGACAATACTACAACGAAATTTATTGCGATCCGGTTGATATAAATAAAATTTATTCTGCCGAAACAGTTTCTCAAGTTACCGAAGATGCCGGAAAAACTTGGAGAGCTGTTGGCAACGATGGTCGCCACGTGGATGATCATGCAATTTGGATTGATCCAACAGATACAAAACATTTAATGATTGGTGGCGACGGCGGAATTTATGAGTCGTTCGATTCCGGCAAGACGTGGAATTTCAAAGCTAACTTTCCGGTTACACAATTTTACCGCGTAAATGTTGATAACGATTTTCCTTTCTATAATGTTTACGGTGGAACGCAAGACAATAACAGTTTCGGCGGACCATCGAGAACAATTTATTCCAGCGGCGCTGTTAATGATGATTGGATTGTAACCAACGGCGGCGATGGTTTCTGGACTGCGATTGATCCAACCGATCCAAATATTGTTTACGCAGAATCTCAATATGGCGGAATGGTTCGTTACGATAAGAAGAGTGGCGAAGCAATTGATATTCGTCCCGAGCCGGTTAAAGGGCAAAAAACTTTTAAATGGTATTGGGATACGCCGCTTATCTTAAGCAACCATAACCACACAACTCTTTACACAGCTGCAGAAAGAGTTTTTAGAAGTGATGACCGGGGCGATTCTTGGAAAGAAATCAGCGGCGATTTAACCACTCAAACAGACCGCAATACATTTCAAGTGATGGGTAAGTATTGGAGTTATGATGCTTTGGCAAAAGATGTAAGCACATCTCAATTTGGTTTGATTACTTCGCTTGCCGAATCGCAAAAGAAAAAAGATTTGCTCTATGCCGGAACTGATGACGGATTAATCCAGGTAACGGAAGATCAAAAAGCTTGGCGCAAGATTTCTGAGTTTCCCGGCGTTCCAACATTTACACTTGTAAGCGATGTTTGTCCATCACGCCACGATGAAAATGTTGTCTATGCTTCATTCAACAATCACAAGAGAGATGATTTCAAACCATACTTAATTAAGAGTGTTGATAAAGGCTTAACTTGGAAATCAATCGCTAGTAATCTTCCGGCAAACGGCGCGGTTAATACTGTCGTGGAAGATCCCGAAAATCCGAAACTACTTTTTGTTGGAACCGAGTGGGGCGTTTATTTTTCTGTTGATGGCGGCGATATATGGATTCAACTAAAAGCCGGAATGCCGCTAGTGAAAGTTCCCGATATAACAATTCAAGAAAGAGAAAAAGATTTAGTTGTAGCTACATTCGGACGCGGCTTCTACATCTTAGATGATTACTCACCGCTCCGCACAGTTACAAAAGAACTGTTCGAGAAAGACGCGCACATCTTCCCGATTAAAGATGCGTTGATGTATGTTCCTAGCGGAAGAGGCGGCTCTTATGGTTCATCTTATTACCGCGCAACCAATCCGGATTTCGGCGCAACATTTACTTATTATTTGAAAGAAGCACCAAAGACTTTAAAAGCTATTCGCAAAGAAAAAGAGAAAGCTGCCGCAAAAGATAACAAGCCGGTTCCGCAGCCAACTCTTGAAGAGCTGCACGAAGAGTCTTTAGAGATTGCGCCATATCTCGTTTTCACTATTACGAATGAAGCCGGAGAAGTTGTAAGAAAAATTAACAAAGCGGCTTCTAACGGTTTAAGCAGATTAAACTGGGATTTGAGAAACGAAGGAACAGCTCCAATTGCAGTTGAAAAATTTGAACCGGTTGCAGCTGCCGGTGGCGGAAGAAGATTCGGCGGTGGCGGCGGAGCTTTGGTAATGCCGGGCAAATACAAAGTCGCTATTTCGCTAGTTGCCAACAATCAAGAAAAAGAACTTGTACCGGCAACAGAGTTTAATGTTGTTCCGTTAAACAACACTTCAATTCCGGCAGCAAACAGAGCAGACTTAGTTGCGTTCCAAAAGAAGGCTGCGGAATTAGCACGCACCGCTCAAGGCGCGCAGCGCTTAGCAGAAGAATTGGCTAAGAAAGTTGAAGCGATGAAACAAGCTATTAACAACACTCCGCAAGGTGCTGTTAGTTTGCTAAACCGCGCAAACGAAATTAGCCGTGAGCTTGATAAGATTAATACTGCATTCCGCGGATTGCCGGGCAAAGCTGCAAGCTCAGAAGAAACTCCTCCATCTTCTGTTACATTAAGCTCTCGGATTTCAACAATGCTTTATACTTCTATGAGAACAACCACAAATGTTACACAGAATGAGAAAGTCGCTTATCAAACATTGTATGAAGAAATTCAGCCGGTTCTTGAACAGCTGAAAAAAATTAATGATGTTGATATTAAAACTTTGAGCGATGCGTTGAATAAAATAAGCGCTCCTTGGACTCCGGGCAGAATGCCGGAACTTAAGAAGTAAAATTGTTTTGTATTTGTTGCAATTAAAACCCCGTTAGTTTTCTAACGGGGTTTTTTATTGCAAGTCCCTCTCCGTCGTCATCCCGAGCGGAGTCGAGGGAAGGGAGAGAGATTTAGGGCAATGCTTCAGGAAAGATTGAAAACATAAAGTCAAAGAAATAGAACGCAGATAACACAGATTGCACAGATTTACGCGGATTTGATCCGTGAAAATCAGCATGATCCGTGTCATCAGCGTTCTATTAAAATCTTAAGATGACAACATAGTCTAACATGTCCGCCGTTCTGTGACGGAGACTGTTCCTAATAAATGCTACTCGTAAGAAAATTGATGTTTATACTTAACACTTAAAAATATATTGTTTTTTGATGTGGTATTGAATATAATACCTCTATGAAAAGGTATAAAATAGTAATTGACACAAATATTATCGTTTCTGCATTGAAATCTCGGAATGGTTTTTCTTTTGATTTGCTTTCGATTATAGACGACAAAAGATTTCAAGTGTTTATTTCCGTTCCACTTATTCTTGAATATGAGGATGCAATAAAAAGGAATAAATCAAAAATTAAATTGACCAAATTAGAGATGGATACAATTTTAGATTATATCTGCTTATCATCCGAAAAAAGAAAAATATTCTATCTATGGCGCCCATTTCTGAAGGATCCGTATGATGATATGATTCTAGAATTAGCTGTTGAATCCGAGAGTGATTACATAATTAGTTTTAATAAAAGAGATTTTGTAGGAATAGAGAAATTTAATTTACAAGTGATAACGCCAAAAGAATTTTTAAAAATAATTGGAGATATAAGATGAGCACCATTAGTTTGAGATTACCGGAATCATTACATAAAAAGGCTCGTGATTTGGCAAAAAGCGAAAACACATCTATAAATCAGCTGGTATCATCGGCACTGGCAGAAAAAGTTTCTGCATTGATAACCGAAGAGTATATTGAAATGCGGGCAAGACGAGCTAGTAAAAACAAGTTTCTCAAAGCAATGAAAAAGGTAGCTAATGTTGAAGCGGATGAAGATGACAAATAATGGTATGGGTATAATCCGCAGATACCTTTTTGACAGTCTTCATCTCTCTAAGTAAATTGAGTTCAGTATAACGGGGCTCCATTCAACACTACTTCGGGGAGCCGGAAAATTTAATTGAGAATGGCGAATTGGGAATTGAGAATTAATAACGCCGCATTTCATATTGATTCTTTAAACAGCAAAATGGTGCGGGATAAGTATAAGTTATAAGGTTTAGATATGAGTAGAAAAGTAAATCTAGATGCATTTATTCCTCGTGAAGACTTTGAAGTGACAGAGTCTAAACTGATCGGGACAAAGATTGATCGTCTTTCACTCAGAGATTTAGCGGAAGATTCTTTCTTTTACAATCTTCTTAGAAAGCCTGATTTCCAAAGAGAGACAAATGAATGGGAACCAGATAAAGTGAAACAATTTATTCAAAGTTTTCTTGACGGAGAACTGATACCTGCTATTATCCTTTGGCAAAGTGCAAGTGGATACATATTTATTATTGATGGTTCACATAGAATCAGTGCTTTAACGGCTTGGTTGGATGATGATTTTGGCGATGGGAAAAAATCGAGATTATTTTATGATGGTATTATTCCTGACGATCAAATAAGTGTTGCCGAATCTGCAAAAAAACTCATTAGAACAAATCTTGGCTCATACGAAGAATATAAATTAGCTCTTTCGAGTCCAGAAAAAGTAAGAAAAGATATTGTTGAAAAAGCAAAATTCCTAGGGACACGTTCAATCCAACTCCAATGGGTTGAGGGCGATGCAGAAAAAGCAGAAAACTCTTTCTTCAAAATAAATCAACAAGCCGCACCTATAGATGACACTGAATTAAAATTACTCAAAGCTAGAAAATATCCAAATGGAATTGCTGCCAGAGCCATTATAAGGAGTGGTCGGGGTCATAAATATTGGTCGATGTTCCCAAATGAAAAACGAATTGAAATTGAATTGATAGCAAAAGAAATAAATGCAGTGTTATTTAATCCACCTCTTAAAACCCCAGTCAAAACTTTAGATGTTCCTCTTGCTGGTAAAATAAATTCCTCATACTCTTTACCGCTGATTCTTGAATTTATTAATCTTGTGAATAATGTTGATCAGAAAAAAACTAAAATAGATCTAGTTGGTGATGAGACAATAACTTTTCTTAAAAATTGTAGAAAAATTGCTCAACTATTAAATAGCAATCATTGTTCCTCTTTAGGTTTACATCCGGTAGTATATTTTTATTCGGCTGATGGAAGATTTAAGATTGCTTCATTTTATGCAATTACATTATTAATCAAAGAATTGGATGAACGGAAAAAATTAAAAGATTTCATAGACGTTAGAGGAGAATTCGAAAAGATTTTATTAGAAAATGATAATTATATTCAGCAAATACTAAGACACTATCGTAGTGCAAAGAATGCATATCCACATATCAAAAATTATTTCCTAAGAATTATTGAATTCCTCTTAAAAGAGAATGATTCAAGTAAAGTCATAGAAAAGATCATCAAAGAAAAAGATTTTGATTTTCTAACGGTTCCTATAAAAGAGTATGCTCAGACAGATTCTAGTGATTTCTCGTCTTCCACAAAATCTGCTGTATTTATCTCCAATGCTTTGACCGGCACACTAAAATGTAAAATTTGTAACGGTTATTTGCATTCAGCATCAATTTCTGTTGATCATATTGAGAGAAAAGAGGATGGTGGTAAAGGCGAGTTTAATAATGCACAACTTACTCATCCATTTTGTAATTCTGGTATAAAAAATTAAACGCCTTATAACTAGCCGCTCAACATGGACAACGTTTTCCAGTGCGGCTTTGTTCTAATTATTTTGTTGCTTTTGCAAAGTTGAGTTATACTTTTAAGTTATTCTAAGAGACATTATAAATAAAAAGGTGTTGCTTCTTTTCTGCATTCATTTTTCTGAATTGCCAGTTCTCCGCAACGTCATTAAGGTTTTCTTTGAATATGATCAATCCGCCACCAAATTCTATTCAACCAAAATCGCGCGCTGAGTGGCGCGAATGGTTAAGCAGCCATCACACTCAAGCAGAGGGTGTTTGGCTTATTACGTTTAAAAAATCCAGCGGCAAACAACCCCTGGATTATGCTGAAGCGGTTGAAGAAGCGCTCTGCTTTGGCTGGGTGGATAGCAAAGGAAATAAGCTAGATGAAGAACGTACAATGCTCAGGCTTTCACCCCGCAAAAAAGGCTCCGGCTGGTCTAAGCTAAACAAAAGCCGTATAGAAAAACTTATAGCCGCTAAATTAATGATGCCCGTCGGGCTTGCTAAAATTGAAGCCGCAAAAAAAGATGGATCATGGAGTTCATTAGATAGTATAGAAGAATTGGAAATTCCGCCCGATTTAGAAAAGAGTCTTGCGGCAAACAAAACAGCGTACAAATATTTCAATGAATTTCCCCGGTCGGCAAAACGTGCAATTCTATTTTGGATTGTTAGCGCTAAAAAGCCGGAGACGCGCGCAAAAAGAATTCAAGAAACTGTTACATCAGCCGTTAAAAATATTCGCGCTAATCAATAACACACAAGACTGTTTTTTATTGTCGGTTTTACTGTGGCAGATATTTTTTTATTGTAGCCTTCAACTCTTCCCGCGTAAATGGTTTAGCGAGATAATGATCGAATCCCGCTTGCAGAAATTCTTCTTTATCTCCTTTCATTGCAAATGCAGTGATTGCAATAATCGGCACATTAGCGTAATGAGGTCTCTGTTTTAAATTTTTGGTTATATCCAATCCGGTCATACCCCGCCCAAGGTTTACATCCATTAAAATCAAATCGTACTGGTTGTTGTCAGCTTTTTCTAATGCAGTTTGCCCGTTTCTCGCTTCATCAATATCAAACTGACTTTTGAGAAACAGAATTAAAACATCCCTAGAAATTTCATCATCTTCAACAACAAGAATTTTATGCTTCTTTATTACTTCACTCATCACTAACCCGGATATAATACCAACCGACAATTTGATTGTCGCTGTTTTGTTAACTTCTTAAATCTCCACTAATTTTCATTCAAAATCCAGCAATTCTTGTAGAGGTAAATTTGCTTTTCAAAATAAACTAAACGCTAGTAGAATTATCGAAAAAAACATAAAGAATTTAAGGCCGAGGCAAAAACTAATCAAAAAACGAGTTAATTCTTAAGATTTCCTCATTCAATTCGGCTAAACCGATGTTTCTGGATTTCCGCAAAACTTCTTTGCCTTCTGCAAAAAAAATTAAAGTAGGAACGGTAAAAACAGAATTTTGCGCGGCTGTAATTTTGTTGGAATCGCAATCGACATAACCAAAAGCGAATTTAGGAAAATCTTCTTTCAGCAGTTTCATCACTTTGGGTTTTAAAACTTTACATACGTTACAATCCGGCGTACTAAAATAAACAACAGATGTTCTGTTAGATTGAATAAACACGTTAAACTGCTCAAAGTCTAGTAAATCAGTTTGCATTTAGACCCGTTGGTGTTTCTCTAATTTCGTAACAGATCCCGGATAGAATTACCGATTCGCCCAAGTTAATTGCCGGATTAACTCCATCAAGCGAGTCAACATTTGCAATTATCTCTGCGTGATCAATACGATTAAATCTTGCGGCAATAATTGCATTATTCGATTTGGTCTTTCTGTACTGGGCCAGCACTTCATCCGAACATTTAAGCCGGACAAAATATTTTTTTGAACAATCTGTTTTAATTTGGGCGTTGAGATAAGTCTCATTCCCCTTTTCAAAAACACCAATTAGTGTGGTATCGGTAACAACGGTTTTCTCCAAGACAATTTGGCTTTTGCAATCAAAAACTTCCGCATTGAATTTTTGAAGAAGAAATTTTACCACTTCTGCTTTATCATGAGAAAGCTGCTCCGAAGTAGATTCATCTTGCTTATGTTTTGTACAATTTTGCAGCGATACCAACGAGAAAGCGATATAAGAAAAGAGTATTAGCTGAGAAATTAATGACTGAAGCTTTTTTACCAATTTAGGCAATTTTAGGCCTTCCCTTTATTTTCAAATTCGTCACGGCTGACTAACCTTTTCTCACAGATTCGGAATTGATGAATATCGAAGTACTTCCTTAAACCGTTGGCATACTTGGTAACATCCGGAACCTTAACATAACCTTCTTTAAGTTCTCCGGTTTTACGGTTTTTGAATTTAATGTTCAGGAAGAGTTCTTCCGGCATGTCGCAATCCCTCAAATTTTGACACGCAAAAATAAACTCAAATCGAATAATTTCACAATTTAATTTACAGTTGGAGTAGTTTTTCGCAAAACGACTAAGAGGAATGATCTGAAGTAATAAGCCACTTACCATTAATTCTCTTCCAAATCAGCGAAAAATGCCCGGAAACGTCATTTTCTTTTCTAGTTAGGCTCCATTTCCCAATCATAAACGCATTGTCTTTGCTAATGCTTTCTAAAGAAATAATTTCAAAAGTCAGATTTCCCATTTCATCTTTTGTAGGATATCCTTTTTTGTATGATTTCAATGTTTCATCCCAGCCGAATCTTACACCGCTTTTCCCAATGAAGCGAAGTGAGTCCGACTTCCAGTAACCTTGCATATATTTCTCAAGGTCACCTTCATTCCAAGCTATTCTCTGAGCCTCAAGCACTTTTAGAATTTCCTCTTCATCGGTTTTTGAAAGAATTTGGGCTTGGCTAATGTAGGTTACTGTAACAAGAATTATCAAAATAAAAAGATTTTTCATGCTTTCTGCTCGTTGATTTTAAATCTTACCCGCAGCACACCATTTTCAAAACTTGATGATACAATTTTAAACCCGCCAATTACTTTTGTTGAATCTACATGAGGACCGCTGCACAAACATTTATCGTAATCGCCGATAGTAATAACGCGTAAAGTCCCTCCGGCTTCATCAGGCAATCGGGAAAGATTGAATTCTTTTTCCGCTTCTGTTCTAAGCTTAAAGCTTTCGGTCACATTCATATCGGCAAGTATAACGGAGTTAACTTTATCTTCAATTGAAGCAATTTCCTCTGCTGTCAAATTGCGGGTGAAACGATAATCGCACTTAGATTTTTTCTTTTCAATATGCGCGCTAAACGCTCTTCCGCAGCCGAACATTTTATTTATTGTTCCATTCAGAATATGCTCGGCAGTGTGCATTGGTGCGTAATATGATTTTGGATTTTCGTTGTAGTCCATTTTTAATTCTGAGTGAAGTGAAACGAAACGAAGAATCTCTAATAATGAGACCCTTCGCTTCGCTCAGGGTTAAAAAATCAGTCCTTGTTTACATCCAACTCTTTGCCAAGTAAATGCTTAAACCAAAACTGATTTCTTAATCTAGTTACGTGCGGCATTCCAACACCGTGGCGGAAGTTTGGATAAAACATCATTTCAAAATCTTTATTTTGTTTTTGAAGTTCCGTTACGAGCTGAATTGAATTTTGAAGATGAACGTTATCATCAATTGTTCCATGTGTTATCAGCATTTTACCTTTGAACTTATCAACATAATTTAGAACTGAACCGGCTTTATATCCTTCCGGATTTTCAGCCGGAGTATCCATATATCTTTCCGTATAAACATTATCATAAAGCATCCAATCCATCACACCATATTCAGCAATACTATGGGTAAAGAAATCCGCTCCTTTAGTTACAGCAAGAGCAGCTACATACCCGCCATAACTTCCGCCGGTAATACCAATGCGCGTAGAATCAATGAATGATTTTGTTTTTAGCCACTTTACTGCCGCAGAGTAATCGAACAATTCCCACTTGCCGAGATTACGGTGCATAAGCGCTTGCCCTTTTTTACCAAAGTGCCCGGAACCGCGGTGATCAACAGAAATAAAAATCACTCCTTGTTGAGCATAATAACTTTGGCTCAAACCAACCGAGTATGAGTTTCTAACAGAACCGCTGTTTGGTCCACCGTATTCATTAAATATTACTGCATATTTTTTGTTCGGATCAAAGTCTGCCGGCAAATACCATACAGCCGGTAATTCGAATCCGTCACCCGAAGGAATTCTAAACAGTTCGGGCTTTGCCAAAGCATATTCATCATACTGCGTGTTCTTACTGTCGCTCAAAGTTTTTATTAGCTTTCCATCAATTGAGTACAGCTCACTCTTTGTTGGAGTTGTAATGTTGCTGTATGAATCAATGTAATACTTTCCTTTAGGTGAAACCGAGGCAGTGTGTTGTCCCGGAGTTGTAGTTAACTGCTTGAAATCTTTTCCATCAAGACCAACGACACAGAGATATTTATCCGTACTGTTTTTAAGCGGACTATGGAAATAAACTTTCTTGTTTGCTTCATCAACCAAAACAGTGTTTGTTACTTGCCAATCGCCTTGAGTTAAACGCTTCTTTAACTTTCCATTTAGATCATAATAGTAAAGATGATCCCAGCCGTCAACGTTGGATTTAAGCAAGAAGCCGCTGTTGTTATCAAAGAAATATAAATCTTCGAACCACTCAACCCACTCTTCTTGTTTTTCGTTGTAGAGTTCGGTTTTCTTTCCGGTATCGGTATCAATCCAGTAAAGAATAATGTTGTCTTGTGTACGGTTCATCCATTGAACCGTTAAACGGTTATCTTTAGTCCACGTTGGCCAGGCAATGTATTGGTCAGCTTTTTCATCAAAGTCTGCCCATGTAACTTTTCCATCAGCAACATTGGCTATTCCAAATTTTACATAAGGATTTGGATCGCCGGCTTTTGGATAACGCTGATGTTCAAGTTCTCCATGATGTCCATCAGCATGATAAATTGGGAAATCGGGAACAGGACTGTCATCAAATCGTAGGAAACAGACTTTATCACTTTTGGGCGACCACCAGAAAGCCGAATATGCTGTTGCTCTTCCCAGAATTTCTTCCATATAAACCCAGCTTGCCCAGCCGTTGTAAATTAGTTCGGCGCCATCTTTTGTTAACTGTGTTTCTTTTTCAAGCTCGGTATCAAAAACATAAAGATTGTTGCCTTTAACATAAGCCACTTTTTTACCATCAGGAGAAAGCTGAGCAACTTTCTCTTCTGCGTCATCGGTTGTTAACTGCTTAAAAGTATTCTCCGGACGTGAATAGTAATAGAGATTTTTCTTTGCGTTAAAGAGATAATAGTTATAATCCTTAGAAGCAGCGGTAGGGCGGTCAATCGAAAAACCTTCCGGCAGCTCAATCTTGCTGTTATCTACCAGCGGTTCGGATGTTCCATCTTTCACACTTGTCTTTATCATCATTGGACGGGAACCCGGTTTTGCCGGATCTGCCTTCATTTCAATATAATGTTCATCATCAACCCAACCCATTGCTCGTCCCATTCCCATCATGCCCATCATTCCGCGCATTCCGCCCCCTTCATAAACTTGTTTGTAGGTAAGCTTCTTTTTTTGCGCGCTTAAATCAGAGGAATTAAACAACAATCCAACTACTGTTAATAAAATGATTAAAGTTCTTTCTAAGTGTTTCATCTGTTCTCCAAATTCTTTTTATGGGAATGAACAAAAATTATCAAATTATTATAGATCAACCAACGTAATAATTTCCATTCTGTTTAAGCTAATTGCTTACCGCTTATAGCTTATTGCTATCTTACCATGCATAAGCTTCCGGTGCTTGGTTACCCGGACCCGGCCAAATTTCATCTAACTTTTTAAGAATGTCTGAATCAAGCTTCACATCTAACGACCTAACATTTTGTTCGAGCTGCTCAACCGTTCTTGGTCCGATAATCGGCGAAGTAATTACCGGATTGCTCAACACCCAAGCTAACGCAACATCAGCCGGTGCTTGGTTTATTTCTTTACAAAGATTTTCGTAAGCTTCAATTTGAGGACGGAGTTTTTCTACAGATTTTTGCAATGGCTCTCTTGTTCTTCTTCCTTCTTTGCTCTTTTCCAAAACGCCGCACAAAATTCCGCCGCCAAGAGGACTCCATGGAATTAAACCCAACCCGAAACGCTTGCATGCCGGGATTACTTCGAGCTCTATATTCCGGTTTCTCAAACTATAAATGCTTTGCTCGGAAACTAGCCCGAGAAAGTTTCTGTGTTTAGCAATCATTTGAGCTTCTGCAATATTCCATGCGGCAAAATTGCTGCTTCCCAAGTAGGTGATTTTTCCTTCACGGACTAATTGTTCCATTGCTTGGAATATTTCTTCCCAAGGAGTATCGCGGTCTATATGATGCATCTGGTACAGATCAATGTGATCCGTCTTCATTCGCTTTAAACTGTCTTCGCAAGATTTGCGGATATGATAAGCGGAAAGCTTTGATTGATTTGGCGCAGTTCCCATTCTGCCATACACTTTTGTTGCCAAAACAATTTTGTCTCTGCGGCCTTTATCTTCAGTTAGCCAATTCCCGATAATTTTTTCGGTATCACCAAGTCCGCTTGGATTTTCTATTCCGCCGTAAACATTGGCAGTATCAATAAAATTAATTCCAAGTTCCAAAGCTCGGTTCATAATACCAAAGCTCTCTGCTTCGGTTGTATAAGAACCAAAATTCATTGTGCCGAGACATAAGCGGCTGACTTTCAATCCGCTTCTGCCAAGATTAACATATTCCATTTTCTTCCCTTTCATTAATGTTTGCTCAAATCTATAAAAGAATTTCTTCTTTTGTCCATTCCCAAATTAATGGGATCGGCAGATTCAATTGGAAAGTTTCATTGGAGAATCATGTGGATCATACAATATTTACTCAAATTGTTACCAAAGCAATTAATTCGTATTTTTGATGTGAGTTTTGGATAAGAACACCCTCTAAACAGCGAATTTGTGTCTTTTCCCTCTCCGGTTTTCAAAGTTGACCTAGACAAAACAATATTCTTCTTTTCTCATCACTGTTGATGAAATCGGCTTTTGAAATCAAGCAAAAAATAAAACGCGTTATTGAAATTAGATTATTAATAAGAAATTGGAATAAATAATAAATGTTAAGCACAAGTAATCTGGCCTTAAGATTTGGCAAAAGAACACTATTTGAAGAAGTAACCTTAAAATTCACACCGGGAAATTGTTACGGTATCATTGGCGCCAACGGTTCGGGCAAATCAACATTCATCAAAATTCTTTCCGGAGAAATAGAGCAGACTTCCGGTGAAGTTTCCATCAGCAAAGGTGAACGGCTTGCAACATTGAAGCAAAATCAGTTTGAGTATGATGAATATCAAGTAGTCAAAACGGTAATGATGGGACACCAAAGACTTTTTGAAATTATGGAAGAGCGCGATGCATTATACGCCAAACCGGATTTCAGTGACGAAGATGGAATCCGCGCCTCAGAACTTGAAGGAGAATTTGCTGAATTATACGGCTGGGAAGCTGAATCGGAAGCTGCAGAATTGTTAAGCGGTCTTGGTATCAACTCAGAAGATCATACAAAGTTGATGAAGGAAATGTCCGGTAACGAAAAAGTAAAAGTCCTTCTGGCTCAAGCGTTATTCGGCAATCCCGACATTTTGCTTTTAGATGAGCCTACAAACCATCTCGATATAATTTCGATTGGATGGCTGGAAGATTTCCTCGAGAAATTTAAGAACACAGTTATTGTAATCTCGCACGATAGACACTTCTTGAATCAAGTGTGTACGCACATTGCCGATATTGATTTTGGCAAGATTCAAATGTACACCGGCAATTATGATTTCTGGTTGGAAAGCAGTCAGCTTGCTGCAAAGCAAGCTAAAGATGCAAACAAAAAAGTGGAAGCAAAGAGAGCAGAACTTCAAGAATTTATTTTCCGTTTCAGCGCTAACGCATCCAAATCCAAGCAAGCTACTTCAAGAAAAAAACAGCTTGAGAATCTTACTCTAGAGGACATAAAACCCTCTTCCCGGAAAATGCCATACATTGCCTTCAAGCCGGAACGGGAAGCCGGCAACAATATTCTTGATATAAATAATCTCACAAAGAATATAGATGAAGAAATTGTCTTGAATGATCTCACTTTCAGAGTTGAGAAGGGCGATAAGATAGCTTTTGTTGGTCCTAATGATTTAGTGAAGACAACTTTATTCAACATACTCACAAGCAAAGAGAAAGCTGATAAAGGAAATTTTTTATGGGGCGCTACAATAAAGCTCGCATATTTTCCAAAAGACAATGCCGATTTTTTCAATGTTGATTTGAATCTGATTGACTGGCTCCGTCAATATTCTGTAGAAAAAGAAGAGACTCACATACGCGGATTTTTAGGGAGAATGCTTTTCAGCGGTGATGAAACTTTGAAAAAAGCTAGTGTCCTTTCCGGCGGTGAAAAAGTAAGATGCCTCTTGGCTAAAATGATGCTAACCGGCGCTAATGTTCTCATTCTTGACGAGCCAACAAATCATCTTGATCTGGAAGCAATATCTGCATTGAACAATAGTTTAATTGATTTTCCCGGAACGGTTCTATTCAGCTCGCATGATCATCAGTTCATACATACAATCGCGAACAGAATTATAGAAATAATTCCGTCCGGTATGATTGATAAGCGAATGACGTTCGATGAATACTTAAATGATGCGGAAATAAAAAAGACTCATTACGAAGTTTATCATGCTTCTGCTATAAATTTGTGATGAAGCTAAGCTAGTCTAATATTTTTTTCACGCGTCCAACCTCACCGGATTCAAGACGAACCTTTATTCCGTGAGGATGATTTGGGGAGTTTGTTAAAATATCTTTTACAACGCCTTCAGTTAGTTTCATGCTGCGCTGATCTTCTTTCAGAACAATGGCAACATGTAAACCTTGTTTAATTTGCTTACGTCTATTCGATTCCAAAGATTAGCCTCTTCCCTTTTTTGACCAAGCTTTTCTTTCGGGTCTTCTTCGGCCTTTCGATTTCGTCTCCGGAGCTGCGATAATTCTTCTATTCTTAGGCTTCTTAACATCTTCCTTATTAATAAGCTGTTTAGAATTTTCCCAAACCCATTCGGTTTGAACGTAAGGATGTTCTTCAACAACCGGAATCGGTATAGAAATCAATTTGAGAATATCCTTCAAATATGCTTTTTCTTCAGAGTCGCAAAGTGAAAGAGCCACCCCGCTTAATCCAGCGCGTCCGGTTCTTCCAATACGATGAACATAAGTCTCCGGTACATTTGGAATATCAAAATTAATAACGTGAGAAAGCTCGTCGATATCAATTCCGCGTGCGGCAATATCAGTTGCAACTAAAACTCTGGTTTGTCTCGTCTTAAAATTATTCAGTGCACGCTGACGTGTGTTTTGAGCTTTATCCCCATGAATTGCTTCGGCATGTATCTTAGCTTTGTTTAAAACTTTAGCAACGTTGTCGGCTCCATGTTTAGTTCTTGTGAATACAAGCGCCGAGGCAATTGCCGGATTTTTTAAGAGATGCACTAGAAGTGCCTTCTTATCAGATTTAGCCACATAGTAAACACTTTGTTTAATCGCTTCAACTGTTGGCGATTCCGGAGTAATCTCAACTTTGATAGGATCGATCAAAATTGTGTTGGCAAGTTTCACTATTTCCGGAGGCATAGTTGCCGAGAAAAACAACGACTGCCTTTTTGTCGGCAGCTTAGCAATAATTTTTTTTACATCATTTATGAAACCCATATCGAGCATACGGTCGGCTTCATCAAGTACAAATAATTTTATATGGCGAAGATCAATAAAATTTTGATTCATCAAATCAAGTAATCTGCCCGGCGTAGCAATTAAAATATCAACACCGGATTTCAGTTTGTCGGTTTGTGTTTTTTGCGGTACTCCGCCAAAAACAACCATATTCTTAAGGCCGGTATGTTTTCCATAAGCTGTAAAGCTGTCTCCAATCTGAATTGCCAATTCTCTTGTTGGAGTAATTATGAGCGAGTGAATGATTCTTTTTTCATGAGTGCTTCTTTTTTCTTCATGAAGAATTTGAAGAATCGGCAAGGCAAATGCAGCAGTTTTACCGGTGCCGGTTTGCGCGCAGCCCAGCAAATCTTTCTTCTCAAGAATTATTGGAATCGCTTGTCTCTGAATTGGTGTTGGTACCGTGTAGCCTTCTTCTGCTAAAGCTTTTTGTATTGGTTTTATAAGATTGATTTTTTCGAATGACATTAATTCATTTTCCCTTTTAAATCTGTTGTTAAAATTTTATTATGTTCTGGATCAGCGGATAGATGAATGAATATCTTATAAAGAATTGCAAACAACTGTAGATACTGAAGCCTTACAAATAATTACTATGCAAAGTTAGTTTAATAAGACACAACCTCAAAGGATATAATTCCGATATACCTTGCTGATTATGCTGACGTAAAGAAGAAAGGCCTCATATTGTTTTATGAGGCCTTTGTAATTACAACAAATCGAATTTAACTCCAACCATTGCCTGAAATGTCATGATATTCCATTTAACATCTTTCACAACTTTTGTTAATCCATAACCGAAAGTAAGTTGCGGAACAAGGTCAATGTTTTTTGCGATTTCAATTTCATATCCGGCACCAGCTTTTAACTCAAACCTAACTTGTGTATCCTTAATTGTAGCTTTAGACTTTGAATTGTACTGCGGATATTGTGGATAACTAATATCCGACTCACCTTCTGATTCAACATTGAATCCCAATACAGGACCAAAAACAAAATATACTTTTGAAGGTGTTGCGATTTTTAATAGTGACTCAATTTGAAAATATGCAAGACTTGCAGAAACATCTGCCGAATAATTAACGCCTTGACTAGTGCCGGTTTCAGTCATTGAACCACTTCTGTTATCATAAAAAGCTAACCCAGCAATCATCCCAATACTTTTTGAAAACATCATGTTAGCATATCCACCAAATGCAATTCCAAATCCGGAGCCGGATTCTTTTAGATCAGAGCCGCCATGTAAATTTAGATTCATTCCCAAAGCTGGTTCAAGACCTAACCGGAATTGGCTGTAACCTATTGAGGTACAAATCAATAATAAAGAAATTACTAAGAATAACTTTTTCATATTACCTCCTTTGTTTAGTTGATGATATTGTGATACAGCTATGATTATTATAAAATCGAAATTCAGAAACTCTAATTTCAAAATACTACAACTGCAAAAAGAAATCCACTTTTAATAAATGAAGTTGCTGAAAGACATGTTTCGGAATATGAGTAAATATGTCTTTTATTAATCTATGTTAAGACTTTATTTAGATGTGTTAAAATCTATTAGTGTAGAACATTAGTTCAAGATTTATTAAGTTCGTTCACAGAAAAATTCTAAGCGTCAAATAACAAGCTTAGTATGAAAGACAGTTTAGAGTTTAATCCGAAAGCTAATTCGGGGCTGTAGCTCAGTTGGGAGAGCGGTTCGTTCGCAACGAACAGGCCGAGGGTTCGAATCCCTTCAGCTCCACATTCAACAAATGAAGGTTGCTGTATGGAACAATTTGATGATTTAAATATCAGTTCTGAACCGGCTCAAAACATTAAGCCGCCAAGTCAGTTTCAATATATTTTTGAAAAAATGACTTCAGATATGCGCTTTGTAGGTTTGTTTACAATTATCTACGGAGTAATTACTTGCTTGACAATTATCGGGGCACTCATTGGCGTTCCCACTATTTTAATAGGGCTAAGAATTCGCGAAGCAGCAGATCAGTTTTCGATCTACAAAATGACTAATAACGCTGCTTCTCTTAAGCAAGGATTCGAGCTTCAAGGAAAGTATTTTAGAATAATTAAGATCTTGATAATAATCGGTCTTGTTCTAACCGTGCTCTACATAATCTTGTTTATTTATTTGTTTACTGTCGGTTTTGGAGCTTTACTGTCAGCACCATCATACAATGCATCTTAACGAAAGGAATTGATTGACAGATCAAAAAATATTCTCAAATCAAGAACGTATGTTGCGCTTAGCCAACATACTTGCTCTTGTAACAATATTCTATAATGTCGCAGAGGGTGGGGTTTCGGTTGCATTCGGTTATTCAGACGACACACTTTCACTTTTCGGTTTCGGAGTGGATTCTTTTGTAGAAGTTTTTTCCGGCATTGGAATATGGCATATGCTGCGCCGGTTAAGAATAAATGGAAACGAGAATAGAGATGCGTTTGAAAAAACCGCTTTAAAAATTACTGGAACCGGTTTTTATGTTCTGGCTGCCGGATTAAGCATTTCTTCAATTTATAACCTCATTACAAATCATAAACCCGATACAGCTTTCTGGGGAATTATTATCTCCGCGATTTCGATTGTTACAATGTCGGTATTAATCAAATACAAACTTAAAGCTGGAAAGGCGCTTAACTCGGCAGCTTTAATTGCCGATGCCAACTGTACAAAGACTTGTCTTTACTTATCCATTGTGCTGTTAGCTTCCAGCATAGGTTTTGAGTTAACCGGTTTTGGCGGAATTGATTCTATTGGAGCTTTGGCAATTGCGTATTTTTCTTTTAATGAGGGGAAGGAAGCTTTTGAAAAAGTTAAAACCGGAAAACATTGTGGTTGTGAAAACGACTCTTGCAGTAATTAAAAAAGAGGGGTTGTCTCAAAAGTAAATATTCAATAGTACAATCTGCGAAAATCAGTTAAACCTGCCCGTCCGGCAGGCGGGTCTGCGTTATCCGCGGACTATTATAAGATAAAATTTTCCTTTTGAGATGGCCTCTCTTTCGCATTAATTAATCAAATACTTTCTCCAAATCCGCGTACCTTGTATGCATTCCATCCACAGCATCTGTGATTGCTTTTTTATCTGTACTCTTTGCAACAACTTCATTCAAATTAACAACAGCCTCCATTAAACCTTTTCTAGCAACATCAAATTTCTCTTGTCTTGATTCTAAACGCTTGGTCAATTTTGCGTCCATCAGTCCATCCATTTTTGTCTTTAGTACAACTGCGGATGATTTAATTTTTTCCAATTCAAAGTTCGGCGAATAATAGTGATACATCATGTAAAGTTCTTGGTGGAACGAATCAACTTCTTTTAGAACCGGTTTCACAACTCTAACAAGGCCTTCGTAATCAGCGTGCATCTTTTCGGCTGCATCTAAAAGAGCTTGTCCATTATCTTTACCAACAGCGTCTTTATAAGCGTCAACAGATGAACCAAACTTCTTCAAACCCTCATCCCATTTACCTTTCTTGTCTCTTAGGATACCAGGTAATTTTGCGTCTTTAACTTTTGTGTATGCTTTTTCAACGTCTGGTAATAATTCTTTAAGCATCTGAATATTTTTTTCCGGCCATGCGGTGTGCCAAATCGTATAAATAACATCGTGGAATTCGGAAAGTTCTTTTACTTCCGAATTGACTTCATGTGTTTCTTGAGCCATAAGCGGAACAGTGCTAACAAATAATAATAAAAGGATAGAACGGAGTTTCATAAGCGCCTCATGTATTTGGTTTGTGGATAATAGCCAAATGTTTTTGCTTAGACAAAAATAGGAAGAATTGGTTCCTATATTCCATTATTATATTAATGGATATCCGTTGAGTGAATTAATTACAGTCTACAACAAAAATAACCTTGCTTAAGAATAGAACGCAGATAAAACTGATTTTTTATGAATAACACAGATCAAATATTGAAAAATTACTTTTGCCGGTATTATTCAACTTTATTTTTAATTTACGCAACGGGTTAATGGATACATGCGAATACATTTTCAAGGATGTGGTGAATACGTTTTTATCATGTTTCATCGAGAAGTTTTTTATTGAACATTACTTTTACTTTTGAGGAACGAGTACCGTTATTTCTTCAGAATAAATTTTTCAGTAGCACAGAGCCCTTTTTGAAATATGTAAAAAGTAACCACTGTAAGGCAATTGCCAAATGTAAATTTTGTTGCTTTTGATTATCTCCAAATTAAATGGGCTGAAATGTAACTTAGGATAAATCCGGCAAGTGCTAAGTGCCATATGAAGCTTGAGAAAGTGACACTAGAAGTTGAGAAGGAAACCCTTGTTAAAAATAATTTTAAAATAAGGTATGCCATAACAAACTGAATTTGTATATGATTTTTCTGGCAGTACTTTGAAAGACTTCGTAGAAGCACTCTAGACAGATACTTCTACGAAGTTGTTTTCTTAATTAGTTCTTTGATTGTGTATAACTAATCATCCAGTTTATTCCGAACTTATCCGTAAACATTCCGAAGTAATCACCCCAAAACATATCTTGCATCGGTAGTTCAATTTTACCTCCGGCAGAAAGTCCGTTAAAAACTTTATCAGCTTCTTCTTTGCTTTCGGTTCCAAGTGAAAGATAAAAATTGTTTCCGGATGTTAACTTATGCCCCATAGATTCAAGCGCGTCTGTGCCCATCAAAGTATTTCCCTTGCCTAACGGCATTGCTATGTGCATAATTTTATCTTTTTCATTTTCAGGTAGTCTGCCCG
Organism: Ignavibacteriota bacterium; assembly: GCA_043807765.1. GTDB lineage: Bacteria > Bacteroidota > Ignavibacteria > Ignavibacteriales > Melioribacteraceae > Stygiobacter. The sequence goes on from JAZDFQ010000089.1 coordinate 119,296, forward strand.
CTTCGGCTGTATCTTTGAATCGTATTACGGATATAAATTCTCCTCCCAGTACGGATTTATAAAAGCTAAATGCTTCCTCCGCTGTTCCGGGAAAATTCAAGTAGGGATTTACAACGACCATTTTCTTTCCTTTCTGATTATTGATTGGTTTTACATGTTCATTAAAACATGCTTCTATTCATTATCTCATCCAAAATGTTTTGTAATCCGATAACGCAAAGTCAAGTGGTAAGCTATTTAATATTGTTTGAATCGTTTATGCGCCATATAAATTTTATTCTGCAAGTTCTTTTAATTTTCGCAATGCCTTTGGCCACATATCCTTGAACATTTCGCTGTATTCTTCATTCGAATCAAGCTCAATATAGAGCTCGGTTTTGCCGCTGTTATCTTTCAAAGTATAATTTTCCAAAGCGCCTGCCCACGCTTTTGTGGCTTCGCTGGTTGTATCTTCTTTGCCGTCCTGAACAATTCCGAGATGTTCAATTGAAATAAATTCATGCAGTATGTTTTCTTTAATTCGGCTAACCATACCTCCCATTTCACCGTTTTGTCCCGGACCTAAAAAAAGAATTTTACTTCCTTTATTCCAGTCGCCGATATAATGCGAACCGGGTGTAAATGCCTCTGTCCAAACCCTGTAAGTTTTATCTTCGAGCATTGTATTCCAAACTTTTTCTTTCGGTGCGCTTATTTCGATTGAGAAATTTAGTTTTTCCATGATATATCTCCTTACTTGTTTTTAAATTTGGTTATGGTAATCACACTATATATTTCTGTCATCATTCCACCACTTGAAAAACTTCTCTTCTTCCTGTCAGGTACATCTCTGTGTACTTGGACATTTCCTCAGCAACCTCCGGGTTCATCTTGGGATCCGGCTTTCCCGCTTTGTAGTCTTCCATTTGTTTTTCAAAATCGGCCAGACTGTTGACCTGCATTTCAGCAACGACCGTGTTGTAATTGCCGACCAAATCGGTCATAATTCGTGTGTTTGGATCTGAGCCGAACGCATTCTTGAATAGCTTCGCAAGCTTTGATGCTTGTCCCGGCTTTGCCGTAAATACTTCTCGAATGATAACCATATTAGTGCCTCCTTTTATTGTGAATGTTTTTTGTAATGAAGAGCAACAACTCCCGAATGAAACGTTTTAGAGCCGACAAGCTCCAGTTGCAGATTACCTTTCATACCTTCCAGTTCGAACAAGCGGGGACCTTTTCCTGCAATGATCGGGTGGACAACAAAGTGGTATTCATCAATAAGACCGAGCTGTGTAAGTTGCGAAGCGATGCTAATACTACCTATAGAGATATCTTTACCGGGCTGGTGTTTCAATTTTAAGATCTCTTCTCGAAGGTTTGAGCGCATGAGCGTCGCGTTGTTCCACTCCACACTTTTCAACGTCGTCGAAAAGACGATTTTGGGTATTGAATCGAATGTGCGGGCAAATTCGTTGATTACTTTTGTTTCCGATTGATTCACTGCGACTTCATGCCAATACGGGTACATCAAATGATAAGTGTTGCGTCCTAAAATTTCAACATCTGATTCTCTCAATAGCCCAGTGAAGTACTCGTGCAATTCGTCGTCGGCAATCCCGTTGGTATGATCGCATCCACCGTCGAGCGTTACATTAATTCCAAACACTACTTTTCTCATTTTATTTCTCCTTATGTTCCAATAGTACCTGTCTTGACTTCTCCAGCTCGCTTGTAATAGGCAAAGATCACACCGTTTGATGTAACCAAACTGTCTGTCATTGTAAACGTTGCGGGAATGGTACCCTCGCCAAACAAACGCTTGCCCGTACCGAGTGTAATAGGAAAGGTCATCAAGCATAGTTCATCAACCAAATCATATTTGAATAGTGTCTGGGCAAGATTACCGCTGCCGTGAACTTTTATAGCAGAACCTTCCGAGCCTTGCCTGCCGGCAGGCAAGATCTTGAGATTTTTGATGTCCTCGACGCTTTTAAGCAACACTGAGTTTTTCCAACCCGACTTGTCAACTTCTGACTGACTCATTGTATCGCTTACCACATATTTGGTGACGTCAATGATGCCCGGCCACATATCGTCATGTTTAGGCCAGTACTCGGCAAAAAGCTCGAATGTTTTTTGGCCTAAAAGAATATCCGTAGACTCCATCCATCTTTTCATGAAGTCATCAGCCGCTTCGTCAGCTTCGTAAAAATACGGCGCGGTCCAGCCACCGAACTTAAAGTCGCTTGATGTATCTTCCTCTGGTCCGCCAGGAGCCTGCATGACTCCGTCTAATGTAATAAACTCTTGGACAATTATTTTTCTCATAATGATTTATTCTCCATTTTGACTTGTGCTGTTTAGTTAATTCGACTTCTCAAGTCCATATCGTATTGCCGCTTCAAGTATATCAATGTTTATATCTTTCAGCGTTTTGAACTTGATACAATATCCACTCACGCTCGCCTTGCCTATTTTTTTCCCGTATGTTTTGGCTAAGTATGTTTTATCATTGATACCAAGGATGTAGACAGAGATTCCGGTTTTGTTCGCACTCATACCTATTTGATAAAACTCTCTGGTTTTTCCATCAGCATATTTTATGGTGTGAAGTCCATAACCTATATTAGGATTAGAAACAGTTTTACCTTTGTCGTCTTTGCCGTCTAAGAACCATAATTTACACGTTGGCATTACTTGCAGAATGATTCGGTGCAACGCTTGCATGTCGCTGCGTTTTGATTCAGATTGACTTATAAGATACTTTTTGATTTGTTCTTGTGTGTTCATATAAAAATATGGTTGCCAAACCCTGTTAGCGGTTCGTTGTTATTGTCCGTCCACTGTGTAATTCAGTTCAGTTACCCCGCAAGTAAATTGTTGAGTAGTCAATAGTTTTAGTTTTATTTTGTCTTTGATGTCTACAAACAATGGAATGCCTCGTCCAAGAATAATTGGATTAACAAATAGCCAGTAGCCGTCAATTAAGTTCAGTTGAATAAGTGAATGTGTTGCTGTAGGACTACCAAAAAGCAAGATGTCTTTACTCCCGCCGTTGTGGGATTGTTTTATTTCATTTATACTGTCCGAAAGGTTGTCGCTAATAATTTTTGTGTTAGTCAACCCGGCCTGTCCGGCAGGCAGGCCCGCGTCTTTCATTGTTTTTGATAAAACAACTTTGTGAACTTTGTTATACCACTTAGAATGTTCAATGTCGTGCTTGGTCGCTGACGGCTTGTTTCCTGCGGTAGGCCAGTAATTTTCCATCATCTGATAAGTTACTCGACCATATAAAGCAGTATCGCCTTCGCTTATCCGCTTACCGACATAATCAAAAATTTCTTCATTAACTTTAATCCAATCAATTTCTCCGTTCGGTCCTGCTACAAAACCGTCAAGCGATATATGCATAAATGAAATTATTTTTCTTCCCGCAAGGCGGGATTTCGCTTCGCCCAACATTTTATTCTCCTTCTTCATTGTGCAGTTCGTACAGTCTGTTCAACCTGCCATGTGATTGAACTTATTATTTACATTAATAGTCGTTCAACAAAATCTAAATCGACATCGTTCATTTCTTTTGTTCACTCAAGAAAACGGTTGTGTCCTTTGCCTTAGTAAAATTGGTTTCACCTTCCATCGCATATATGTTACGAACGTAATAATTATAGATAGAACAGCAGTATAAATTGCACTGCCGGTTTCACCTCTGAACAAATGATAAACAGTAGCGCTTGCAGATACAATCAGTAATCCAGCAAGGGTAAAAGGCAGCAGCCAGATATAAATACGAAGTACTCCGGGCAAGATTAGACCAACAACGGCGAGTAATTCGGCCACACCAATGAAGTAGCGAAATCCAACTCCAAGAGTGGCATTCATTATTTCAATATATTCTGCCGGGGGGAAAACCATAATTAAACCATGCTGCAGAAATTGAGCAGCAAGCAAAACCTGAAGTATCCAAAGAACAATATTCATAAGTCACCTCTCAAAAATTATGTTACCTATTAATTTTTTTCTAATTATGTGTAATGTGCTTTTTTCACATATGCATCATGCAAAAAGTAGCTTACGGTCAATCCGGTATTTCCGGCTCTACAAGTTTGGCTAATTGATCAAGTGATTCCTGCCAGCCGAGATAGCACAGTTCCGGAGGAATAACATCTGGTACACCCTCCTGGACTATATTAACATCCGAACCACAAGAAACCTGCTTGATAGTAACAGTGGTAATCATTTCTCCCGGCAAATTCGGATCGTCAAATTGATCTGAATAACTAATTTTCTCATTCGGTATTAATTCAAGATATTTACCGCCAAAGGACTGACTTTTTCCGGATGAGAAATTTGTGAATGACATTTTATACGTCCCGCCAATTTTAGCATCCAGGTGATGCACCTTGCAAGTGAATCCGTTTGGTGGAAGCCATTTTGCCTGGGCATCAGCGTCAAGAAAAGCGTTATAAATTTTTTGGGGCTGCGCTTTAAAAACGCGATGAAGATTTATCGTTGACATAATTTATCTCCTTTTAATTTATTATTGAATACACTTATGTTTGCTAAAATATTTTCACAACATACTTAAGTACCCGGAGCGTCAATCTTTATTTCCCTTCGTATGCTTTTTTTAATTTCGCAATATCAAATTTTTTCATCGGCAGGAATGCTTGGGTTAATCTGTCAATCTGTTCTTTTGTACCTTTGCTCATCATTTCATCCATAATAGCCGGGATAATCTGCCATGATAGACCGTACTTGTCTTTCAGCCAGCCGCATTGTTCGGCTTTAGGCACTGCGGAAAATTTTTCCCAGTAGTAGTCAATTTCTTTTTGAGTGTCGCAAGAAACCATAAATGAGATTGCTTCATTAAAAGCAAAGTTGTGCTCGCGAACGCTATCCATTGCTGCAAACCACTGGTTCTCTATCATAATATCTGTGAACATTACTGTTCCTTCTTTGTCCGGCTCCATCCCTTTTGGATAACGCGTGGTCATTCCTTGTTTTGTATTCTTAAAGACAGAGAGATAGAAGTTACTCGCTTCCTCAGCTTTTCCGCATACGTCACCGGCAAACAAAAGTGAGGGAACAATAAAAGGTCTCTCTTCACCGTCTGGGTTCGTTAGAATAAGCTGCCAGGAGAGTCCGTATTTGTCCTGTATCCAGCCGTAGTGTTCGCTGAAAGGATATTTGTCTAACGGCATAAGCTCTGTGCCGCCTTCCGATAACTTTTCCCACACTGCATCGAGATTCTTCCGTGCATTTTTTTCTCTTGAGGGATCAAAATTTACGATGAATGATACCGATGGATTGAATTTGAAAAATGGTCCCGCGCTAATGGACATAAATTTTTGTCCGGCAAGTTCGAAAGAAACAATATCAGCATCTCCCGAAGGAGTATTACGAAGCGTTGTAATGTTTGTGATTTTAGAATTCGGAAAAAGCGAACAGTAAAACTCTGCTGCTTCTTTCGCTTCTTTATCATACCACAAATGTGGGGTTATCTTTTGCATGACTTACTCCTTTTATGAAGTTATTAACGTTTTCGTCATTAATTCAATTTTGGTTCAAATTGGTTAACTACAATTCCACAATCAAACGGTGTACTCTTAATCAACTTTAGATTAAGATTGTTTTCCAATCCGTTAAAAATCGTCATACCTTTTCCTATGGCAGTAGGATTAATAAAAAGATGGTATTCATCAATTAAATTGTTTTGTATTAGAGATGAAACAAATGAAGCGCCACCGTAAACTATTATACTTTTGCCGTTTTGTTTTTTCAGTTTATTAACTTCCTCTGTCAGATCTCCTTTTGCGAGTTTCGTATTTATCCAATCACTTTTGTCAAGTGTTTTTGTAAAAACAACTTTAGGTGTTTCAACAAACTTTTTAGCGGCTAAATATTCCGGGTTCTTCGAATCAGTCATTACATTTGTCCAATGGGAAATAAATCCGTCGGTCATTTTTCTTCCTAATAGAATTGTATCAACCGAGTCAGTTAATTCCGTCACATAATTTTTTAGTTGATCGTCCCAGTTCCAAATCATCCAAGCTAGTTCTCCGTTTGGTTTTGCAACAAATCCGTCAACTGTAATTTGCGCTTGTAGTTTTAGCTTTCTCATAATCCTACGCTTTCTTTCCATTATGGATATAGTTTAGTAATACAATTCCGCTTTTAAATGCTTTTATTTCCTGGAGCTTAAGATTCATTCTTTTGACATCTTTGAAGAGTGCTTTGCCGACACCCAGAATAATCGGGACCACTACAAGTGAGTATTTGTCAATCAGATCGAGATTTGTGAATTGTTGTATAATACTTCCGCTGCCCAGGATTGTCATATCACTATCTTTTTTCAACTCATTAATTTGTTCCGGTTTTATTTTGTGAAGTAGTGTAACGTTTTTCCAGATTTGGGTTTCTTCAACTTCCTTGAGTGTTTTTGAAAAAACTATCTTACTGCTATTGTTAAGAACACCAGCCATTTGCGGATCGTTCTTTACAGCATCTTCAGTCGGCCAATAACTTTTCATCATTTCATAAGTAGAACGACCAAAAATCAGTGTAGTACTACCCAATGCTGCTTGTTCATGAGAATATCTGTTCCATTCTTCATCAATTGCTGCCGTTTTAAACCAATCTATTTCGCCGTTTGGTCCGGCAAAAAATCCATCTACCGAAACAAAATTAAATACTGATATTTTACCCCCTTCCGATCTAGACTTCACTCCACTTGCCATTTTTTTATTCCTTTATACTTTCTGTTTTTTGGTTGCCTACCCTTTGTTGAATTTTCAGCTTATTCCGTTGAGTTGTTTTCACTGGTTTATTGTAATCAGTTTGATATTTGCGCTGCCGCCATTGCTGAATCCGAAAAAGTCTGCTTTCTTAATTTTAAGATATTGTAATAGAGCGGCAACATCATCCGAGTCCTGTTCAAAACTTAATTGTCGATCGATATCTGCTGTGCATCCATGCGCTTGTAGATCAACCGCAATTATCGGCCGATTTATATTTAGCAAGGGAAGTATCTTTCGGAAAGTAGCTTCAATTGAAGACCCGCCACCATGAATTAGAACCAGTGGAACTTTTCCTTGAAACTCCGAGCTATGTATTTCATAATACATTTTAAGTCCGTTTACCGGGGCGTATCCTTTTACTTGTGCAACGCTTGCAATCGGTAATGCCATGTAACATTCGATTGTTATTGCTGCAACCGTTAGGATTTTTTTTATACTATTCATCCCCAGTTTTCGACTTAAATCCGGTTTGTTTTTTTCGATAAAGCACATGCTTCTTACTCCTTTCAATAAACTAAGATTGCATGATATACTAGATTTAACTACTGAACGCAGTATCTACAACATAAGTTGTTAGCTCTTTAATTTTTCCTTTTTGGATATGGTAAATATCACAGTAGGCTCGATAACTAGACGATGTTCTACTAGTCATGTCGCGTCCGGAGCTTTCAACAACTACGTATTCACCTTCGGAGATAATGTTTTTTGCACTGATTGAAGGAAAGTTTTCCAACTCTAAAGTTTTTACAACTTTTAAGAATTCATTCTTCCCGATTATAATCGGCATTCCAACAATATTCCAGCACATATCTTCCGTAAGATGAGCAGACACAAAACCGGTATCGCCTTTTAAATAAGCATTGTTTATATCTCTTATAAGTTTTTTGTTCGTGAGTGACATTACAGCTTGTTCTTTCGTTCCAATTAGTTCTTTGACTTATTTCTAAAGTTTTAACCTACTGCAAACTTAACCTCTGGCATAAGAACCGAAAAGGTACGCAAACGACAATTTTAGGGGTTGATTGCGACATAACCATTGTATAACTTCGTTATGGAAGACAAAATATCGTATTAGGAAATAAAATGAAACATATATCCATAATAGTTGCAAAAGGAGCAATTTTAGGCAATATAGAAGGTCCTCGCCAAATGTTTACAGAGGTAAATCAATTTTTGGAAAGTCTCGGTAAACCGCCTTTGTTCAAAGTACATTTAGTAGGTTTGACAAGAGAATCTCAATTAAATGACGGTTTATACACTATCTCGACCGATATATTTAGCGATATTGAAAAAACAGATTTAATAATTTTGCCTGCTATGTATGGCGATTTGAGTAAAGCTATTGAACTTAACAAAGAGCTAATCCCCTGGATTACTGAAAAACATCATTCCGGAGCAGAAGTAGCTAGTCTTTGCCTCGGAGCGTTTTTGCTCGCTTCCACTGGATTGTTGAAGGGGAAAAAATGTTCTACACATTGGCTCGCTGCAAATCAATTTAGAAAAATGTTTCCGGATGTTAATCTAGTAGAAGACAAAATCATAACAGATGAACATGGCATTTATTCCAGCGGCGGAGCTTATTCATCATTGAATCTAATTTTATATCTTGTTGAAAAATTTGCCGGAAGAGAAACTGCAGTTTTTTGCTCGAAGGCATTTCAAATTGATATTCAGCGCGACAGCCAATCTCCCTTTACGATTTTCATGGGACAAAAAAGCCACGAGGATGAGTCGGTAAAAAAAGCTCAAGAGTTTATTGAAAATAATTTTCGAAATAAAATTACTGTCGATCAATTAGCTGATATGCTAGCACTAAGCAGAAGAAATCTTGAACGTAGATTTAAAAAAGCTACGGCAAACACTTTAGCGGAATATATTCAACGAGTTAAAATTGAAGCGGCAAAAATGAGTTTGGAATCATCGCGGGATAATGTTAACGAAGTGATGTATAAAGTCGGTTACTCCGATCCGAAAGCTTTCCGTGTTACATTTAAGCGTTTTACCGGTTTATCTCCAAATCAATACCGCAATAGATATAATCACGAAATAGTGTATTAGAGTATATGATGTTTTAATGGTGCTAAAATCATCACCTTTAAAAGTAGTTCATCTACTTTGTTAGGATAAACTTCTTTGTTTGTACAAATGCCCCGGCTTTTAATTGATAAAAATAAACACCAGATGATAGTTTTGAGTTTTGAGCGTTGAGTTTTGAGTTATAAGAACCGGCTTGTTGGAAATCATCTACTAACGTTGCTACTTCTCTTCCCAAAACATCATACACTTTTAGGCTTACGTGGCTTGCAGCTTGAACCTTGTAGCTAATAGTTGTTTCCGGGTTAAACGGATTTGGATAATTCTGTTCCAAG
>JAZDFQ010000090.1:0-55546 GCA_043807765.1 Ignavibacteriota bacterium
TCGAAAAATGGAGTATCGCTTTCCCATCCGGTAATCGAGCCAATATATTCAGCACTCCAACTTTCCATAATAAAGAGAACTACATTTTTTTTCTGGAATGCTTCGACCGGCTTTTTGATTCGTAGAAATGGATAATTCTTATCAAGCATTTCTTCATCATTCGATTTTAATAATTCTTGAATGATTTGTGAAGTTTCCTCTTGAGAATAGAAATTGTACTCCGGAAATGTATACTGGAAATAGCAACGAATAACTGTGTAGGTACTGTTCAAAACCAAATAACCAAGAGGACGATTGTCCGAAAAAAAAGCATTTGTTTGACGTAATGGCTTTAACTGTAAGCCGCCTCTTATTCCAATGATACTTAAAAGTATAATTACCACAAGAGAGATTGAGGAAGCCAAATAGGAAAAATTATTTATAAGCCGTTTTGTTATTACCTTACCCAAGTTCAATGAAAGTAAGACGAATGCGACCAAACTGACTAAGAAACCAATAATTAAAGGAGTATAGTTTTTAAAAAGCCCGGGAACCATTCTAATCAAATCCGGAATTTCTGTGTAGGGCTCAAATAATAATCTTCTTTGAATGGTTGGGTAATAAGCGTAATCGGCAATATTCAAGCCTATCCCAAGAAGATTCAATAAGCAGAAGAGTATAAAAAATATATGTCCGGAGTATTTTACTTTTTTAAACTTGATTGGAAGATTGAATAAAATGATTGTTGGTAAGTTTAGCATTAGAAGAGCGGCAACATCAAAACGTATTCCGGCAAAAAAGGCATCAAAAATTTCGTAGGTTGAAGTGTCCATGTAAAAATCTTGGTTCACAACATAAAATCCAATTCGCAGCAATGAGTAAATCGATAGCATAAATATGAAAAGCCAAAAAGTGGCTTTGAAATTTGCCGGAAGAAATTCCCAAAATTTGCCGATACTTCTTTTAATTTGATTCACCTAACTTCTTTCATTTTATTGATTCAAAAATACAAAGAGACTTAATCTAATTCTTACTCTCTGAGTGGATATTCAAAATATAACTTGAATCTTTGAATTAGCCGTTGCATCTTATATTCATAAATATGGAGCAGTTATGAAAAGCAATGTAGGTGGAATTGATAGAGTAGTTCGTTTTATAGTTGGTTTAGCAATAGTAGTAGCCGGACTAGTATTCCAAAGCTGGTGGGGACTTGTAGGCATTATACCATTATTTACGGCAACAATTAACTGGTGCCCGCTTTATTTACCATTCGGATTATCGACGTGTAAAACCCCGGCAGCAAAGAAATAATTTTTTTTGGAGGGCTTTTAGCTCTCCAAATTATTTCATTGCCACCAAATCTACACTTTGGACTTATGGTTCATCTTTTTATATTGCGGTAAAGGAATATTAAAAGACCTAAGTGGCAAAAAAAACTTTCTCTCTTATAAGCGATTATGAACAAGTAACGGGGATTAATATAATAATCCACCAATTTCTTGATAAGGAAAATGTTGAAGCACACATAGGCAATGGTGTGGAAATTTGTTTAACGGAAGCGTTAAATAATGTAATAAAACATAGCTACAAGGGGGAACAAATTCATAAAATTGATGTAAACGTAGCTGTAGATGAAAGAATGTTGGAAATCCAAATTGTTGATGAAGGGGAGAGCCGCGAAAATTTGGAAATTAAAGAGCTGGATTTTGATCCCGAAGATATTGATGCTTTACCGGAAAGCGGAATGGGACTCTACATTATCAAACAATTAATGGATGAACTAGACTATTACAAACTGAATGGAAAAAACTACTTCGTTCTTCGCAAATACCTTATTTAAGTCCTCTACAAATAATTATGCTGCTCATTTGAGATCAATACTGCTTCTGCTTTTATTCTGCACTGTTGCAGCTAATGCTCAAGATACAATTCGCAGTCAAGTCTTTAAGGATGATTTACCGAGAAGACATGCAATAATTAAAGCTAAGTATCCTTCTTATACCTTAATAGCCGGTTACGTATTAACATCAGATGCAAACCGCGGCGATCCATTTGCTCAACACGAGCTTGGTATTAGATATTTAATGGGAAGCGGTTTTCCAAAAGATACGGTAAAAGCAATCTACTGGATTCGCAAAGCTGTAGATCAAAATTTACCGGCAGCACGATTTAACTATGGTATATTGCTGTACAACGGCATTGGTGTACCGTGGAGTCCTTTTGATGCCTATCTAAATTTCAAAGGTGCTAGCGAAGCCGGTTTGGCAGAATCTCAATTTGCACTTGGATTACTGTACACAGATAATTTAACCATTACTAGAGATTACGGAAAAGCTTACAAGCTTTTTAGACAGGCTGCAGATTCCAAATATGAACCCGCTAAGACAGCAGTTAAACAGATGTTAAAATCGGGATTCATTCCACCGAATGATTCTACGTTTATTCCTATTACTAGGAAGAAAGATGAAACAGCGCAAGTCTTAAATCCGAATTGGGATCTGGATTATTATGATTTTGAAAAAGAGGACAAGGACACAAGCGCCGCATTTATAAAAGAGATTCTAGGCAGCAAAAAAAGTGAGTTTAAGAAATATCTCGGAATAGAGAGTTTTGATTCGACAAAAGTAGATACTTCTTCCGCCGCCCTACTCGATTTCGCAGCCAATAATGGAAGTCCCGAAGCTCTTCTGTTAGTTGCCCGAAGTTACGAGAAGGGAATTAGCTTTAAAAAAGATATTGCAAAAGCGGCAGCATTTTATTTAAGAGCAAACCGATTGGGTTCATATAAAGCCGGAGAAGCACTTTACAAACTTGTTCAGAATGAAAGTTTTGTGAATACTCTTAAGAATAAAGTAAATCAAGGTGATTCCGATGCGATGTATGCTTGGGCGGCTATAACAGCACTTGGCTACAGCAACGAAATTGCAACTCAGCAAGCACTCGATTTCTTGAAAAAAGCAGTTGATAAAAAGCATATCCCTTCCATGATCGAACTTGGATTGTTATACATGAACGGAACGCTAGTTGAAAAGAATACAGAGAAAGCTTTTTCTTATTGGCAAATGGCAATGAGCCTTGGTAGTACTGAAGCGGAAATCAGAATAGCCTTTGCGAACATTTTGGATCATGTTAGCGGCAAAGACCTTTCGAGTGAAATAAAAACGCTGCAAACACTTTCTGCCGAAGGATCAGTTTTTGCACAGACAGCGTTAGCCTACTGTTACGAAAAAGGAATTGGAGTTGAAGAGGATAGAGGTATTGCAGTTAGAATGTATAGAAGCGCTTCACAGCGTGGCAATCAATCTGCTTTCAATTCATTAAAAAGAATGTATGACGAACTTCGTCCGGAAGATGAGACTTTTAAGATTTTTGAAACGGCTCAGTGATTTTTTAACACTATAAATGTAATATCATCGTTTTGAAGAGCGGTACCACGGAAACCCGTTATTGCTCTTAATAAATAATTTTTGATCTCTTCAGCAGATTTATCGGAATTGTTAGATAAAATTCTTTTCAAATTTTCTTCGCCAAATTGATCTCTCATAATATTCATCGCTTCGGTAACGCCGTCGGAATACATAAAAACAATATCATTTGCTTCCGGTTTAATTTCTGCTTCTTCAAGAGTCTTTTCGAAAATTCCTTTGTCGTTTAGCCCTATTCCTAAGCCGGTTGTATTTAAGATTTCAAATTCTTTCTTCTCTGACTTATACCAAATAACCGGCAAATGACCGGCGCGTACAATTCTCATACTTCCATCTTTTTCAATTGAAGCTAAAGACATAGTTAGAAAAAATTCACGTCGAAGATTTTTTGAGAAATATTTTTTTAGATCAATTATAATTTCTTTTACATCGATCAAACTGTTAAGCAGTTGATGAAGAATTGATTGAACTCTAACCATATATAGAGCTGCAGCCATTCCTTTACCGGAGATATCCCCAACAGTTAAATAGAATTTTTCATTCTGCTCAATAACATCAAAATAATCGCCGCCAACTTCTCTAGCCGGTTCGTAATAAGTTGCAATCTCATAATTAAAAACAGTTGCCGGATGTTTGGGAATCAAATCGCTTTGAATTTTGCGGGCAACATCAAGTTCTCCCTTTGCGGAAAGTTTATCGGCAAGTTCAAATGCGAGCAACAAGTTCACAATTATAAAAGCGAGAAGTACGTATCCATTGTTGGGTGAATAATAGCCCACAACAAAAAACAGTAATGCTGCTATGTAAAAAATTCTTCGGCCGGGGGTTAATTTAAGAATGAAGGCGTTGAAAAGGGAACGGATAAATATAAGTCCACGTACAAATCTATTTCTATGCTGGTCCGGTTTAGGAATATCGTTAGCGAAAAATTCGTAAACCTCGCCGGCTTCTTTTTTTATTAATCGCTCAATCTCTTGGTAGCTTAAATCGCTGGTGTAGAGATCAAAAATTCGCTTTATCGGATTTCCCATCAGTATTCAATTTCTGTTTTAGACGGCTCAAATATTCTTTGGTTGTAAATTAAACCTTTTGGCTTCATTTGCACTAAACATACCTTTTTTTTGTTTTACCTTTATGAATATGAACTTTCTATTCAAATGGTTAAGGAGTAATGAATACTTTGATAATCATACCACTGTTTCCTATTTTTGGACGCGAATAAATACAAGGATAAAAAGTCTTAAATGACAGAATATAAATCACTTATCTGGAAATCACTTTTATTTGTAGTGATGTCCTTCGTAATAATTGCTGGAATTGCTTTTCCAATAGTGCCTCAGCCAAAAGTATGGTATGAATTCCCCGTTATTCCGGGTTTGGAAGAGAAGGCAAAGATTATTTTTTTCCATGTGCCAACAGCATGGCTTTCTGTGCTAGCTTTTATGATGGCAATGATTTACGGAATCCGCTACCTGAGAAACAAAAATATTGATGACGATTCCAAATCCTCTGCTGCTCTTCAGTTGGGAATGATGTTTACAATTTTAGCTACAATTACCGGCTCTATATGGGCTAAATTTACTTGGGGCGCGTTTTGGCATTGGGATCCTCGCGAAACAAGCATTTTCATCCTACTATTGATTTATGGCTCCTTACTTGCGTTACGTTCAGCTGTTGAGAATGAAGATAAGCGCGCGCGCCTTTCAGCTGTTTATTCAATTATTGCGTTTTTAACTGTTCCTTTCTTCATATTTATTATGCCGCGAATTATGGTTGGTCTTCATCCCGGTTCAATGGAATTGGATCCAAATACCGGTCAAGTTGTACAAGGAACCAGTCCGGTTATAGATTTTAAAATGAATGCCAATATGAGAATCGTCTTTTTCACCTCTTTGTTCGCTTACACGGTTCTTTATTTTTGGATGTACAAACTCAGATACAAAGCAATTATCATTAAAGATAAACTCTCTAAAAAATAGTTTGAGGTTAATTTGGAAGGTGGATTAGTAAATTTTCTCGAAAAGAATTCCATATACATTGTAATGTTTATAGTACTTGTTGTTTGGCTGGGCATCTTTCTGTTCATGCAGAACACAGACAAACGTTTGAAAGAAATCGAAAAAGAGCTGGGTGAAGGCCACTCGGCTAAGAAGGAGAATTAGATGAAAAACAAATATATGTTCGGCGGTGCCATCATAGTTGTATTTCTTGGTGTGATGATTTACCTATTCACACAAACAAATATTCAGTATGAAAGCAGTTTCTCAAAAGTCGCTCAATCGGGTAAGACAATAAAAGCAACCGGGGTTTGGGTTAAGGAAAAGAGTTTCCAAGTTGATAAAGCGAAAGACATTTTTTCGTTTTATATGAAGGATACTCAGGGTAACGAAATGCGGGTTCTTTATCATGGAACGATGCCAAACAATTTCGAGTCCTCTACAAGCGTTGTTGTTACCGGTAAGTACAATGCGGGCGCATTTCACGCAACCGATATTCTCACAAAATGTCCATCCAAGTATCAAGAGAAACCCGTTCAAAATGCTAATTCGTAATTAGCAGATTAGGAGCTTAAATGATTGGCAATATTATTCTTACGTTAGCATTCCTCTCCGGAATGTTTTCTGTTGTAATGTACTTCCTAACCTTTAAAGGTTATAAAAATACACTTTCACTTGCACGTGTTGGCTACCATGCAACTGCAATTTTTGTTCTTGCAGCTTCTGCACTTTTATTATACTCAATACTCACCCATCAATATCAGTACAAGTATGTTTACGATTACAGCGGAAGCAACATGGCAACCGGAATGTTGATGGCTACTTTCTGGGCCGGACAAGAGGGCAGCTTCATGCTCTGGACATTCTTCACAGCTGTAATTGGATTGATTCTATTAGAGTATACATCCAAAAGAGGCGATCTTGAACAACGTGTGATGATGGTCTTTACTTTAGCGCTAACATTTTTACTTGGAATGGTAAGTCCGCTTCTTAAATCGCCATTCAATTACATCTGGTCGCAGCAAGATTTTCTTGATCTGAAAAATATTAATCAATCACTTTTAAGTCTGCCGGCTCTTCAAAGTTTTGTTTTCACCGATCCTCAATCGAACAAGAGTTTTATACAGATGGGTAAAGAGCTGCATGCAACTCTCGTTGCAAATAATATTTCCATAAGTGATTTTATTGTTCAAGGAAAAGGATTGAATCCATTGCTTCAAAACTTTTGGATGCAGATTCATCCTCCTATTTTATTTATTGGGTTCTCAATGTCGGCCGTGCCATTTTCATTTGCAGTTGCGGCTATAATTAAGAATGAATACCGCGATTGGGTAAAACAATCCTTGCCATGGCTTTTGGTTTCGATGTGTGTTCTTGGGTTCGCTATTATGCTAGGCGGTTATTGGGCTTATAGTATTCTAGGCTGGGGCGGCTATTGGGGCTGGGACCCGGTTGAAAATTCTTCACTCGTTCCTTGGATTGTAGGCGTAGCCGGAATTCACACGATGTTAGTGCAAAAGAAAACCCAAGAAAAAGGGGGCGGCAGCCGTTTTGTAAAAACCAATCTGATCTTGAGCATTATGACATTTGTTCTTGTGCTCTATTCAACTTTTTTAACAAGAAGCGGAATCTTAGGAGATGCATCGGTTCATTCGTTTGTTGATCCGGGAATGGCTGTATATCTCTTCTTGTTGGTTTTTCTTGGCATTTTTACAATTATGGGAATTGGCGGTGTAATTTATAGATGGAAATTCTTAACCGAACATTTCACTTTTGAAGAAAATGTGCTTTCAAGAGAACTGGCACTCTTCACCGGTTCAGTTGCTTTGATTGCTTCTTCAATAATTATATTAGCCGGAACATCGGCGCCAATTTTTGGCACAACTGTACAAATAAGTTTCTACAATGAGTTAACCCTTCCTATTGCTATTATTATCGGATTGGTAAATGGTCTAAGCATTCTTCTTAAGTGGAAAACAAATGACGGCAGAACACTTTGGAAGCAATCCAGATTTGCTGTAATTGCGGCTTTAGTATTAACTCTACTTATGGTTGTAATAGGCGGACTAAGCGAACCAATGTTAATTATTTTAGCATTGTCTTCTTCATTCGCATTATTTGTAAACGGTGAGATTGCGTGGAAAATTTTTAAAGGTAAGAAAACTTATCTCGGCGCTTATATAGCTCACATAGGAATTGCTCTGTTTTTAATTGGTGTTCTTGCAACTGCCGGTCATTCTCAGCAGCAAAAAGCTGATCTTGTTAAAGGTGAAAAAGTAAATGTACTTGGTCACGATTTAACTTTCATTGGCTACGAACCTTTTGAAGCCGGAACTAAATACCGTTTCAATGTAAAGGTTGAAAAAAGTGGTACAGAGCGCATAATTTCTCCGGTCATGTTCATCTCGGATTTTAATAATAGTCTTATGCGAGAGCCCGATATATTAGTTGGATTAACCAAAGATTATTATATAGAGCCGGTAAGTTTTGAAGATGGAACTCAAAAAGCAGAAGGGGGAACAAGTGTTGTTATGAAGAAAGGTTCTTCCTATAATTTTAACGGCACAGAAATTTTCTTTAATCAATTTAATCTGCCTAAAGATATGAGTGCTATGACGGCGGGCGGTACATTTAGAATTGGTGTATCTTTAACTGCCAAGCAATATGGTAAAGAATATCAACTCGAACCATATATGGAAAATTCCGGTCAAGGTCCGGTTTATAATGCAGATGATGAGCCAAAGTTAAATTTGAAGGCAAATATTAAATCTATGAACGCATCAAATGCCGAAGTTGAGCTAGTATTCTCATCAATTAACGGAGGAGCTCAAACTCAAGTTACACCAAAAGAAACTTTGAGTATTGAAGCAAGCGTTAAACCGTTTATTGGTCTTGTTTGGCTTGGTGTTTTAGTTTTAGTAGCCGGATTTTTGACAGCGGCTTTCAGAAGAACCAAGGAATCTGTTGTATAAAATTATGAGAATCTATAGTTGAGTTTAGAGCAATAGACCCCTCAAAAATGAGGGGTTTTTTGTTTTTAGCCGGACTTTCTTTTTTTAAATCGGCGTCCTATTTTGAGATTTAATCTTATCAAGCCCATTTTTAGCCCGTTTTCTTGATACCAATAGACTGTTCAAATGAGACTGACCATCTTCTTGTTGAAAATATGCGAATTCAGTTCATAAACGAAGGTATTCTTCCAGTTTATTAATTGTTTAAGATGAATCATTTTTAACAGCAATATCAAAATGAAACAGATTCACTTTCTCCTATGCTAAAAATGATGCGTTTTTTGTCTTAAAACACAACATTTAATGGCATTCCAGTTGCAAACATCCCTACAAACAATTTCAACAAGGGAGAAAGTAATAGTGAAAAAATCTACAACAGCAATGGCTAGGATGCTTCTTGCAATACTACTGATTGCATCTTTCAATATCTCCGTCTTTGGCCAAAAGGTTACGGGCGTGAAGAAAGTTATGGATCATACGAGTATAGCTCGTGTTAGCACTTATACAGATGGTGTTACAATTACTTATACAAATCCATATACAAATAACTCTCAGTCAACATTTGCGGGTGCATTCGACGGAACTTTGAATTCTGTAGCAAAGAAGTTCTATTGCATCGATTTATCGCACAATTTAGCACTCAATGAAGATTATTGGGATGAAGGAACAACACCTTCTAAAGTAACATACGTGCTGAACCACTATTATCCTTTATTTACAAGCTATAGTGGAAAGTTGAGCAATAATAAAGAAGAAGCAGCTGCAGTTCAAGTTGCAATTTGGCATTTTATGGATAATGTTGATGCCAATACGGTAACTAATTCAACAATTAAAAACCGCGCACTAGCAATTATAGCTGATGCAGAATTAAATCATGCTAACGTAAATCCTTTACAAACATTGCAAATTATTCCGGCTACTCAATCAGTTCCTCAAGGCAGCCCGGCAACATTTATTGTTAAAGCTGTTTCATTATTAGGTACTCCGGTTTCAGGATTAACAATTACATTATCAACAACTTCAGGTACACTAAGCACAACATCAATTACAACCGGTGCAAACGGAGAAACAGCGCCAATTACATTGAATAATAGTTCTACCGGTATTGCAACTGTAAAAGCAAAAGCAATAGTTGAAGTTCCTCAAGGTACAAGATATGTTCATAAAAACTCTCCGGATGCAAAACAAAAATTAGTATTAGCTACACCGGCAACGGATGAAAAAGAAGTAACATCCACTATAGAGTTTACAGCATGCTTAAATAAGATTGGCGATTTTGTATGGCACGATAAGGATGTAGATGGTATTCAAGATTCCGGAGAGCCTGGAATTTCCGGCGTTGTAGTAGAACTACTAAATTCTTCGGGAAGCTTTCTTGTTTCTACGACAACAAATGCAAGTGGTTACTATGAATTTGCAAACAAAGCAAGCGGTTCTTATAAAGTAAGAGTTGCAGCTTCCAACTTTGCAAGCGGTGGAGTTCTTTATAGTACAGCACAGACAAAATGGTATGCAACAAAAGTTAATCAAGGTTCGGACGATGCAAAAGACAGCGACGCAGCATTAAACGGAACAGTTTCAGTTACGCTTTCTTGTGCAGATAACTTAACAATAGATTTCGGTTTCTATAAAACTTGTGTAACACTTACGAAGACAGCAGATAAACAATCAGCAAAACCGGGCGATGTCATTACTTATACTTTAACTACAGTTAACTGCGGCGATATTCAATTACACGGTGGCGTTGATTTAGTTGATGCAATGTTAGGTATCAATCAAAACTTTGTTCTTGATCCTGGTGCAACAAAAGTAGTTACAAAAACTTACACAGTAAAAACAACAGATTGCGGCAATTTAGTTAACAATGCAACAGCTACCGGTCATCCGGTTGATGGTTCTGCAAACGTAGTTTCTACTGCTACATTTACTGTAGTAATTGATTGTAAAGCTTCTATTGGTGACAAAGTATGGGAAGATTTAAATAAAGATGGTGTTCAAGATGCAAATGAATTAGGAATTCCTAATGTAACAGTAAAACTTTATACATGTGCCGACGTTTTAGTAGGAACGACAACTACAAACGCAAACGGTATTTATTCTTTTACAAATTTAACGCCTGGTGATTATTATGTAGTATTTACCGCACCAGCTGGTTATACAATTACAACTAAAGATGCCGGTTCAGATGATGCAAAAGACTCTGATGTTGATGTTTCTACCGGAAAAACAATTTGTACAACACTAGTTGCCGCTGAAAATGATTTAACATGGGATGCCGGTATGTACAAAACACCAGCTTCTATTGGTGATAAAGTATGGGAAGATTTAAATAAGGATGGTATTCAAGATGCAAATGAACTTGGCATAGCCAATGTAACAGTAAAACTTTACACATGTGCAGATGTTTTGGTTGGTACAACTACTACAAACGCAAGTGGTGTTTACTCATTTACAAACCTAACTCCTGGTGATTATTATGTTTTATTTACTGCACCGGCTGGTTATACAATTACAATAAAAGATGCTGGTTCGGATGATGCAAAAGATTCCGATATAGATGCTGCAACCGGAAAAACAATTTGTACAACCTTAGCTCCTGGCGAAAACGATTTAACATGGGATGCCGGTATGTACAAAACTCCAGCTTCTATTGGCGATAAAGTATGGTTAGACACAGATAAAGATGGTATCCAAGACAATGGTGAAAATGGAATACCTAACGTAACTGTTAAATTATATACATGCACAGACGTATTAGTAGCAACAACAACAACTAACGCAAACGGCGAATATTTATTTAACAATCTAACTCCTGGCGATTACTATGTTTTATTTGTAACTCCGGCAGGATACACTGTTACAATAAAAGATGCCGGTTCAGATGATTCGAAAGATTCCGATATTGATGCTTCTACTGGCAAAACAATCTGTACTACACTTACTGCCGGTGAAAACGATTTAACTTGGGATGCCGGTTTGTTTGTAACACCGCCACCACAACCAGCTAGCTTAGGCGACAAAGTATGGGAAGACACAGACAAAGATGGTATTCAAGACAATGGCGAAAATGGTATTGCTAACGTAACTGTAAAACTTTACACATGCGCAGATGTTTTAGTTGCAACAACAACTACTAACGCTAACGGTGAGTATTTATTCAATAATCTAACTCCTGGCGATTACTATGTAGTATTTACAGCTCCTTCCGGAATGATTCCGTCTCCAATTAATCAAGGTACAAACGATGCAGTTGATTCTGATGCAGATGTAACAACCGGAAAGACAATATGCACAACATTAACAGCCGGCGAAAACGATTTAACTTGGGATGCCGGTTTCTATACAGAATGTAAAAACAAGATTGGCGACTTTGTATGGCACGATAAGAATGTAAACGGAATACAAGATGCAAACGAACCTGGTATTTCGGGTGTTAAGGTTGAATTATTAAGCGGCACTACAGTAATTGCTACAACAACTACAAATGTAAACGGTGCTTACTTATTCTCTAACTTAGCTAACGGTACTTACGGTGTTAGAGTAGCAGCTTCTAACTATAATGGCGGCGGCGCTTTATTCAGCACAACGCAAACAAAATGGTATGCAACAAGTAAAAACCAAGGCAGCAACGATGCAAAAGATAGCGATGCTGGCAAAAACGAAACAGTAACTGTAACTCTTAGCTGCGGCGACGATCTAACAGTTGATTTCGGTTTCTACAAAACTTGTATCACAGTTTCTAAGACAGCTAACAAACAAACAGCACAAGTTGGCGACGTAATTACTTATACAATTACAGTTGAAAACTGCGGCGATATCCAATTCCACGGTGGAGTTGATTTAGTTGACGAAATGTTAGGTATCAATCAGAACTTTGTACTTGACGCACACGCTTCTAAAATTGTTACCGGTACATACACTGTAAAAGCAACAGATTGCGGAAACTTAGTTAATACAGTTTCTGTAGTTGGTCATCCGGTTGACGGTTCTACAATTGTTACTGATGACGCTTCATTTACAGTTGTTGTTGACTGTACACAGAAAGCTGATCTTAAGATTGAAAAGACATCAAACGTTACAAACGTAAATTGCGGCGATAACGTTACTTATACAATTAAAGTTACAAACCAAGGTCCGGATGCAGCAAGCAACGTAATTGTAAATGATATTCTTCCAGCAAGCTTGTTATATCAATCAGCTACAGTATCACAAGGTTCATTCAACAGCACAAGCGGTTTATGGACAGTTGGTACACTTGCTAACGGTGCTTACGCAACATTAACACTTACAGTTAAAATAGATTGCGGTACAGTTAACTCTACTACATTCGATCTTGGCGCAGCAAAAGGATTCAACTTATTTGTAATTGAAGACTTGAACCAACCATCTTCCGATACAGAAGGTAAAGTTGCAGTTGGTCATAATGCTACATTTGGTGGTTACAGTGTTGGCGATAAATTACCGGCAAACAGCGGCGACGTATTAGTAGTTGGCAATGACTTACAATATACAAGCGGACAAATCTATAATGGTAATGTAGTTTATGGTAACACAACTAACTTACCATCTTATGCAGTTACTATTTCCGGTGGTACATTACGTAAAGACAACCCAATTGACTTTGCAGCAGCAAAAACATATTTGCAAGGTTTATCTACTTCATTAGGCAACTATACAGTAAACGGAACAACTACATTCCAATATGGCGGTTTAACACTAACCGGAACAGATCCTTACTTGAACGTATTTCAGGTTAGCGGAAGCAATTTAAGCTCAGCTAACAGTGTAACAATCAATGCTCCAAACGGTTCAGTAGTATTAGTTAACATCAGCGGAACTACAGTATCCTGGATGGGCGGCTTGGTTGTTAACGGAACTGCAATCACAAACGTATTATATAATTTCTATCAAGCACAAAACTTAACAATCTCCGGTATTGATGTTCGCGGTTCTATCTTAGCTCCTTACGCAGCATTAAACTACCCGGCTGGTGTTATCAACGGTCAAGTTATAGTTAAATCTATGAGCGGCAGCGGACAGTTTAACTTATCATTATTCGGCGGCAACATTCCGGTTGATAAGAACATTACAAACGTAGCTATCGTTTCTTCTACAACAACAGATCCACAGATGGGGAACAACTCTGCAAGTGCAACTGTAACAATCGGCAGCACAACTGGTTCAGGTACAGGAACCGGTACTGGCACAGGAACTGGAACCGGCACAGGTACTGGTACTGGAACATCAACCGGCGGTTCATGGACAAGCGTATGCTCATTTGCTCAAGGTCAGATTATCTATACACTCTTGTATGATGGTGGAAACATTTACGCCGGAACAATGGGCGGAATGATCTACAAATCAACAAACAACGGTACAAACTGGACACTTATCAACAGCGGTATGGGTGTTGGATTCATCTGGTCATTCACAAACAATAATGGAACAATCTTCGCAGCAACAGAGAAGGGTGTTTATAAATATACCGGTTCAGCTTGGGTTCTTACATCACTAAGCGGAAAAGA
The DNA here is from genome assembly GCA_043807765.1 of Ignavibacteriota bacterium. Classification (GTDB taxonomy): domain Bacteria; phylum Bacteroidota; class Ignavibacteria; order Ignavibacteriales; family Melioribacteraceae; genus Stygiobacter. The sequence goes on from JAZDFQ010000090.1 coordinate 13,938, forward strand.
CGTTCATACTATTTCAGCACACAATGGAATTATCTATGCCGGTACATGGGGATTCGGAATCTTCAAATCAGCAGATAACGGATCAACCTGGACAGCAATCAACACCGGTTTAGAATCATTCTTAACAGTTCAAGCAATCACAGTAAGCAACGGAACAATCTTCGCCGGTACAGTTGGCGGCGGATTATTCAAATCTACAGATGGCGCTTCATGGTCAAAAGCTCTTTGCGGATATCAAGCAATATGGGCAATGGGATCTACAAACAGCGCAATCTTTGCCGGTACCTATGGCGACGGTATCTATAGATCATTAGACGGCGGCTTGAGCTTCAATAAATTATCTACTCTATCGGTATCATTCATCTACTCTATAGTTACAGATGCTAGCGGTAAAGTTTATGCTAGTTCATTAACAAACGGTGTATTCGTATCTTCAGATAACGGCACAACTTGGTCAGCACTTGGAATGAGCGGTTACGGAGTAAGTGCTCTTATGGTTAATCCAAAAACAAGTGATGTTTATGCCGGAACAAAAGAAGGCGCTATCTACAAGATCAATGCTGAAAACAATACAACAGCAGTTGAAGGCGAAGAAGGAATGCCAACTGAATTCAAATTAGCTCAAAACTATCCGAATCCATTTAACCCAAGTACTACAATTGAATTTGCAGTACCGGTTAGCGGAAACTATGCTCTGAAAGTATATGATGTTCTTGGTCAAGAGATTGCTTCTCTAATAGATCAAAACTTGAACGCCGGAAATCATAAAGCAACTTTCGATGCAAGCAAGCTTTCAAGTGGATTATACATCTACAGATTAGTAGGAAACAATGTTAACATTACCAAGAAGATGATGTTAACAAAGTAAGACACAACATTTTCTCCCCCTTACAAAAAGGAACCCCGCCACAAGCGGGGTTTCTTTTTTTAAACAAACCAAATCATTCCAGTCATTTTAAGAACAAATAGTTTCTAACTGAATTACATTACCATGCTTATACGTAGGGTAAAGCTCAAGCAAAAGGTTAATCCATCTACATTTCCTTACGTTGATATATTATTTTTAATGGTCTATGTTGATATTAGAAAAAGTGGTTCACTCTAAAAATTCAACCGGTGAATAATTGCTTTATGACAGCTAGAGGAACAAACCATGCAGAAAATATTCGCGCTGATAACAGCAGCAATTGGATTGGCATTGATGATTTATATGATAACCGTAGAAGATGAGCCGGGCGCACTTCCGTTACTGATGATTATACTTGGTGCTGTTTGGTATTCCTTCATACGTGCTAAAATGAAAGCGCAAAAAAACTAAGTCTTAGCTGATAATTCAAATTGCCCGCTCGGTAAACCCGGTAATTGCCAAAAGAAATAAATATTAGTTATATGGTTTGAGATTTTTTAGTGTCTTAGTGGCAAAAGAAAATATAAGAAATCGAGCCACTAGGGCACAAAGTCACCAAGTTTCACTAAGAAAACTTCATAAAGTTCAGCTCTTGCGTAACTTCAGTGAACTAAATAAAAACCGGTAGATATCGTGCACGTGTGTACAAATGTCTGGTGGGAGAATTAATGGTTAGACCTTTAGAAAAATTGGTTAGTGGTTTTTAATATGTTTTCAATTATCTTTTTGAAGACATTTTCAACAAAATAAAGTAAAAAAATGAGTAAAGAATTTTCGGATAAGATTGTAAATTGTTTCAAAAATAAACCGGTAAAGAGGGCGTTTTTATTTGGTTCTGTCTCGCGAAACGAAGATGATGACATGAGTGATGTGGATATCTTAGTTGAGTTAGATTATTCCCAGCCAATTGGTCTTGGTTTTGTAAGGATGAAACTAGAATTAGAAGACTTGTTGAAAAGAAAAGTCGATCTTCTTACAAGTAATAGTATTTCAAAGTATATTAAACCATTTATTGATTCAGAAAAAATATTGATCTATGAGAAATAGTTTGGGCGATAAAGCACGTTTACAGCATATTTATGATGCTATTCTTGAAATCGAATCGTATGTAAAAGAATCATCTTATGAAGTATTCCAATCTAATACAATGATGCATTATGCTTGCGTAAAGCAATTGGAAATTATTGGTGAAGCCGCAAATCATCTTACATCCCACTTCAAAAAGCTCTATTCAGAAATACAATGGCGTGAAATAATAGATCTTAGAAATTTATTGATCCACGAATATTTTGGTATTGACACTAAAATTGTGTGGGACATAATTACAATAGATATTGTTTCATTAAAATCGCAAATCCAAGAAATAATAGAACAAATATAAACAAGGGCTAACAAGCCGCTCCACACCCCATAAAATGCACGGGGTAGACTGTTTTTCATAAATCATTTTCGGTAGATATAAGTAGTAAGTCCAAATAGATTTTCGTTAAATAAAAACAAAAAAATAGTAGTGAATGATATCACGCAAAAAAGTGTGATTTCCTTTAATTAACTAAATAAAAACCGGTAGATATCGTTCACGTGTGTACAAATGTTTGGCGGGAGAATTAATAGTTAGCCAGAGATAATATGATACATTATTCACCAATAATGAATTTCTTTACTCACGAGGATTACTACGAGTTTACTCGTTATTTGTATTATACATCCAAACACATAAGTGAGCTAAAAGTTAATCACGATTATTTTTTATCTGAATGGGACAAATCTGTTATAAGTATTTCACCTTGTTGGCTGGTTGTAAATGATAATGCTCCAAAATACATTAGTTCCTCACGCATTTACAATTTGTTCTCGCTTTCAGTATGGGCTTTGTCACCGACAGAATTAGAAATTAGATACAAGCTAAAAGAACACGATGGTGTGACTTGTATATTTGACCGGTTGATGGATAATGGAATTGATAAAAGAAAAAACGAATATGAATTGGACGATTTGAATAGTATAAAAAAATATTTCAAGTCATTTGTTAAAATATTTCGAACTAACAAGCGACTGTTACTAGCTTTAGATAGCACTTTCAGAGGTTGCACTTCCTATTATTGGAAAGTTGAATTTATAATGTATGCTGCTGCTTTAGAAGCTATTCTTACTTATAGCCGTGAACGTGGTATCACTAAACGTCTGGCAAAATCATACGCTTGTATTATGAGTGACCAAAACTCCATTAGAGATAAGTTGTATAGAGAATTTTATTACTTATATGACATTCGTTCAGAAATTATGCATGGGACATATAGAAAAAGAAAAAGTAAAAGCAATATGATTAATCTATCTAGAATAACCACCTTGGTAAGAATGATGTGGCAAAAGATATTGTCGGATAAAAATTTATTGACTGAGCTTGAAAAAAACGATAGTCAACGAGAAATATATTTTAAAAGTATTATTGGAAATTATTCACCTCCTAAAATATAATTATCTGGCTAACTAGCGCCTCAACAACGACCACTTCTTCGATGCGGTCATATTGAGTCACATTAGGGTTTGGCTTTTCAGAATTAGTTGTTTTTGTAAAGTAGATTTGTAAAAGGAAACTGATTTAAAAATAAAGTTGCGTTGACATTTGCTGCATTGCTGGTCTGGGCAGCGGCTTAAAAAACCACGTTGTTAACCAGAAATAAAAAGGAATTAATTGAATGAAAGTATTGAAGTTATTTTTCAAATGGGTATTCATTCTATTATCACCTACGCGTGCTTTGTATGAGTGGTTATATAAAAAGAACGCTAATTATTCTTTAATAAATAGATGGACAACGAGTTTCTTACTCTTATCTCTAATCGTTATTCTATTATTAATGTTTGTTCAACCGGGGAAATGGTTAGAATCCACAACATATTATTATGGTTATTTAATTTTAATGCTTTGGCCAATTTCAAGAATAAATGAAATAGCTTATGCCTTTTATCATGATTCTTACGAAAAGTTAGAAAAATCTGATAGTCGAACAAAATTGACTTTTTTACATAGGTTACATCTTCTTTTGAAAGGCTACGCAGAAATAACAATTAATTTTAGCATTTTATATTACATCTTGCCTAAACATATGTTTAATCAAGAATTCGACAATATTATTCACTCACTTTATTATAGTGTTGTAACAATTACAACTGTTGGTTATGGCGATATATATCCTAAGCATTGGCTTTCTCAATTAATGTGTATTTATGAATTAGGTGTTGGTTTTGTATTAATCATTTTTACTTTCGGAATTTATATTGCAAAGGCATCTTCAAAAGATACTCCATCTGGATAACCCGCGTCTCAGTCCGCTCGCTCACGATAAAAGGCTTCGGAACAGCCCGCAAAAAGCGCGGGGTAAACTATTTGATTCTGCTTTAGCTCAACTCTCTTATGACCACTCTATTTATTTCCACTCCTCAATCTGTTATTTTACAGACAATAATAAACCCCAAGAAAAATGTAATTGAAGGAAATATTAGCGAATATTGAGAGCAGTTATTAAGTAATGTCAGAAAGGAAGAAATGAATCAATCGATTCCAGCATACAACAAATCGCAGTCTAAAATAGAAAGAGAAATCTGCGATAAATTATTAGAAACAATTAACCGGATGCTGCCGGAAGCAGAAAGTAAAATATGGCACGCGCACCCGGTCTGGTTTTTGGATGGCAATCCCATTGTAGGATATAGTAAACTTAAAGCCGGTATCCGCTTAATGTTTTGGAGTGGCGCAAGTTTTGAAGAAGATAAGCTACAGCCCGGAAGCGGAAAATTTAAAGACGCTTCAATTCTTTATGCTTCCGCTGAACAAATTAATATAAAAGACTTAAAACGGTGGCTTGCCAAGGGGGAAGCAATTCAATGGGATTATAAGAATGTAGTTAAGCGGAAAGGGAAGCTGGAGCGGCTAAAGTAAAATTGCGCATCAAAAACATTATTGCGAGTGAGAGATAATAAGGTTGCTGGCTTCAAGGAAAGGCACGCTTTAAGTGGAAGCAAATTAATAGCTGTGGTGAATAAATGGCACTCAATCAAAATGCTTTTGTAAAGAGAAGAATAGTAATTGTAAATATCGCGTTATTTATCGGCGCGCTTCATTTGATTAGAGCAGGGCGCTATTTACCGGATGATATTTATAAAGTTTACCGAAGCTACTTCTCGGATATATTCATTCCCTTTGCATTTTACTTCTTGCTCTGTGCCGCGGAATTTAAGATGCCCCAAATGAAAAGCTGGAAAGTGAAATTGGCGGTTTCATTTCTCCTTCCCACAATCGCGGAAACATGTCAAGCATTCGGCATTCCATTATTGGGCTCCACTTTCGATCCGCTTGATTATTTAATGTATGGAATAGGAGCGGTATCGGCTTGTATATTAGAAACACAATTATTCCCGAAAGTTTTTAAGTTCTGGCTAAAAGAAAACAGTATTACAAATGGAAATATGTAGGCTATACATTATGAGATTAATATTAACATTGGTTGTTGTTGTGTTCGTTGTCTCTTGCGGGACAAAGAATAATGAAAACGTTCCTTTCACTAACGATGAATACAAAATCTATTCTCTGGTGATTGACAGTTTGTATTATCAAAAAGAAATAAAGGGAGCTTCCAAACAGACCGAGCCTAAATATTTAGCTCATAACTATGTGCTTATAGATTCCACAAACGGAGATAGCGCAAATTATCTTGCCGAAAAATTTGCCTCGAATGGAATATCAACGGAACTGATAAATGATTTTGAAGCAGCCAATGCAAAAAGATATTCTTTGGATGAATATTCAAGAAGCGTAAGCAGCATTAAACTGATAAGTCTTGATAAGTATAAAAGCTACTACAGCAAAACGCGCAATATAAATGATGGTGGAATGAGCGGCTTTATAGAGTTCAGCAAAGATTATCCCCATTCATTCGGAACGAGTGTATTTCAAGTTACACGCGCCGGGTTCTCTCCCGATAAAAAATATGCGGTTGTTGGAACAATGCATCTGCGTGGAATTAATATGGGATATGATTACAGCTATCTGGAAAAAGCCGGAGAGAAGTGGGTTATAAAGAAAATTATTAATCATTAGAAAAGTGAATTTCATTACAGAAGAACTTGTTCTAAAAAGAAACCAAAATAAACAAAGCAAAACGAAAGGGCGGTTATGAAACGAGTAACGGGAATCGGCGGAATATTTTTCAAAGCAAAAGATCCAAAAGCACTTGGCGAGTGGTACCGGGATCATCTTGGAATGAAACTGGAAGACTGGGGTGGGGTTGCATTTCAATGGGCGGAAGATCCATCTGCCGGAAAAGGTACAACAATCTGGAGTCCCTTTAAGCATGATACAAACTACTTTGAACCAAGTACCTCACCATTTATGATAAACTTGCGTGTAGCTGATCTTGCCGGACTTTTAGCCGCATTACGCGCCGAAGGGTGCCAAGTGCTGGAAAAAACTGATGATTCCGAATTTGGCAAATTCGGCTACGTTATTGATCCGGAAGGAAACAAAATTGAGCTGTGGGAACCCCCTACCGGCATGTAAAATCTATTGCAGTAAGGTTTACAAAAAGTAGGTTCATCATCACAATAATGCAGATGAGTAAATATGGAAAATAATAGAGTTTATAAAATGAGCTTCGCCGGTGTTTATCCTCATTACATAACAAAGGCGGAGAAAAAAGGAAGAACAAAAGCAGAAGTTGATGAAATTATCCGCTGGCTTACCGGTTACACGCAGAAACAATTTGAATCGCATCTCGAAAAGAAAACTGATTTTGAGAATTTTTTTGGCAAGGCTCCAAAATTAAATCCTTCACGAACTTTGATTACGGGAGTAGTCTGCGGCATCAGAGTGGAAGAGATAAAAGAACCGCTCATGCGGGAGATTCGTTATCTGGATAAGCTGATTGATGAATTGGCAAAAGGAAAAGCAATGGAGAAGATTTTAAGGAAGTAAAACTCAATAAAAAGTTACTGGTAAATTTCAACTTACATACATATAAGTATAGTTTAATTATTACTCAGCTATTTTGCCAAAGCAAGTTTAATAAGTACGCGTTTTAAAAGACGCTTTGCAAAAAGGCAATTACTGTTCTCTACGTTATTCATATTCCAGCAAAATAACATTTAGACCTTCCTCCTAATTATCTATAGGATTTATTCCGGGCCGAAGACAAAATTGGCATTTATGGTAGTTTTATATGTAATTTTTATTGAACGTTTTAACCGGTTCAATAGTTAAATTCGTTTTTTCGTAATGTTCAATTTTTGCTGGATAACTAAAGCTTTTTGTGATTCCTATTATGGCATTTTTAATATGGAGATAGAATGAGAAAAAGTTTAATCCTCTTACCACTGTTACTATGCATAAGCATTTTTAGTCTTCTATCTGCACAGCAATTGCCTCTAGTTTATACCGTTGAAAACACCGGAACAGACTGTCCCAAGCCTCCATTGCTTACAATTGATCAGCTTCCCGCAGTCATTTCCTTAACCGATCCATTCTTATGGTCGGACGGAAGAGGGCGCATAACAAACTTTTCCGATTGGAAATACCGCCGTGCAGAAATTGCATCGGAAATTCAATTCTATGAAATTGGTGAGAAGCCGGTTCGTCCCAAAGATATAAAAGCGAGTTATTCCAACGGAACACTTACAGTTATTGTAACCGTGAACGGCAAAACTCTTACGCTGACTTCGCAAGTTATTCTACCAGAGGGAACAGTACCTTTCCCGGCAGTCATTGGAATGAACAGCGGCAGCGGCAGTCTTCCTTCAAATATATTTTCCAGCCGGAAGATTGCACAAATTACATTCAGCCATAATCAGGTAACAACTTATGGCAGTCCAAAAAACACAGATCCTTACTACAAACTTTATCCCAATTTGAACATTGACAACACGGGACAGTACAGCGCATGGGCGTGGGGAGTAAGCAGAATAATAGATGGGCTGGAATTAGTTAAGGATGTTCTCCCAATAGATATAATGCACCTTGCTGTAACCGGTTGTTCTTATGCCGGTAAATTAGCTCTTTTTGCCGGAGCCTTTGATGAACGAATTGCACTTACCATCGCTCAAGAATCGGGCGGAGGCGGATATACTACATGGCGTTATTCAGAAGAATTAAATAAAACAGTTAGTGTGGAAACACTTTCCAAAACTGATTACAACTGGTTTAAAGAGGGGATGAAGCAATTTGGAAGCGCTATTACAAAACTTCCGGAAGATCATCATGAATTGATGGCAATGGTTGCGCCGCGTGCGCTGTTAGTAACCGGAAATCCGGATTATACTTGGCTTGCTGATGAATCGGGACACGTCGGCAGCAATGCAGCAAAAGAAGTTTGGAATGCATTGGGTGTTCCGGATAGATTCGGTTACAGTATAGTTGCCGGGCATTCTCACTGTGCAGTTCCCAGCAGTCAAATTCCGGAAATAGAAGCGTTCGTTGAAAAATTCCTTTTGGGGAATAGTAGTGCAAACACAAACATTGCTACTACTCCATTTAAAACAAATCTTTCTTCATGGATAACATGGAGTGCGCCGGTACTTAAAAACGGAACAACTTTTCTTGGACAAACATCTTTAATTTTTCCGGCAGCGCTTCAGAACGGATTGAGTAAAGATGTAACATTCAAGTGGAGTAAATCGAATGAAGCTTCAAAGTATTTTATCCAGTTATCAACGGACGCCTCTTTTTCTACAATAGCAAAAAGTGATTCAACGACTGATACGGTTAAAACAGTTCCAAATTTGTTAGAGGGGAAAAAATATTACTGGCGTATTCAGATAAAGAACAATGCTAATTTATTAGGTCCATGGAGCGAGGTAAGAAGCTTTACTACTTTTATTAATTTTCCTACCAAACCGCAGTTGATTTCGGCAACTCTTTATCCGGGCAGACAAGGTTGGATTACATTTAAGTGGAATAAAACGAAAGACGCTGAGCAATATTATATTCAAATATCGTTCGATCAAAACTTTGCTATCTTGAATAACTCCACTACTACTTTAGATACCAGTACAACAATGATAGGTTTTGACGATGGACAAAATTACTATTGGCGGGTTCAAGCTAAGAATATTGCCGGATCAAGTCCATGGAGCGAAGCGTCCTCAATATTAGTTGATATTAAAGAAGAGGAAATACCGATAACATATTCCTTGAGTCAGAACTATCCCAATCCGTTTAATCCTACTACAAAATTAAAAATTGCATTGCCCCAAAGGTCATTCACAAAATTGAGTATTTATGATACGCTTGGAAGAGAAGTGAAGATTCTATTAAACAAGGAAATGGATGCCGGATATTATGAGCAGAACTTTGATGCATCAAATTTTCCAAGCGGAGTTTATTACTGCAGAATTCAATCCGGGGATCCTTCGGCAAGCTCAGGACAAGGCTTCATTCAGACTAAAAAAATGATTTTAATGAAATAGAAAATGATATATCCATTAAAATATTATTCAGTTAAATAGAAAGATCACTGATCACATACTTTACTAACAGAAGTTACGTATTCACGAATTATACTTAGTGCGGCTTGGTGACTTAGTGCATTTGTGGCTCAATTCCTTATTCTTTTTGCCACCAAGTCACAAAGACACTAAGAAAACACGAAGTGTCTAATTTCAGTAAAAATTCTAATATGGACTAAACTTATGAAAATGTATTTACTTCTTTTTTTACTTGTCTTAGCTTCTTTACTATCAGCGCAGAATCTAATTATCAACGAAGTAATGGCTTCCAACAAAACAACAATTTATGATGAAGATGGAGATGCTTCCGATTGGATTGAATTGTACAACAAGGGGAATGAACAAATAATCCTCACCGGTTATACAATAAGCGATGACACGTTAAAATTGAATAAGTGGGTGTTTGGCAGCACTGTAATTAAACCGGGTGAGCATCTGGTTATTTTCGCATCAAGTAAAGACAGAAAGACAACTTATCTTCACACTAATTTTAATGTTAGCGCTTCGGGCGAAAGTTTAACTTTGTGTGATGCAAGAGGAATTTTAATTGATCGGGTTAATGTACCGGCTTCACAATCTGATATATCTTATGGCCGTGAAAGTGATGGAGCGATAAAATGGGTTTTCCAAACAGCTTCACCTCGTCTTGCCAATACCGGTAAAACCAGCGCGGGATCTGCTGATAATATATCAGCATCAATTCCGGGAGGATTTTATCCCTCAACAATTTCAGTTTCATTATCTGCCGGTGACAGCAAAATTTACTACACGCTGGATGGCAATGATCCGGATTCAACTTCTTCTTTGCATTCTATACCAATCAGCATTACAAAAACATCTGTGCTTAAAGCAGTAAGTCTAAAAAAGGGTTATACACCAAGTCCAATTTTTTACCAAACATATTTTATTAATGTAGCTACCGATTTGCCTGTTATATCATTGTCGTCTGATCCATACAATCTTTTTGATAAAGATTATGGAATCTATACGAATTATACAAAGGATTGGGAGCGCCCAGCACACGTTGAATTTTATGATGATAGTAAAAAACTTGGTTTCTCAAAAAATTGTATCATAAATATTCATGGAACACAGAGTGCAGAATGGGCTCAGAAATCATTCGCAGTAAAATTCAAAGATGGAATTGATGCATTGGAATATCCGTTATTCCCGGGATTTGACGTTACAACATTTAAGTCGTTTGTACTTAGAAATTCCGGCAATGATTTTCAGTACACTCATATCCGCGACGCGATGATGCAGACACTTGTAAAAGATCTGGATATAGATTATCAAGAATACCGCCCGGCTACTTCTTTTGTTAACGGTGAGTATTGGGGTATCTACAATATTCGAGAAAAGGTTAGTGAGCATTATATCGCTAACCGTCATGGTCTAAATCCGGATAGTATTGATTTGCTTGAAAATAATATGAATGTGCTTTATGGAGATTCACTTCATTATCTCCAGCTAATAAATTACATCAGTACTGCAGACATGACTACCAATGAGGCCTACGATTACGTTGATAAAATGATCGATCTGGACGAGTGCATTTTATATTTTGCGGCGCAGGCATATTATGACAATATGGATTGGCCGGCAAACAATATAAAATTTTGGAAGGAACATGGCGCAAAAGGTAAATGGCGCTGGATTCTATTTGATTTGGATTTTGGATTTGGTCTCTATGCTCACGGTCCGTCGGAAGATCATGTTTACTATATTTTTTCCGGTGTCGAAACACGCAAGGGATCAAATCCTCCGTGGTCAACATTACTTCCACGTAAACTTGTTCAGAATCCTAGAATAAAAAATCAGTTTATAAATCGTGTTGCAGATTTGCTCAATACTAACTTCAAAAGTAGTAGAGTAGTAAATACTATTAATTCGATGGCCAATCATATTGCTACAGAAATTACAAAGCATAGAAAGAAATGGAATATTGCCGGAGAAGGAGTTACTAAATTGATCACATTTGCGAATGAACGTCCGGCATATTTGCGCACCCATATGCGCAACTTTTTTGGCAGCGGAAGCGATGGAACCATTACGGTTAACTCGAATGCCGGAGGAAAAATAAAACTGAATTCACTTTACCTTGAGAAAACAAATCTTCCTTGGTCAGGAGTTTATTTTCAGAATAATGCTGTTCATCTTAAAGCAATACCATTGCCAGGTTATAAGTTTACCGGCTGGAGCGGAGATATTACTTCCGCAAGTGATACTATTTCGCTTTTTGTAGGTAGAACTTCAAATGTATATGCAACATTTTCAGTTGATAGCAGCGACACAAAAGGAATTGTTATCAACGAAATAAATTATAATTCCTCTGCGCAATATGATTCCGGCGACTGGATTGAAATTTACAATAAGAGCAAACAGAGTATTGACATAAGCAATTGGATTATAGGTGATAGCGACGAGAGCCACGCATTTACATTTCCTTCCGGTACAGTTCTGGAGGCGGATAAATATTTAGTTGTCGTTGGTGATGTCAAAGTCTTTACGGCATTTTTTCCTTCCGTAAAAAACTATGTTGGTCAGATGAATTTTGGGCTGAGCGGCTCCGGTGAATTTGTAACACTTATGGATAAAGACAGAAATGTAATTGATTCGCTGACTTATGACGATCAATCTCCTTGGCCAACCGAAGCAGATGGATTAGGGGCTAGTTTAGAATTAATAGATCCTTTAATTGACAATTCACTTGGTAAAAATTGGAAAGCATCTTCCGGGAACGGAACACCAGGACAAAAGAATAGTGTTAAAACTTCCGTTAGCGAGAAGAGAAACAGTATTCCGGAAAATTTTGTACTGCACCAAAATTATCCTAATCCGTTTAACCCGACTACAAAAATTGAATTTACTTTACCGAACAGATCGCTTACCAAGCTGATTGTATACAATACACTTGGTAAAGAAGTGGCAACACTTGTTAATAGTGTATTGGAAGCGGGTTATCATGAAATTAATTTCACAGCAAAAAATTATCCGAGCGGAGTTTATTTCTATAGAATTCAAACCGGGAATTTTATTCAATCAAAAAAAATGATTTTAATGAAATAAGCGTAAGGTGAATGTATTAAATTGAACAATATTAGATGAGTAGTTTTAGTTTGTAAGAGCATCCAAGGTTTCTTGACTTTTTGTATATTTTCTAAAGAAATAAATAATCGATCAAGAAATCTATTGCAAAAACATAATTATGTTTTCAAAATGCAGCTATGCGGGTGTTCAAATGAATATGAATGAGATCGGTAAATTAGGATTTGATCAATGGTTCCAAGATAGAATCGAAACTTCAAGATTAGATGCCTTTCAAATTGCCAGAGTAATATCTGTAAACAAAAACAGCTTTGTAGTATCGACCGGTAAAAATGATATTTACGCAGAACTAACCGGCAAATATCTATTTAATTCTGAATCTTCACTTGATTTTCCAACCGTAGGTGATTGGGTTTATGTACAGCTTTTCGATGATGATTCCTTGGCGATCATTCACGATATAATGCCGAGGAAATCTTTATTGAAAAGAAAAACTTCCGGTAAGAAAGTAGAGTACCAGCTTATTGGTTCAAACATCGATACGGCCATTATTATGCAGTCGCTCGATTCCAATTTTAACTTAAGAAGGCTGGAACGTTATCTGGTAATGATTAACGAGAGCAGTATCACTCCGGTAATATTCTTAAGCAAAAGCGATCTAATTAGCGCAGACGAAATTGAAAGCAAGGTGAATGCTATTTATAAAATTGTACCGGATATTAAAATAGCCTCATTCAGCAACAATAATTTGTCCGAGATAGAAAATATCAAAACTCACTTTACTCCTTTTCAAACTTATTGCCTGCTCGGCTCATCCGGCGTAGGCAAAACCACATTGCTTAATAATTTGATTCACCAAGAGTTATATAAAACCCAGCCCATAAGAGAAAAAGATGGTAGGGGAAAACATACAACCACACGCAGAGAATTGATTGTTCTGGAGAATGGGTCGATTGTAATTGACAGTCCCGGCATGCGTGAGCTTGGAGTTATTTCTCTTGAATCGGGTTTAGATGATACATTCGGTGAAATTACAGAACATACAAAGAACTGCCGCTTTGCTGATTGCACTCATACAATTGAAAAGGGGTGCGCTGTTTTAAGGGCAGTAGAGCTTGGCGAAATTACCGAGGAGAGATATAATAATTATATAAAGCTATACAAAGAATCCTTGTATCACGAAATGACATATTATGAAAAGAGGCAGAAGGATAAGAAGTTCGGTAAATTCATGCATAACTACATGAAGGATAAGAAGGATATGAAATAGAGGCTGATATCGGTAACAAACACTACCACCACAATACAGAAGAAAGAATAATTATTAATGAAACTATTGTTTTTTGCTAAGCAGACGGAATTCCGTAAATGGTTAAAAGAAAACCATAAAAAAGAAACCGAAGTTTTTGTTGCTTACTATAAAGTAGCAAGCGGCAAACCCAGCATAACTTGGTCGCAATCCGTTGATGAAGCGCTTTGTTTCGGGTGGATTGACGGTGTGAGAAGATCTATTGATACTGAAAGCTATTACAACCGTTTTACACCTAGAAGACCAAACAGCAATTGGAGCGCGATAAACATTAAAAAAGTAGAAATGTTAATCGAAAATGGATTGATGCAGCCGGCTGGACTTGAAGCGTTTAGCAAACGAAAAGAAGAGAAGTCGAAAGTTTACAGTTTTGAAAATGAAGCGAAAAAACTACTTCCGCAATATGAAAAGCAGTTTAAGATAAATAAAAAAGCTTGGGAATATTTTACTTCACAAGCGCCCTCATACCAAAAAATGGTTGCTCATTGGATCTTAAGCGCTAAACAAGAAAAAACCCGACTCTCGCGATTGGAAAAAGTTATAACCGAAAGTGAAAAACAGAAACGGATTTGGAGTTAATAATTGAATACATACATAGCTCTATTTAGAGGAATTAACGTTGGTGGTACCGGCATCTTACCAATGAAGGAACTTACAGCTATTCTTGAAAAGCTAGGCTGCGAAGATGTTAAAACATACATCCAGAGCGGTAATGTTGTGTTCAAAAGAAAGAAAACCGATACAGAGAAGTTAGCCAAAGAAATAAGTGGTAAGGTTTTGGAGAATAAAGGCTTTGCGCCAAAAGTACTTCCGCTGGAAATTAAGGAATTGGAAAAAGCAATTGAGAATAATCCGTTCAGCACAGAAGAGGGAAAGGCGCTCCATTTCTTCTTTCTAGATTCAATTCCGAAGAAGCCAGACTTTGAAAAAATTGAATTAGTAAAAGGCAAGAGTGAACAATACAAACTTGCTGAAAAAGTATTCTATCTTTATGCGCCGGAGGGAGTCGGCAATTCCAAACTGGCTTCATCAGTGGAAAAGTGTTTAGGTGTTCCGGCAACGGCAAGAAACTGGAATACAGTAAGCAAACTAATTTCGATGGTTAAATAAAAATTACATCTGTCCATTCAAAGTTTATAATCTCATTTCTCGACTCCGCCCACGTAACTGAGCGGGGCAAGCTCGAAATGACCGGCAACTTGGTTGAAATGATTTTTGACTTCTCGACTCCGCCCCATAAAAGACACGGGACAATCTCGAAATGGCCTACGACGGCCGTTCCTCAGTCCCTAAAGAGTTTAGTTGCCAGTAACTCAATTAATTAAACTTCTTTGTGATTTATTCGATGATATATATCATAGATAATGGGTAAATTATCACCCGTCCATCTCAATAAAACAAAGGAAACCACCCTAATGAAGAATACCATGAGGTTTTTCTCGTTAATAATAGGTCTAATGTTATTAAACTTAACGATTACGGTAAATGCGAGCGTAACGGAAGGTGGAAAATCGAAAGCAACAAATTATCCTCTTTCGGCTTTCAAAAAAGTTAACTCCGGGGGAACCACAGCAAAGGTTTTTGGAGTTGACAAAACCGTTGCAGTTAAGTTTAAAAATCCTACTGATAATACAAAAACAATAAGCACTTCCGGCGGAACCTTTAAGGGTGAAGTGGATGGAGTAAGTGGAAAATTCTATTGTATAGATCTTTTTCATTATGTACAGTGGTATACTGAATCTCAACCCCACACTTACACAGATAATGGAAAAGCGAATGACCAGATAATTTATATTCTGAATAATTATTATCCTTTCAAAGCATATCCTTACACGGGATCGGCATCTTCGGAACAGATTGAAGCTGCGGCAGTGCAAGTTGCGTTATGGCATTATGTAGATAATGTTGATGTATCTACTGTAGACAATACGAATGTTAAAGTTAGAGCACAGCAAATTATAACAGATACGGATGCTAACTATTCTTCGTTTTATCCTTTTGAAACATTGCAGATTGTTCCGGCAGATCAGACAATTCCAATTGGTGGAACGGCTTCATTTTTTGTTTCAGCTTTTGACGCAAACGGCAATCCGGTTAATAATGTAACAGTTAACCTAATCTCAAATAATGGATTACTGAGCACAACAAGTTTAACTACAGGAAGCAATGGGAACACACCTTCATTTACATTTACTAGCAACTCACTCACTTCTGTAGTAACAGCAAGTGCAAGTGTTGCGGTAAATCATGGAATTAGGTATGTACATTCTGTAGAACCGGATAAATGGCAGAAGCTTGTTTTAGCAACTCCATCCGGTGTTACAAGAACTGCTTCGGCTAATGTTACATGGTATGCGCCATTGCCATGTGATACAAAAGGATACACAACATTTACTCAAGGTGGCTGGGGAAACAAGAACGGCGTACCGGCTAGAATTAGAGATCAATATTTCACTTCCGTATTCCCAAGCGGATTAGTTGTAGGTGGAGCATATAAATTAACATTAAGCAGTTCTGAAAAAGTAAAAGAGTTCTTACCACAAGGTGGAGCTGCATCTGCATTTACACAAAATTATAATAATGTGTCATCAACAAGCGCCGGTGTTTTGGGCGGACAGTTAGTGGCCTTGAAATGTAACATTGCATATTCATCAGCCGGATATTTGGGAAGCAATACAACAAAACTTGGTGAATTAAAAATCGCCTCGGGTCCTTTCAGTGGAAAAACTGTTAATCAATTTTTGGCTTTATTAGAAACAGCAGTTGGCGGCGGTTCTTTAGGCGGATTTACTTTTTCACAATATAATGATGCTGCAACAGCGATTAATGAAAATTTTGATAATGGAACAGTTGATAAGGGATTTTTGACTTGCTCTCAAGCAAATGTAAAAGCATCAATTGGAGATAAAGTTTGGCTTGATACGGATAAAGATGGTGTTCAAGATTCGGGCGAAAACGGTGTGCAGAATGTTACTGTTAAACTATACGATTGTTCTAATAATTTAATTGGAACAAAGACTACTGACGCCAGCGGAATATATTTATTTGCGGATTTGAATCCGGGCAGTTACTATGTAAAGTTTGATCTGCCGAGCGGATATTTATTCACAACTAAAGATGCCACTGCTGATGACAAAGATTCCGACGCGGATATCTCTACCGGAAAAACTATTTGTACAGATTTAGTAGCCGGTGAAGATGATTTAACCTGGGATGCCGGTATTTATCAAGAGGCATGTAAAAATAAGATTGGCGATTATGTTTGGCACGATGCGGATGTTGATGGAAAACAAGACGGTGATGAAAAAGGAATTAAGGATGTTACTGTTGAGTTGATTCAGAGCAACGCAGTAATTGCAACAACTAAAACTGATGCTGATGGTAAGTATGAATTTACAAATCTGGCAAACGGTACTTATGCAGTTAAAGTTGCTGCTTCAAATTATGCCGGCGGCGGAGTTTTATTCAACACATCCAACACAAAGTGGTACGGTACTAAGAAGAACCAAGGTTCAGATGATGCTAAGGACAGCGACGCGGCAAAGAATGAATCTGTTTCTGTTACTCTAAACTGCGGCGATAATGTTACTCTAGATTTTGGATTCTATAAAACTTGCGTGACAATTACGAAAACAGCAGATAAACAAAGCGCTAAGCCGGGTGATAAAATAACTTATACTTTCACAGTTGAGAATTGCGGCGACATTCAGCACCATGGCGGTATTGATGTTTTTGATAAGATGATTAACACAGTATCACCTTATAAGATTAAGCATATTGATCTTCTTGA
The DNA here is from genome assembly GCA_043807765.1 of Ignavibacteriota bacterium. GTDB lineage: Bacteria > Bacteroidota > Ignavibacteria > Ignavibacteriales > Melioribacteraceae > Stygiobacter. Next base: position 31,488 of record JAZDFQ010000090.1, read on the forward strand.
TCCAACTAAATCAACTACATTCACGGCAACTTACACAGTTAAAAATTCCGATTGCGGAGATTTAATTAATGAAGTAACTGCAGAAGCTCATCCGGTTGACGGATCTGAGTACGTGATTGATAAATCTACATTTACTGTAAAAGTAGATTGCGGTCCTACTTGTACTACAGATTGGAGTGTTGATCTTGGTAAAGATGTAGGATTATGTGATCACGAACCAAAAGTAATTAACGTTAGTGGTACAGCAACAGTTTCACCAAATCCAAGCAGCGGATTTTTGGTTACTTCATGGCAAATCACTTATCCGAATGATGGAAGCGTAGATAATTCTAAGAAAACAACTACTGTTGCTATTACCGGTTCAACACCGTTCCAGATAAATATTAACTGGCCGGGTGTTCGCCCGGTTGATCAGTTAGTTGAAGTAGAAGTTTCAGTGCTTGTGTTGGATTGCAACAAGAATCCGTTAGGAAAAGAACTTGTAAAAAAATGGTATTGGAACCCAACAGTATGTCCGCCGCCACCATCAAATGAAGCGGATATTAAAATTGAAAAATCTTCCAGTACACAAACACCAAAGTGCGGAGAAGCATTTACATACACAATCAAAGTAACTAACCAAGGACCGGCCGAAGCTAAAGCGGTTCAAGTTACTGATCAACTTCCGAGCGGCGCTACTTATGTTTCCAGCAATGCTGCGCAAGGAACATACAACGAAGCAACCGGATTGTGGAGTGTTGGTAATCTTGCAAACGGAGCTTCAACTACATTAACAATTTCTGTAAAAGTTGACTGCGACGTTATCAACAATTCTGTTTTCGATCTTGGAGTAGCTAAAGAATATAATCTCTTTGTACTGCAAGATTTAACACAGCCTTCATCCGATACGGAAGGAAGAGTTGCTGTTGGCAGAGATGCTACCTTAGGTAATTATAGTGTTGGAGACAAACTTTCTCCAAACAGTGGTGATGTTTTGATCGTGGGGAGGAATTTAACATACACAAGCGGCCGTGTTTATAATGGAGATGTTGCTTACGGTAATTCTACTAATCTGCCAATTTATCAAACATCGATTGATGGTAGTTTGAGAAATGACAGTCCAATTAATTTTGCGAATGCAAAAACATATCTCGAAAATATCTCTGCCACACTTGGCGGATATACGGTAACTGGTACAACTTTATATCAGTTCAGCGGATTAACATTAACCGGTACCGATCCTTACCTAAATGTATTCTATGTTAAAGGAAGCGATCTATCCACTGCTAACAGTTTTTCAGTTGATGTTCCGAACGGATCGGCTGTTCTTGTTAACATTGACGGAACAAATGTATCATGGAGCGGCGGACTGGAAGTTTACGGCACAGCAATTAATAATGTGCTTTATAATTTCTATCAAGCAACAACGATTACGATAAAAAATATTGATGTACGCGGTTCAATCTTAGCTCCTTTTGCTGCCGTAAACTTTGAAAGCGGTGTGCAGAATGGACAAATGATTTGCAAATCATTAACCGGCAGAGGACAGTTTAACAACTCACTCTTCTTTGGAAATATTCCAGCAGATAAGAAGGTTACTAATATTGCATCGATAAGCGGTTCACTAACTACCGATCCGATCAGCACGAATAACAGTTCATTAGTAACTGTAAATGTTAACGCAACAAATCAATCACCGGGAGGCGGCAATCCGGGTGGAGGAACAACCGGCGGCACATGGCAGCAAGTTGGTTCTTTTGCCGCGGGTGAAATTATTTACTCATTGGCATTCGATGCAAACGGAAATACATATGCCGGTACAATGGGCGGTAAAATTTATAAATCCGTTGATGGCGGAATGAACTGGACCAGAATTAACAGCACAATGAATGTCGGCTGGATTTGGTCGCTCGCATTCCACAATAATATTTTATTTGCTTCAACTGAAAAAGGTGTATTCAAATTCAGCAATTCAGTATGGTCTGAGGCCGGATTGAAAGATGTTGATGTTCGTTCAATAGCTTCATCCGGAACAATACTTTATGCCGGAACATGGGGAACCGGTGTTTACAGTTCTGCTGATAACGGTGCTACCTGGATTGAAATTAAAACCGGAATGGAAAACTTCTTAGCTGTACAAGCTGTTACTGTTAGCAAAGCTGGAGATGTATTTGCCGGAACAGTCGGCGGCGGTGTATTCAAGTTATTCCAAGGTGAAGCTAAGTGGTATCAATACAATCTTGGCAACAATTTAGTTTGGGCGCTCGCTTCTAACTCAGTAGCAGTAATTGCATCAACATATGGAGACGGTTTATACCGCTCTGTTGATAACGGCGCTAACTGGGAAAAGACTTCACTTACTCAGCCATACATCTATTCTATAAATGTTGATAAGAGCGGCAGAATTTATGTTACCTCATGGACGAGCGGAGTTTCTACTTCTATCGATAACGGTGTAACATGGACTCCTCTCGGCATGGGCGGATTTGGAGTAAGCAGTTTAGTTGTAAGTCCAAATCAGAGCGATGTTTTAGCCGGAACACGCGAAGGAAAAATTTATAAAATTTCTTTCAATGTAACTGATGTTGATGGAGATGGAACAATTCCAAGTGAGTTCAAATTATCACAGAATTATCCTAATCCGTTTAATCCGACAACAACAGTAGAAGTAGCATTGCCTAAAGCCGGAAGGTATTCTCTCAAGGTATATAATATTCTTGGTCAGGAAGTAGCAGTTCTACTCAATAAAGAAATGAGCGCCGGACTTCACAAAGTTACTTTTGATGCAAGCCGTTATGCGAGCGGAATGTATATCTATCGTTTGACGGGCTCCAATGTAAACATTGCTAAAAAAATGCTTCTGATGAAATAGGCATAACGCACAAGGTTCAAGGCTAAAGCCAAAAAGCCCCGGCAGGAATCTACCGGGGTTTTTTTGTGTCTAGAAAAATATTTGACTTGTTCATTCTTTAGAACAAAATTACTTTTCGTGCATCAAAAGAGGTGTAGTTTCTAATCTTTGTTTGGCATTTTGATTGTATGGTATAGTAAAACAAATTGGATTAATAAATGAAAAAGTTATTACTTATTTTATTTTTGATGCTCGCTTGCATCGTGAGTGGACAAGACAAATTTGGCTCTGTTAAATTTGGTATGTACAGTCCCTCTGCTACCGATGGCGGATTTATAATTGGCTATGAAGGAGGAAAGTATATCGATGATAATTTTATGATTGGCTGGGGTGCCGATTGGTTTCATAGAAATTACGTTGATGGAAAGTTGGTTAAAGAGTACAATGATTTTTACGGCGCTATACATAGCGAACTGAACGAGCTTAGAGCCAAAACAAATTTACATTCTATACCGCTTATGGGATCGATTACCGGAAACTGGCAAGTTGGACATAGAATGAGAGCCTTTGTTACCGGTGCTGCCGGATTAAATGTTTTGTTAATATTCTACCGCAGTTACGAAAATCCCGATAATGATGAATTCCAAGGCGCGGTTGATTTTGCATGGAGACTTGGTGGCGGTGTATTGTATGAATTGGGAGAACGGTCCGATGCATTTGTGGAATTGGCTTATCATAATTCCGAGCCGAGCTGGGAATATGACGTTAAGGATATCAGTACGAGCAGAAAGAAAACATTTGAACGTAAGTTTGATATGAGCGGTGTTATGATGCGGGTTGGTTTTAGATTCTTCTTCTAGAAAGAAAATGGATTAGTCCGATCATTATTAAAATTTGGAAGGCAGCAATCGCTGCTTTCCAAATCTTGAACCCAGCCTTTTCCCAAATTGTATTTTGAAAGAAGTGAAATTACCTTTTCATATTCGGTTTGACGAATCTTCCGATTGAGCAAAACATATTTATTCGCTTTATGCGTAGGGAAGTATTGAGACATAACAGAAATGTGAATTTCATTACTCAACTCATTGGCTATGAATTCAAAGACTTTTTCCGATTCAGCTAGATTATTTGGCAGAACCAGATGACGGATTATCATTCCTCGCATTAGAACATCATTTTCGTAAAGCATTTTGCTGCCGATTTGGCGGTACATTTCTCTAATTGCTTCCTTTGCGGTTTCAAAATAATGTGGTGCATTGGAAAATGTTTTTGCATACTCATCATTTCCATATTTAAAGTCGGGCAGATAAATATCACTAATTCCCTCGAAGAGTTTTAATGTTTCAACAGAATCATATCCGTTTGAATTATAAATAATAGGCACTGAAAGCCCTTTTTCAGCAGCGAAAAAAATTGCTTCAATAATTTGAGCCGAGAAGTGAGTTGGTGAAACTAATCCAATATTGTGGCATCCTTTTGCTTGGAGTTCCAGCATGATTTCGGCAAGTCTTTCAACAGAAACCGAATTTTCCTCTTCGGCTTTCCAGTTTTGGCTGATCTCGTAATTCTGGCAGAAAACACAGCTAAGATTACAATTACCAAAAAAAATATTCCCGGCACCCTTTGTACCGGATAGTACAGGTTCCTCCCCGTAATGAGTAGCATAAGAAGAAATAATGGGTAATTCAGAGCTATGGCACATTCCGGTTAAGCCGGCTGTTCTATTAACATTACATTCTCTAGGGCAAATTCTGCATTCTGATAGAAGTTGTTTAGCGGCAGCGACTCTACTTTTTAGTTCGCCGGATTTAAGAAGATTTCTATATGAGGGAATAAAATTCATTGTGAAAAATTATTGTTTTGTGCTTGAGTAAATATTCTAGATTGTTTAACATCAATTGTAAAATTATCCGAGACCAAAATGGCGAACAAAAATCTTACAATACTTTGCATCTCAAGTTATGAAAAAGGATTTGAATTTCTTCGTCAATGCAGCAGAGAAGGATGCAGAGTTTTGCTTCTTACATCGCAGAGTTTGAGAGATGTTGAATGGCCGAGAGAAAGTATTGATGAAATATTTTATATGCCGGATGTTAATAAAGAATGGAATCTTGAACACATGATTAATGCGGTCAGTTTTTTAGCAAGAACAGAACAGATAGACCGCATAGTTGCGCTGGATGATTTTGACGTTGAAAAGGCTGCAATGCTACGTGAGCATTTGCGGGTTGGCGGAATGGGAGATACAACCGCAAGATATTTTAGAGATAAGTTAGCGATGAGAGTGCTTGCAAAGGAATTAGGTATTAAAGCTCCGGAATTTGTTCACATTCTCAACTATAAAAAGATCGATGAGTTTCTAAAGAGTGTACCCGGCCCTTATGTGTTAAAACCAAGAATGCAAGCCGGTGCAGTTGGAATAAAAAAGATAAATGATGGAAATGAGCTCTGGCCCATTCTTGAGGAGCTAGGCGATAAGCAATCAAATTATCTTCTTGAAAAATTTGTAACGGGAAACATTTATCACGTTGACAGTATTGTTTATAAGAAAGAAGTAGTCTTTGCAATTGCAAACGAGTATGCTAAGCCGCCGATGGAAGTTGCACACGAGGGTAGAATCTTTACTTCGAGAACAATGTTTAAGGGAAGTGAAGATGAAATTGCTTTGATAAAATTAAATGCAGAATTACTTAAATCGCTTGGGCTGGTGCAAGGAATTTCTCACTCGGAATTTATAAAAGGGGAAGATGGTAATTTTTACTTTTTAGAAACTTCTGCTAGAGTTGGGGGAGCCAATATAGCCGAGATGGTTGAAGCAGCTACCGGAATAAACTTATGGGCTGAGTGGGCGAAAATCGAAACGCTGACAAAAGGCAAGACGTACAAATTGCCGGATGCTAAAAATGAACATTCAGCTATTATGATTTCGCTCGCGAAGCAAGAGCATCCGGATTTATCATCGTTTATCGACAATGAAATTGTATGGAGAATGAACAAACGCTTTCATGTAGGGTTAATAATTGCATCTTCAGATTACGAGCGTCTTTCGGTTTTAATAGAGCAGTATACAAGACGATTTTACGATGAATTTTTTGTGTACCATTCTTTGCAAGATAAGCCCACCGAATAAAAATATTGTTAAACATAAATAGTTGCGGTTCGATAATCAATTGTAAGTTCAATCATCAATTAATTATGAGAGGAAAACATGGCCCTTATTACTTGGAATGACAATTATTCCGTAAAAATTAAAGAAATTGATTCACAGCATAAAAAACTTGCCGATTTAATCAATCAGCTACATGATAAAATGAAGGAAGGGAAGGGGAAAGAAGCCATTGGAGCCATACTAGATGAGTTGGTTAAATACACGGTTTATCATTTTTCTTATGAAGAATCTTTATTCACCAAATATTCATACCCGGAAGCACGTGTACATGCCAGAGCGCACAGCGATCTGATTGAGCAAGTAAAAGTATATATTAAGAATTTTCAATCCGGTAAAGGAATTTTACCAATGGATCTGATGACATTTCTTAAGAAATGGTTAGTTGAACATATTTCCGGCGAAGATAAAAAATACACACCATTTCTTAATAGCAAAGGCATTAGTTGAATTGAAACAAAATTCATCCAGCTTTAATAAAGTGATTATAGAATCCAGTCTGTTTGATGCTGGATTCTATTTGATTAATTGCTTTTCTCCTTTCAGGCTCACTAGTTATATTTACCTTTAAAATTAATTAATCGTGGAAATTTATGCACCACAAAATTGCTGGTAAACAGCACAACTCTAAATTGTGTTTTGTCTGCGGCTTGAAAAACAAATTCGGCATTCAAGCACATTTTTATATTACAGAATCGCAAGAATTGATAGCACTATTTACGCCGTCGGAAGAGCATCAAAGTTATCCCGGCAGATTACATGGTGGAATAGCCTCGGCTGTTCTGGATGAAACCATTGGCAGAGCAATTCTAAATAAATATGAAACCGAAGTTTGGGGAGTTACAATTGAATTGACTGTTAAATTCAAAAAGCCGATTCCACTAAATGAAGAATTAAAAGTTATTGGCAGAATCACTTTGGAGAACAGCAGATTTTTTGAAGGAACCGGTGAGATTGTTTTGAGTAATGGAGACATTGCAGTTACAGCCTATGGTAAATATCTAAAAGTTGCAATAGAAAAAATTACGGATTTTGATGTGGAAGAAAATGAGTGGCGAATTGTTGAACAAGAGAATGATCCGAAAGAAATAGTTATTTAATCGTTTTCAATTTAGGATGGTACAATTTTACCAGATAGTAACCGGCGGCTAAAAGAACTGAATTAATTAGAACAGCCACCGGTGAAGTAAAATGTTCCGCAAGCATTCCGATCCACAGAGAACCAATTGGGTACAAAGCAAAGAAACTGAATGAATAGAAACTAAGAATTCTTCCACGGAATTCTTCATCTACAATGGTCTGAATCAAACCGTTAGAAAGATTAAACATTGATATTAAAATTCCGCCAATCAAAACCAAAAGTGAAATCGATAGCGCAAAGCTTCGGTTAAAAGAAAAGATAAATAATAACAATGGCAGAATTGCCATTGTGTAAGAAAGGTATTTGCCTCTAATAATAACGTGATTAACCGCGGCAATAATCAAAGCAAAAATTACAGCTCCTAAGCCCCGGGCAGATTGTAAATATCCGTTTGTAATTGAGTTACCATGTAAAATGTTTACCGCCCACGCCGGAAATAATGTTACCAAACCCATACCGAAAAAACTTAGAAGTGAAGTGACAAGAATAATTGTAACTAAGTCTTTATTAAGTATCAGATAATTAAATCCCGCTCTAACCTCGCTTATTACAGAGCTTCTCGAGTTTGTAACTATTTGTTCTTCAATTTTAATTCTCCACAGATTATAGAGTACGGCAACGAATGAAATTCCGTTTATAAGAAAACACCATGCCGGGCCAAGAATAGCGTATGTTATTCCGGCTATTGCGGGTCCAACAGCAGTAGCAGTATTAAACATTGTGGAATTAAGTGCAATTGCATTCGTTAAATATTTTTTGTCAACCAATTCACGTGCAAAAGCATGGCGGGCAGTTGAATCAAAAGAATTTCCAATTCCGTTGAAAAATGAAATAAGAATTAAATGCCAAGGCTGAACTATTCCGGTAAAGGTTAATGCCGACAGTATGAATGCGAGAAGCATCATCCAGCTTTGGGTTATCATTAGAATAGTTCTGCGCGGGTATCTATCGGCAATAACACCGCCATAGAATGTTAATATCCAGGCCGGTATTCCGGATGCAAAACCTACATAACCCAAGAAGGCGGGAGAGTGAGTCAGTTCGAAAATGAAATAGCCGTAAGCAGTTGACTGCATCCATGAACCGAAAAGCGAAACCAACTGACCGGAAAACCATAAGCGATAATTTCTGAATTGGAGTGCCGCAAATGTATTTTTGATTGATATTTTTTGAAGAGGAAAATCCGAACCAAGTTCTTCATTTACTTCAATATTAATTTCTTTTTGATTAGATGTGTCGGCGGAATTTTTCATAGACAAATTTACCAAATCACTATCCATTATTCGAAAATTTGTTAGTTTAGAGCAGTCATTTAAAGGTCAATCATGAAAAAAATATTATTTATTCTTCTTTCAGCATTGGTTTTGACCACTGCTTGTTCAGACGAACCGCCGAGTATCAGAGTTAAAAACGAACGCGATTCAAAAGCAAACGTGCAATTCAAATTTGGCGGAGTTAACACTGTTAATATCAATGATGTTGCTGCCGGACAAGTATCTTCATTCAAAGAAGTATCTGAAGGTTTTTGTATTGCAACTGCTGAAATACAAGGTTCCAATCTTTCCCCAGCCCTTGGTTTTACTATGATCAAAAATAGAAATTATACTTTGGTTGTACTAGATGGAGTAACTCCTTCTATTCGTGTTGATGATGAGGATAAGTGATTTCTTCAGCAAAGGGATTAAAAAAAAGCCGCTACTAAGAGCGGCTTTTTAATTTCTACAGACAATAAAAATTAGCTTCCAAAGACATTAACTTTTCCGTTGATATGTTTTGTCGGATCGATAATCTTACCCAAATTATTTACAACACCGGTATGACATGTAGCGCAAGATTTCAATGATTGAGCTTGATGACCAGTTGGTGGTAAACCGTGACAAGTTCCGCATTTTCCTTCAGTTCCGTCAACCTTTGTCCATTTAGGTGAATAATTGTTGCCAATCATTTTATCTTCCGTATAAACAAAAGGATAAGCTGAAGTAGCTTTTGAAAATTCGAAATTGCCGTGGCAGTAAGTATTTGCGCAAGTATTGTTCGTTGTATTGTAAAAACCTTTAGACGGGCCTCTGTTCGTGAATGAACCAAATGTTACTTCAGCCTTGGCAGAATTATCAATATGTCCGGCAGAAGCAAATTTTGCTGGAACTGTATGACATTCATTGCAAGCTACTTTAGATGCATCATTAATTTCGCTCAAGTGGAATGTATGCGCCCCAACACCGGGGTCTGTAGTTACAATTGCATTGTTCAAAGCCCTTGGCGGTGCTACGCTGCTTGGCTTAGTAAAATCGCCATGACAAGTGTTACAAGCTTCCGGACCTTCTGGTTGAGTATGGCATGTGTTACAAGTTGGACTTGCCACTCCGCCGGAATATGCAGCTCCATGGCACTGAACGCATCCGGTCATATCCCAATTTTTACCGGCAATATATTTACCATGAAAATTTTGAGAAGTTGGATTTTGAATATCTGCTGTATGAACAGTAATTGTAGGATGACAATTAGAAGTTGAGCATCCAACACTTGCAGTTCCGCCGGAAAGATCTTTAGCGTGGCATTGACGGCAAGCATTAAGATTTGTACCTACTAATTTTTTGCCATGGAATGAATCGGCTGCCTGTACTAAAACATCTGGTCCGTGAACTCCAACTTTAGTTGGAAGAGTAACATCGTTTTGCAATTCACTACATCCGAAGGAAAACAATCCTACAGCTAAGAGAAGAAATGAATAAAATTTTATAGATCTCATATTATTTCCAGAGATTGAGTTAATTATTTATGACAATAGCCGCAGAAACCAACACCAACAATTCCACCGGGACGAGCGTTAGCATCTGTATGGCATGAATAGCAAACGGAATTTCTATCGCTATGCCAGTCACCATCATCAGAACTTTGCATAAAGCTTGCTTTGTGTGTTCTCGGGTTTGTTCCTTTAATACCATCGTTATCTACGTGACATAAAATGCAATTTGCATCTGCACCTTGAACATCATGACAAGAAGCGCAGCGTTCGATATCTCTTCTTGCTAATACTGCATGCTGACCGCCGCCGCTTCCAATACCAATTGTAACGAAGTTAGGCATTCTATGCGATTGTGGAGTTGTTCCTTCTAGTGAATAATCAGCACTACCGTTAGTATGGCATTCGGCACAGAAAGTTTCTGTCTGATGACAAGTTTGGCATTCGTTTGTTTTCCCTTTCAAATCGATTCCATGAGTAAAGCGGTAATTAAGATCATGAACACGACTAATATTTTGCTGTTTTGTATTATCAACAAAGTTATGAGGGGAATAAGGAGTGATAAAATTCCTTGCTGTGTTTGTTTCATCAATCATAGTTGAAGCAGCATGACATGTTTCGCAGAACGAATTATCATGACACATCTGGCATTCAGCTTTTGCTTCGTTGGCTTTGAATTTGTGTGTCTTCATAAAAGATACACTCTTGTGATCTTGCGGAAGCAGATTGACAGTTGATATATGACAAGTTTTGCATTCGTTGGAAGCAACTGCTTGATTGCTGTGGCATGTATTGCATGTTGCCATAGAAGGATGTGCTTCTTTTGCTTCAGTACTATAAGCAACATCAGAAAGTCCTTTGTGGCAAGATTCGCAAGTTACTTTAGAATCGCCAAGGTGTGCTTTGTGATTAAAGAATAGCTCGGATTTCTTAACCATCAGCGGTTCATAAACATCGCCGATGTGACACATTGAACATTGCTTATCGTCGTTTACATCATGACAAGTAGCGCATACAGCTTTATCGGGCAATAATCTGTCGTTAAGCGATGTACTTTCACCAGCTTTTGTATGGCATCCGGCGCAATCCGTCACTTCTTTATGAACTGAATGCGAAAACTTGATGATATCCTTATTGGATTTTTCACCTTCATTTTCATTTGCACCAATAGCTGCAATGGTCAAAAAACTGATAAGTAAAATTCCGAATGCAGCGTAAAAGTATTTAATCTTCATAATTTTCTAAAAGTTAGTATTGAACCAGTGGTTTATTTTAAATAAGAATCTGAAATCATCGCGATAAATTTTGTTGTTATAGAACTGACCTTGTAAATCAAAAGACCAAGTTTTCCATGGTCTTAGATTGAAGCCAGCTAAGATGGCTGTGATATTATTCAATTCAGCATCTTTTGAAAGTTTGTAAGAAGTGTAAGAAACACCAATAGAAGGAGTAATTAAACCTTCTCTAAAACTTTTTGCTAGGTAAACTGAAATATTATCAAGTTCTCCGGCATAGCCTAAATTTTTTCTATAACTGATGCTGCCTAATGCTGTTGTTGCACCAATTGTTAAGCGTGAAGAATTTTCATCTTCATACTTAACATTGCCGAACTTTCCAAATACGGTGTAATTCTGATCAATCTTGTAATCAATTCCACCTTCATATTCTTCTGTGTGTCCAAAGTTGAAAACTGAGAAGATAGAGTTGTAACGAATCTTTGGTTCACGCCAATTATAATAACCGGTTACGCCAATGTTTTCTGTTACCCATACCCGTCCGTTAGCTTCAATCTTAGATGTTTCTTTGTAATTCAAATCGTGTTCATACATAGCATTAACATCAAAGATACCCGGCATTTCATAAGAAGCTTCGCCGGCTAGAAACTTAAACTGATTTGATTTCTGTTGAATAAGAATTGAGATCGGATCTAAGCCTTCATCTAAACGTAGACTATTGTAGTCCATTGTCTTATAATTTTTATCAAAATAACTAACACCAATATTTAAATGATCAATTGGATTAGCATCGAAGCGAGCGCCCATTACATAATTATCACTTAAGTCTTTCAAAAATTCCAATTTCTGATATGCGGGAAGATTTCCACCGTAAAAACCGGAGATTGAATAACCTTCATATTTCAATTTCAAATTCACACCATCAAATAAACCGCCGCTAACCGGAGTGAAAAGAGGTTGACGTCCAATTTTTAACGTAGCAAAATCGAATAGGTCTCTAGCTTCCAAGTAAAGGTTGTAGAAACGTAAACGAGGATCGTTATCAAGAGGAACTCCGATATTGGTTTCGAAATTCATTCTTGTGCGCAAAGAGTACTTATCGTAATTGAAATTGAGAGTTAATGCTTCGGTATTACGTAGAAATGCATCTGAGTTTTGCAAATTATCATAACGTTGGAATGTATAAAAAGAAGAAGTGAATCTGCCGTTCAGATTCTGTGCGCAAATCACTAACGGCAGAGCAACAATAATACTAAGAATAAATTTTTTCATTTGTTATCCCGTTGAAAGAATTATCCTTTCGGAACATTATGAGCAATCTTTTTCCACATTTCTTCATACTTGAAACCTTTGAAAGTTGGGCTATCTGCATTATGACAAGTTGCACATGTTTTTGCTGGGTCATCTGAGACTACTAAGCCTTTCTTTTTGGCTTCTTCTTTTTTCTTCATAACTGCCATAGCTTTGTAAGCGGAGCCAGCACCATGACAAGTTTCGCACTGAACGCCATCTTCCATTTTGAATTTTGCACCTACAAGAGCTTTATCAACATCATTACCTGAAACGTGGCATTTCAAACATTCTTCTGTTTCAGCAGCTTTTGTCTTGAAACCTTTTTCAGCTGCAATCTTATCTGCCGCTGGTGTTTGAAGTGTTTTATAAGCTTTTGAATGTTGGCTTTCTTGCCAAATCTTCAATTGTTGACCTTGTTTTTCAGTTTTATGGCACATACCACAAACTTGTGTGCCTTCGTAACCGTATGGTTGAGCAAAACTTGTTGCCGGTGCAAATAAATATGCTGCAACAACAAGAACGAATATTGCAAATAACTTCTTCTGCATTTTTTCCTCCTAGGGATTTTGGGTTGCTGGAGTTGATTAAATTGTATAAAAGAACGTAGAACTCTTGTTTTAATATAGCCGAATTGGCTCTAATTAACAACTTCTCTTTAATAAGACATGCTATAAATTCTAAACTTTTTCTTCTTTTTCGACCTCTGGTTGAAGTTTTTGTTCCAGCCAAGTTCTTAAATTATGATCGCTATCAATTTCAAGTTGAATAATCGAATCCGGGTTTAATCCGGCTTTTTCTAAAGCTGAAGTAAATAAGAAAGTAGAGTTGCTTACCTTTTTCTTATCACGTTTTCCGGCATTATATTCTTTCCATTCCAAAACAACTTTTCTAAAATGTTTTTCATGATGATGACGATAATTATGAAGTGACATCTTACCATCCATCCATGTTAAACTCATTGGATATTCGTGCGGATGGAAAATTACAAAGAACCAGTGCCAAACAACTATTGCAAGTGTGGCTAAAATAGCTTCATAAAAATGGATTAGTTCGCTAACCTTAATTAGCCAAACCGGAGCCCAATCTCCAACTACAGTAGGGAACCAAAGTATAAATCCTGTTGCACCCATTACAATTGTTCCCCAGATTAATGCCCAGTATTCGGCCTTCTCGGCATAATCATATTTATCAAACTGTGGTTTTTCTTTTTTGATTTTCAAATAATAAAGAATGTTATCTCTAGCTTCTAAAACATCGCTGAATCTTGGGATAAGGTTATACAGAACATCTCTACCTCTTGCGGTAAAGAATAAATAACCAACATGATAAATACCAGTTAGAATCATTATCACTGCACAGATTCTATGTGTGTACTGCCTTGCTGTTTCAGACATGCCAAAAGTGCGAAGCATCTCTGCCCACCAGCTTTCCGAATACTTTAATGCAAAGCCGGTAATTGCAAGCATTATGAAAGAAGTCAATAACAGCAAGTGCTGTACAACTTCATTCTTTGTGAATCTAGGAATTGTAATATCAGTTGATTGACGGTTTCGTTTCTTCTTTAATTCATAGAAGAATATCAAAAGGTTGTGCAATATCATTCCGCCAATTACAGAAACGATTAGCCAGAAATAAAGATTGGCAACAATACCTTCAATTTTTGAGGCTTGCTTGTCTTGTGACTGATGAGAATAGCTTTGCGAAAATGTATCGGTTGCATCAGCATGACATTTTTGACATGTTTTTTTAACATTATCTTTATTAACCGTGGAAGCCGAATGAGATTTTGGCAAAATGGAATGCACGCTATGGCAGTCAACGCACATTGCAGCATCTTTGTCACCTCGCAAAACAGCTAAGCCATGGTAACTATCTTGATATTCTTTAACGCTTCCAGCTTCAACACCATATCTTTCTGCAATGCGTGGATTTGTATGACAAACCACACAAGTTTTTTCTTGGATTAATCTTGCTTCTTCTTTTTTATCCAAAGTGCTAACTGCGTCAATCCCATGCTCATTGTGGCAATCGTTACAAACCGGAGACTCTCTAACTCCTTTTTTTGCACGAATCCAGTGTATAGATGTTTCAAATTCTTCTGCAATTTTTTGATGGCATTGCCCACACGTTTGAGGAACATTGAATGAAGAAATTTTACTTCCTTGTTGAACGCGATTCTTTATATCATGTACTCCGTGACAGAGACTGCAATTGGCCGCGTCAAGTTTTCCTTTCTCAACTAATTTTCCATGAACGGAATGAGTATACATGAATCCAGGATTCTTAATACTAAAGCCAAATTTTGCAACCAACTTTGGATCATCGTGACATTTGCCGCAAGTTGAAGCCAGATTTTTAGGGAATACTAAACTAGACGGATTCTTTACATGTTGAATGTTGTGAGAACCGTGACAGTCCCAGCATTTAGCTGCTTCATCAATTCCTTCGTCTAAAGAAATTCCGTGTATACTTTCTCTGTGTTCCTTCGCAATCTCAGAGTGGCATATATAGCAGTCAGCTTTTTGTGTTACCTTTACATTCTTAGGATGATTTGCCAAATTATTGGAGATATAGTTGTGACAATCAGCGCATTGTAAATTTTTATGAACTGAAGAGGGAAGTGTTAGTTTTGTATCAACATTTTTATGGCAGCTTAAACATTTATTTTTAGGAACGATTACCGAATGATAATTATTCGCAACGACCATACTTGTATGGCATTTGTTGCAATACACTTTTGCTTTTGCAGTATTAACTACCGGAGGCTTTTGAACTTCGTGTGTACCGTGACACTTTTTACAATCCGGTGGATTTCTTACTTTTCCTTTTAACCGGCGGTGAATATCATTCTTAACTGATTCTAATTTATCATCATGACAAGATTCGCACTGTACTTTTTTTATCTTGTCTTTATTCTCAGCATGGCTCTCATCAATAATATCTTGATGGCAACTTTGGCAATCAATAGCTTCGTTGTGTACGGATTTTTGTATTACGTTTTCATGGCAATCGAGGCAATTAAACTGCTGGGCGGATATTCCGCTTACAAATAGAAAAAGGATGATTCCTGAGAACCAAAATTTCTTTAAGAACATTTATTTCTCCATAAGGAAAATTATTGATACAAGAAAATCATTGAATAAATGATCAGTATAACTAAACTAATTCCAATAGCTAAGGCTGTAAAGCCGAAAATCTTTGCAACTTTTACAAGCAATGGTGAAGGTGCATCGCCAAATTTTTCAAGCAATTCTTCGTTCTGCATTATCTGCTCATATTCACGTGGTCTATCTTCCTTTAATTCATCAATATGAACTTTGCCGGTGAAAATAACTGTATCGATTGGAAATTTATCCGGACGAAAGTGAGTGTTAAAGAAGTGATATGTAAAAATAAAACCAACTGCGAGCAGAGCTTCATCGCTGTGAATTATTGTAGCAACATTAATTAACCAGCCGGGTAAACCAATGCTGGTAAAGAATTCGGGGAACCAGAGCAGCAAGCCGCTAAATCCAATAACCGCTACACCCCAGAATACAGCCCAATAATCGAATTTTTCCCAATAAGTCCAACGTCCATACTGTGGTCTTGGAGCTTTACCAACAAACCATTTGGTAGTCTGCCAAAGTTCTTCCAAATCCTTTTTATTGGGAACAAGAGAATTTTCGCCTTTAAAGAAGTAAGTGAACGAAATCTTTTTTTGTTTTTTCTTTCTGATCAAATAAAAAATATGCAGTGCAAAATAAATAAACGTAATTACAGCGGCGAAGCGATGAATAAAACCAGTAACAGCATAGCCGCCAAGCATATCGGAAAGAAATTGAAAAATTCCCACTCCGGAAAACTTAATTATCATTCCCGTTATTGCCAGCGAAATAAAACTTGTTATAATCAGCAAATGCAAAAAGCGGGAATAAGCGTCGAACCGCTCGTAATATTTTCCTTTAGGTAAATTTTCACTCATGAGATTCTTCACTTTCCTTTATTTTTTCTCTTAATCGCTTTCTCTCTTTCATTGCTCTTGGGAACCATAAAAGCGTATGAACACCAAAGAATAAAAATGTTCCGGTTAAGAGTGATACCATTGCCCAGAATGTGTAAAACAAAACCGGGTAGCGTTCTTTATCGTGATGCGTTGCATGTGTTAAATATCCAACAAATTTTCTGTTAGAATTTGGGTGACAAGTTCTACATGTCTCAATTATGTTTTTTCTGCTCAACATAGATTTCGGATTACCGGCGGGAAGAATTTCATGAGAGCCGTGACAATCATAGCATTTAGCAGCGCCGGCAGAACCAAGCTTTGTAACTTTACCATGGAAAGTATCAAAGTACGTTTCTGTAACATCTTCGTGGCATTTTCCACACTTCTGAATTATATCTTGGCGGAAATCTTTTTGATCAACTCTATTTATTTCGTGAGAGAAATGACAATCATTACAAACCGGAAGTTTCTTATCAGTTTTATTCACTTCAGAGCTATGAATGCTAACCTTGAATTTCTCATAGATACCCAAGTGACATTGAGCGCACGTTGCGGAGACATTATTTCTGTTTACAGTTGAACGCGGATCTTTAAATGGCAATTCTTTATGACTTGAATGACAATCAACACAAGTTGCTGTAACCATTAAGCCGCTCTGCAATAATCCTTTACCGTGAATACTTTCCTTGTAGCTTGCTACAATACCCTTATCATGTTCATCTATTGCCATTCCAATATTCTTACCTTCGCGATGGCATTTACCGCACAATTCCGGAACATTCCTTGCAAAAGTTGGGGAGTTTACAGCCTTTTTCGATTGTACATTGTGAGACGAATGGCAATCGACACAATATGGTGCACTTTTATCTCCACCATAATGTTTTTGTCCGTGAATGCTAATGTTATAATCTTCAACTTGAGATTGATGGCAGATTGAGCAATCAACTTTACCGCTGGTTTTGCATACCGGGTTTTTTGCTTGATTAACATTAGTATGGCACTTTACACAAGAATTAACAGTATGTACTGAGCCTTTGAATTCTGTAAGATTAACAAAAAGCGATACTTTTTTACCATCAACTACTTTGTATAAATCTTTGTTGGAATGACATTTCATACACATGTCATCCGGATAACTATCTGTATAAAAGACTCTTCTCACTTTGTGCGGCGCGTGGCATTCAATACAAACCGGAATTTTGTGAGGTTGGTTTTCCCACAATTTTCCGTTAATAACTTTTTGATGTACTGTTTCGATTTGTCTGTGACACTGAAGACATGTTTTAACAATATTATTTCTATTGATTGAAGAAAACTGATTCTCGTGCGGCAATATATCATGCGAAGTATGACAGCTAGTACAAACAGCCGTTACAATTAACCCACGCTTAAATAATCCTTCGCCGTGAATTGATTCTGAATACTCATTCAAAACTTTTCTTTCAGATACTGTTGATAAACCGGAAACAGGTGTTCCATCTTTGTGGCACTGGCCGCAAAGGGAAGGAATGTTCATAACATAAGTTCTTGATTTGGTGTTTTTTGAACCAAGTATATCATGTTTACCATGACATGTTGCACAAGTCGGAGCTAAAGTTTTTCCCCTTTTATATGCCTGTCCGTGAAGACTTCTTTCGTAATGCTGAACCGGCTGTTCATGACAAGTAGCGCAATTCACTTTCTCTAATTTTTCGTTATGCGGTAGATTTGAAGGGTCGACATCGGAATGGCATCCAGTGCAGCTTATTTCTTCGTGTACAGAAGATGCGAAACTTTTTCCATTCACAAACAAAGAAAATTCTTTCCCATTTCTGTTAGTGGTTAAAGTTTTATCTCCATGACAGTCAAGACAGACTTGATCATCTTTACTTTGAGCGAATGCTGCACCGCTCAAAAGTAGAAACAATAAAAACCTCTTCATTCTACTCCCTTGGTTGAACTGCAAATTGAGTACAAACTAAAGTCTTATTATTATCGGTAGAAAATGACACTATTTTATTAAAAAACGAAGGGATTTATTTCAATCCCTTCAGTAAGCTTTCTTAAAAATTAACACTATTTATATCTAAAACCAGATAAAAGACTTAGTTATCCTCTCACAAAATATTCAGTTCAACATTTAGATGCAAACGTACATTCTGCCAGAATTCTAAAGAATAATTATTTCTTGAAAAATTCACCGGTAATGTAATACCAATCTTTGTCTTCTAATTTTTCTATCTGTCCCCAATACATTTCATCATTGTCTTTTTCTTCTTTAACAATCTCTTTCATTTGTTTTATAAAGCGATCAATTTCCTCTTGATAATAGGAAACAGCGTTTCGACCAATCTTTAGTTGCGAAAGCTCGGTATCCAATTTTTCAGCATCTATAATGCAGAACCAATTTTTCTC
This sequence comes from Ignavibacteriota bacterium, assembly GCA_043807765.1. Classification (GTDB taxonomy): domain Bacteria; phylum Bacteroidota; class Ignavibacteria; order Ignavibacteriales; family Melioribacteraceae; genus Stygiobacter. Next base: position 50,275 of record JAZDFQ010000090.1, read on the forward strand.
GTATGGAGAATAATCTAAAGAATGCAGATCTTCTCTCAAATCTTGGTTTAGTTTGGAAACGAGTCCGCTTACCGGAGAATTGAAATGAGTAATTTTCTTTCCTTGCTTGATGCTGAAAAGAGGTTGTCCTTTTTGAATGTTCATTCCGAGGTTTGGAAACGCGATATCGTCAATCTTCCCGATTAGTTTTTTTGCAAAATCATCAATACCAATTTTAACAGCGCCATCTTGTCCTACTGCAGCCCATGTATGTCCTTCGGAGATAAATACGCCGCCGGGAATTGCAAACTCGCCAACACTTAATTTTTCGGTATCTGATAAATGAGTTATATGAACGCGCGGTTTTAATTGTTTGTGAATTCTGTCTAATCTCTTTACTAAAGATTTTTGGGTGAACTCGAGTAATTCATCTTCTGTAAATGGCTTTTGAACATAATCCATTGCACCATATTTCATACATTCAACAGCAGTTTCTACAGTTGCATATCCGGTAATGATTACTACATCTATATCGGGACGTAAATATTTAACTGTTTTAGCTACTTCAGTTCCAGACATATCGGGCATTTTCAAATCTGTAAAAAGAAAGTCGTAGTGATTGGTCTTGATAAGATTAAATGCTTCGGGACCGGAGTTGACGGTATCTACGGAATATCCGTCTAGCACAAGAATTTTTCTGAAACTATCGAGAATAACATCCTCATCATCAACGCAGAGAATTTTTGCTTTTGGATTTGGAACTTCAGCACGTTTAAGCGATTTGGCTTCGGTTGAAAAATCCACAGTAATACTTTCTTGAAGGATTGTTTCGCGTAATTTGCGCAGTTTTTTATCATTTATAGATTTTAGTGCGTAACGAATGATTACATCTGCAATAATGAATATTATGAATGCAAATATTAATAGTGAGAATCCCATAATAGTCTCCTTAGTTTGATAAACTTGCTTTTTATCTATCCGAACTGCATGGAATTAAAATCTTTGTTTCATAATCGAATTCTGTTGGTATAATTCTATATAACCAACCTTCGAAATATGGATCTTTTTCGAGCAGTTCCGGCTGTTCAATTACTTTTTCATTTCTTTCGATGATGTTTCCACTTAACACTGAGTAAAGCTGGTGAGTATAATCATCATCGGAATTAAATTTAGCACATGGAGAAGCTTGTGTTAAAATTTCACCCGAGTTCAAAAGCTCAACTTGTTTAACCGGCTCAACCGTCTTTATGAAAAAATCGGTTGCACCAATTAGTACTGAGCCGTCAAGTTCTTGGCTCATCCAGCAAGAGTAACCGAGCCGGTAATATTTTGCCGGACAAGGAACCAAAAGTACTTTTTCTGTACCACTCTTATTTGCTTCCAGTAATTTGCTATAACGCATTCCTCTGTGAATTAGAGAAATCATTTCATCAATTTCGAAGGGCTTAGGTATAAAATCTATTGCGCCAAGGTAAAGCGACTTAACAGCATTTTCAATTGTGGAATATCCGGTTGTCATAATTACCGGAGTATCAATTTTTCTTTTTGCAATTTCATTTAGTATTTGGAAGCCATCCATTTCGGGCAGCATTATATCGCATATAATCAAATCAAAACTTTTCTCGTCAAGTTTTTCAAAAGCAATTTTACCTAGCAAGGCATAATCAACCGAAAGATCTTCGAAGCTTGCGATCTTGCTGATTGAATCAATGATTACTTGTTCGTCATCAATTACCAATATGTTGCAATGTTCTTTCATCATACAAAGGCTTTCGTGTTTCCTTGCGGCAATCTAATTGAAAATGTAGTTCCTTTTCCAACTTCACTTTGAACCGTGATAACTCCATTGTGATTATCGATTATTCCCCAGATAACTGAAAGACCCAAACCGGTTCCACGTTGACCTTTTGTTGAGAAGAACGGTTCAAATATTTTGTTCAAATTTTCCGGTGGAATGCCGCAGCCGCTATCTGCAATATCAATTTCTACAAATTTCTTTTCACCGGCACCATCTATATATCCCCAGCGCTGCCACTTACATTTAAATGAAGCACAACCTTCTACATATCCTTGATTAGGAACCTGAACTTTATAAACCGGACCGTTGCATTCCGGGCATTTTACATTTTTATCGATAAGGGAAATATCGCAAGTAGGACATGAAAGCTGATTGACGGCACTCTGATCGAAATTAAGTCCAAAGTAATGTCTATGCATTCCATAAACCGGATCAAGATGAACAAAACCCTCGTTGCCGTTGGATTTTATTTTCATTCTAATCGAAGACATGCCGCCAATTTTATGCTGCGGTTCGATAAGACTATGAGTTTTTCCGCAAACAGCATTTTTAATTTGTGTAATTCCCCGCGGAGATAAACTCATGTGAGAAGTAGTAACTTGAATTTTTCCATCTTGTCCAATAGCATCAATTCCATTTACAAACAAGTTTAGAAATACTTGTTGTATTTGGTTAGCATCCGCAGTAATGCTTGGTAATTCCGGATCGTTAATTCTTTCAATCGTAATTCTATTTAGCTTTACTTGATTACTAACTACGGCAATAGCTCTATCTAGAATTTCGTTTATGTCGCACAAACTTTTTTTTGGTACCGATTGGCGCGCAAAATCCAGCAATCCTTTTACAATTTCGCGGCTTCTTTTTGTCTCGCGCACAATTACATTTAAGTCCTCTTGCATTTGAGGATTGTCTTTTGTTCTCTTGAGAAGAAAACTACTGTAAGTTAAAACTCCTGTAAGCGGATTATTGATTTCGTGCGCAACACCGGCTGCAAGCTGTCCCAAGGAAGCCATTTTTGTTGATTGATAAAGCTGCTGGCTAGTTTCATCTAACTTTTTCGTCATATCGTTAAAAGATTTACCAAGCTTGCCAAGCTCATCATTACCTAGATTTGTAATCTTATAGTTAATGTTTCCCGAAGCTACTTGTTCGGTTGCATTAACTAATTCTTTTACCGGTTTATCAACGTATCTTTTTATAAATAATCCGATAATAAAACCAATTGCGATTATTGCAACTAAAGCAAAAATTGCTCCTTGAATTTCATTTGCCTTAATCTGGTTTTCAACATCCTTAAGTGAAATTGTAACATCGAGAACGCCAAGAACTTTTGCGCTTGATTCATGTGCGTGGCAGTCGGATTCGTAACAAGTTGGTTCATTATAAATTGGATTTATGATACCAAGAATCTGTGCCGAATCCGGATTGGCTGTAAAAATTCTTGTGCGGTTTTTCATCGGCAATTTTTCAAGTGGTCGATTAGCTGCATGACATGCATAGCAACTCTCGGCTTGTTTATCAAGCATTTTGCCTATATCATCCGGACGAGAAGAATAAATAATTTCCCCTTCTTTATTCATAATCTTCACATCGTTAATCGCCGGGTCTATACCAATCCTATCAATAGTTTGCTGAATGTAATCCCGATCATTTTTTAACATAACAAAGCGAGTAGCGTTTTTGACGCTCTCACTTAATTGATTTGCATGTCGCTGAACTTCCGATCGCAGTACTTCGGTTTGTCTTTCGATATTTAAGTATGAAAAGACACCAATAATAATTACCGCAGTGATACTAACAACAAGTATTAATTTCGTTCCAATCTTTCTAAACATTATTTACTCTTCTTAACCATCTTTCCCGGTTTATCTTTTGGATATGTTTTGTCTTCATGGCAATTTTTGCAAGTTGGATTTGCAAAGTTCTTATCTTGATGACAATCTGTGCACTCAAAATCGGCATGAGTTTCATCTAACTGCAAACCGGTAACTAAGTGTTTGAAATTCTCCTTAGTCCAAGTTCCGTGACAAGTCGTGCAATCGGATTTTAAACCGGCAAATTTTCCTTTCTCAACATGGCATCTGCTGCAAGCCAGCTTAGAATGATTTTTTGATATATCAAAACCGGTTCTTGCTTTATGATTAAATGGTCCGGCAACGGAATTTTTATGGCAGCTTGAACATGAAGCTTTTGTATTGTGGCAATTTGCACACACTGCATGTTTATCGGTTACACTTCTATTTGAAAGTGAAGCCGGTTTGTACTTTGTGTGGCATTTATTACAGCTTTCGTTTGAATGGCAACTTTCGCAGCTGATTGAAAAAGTGTTAACGTGGTCTGAGTGATTAAATGTTACAAGCTTTCCGTTTGTCTTTGGTGTATCGTACTTTACTTGTGCCGGGGGATTTACTTTTGGGTGAACTCTCTTTCCGGCTTTTTCTACTTTAGGTGTAGCTGTAGATTTTTGCGCTTTGCCATTCTGTGCATGACAGCTTTCACATTCAACTTTGCCGCTCCACTGACGGTGGCAATTCATACATTGCTGATGATATGCACCTTTCAAATCGGGTTTGCTTAAATCAGTACGTTTACGGTTTATTTCGTGGCAGTTTACACAGCCAACAACTTCTCCCGGAGGATTATAATGATGACACATTCTGCATCCGCCTCCCATATCAGCCATTTCTGCGTGGAGTCTATGAGAGAATGTTACCGGAGCGTAAATGTCAGACTGCTTTTTCAGTCTGTTGATTGTAAGAATTGCCGGTGCGTCCGATGGTGTTTGTTCAATCGTAATTAATCTTTCACGCGGGCAAGGTTTTATGCATGGGTTTTCTTTTGTAGGAATATCGCAGCTATGGCATGTTTTACAATTCAAATTTTGATTTTGATGAAGCTGTACAACCTTTCCTTGTGCCAGAACGAAGAGAGGTAAAGTAACTATTAGTAAAAATATTTTCATTTTCATCGCGTTTATCCTCTTATAGAAAATTTAGTTTGAGGAGCAGTAGTATCAGGTACGCTTACAATAGGAAACTGTATTACAAAAAATCTGAAGATCAATACTTCCAGAGCAACGAATCCAATTGTAACAGAGAGTTCTCCGAATGATGGGAAATATGAATGAACTTCGTATGGCGGTGTATAAGCAACAAGAAAGTTGTTTATTCTGTTCATCAAAACTCCAAATACTACTAGACACGATGCAATTAATAATCCCAAAGGCGTTTGCGTTAAACTACGCGATAAAAACATTCTAAGGGGAATAATAACCCCAACCACTAACTCAAGAGTAAACATTACACTCGCTGTTGAAACTTCGAATAAGTAAACAAACGTTTGACGAATCATCATATCGCCGATTTTGAATGCAAGATATACTCCTAAAATAGGAGCTACCATTGTTCCCAAACTTGATAATATTGGTGTCTCCGGTTTCAGATTAAATGAACTGGAAGTTATTACAGATTCCATTATAACCATTGGGAATCCTAC
>JAZDFQ010000091.1:0-19178 GCA_043807765.1 Ignavibacteriota bacterium
TGATTCGAATAACTTTTTCTTCCAGTTGTATATATCGTTTGGTCGAACTTCGTACTTCTCGGCTAACTGACTGATGGATGTATTATTTTCCAAGAACTCGCGTAATATCATTACTTTTTGTTCTGCGGTATAACGTTTTCTCTCTTTCATGGAATACTCCTTCTTTTTACTCTATTCGTAATTTAGGAAATTCCATTTCCATCTGAAGCTTTACAAATCCTATCGAGAAAAACATAAACGATACGAAAAAGAATTTGAGAGGATCAGCAAAAAGAATAAGGTGTTGAGAAGTTTAAGAAGTATCCCGGGACTTGGTCCGATAAGCAGTGTAACGATATTATCGATAGTGATAGATGGAAAAAGATTTAAGAGCAGTAATCACTACCTAAGCTACTGCGGATTGGTAAAACATGAGAAGTTTAGCGGAGGAAGAAGTTATGGGAGAAGATTGCCGAGATACTCAAGGAGATTAAAAGGAGTGTATGTATCGGCAGCAGTAAGAGCAGCAACAACAGAGAATCCGTTAAGAGAATATTATGAATATTTGCTGAATGAAAAGAAGTTGCCGGTATATAATGCAAAGAACGCACTGGCGTGATATATAGCCAAGATAAGTTTGGGTATAATAAAGAGTGGCGAAAAATATAAACCATACAAGAGGAGAGAAAACCAAAAGTCCACGCAGAGCGGGATTCCGTTAGCGGGAGAAAAAGAAGCTGTCTAAATAGAGGAAGACAAAAAGTTGATTATTGAATAATGCAGAACTTCATTTTTCTTTTTGAAAATATCTAAAAGTGTGGGAGAGAGAGTTCAAAACGGCGTTTGAAGCTCCGCCAGTAGCGGTGACATTCCACAGACGCGGTTAACCCCTCCCAGTTTATACTAAGATTTGCCGTAGCCCAATTATGAGAGCCAGATAGACGACTGGTAGAACAAACACATAAAAGAAGTAGCGAGCAGAGAAAGCTAGAACGAAAGAAATTAAACAGAAGTTGTTCAACAAAACAAATAATCAATATGAGTGTTGTCTGTGAGGCTGAAGTCAGAAAATTGGGATAATAAATCCCAAGGGCAAACTGTTTTTACTTGACTTTCTTTTCTATAGACAACGCCGTTATATTTGCTACAAAATGAGTTGAAAATTACGGGCATGGTTCCTATATTGGGTTCGTAAATAAGAGCTAATAAAGGAGCTAGGAGAGTTTATTATGCAACAAGCTAAAATAAGTTTAGACAAAGACCACATAATATTTTTAAATAAGTATCAAGAATTTGGTTTTAAAGATAAAAGTTCTTTAGTGCGTTCAGCTATTGAGGAATTTATTAAATCAGTAGAGAAACAAAAATTGGTAAAATCAGCTAAACTTTATGCTGAGGTTTATAAGGAGGATTCAGAATTAAGGGATTTAACAAATTCAGGAATTGAGGATTGGCCCAAATGAAATCCATTAAAAGAGGGATGGTCATCGACATAGATTTAAATCCTGTCAAAGGTTCTGAAACCGGAAAAATTAGACCTTGTATTGTTGTCACAAATGATGTTTACAACCAAAGAATTCCAGTCATTCAAGTTGTTCCAATAACATCTTGGAATGAAAAAAAATCTCAAATACACACAAACGTTTTCTTAGAACCCTCAAAGGGAAATGGACTTACTAAAAAATCCATCGCAGATTGCCTCCAGACAAGACCAATTGATTACCAATATAGATTAGTAAAAATCCGTGGTCAACTATCGGATAACAAGCTTACTGAAATAGATAGAGCATTAAAATTAGTTTTTGATTTACTGTAAGCAAATGCAAATATAACCAGCCGCTCAACACGCACAGCGTTTTTCAAATTGGCATTTGTGTTATCCTAAAATTGCGTTTGCAAAACTAAGTTGCTCTATAAGATAGTAAGTTCTAATAATTATTTTTATAAAACAAAAAGTTGTTGCACTTATTCGGCATATTTATTCTGGGCTGCCGCTTATCGGCAACGTCGTTATACGCTACAAGTAAATAATATGGTTAAACAGAATAAGAAAAGGGACTTTTTAGTTGCACTGATGAATAATAAATACGATTTCAAAATTGCCAAAGAGCAAAACTGGTATCGTATTCCTTGTTCAACTAATATGGTGCCTAAAAGTGTAGCTAACAAGACATTAAAATATATCGCATTTTACCATACAAAAATCTTTAATAAAGATGCTTATTCTGTTAGGTGGTATAGTGAAGTTAAAAATATTTCGGTTGTTCAAAGAAAAGCGCTTCTCCCCGAAATCCAAAATGACCCTAAAGCTGATTATGAATATTACAAGATAGAATTTAATTCTTTGAATGAACTTCCAACTCCAATTATAAGTAGTCGTCCGAGAAGACTACTTTTTATCCCAACAACTCTTCGGCATTTCCAAAATTCAAGTAATATTAATGACTTATTTTATGAAAGTCCTCTTGAAGAAGAATTTTGGGAAGCACTTAAAGTTGCAAAGATAGAAGCAGAACGACAGTTCCTTATTAATACTGATATAAAAATGTTTTATTTAGATTTTGCTATCTTTTGTAAAGAACGTAACATTAACATTGAATGTGATGGCGATAGATTTCATTTATCTGAATTTAATGTCAAGCGAGATAAAAATCGCAATAATATTCTTTCAAGCTTGGGCTGGTCTATATTACGTTTTACTACTGAAGATATAAGAAGAAACCTTAATACTACAATTGGATATGTTAAGGAAACAATAAACCGATATGGTGGAATAGAAATTATTTCAGACAAAACTTATCGATATTTTGAAGAAGACGATAATCAAATAAGCTTATTCGATTATTAAACTACATAGTATAGCGTATACAAGCGGTTCAAGCTGACTGCACTTTCGCACTCGGCATTTGTGAGATTTTCGGATTAATCATTACGTATCGGCAGTCTTGTTCAAAGTTGTATTACTAAACAAATTTATTCTAAAATTATCGGTAGTTGCGATCAAAGCTAAATTCTTGTTCTGGGCAGCAGCTTAACCGCAAGGCCGTTATACCTTTTACTATAAAATTGATACTGAATATTTCGATGGATATGAATTCATTAGAACGCAAAGAAACGATAAACATTCATTGAGGTTATTTATGTCCAAGGCAATTACTCTTCGATTAAGCGAAGAAAATTATAAAGTTTTTAGAAAGTTAGCGGATAGAGATAATAGACCTATTTCTAATCTTCTTGAAACAGCGGTCAAAAGATTCATCGAACATAATGTATTCGTAGATGAATTCGAGATGGAAGAAATACACAGCAATTCAGTACTGAATAAAAGTCTGAAACGTGGCTTGGCTGATATGAAATCAAAAAAGGGGCGATTTGTTGAGTAATTATCAAATCTTTGAAACCGACGAATTTCTTAAGAAGATTAAAAAAATCGCGAGTCGGGATCTAATCTTCATTGAAAGGAAACTTCCTCAGCATATTTATCCTCAGTTAAAAGAAGAACCCCATTATGGTAACAACATTAAAAAATTACTGGACTACAAAACTGAAACCTGGCATTATAGAATTGAAAAATATAGATTGTTTTATGTAATCGACAAGAATGAAAAAACCGTTTATATTTTATCAATAGATTTGAGAAAAGACGCTAACTAAATCTTTTGCTAAAACTAATATACAAGGTATATCCAGCCGCTCAATACGGAGAGCGTTTTTCAGTGCGGCATTGTTTTAATATTATGTTAGGTTGCAAAAACCAATTGCTCTTCGAATTAGTAAATATTAAAAAATATTTTTATAACCAGTTGTGTGAATTAAGCTTCATGAAGTCAAAAGCAATTATTTAATCAAATAATGGAAAGCGGATTGAATGGATTTATCATGATTTGAACGGATTGATTTTTGAATAATTACTTTTAACTTCCCTTTACTAATTTTCCGAATCTAATTCACACAACGGGTTTTTATAAATAAAAGTTGTTGCTTCTGTTCGGCATTGCTGTTTTGGGCTGTCCTCACAAGAAGAGCTGGGCAGGCTGGTTAGTGGCAACGAATTAGGACAAAATCACAAATAAAGGAAGGACATATGAAAACGAAAAAATATGTTGCAGAGTTTATTGGAACATTTGTATTAGTTCTAGGTGGGTGCGGTAGTGCAGTATTAGCAGCATCTTTTCCCGGTTTAGGGATTGGTTTTGTTGGTGTTTCATTAGCTTTTGGACTTACAGTTTTAACAATGGCGTATGCTATTGGGCATATTTCCGGTTGTCACTTAAATCCTGCAGTTTCAATAGGTTTGTGGGCTGGAGGACGCTTTCCGGCAAAGGAATTGTTACCATATATTATTTCTCAAGTAATAGGGGCAATAGCTGCTGGCGGAGTGTTGTATATAATAGCAAGCGGGAAAATGGGATTTGATGTAAGTGCCGGTTTTGCATCAAATGGATACGGTGATCATTCGCCTGATGGATATTCATTGTTATCAGCCTTCATAACAGAAATCGTGTTAACGTTTATATTTTTATTTATAATTATGGGATCAACAGACAAGCGAGCTCCACAAGGATTTGCTCCAATAGCAATTGGTCTTGGATTAACATTAATTCATTTGATCAGCATTCCAGTAACAAATACATCGGTTAATCCTGCCAGAAGTACTGGAGTTGCAATATATGTTGGAGGATGGGCATTAATACAATTATGGCTTTTCTGGTTGGCTCCAATAATTGGCGGCATATTTGGTGGCTATGTTTATAGAACAATAAGCGAAGGGGAATAGATTTATTTAACGTGCCGCTCCCCGATAAAGAGCATCGGGACAAGCAACTTGGACAGCCACGCAAAAAAATGCGGGGTGAAATATTTTCAGCGCGGCATCCCGGCTTCGTTTGCAAACTCGTCGGTACAAGCTTGTGTTATAAAGTAAAATTGGACTGAACGGAAATGTTTAGGTGTATTAATATTCAAGTATTTCGGAAAATAACATTCTACTGTTTAGCCCTATCACTTTTTTCGTGTAATTTCAAAAGTGATGAGATACCAACTGTAATAGAAGAAGTACCCGTACACGAATACAAAATCACACAAGGTGCTTGTGGCAAGGTTGTTTTTAAAGAGAAACTAGGAAATAATTTTAATGAAGCGTTAAGCAAATTGGCAGAAAGAATTTTTGGCTTTTACGGTGATAATGTGATTCTGGATTACGTAAATATCGAAGTAGTGGATTCTGATAAAAAGTTCCTGAGGAAGAATTTATTGCGGTTGCTGTTTTTGAAAAAGAGAGAAATTTTCTGTTATGTAGCATGTATGAGGTAATCACATCGAAAGGAAATTTGTATTTTATTTATTGATGCGAGGATTAGCTGCCATAAGTTGAGTTTGCAAGGCTTTTTAAGTTGATATATAATTATCTATTGAGTGTGTAAAAGGTAATCCATGATTAAGAAAATATTTTTCGCTCTAATATTGCTATACTTAATAACAAACGGACAAACGAAAAAGACAAAATGTTTCTTCAGTGAGACGGAGGGTTTTGTTAAGGTAAGCTGGGAGACATTCTTATTCCTTTCCAATAAGATGGAACTGCCTTTAAAGAAGAATACCCCGCAAAACAATTTTGATTTTATGTTTATCAAAGCTCCGGTTGATACGCTATTTAAGCTGCCATATATTATGGTGCAGATAAATGAAAGGGGAAGGTTAAGAAGATCGGATATTTCGGACTTTACAAAAAATAAATTCAGATTAGATTACCAGACAAATTATTTGTGGTATGAGGGATATGATCAGATACATGTAATCATTCCTACCAATTATGGTTCAATAGACATTTTCTGCCGGTCGACAGAAGAGAATTTCGTTAAGGATAAAGTTTCGTTTAAGAAGTTCGTAAACTCGATTGTGCTTTACAACGAATCAAAATATTCCACAAATTATTTGAGGGATATACCAATTCTAAACCGATTACTTTTTGATGCAAGCCCATTAGGGGCAATACTATTTCTGATGGCGGTTATGTTTATTATATCCAAGTGGTACAGAAGAATGAGAAGCTGACCGAAAGGTTATAGAAGCCATAAAACAGTTAATAGTATAGACAAATCTTTACAAACACAAAGAAATATCTTCATCTGTTTTTCTCCGGAACAAAAGTATTCTCAATTTTATAAGTTTCCATTGTTAATTACGGGTCATAATATGAAACGATTGATTTCTATTTATTGCTTTCTGGTTACCTCAGTTCTAATTCAAGCGCAAGGAAATGTCTACTTTATTCTCGGTTCCGATACGGCAATTTGGGATATAATGGATGTAGCAAAGTATAACTGCACTTATAATTACAATGTTATACCGGATAAAACAAGAAATTTTTACAAAGTAATGCAGCCGGGGTACCGTAACAAATTCTCGGATTCTTACGGAAATAAGCTGAAACTTACATGGTGGCTGATGAGCGGGAATATATTCCGTTATGCTACAAACAAAAATATACCTTTCCCTAATATGATTGTTCCATACAGCGCCCAAAAATATTACGGGGATGCATTTAAGCAATTCAAAGATGAGCTTACACTTCATTATCATACTTTTGCATGGACTGATTATGACGGCGACGGCCAGTATTGGTGGAATCAAGCAAAAAATTTCAACGAATGTAAAAGCGATTTTTACTTTACTGTTGCTCAGATGCTTTTAGAAGAAAATGTTTTTCCGGTTTCATTCCGAAGCGGATGGAATACTATGGATAACGAATGGCAAGCTGAACTTGATAAACTGCTTCCATATTCAATGCATAATGAAGCGCCAAGCTACCGTGTTGATAACACTGAACCATATGATAATAATTTTGACTGGCGTTTAGCTTCCAAAGAATTTATTCCATACAGACCTTCCCCTCAAAATTATCAGCTTAACGGAAACGGACACGGATGGAATCTACATTCACGTTACGCCGGATATGTAGCACAGGCAGAAATGAATTCCATTTTTGTTAAAGCTAAGACTCAAGACCAAGTTGTTTGTTTGTGGGGACATGTATGGGACGATACTTTTCCCGAATATGTTCTTAAGATTGATTCTTTGGCAAAAACCGCAGCTACTACAAATCCTACTGTAAAATTCAAGTATTGCACTGCTGTTGAAGGAATGCAGTTATGGAGAAAGAATTTGGATACAACTCCACCCGCCGCAACACTTTCTGAAATTATCAACGGTGACGAAGTAAAGTATAAATTGCAAACAGATGAACCGATATTTCAAGCCCAGCCCTTTGCGGCAGTAAAGACTATTGCTGAATCCTTCAACGTGATAGAGTTTAACAAAACCGGGCAAAACGAGTGGACAAGTAACAACAGCTACGATAAAAAGAACATAGCCAAAGTTGGTTTTGCTGTTACGGATACACTTGGTAATCTGAAAAAACAAATTATCAATTATGTTCAAGATGATATTTATGTAGATAATGAGGATGAAGATTACATTGAATTAAACGGTATCTGGACAAAAGAAACAAAAGCCTCATGGGGACTGGATTCTCGTAAGTCTTCCTTAAAGGTAAATGATTCATCAAAAGTAAGGTGGAATTTTAAAATTACCTCTCCTCATTACTATAATATATTTGTTCAAATTCCCAAAAGTGATCAAGCATGCAAGGAAATGCTCTTTAGAATTTATGGCGAAAATAAACTATTGGAAACTGTTGCATTCAAAGATTCTATTGGGAGAATGGTGTGGGTTTATCTTTCTACACAGTATTTAAATCCTTCGGATAATAATTATGTAGAGTTATTAGCAAAAGGGAACGGGCAAGAATCAAAAATACTATCAGCCGATGTTGTTAAGATTACACCTTTGGTTAGACAACGATGGTTGTATGTTCAATTAAAAGCAGTTGACTTAGGGTTTGTTATTAAGAAAGATACAGTTAAGAGCAGTATAAATATTTACAATTATGGAATTGAAAATCTGACGATAACAAGTATTACTTCGAAAAATAATATGGCTTTTACCAAAACAGCATTACCGATAGTTATTCCAAAGTTTGGAAGAATCTCGCTTCCTTTTTATTTTATTTCTAATGATCTTGGAAAGAAGTCCGATACATTATTCATTAAAAGTGACGATCCTTCCAATTCACTTTTGTCTGTTGCTATTAACGCTGAAGTAACAAATTACTTCAAACTAGTTGATAATGAGGAAACAGCAAATTATGCTGAATATGGGACTTGGAATAAAAGTGTTGCCCAAGCGTTCGGTTCTTCCAGCAGATACGCTACATTAAATCAGTCACCAAAAGCTTATGCCGTTTTTAGTTCTTCGGTTAAAGAAAATGGTTTTTATGATGTAATGCTCATTGTTCCGAAAACCGAGAATGCTTCAAATAAAGCTCTTTATTTAATTCAGCAATTGAACAAAATTACTGATTCAGTTATTGTAGATCAGAATTACAACAGCGGCAATTGGATTACAATAAAAAATTGCGAGTTAACTAATAACACTCCGGTACAAATCAAAGTTATTGATAACGGTAAAGCTACAGTAGGAACAGTATTAAGGACAGATGCAGTAAAACTAAGTTATACCGGCAGCACTTCTTACCATGAGGGGATTCATTTTTTGCCAACTGAATATGAATTGTTTCAGAACTATCCAAATCCATTTAATCCGGTTACAAAAATAAAATTCGGGCTGCTGGAAACATCGCAAACCAAACTTATTATTTACGACGTATTAGGAAGGGAAGTCGCTTCTCTCGTAAATGGTGAATTAAGCGGAGGCTATCATGAAGTGGAATTCAACGCCAGAGAATTATCCAGTGGAATTTATTTTTACAGATTAGTTGCAAGTAAATTCACAGAAATTAAAAAAATGATCCTAATTAAATAAATTATAGCTTCGCAAGCTAGGAAGCAGTGTCTGCTTTGTGCGTTAATAGAAATAACGAAATATGAAAAAACCAGAAATAATTTTAGTTAATCATTTGTTCCCGGAGCTCTATTCTGAACTGATTCTGCTATTGAGAAGTTTGGATAGCGAGCAGTGGTACTATACAACTTCAAGCTCCAAATGGAATGTTAAGGATATCGTTGCTCATTTACTGGATGGGGATTTAAGAAGGATTTCATTTCAAAGAGATCAACTCATTCCACCTACATCACCGGGCAAAATTGAAAACACTTCCGATTTGGTTGAATATCTTAACCATCTAAACAATATATGGGTTGAAGCATCAAGACGATTAAGCCCGCAAGTATTGATAGAAATGCTTGAATATTCCGGAAAGGAAATTGCAAAGTTGTTCTCATCGCTGGACATGAATAGCGAAGCAATTTTTAGCGTTGGATGGGCGGGGGAATATAAATCTGCAAACTGGTTTGATATTGCAAGAGAATACACGGAGAAATGGTATCACCAGCAGCAAATAAGGGAGGCCGTTGGTGTTCAGCTTTTAGTTGATGAAAAATGGATGAGGCCTTTAATTGATACATTTGTGAGAGGTTTACCAAATGTTTATCAGACTATACAGCCAAATCGGAAGGACGCTGTTGTCTGTCTAGAAGTTTTCGATATTCCAAACTGCAGTTGGATACTAAAGAAAAATGATAGATGGGAATTGTTTTTTGGAAGAACTTCAGAATACACTTCTAAAGTTGTAATGAATACAGCCACAGCATGGAGAATGTTTTCGAAGAATATTTCCAAAGAGGAGGCTAGGAAAAGAATTACTGTGGAAGGAGATGCCGAATTAGGGCTACTAATTCTGGAATTAACAACATTTATGAAATAACAAATCCCGCCGGAACAATTCTAACTAGATATAAGTTGAAGAGGCACTTTTAGAGACGAATCGAATCGTTTAATAAGCTTTTTACATCTAATTACTAAGAACTTGCAATTCTTTTAGCTTGTTCATAAATAATAATTATTTTTAGAATAGTGGTTTTGCCTAATATTATTGTCTAATAAGTAAGAAAAATCTTTCTGAGGTAAGAATGAATTTTAAGAAATATGTCTTTTTTATTTTTTCACTATTAATGGCTTTTCAAATTAGTTTTGCTCAGCCACAACTGGTAAAACTAAAGCTGGATAAAGCAGTACAAAAGGTAAATGCCGGAAGCGAAATTAAAGCTCTGCTTATAGCAGAAATTGAGAAAAGCTGGCATATCAACTCTCACAAACCGAATGATGAATTTTTAATTCCAACTACAATTAAGTCGGGAAATAAATCTTTCCCGATATCTAAGATCAATTTTCCAAAACCTATTGAAAGAGAACTTTCTGTTTCCGATAAGCCCGTTTCCGTATTTGAAGAGGAGACAAAGTTCGAGCTGAGTTTCAAAATTGGTAAAGCAGCAAAAACCGGAAAGGTTACTATTCCAATTGAATTCGGCTACCAAGGATGCAACGATCAGACTTGCATGCCTCCTATGACAACAACTATTGATCTTGTAATTGATATTACTGGTGGCAAGGAAGAATCTGAAACAACACCGGTTGTAAGTGAACCAAAAGATATAAAAGGCGGTGCTCAGATTTCCGCAACATCGGAAGAAACAAAAATATCTGAGAAAGAAACTCCGCAAGAAGCAGCTAAAACTAATTCCGATACCTCTTCATTTGAAAATAAAGGATTGTTCTTAAGTCTGCTTATAGTTTTCTTTGGAGGATTAGCGTTGAATCTTACACCTTGTGTTTATCCATTAATCCCGATAACGATTGGTTACTTTGGCGGCCAGACCGAGGGAAGAACGAGCAAATTATTTGTGCTTGGTTTATTCTACATGCTTGGACTCGCGCTAACATATTCAACAGTTGGAGTAATTACAGCATTAAGCGGCGCAATGTTCGGCGCGCTGCTTCAACAGCCAATAGTAATAATTTTTATCTGTCTAATTTTCCTTGCACTTTCGCTTAGCATGTTCGGTGTTTATGAATTCAAACTTCCCGATTCATGGTCTGCAAAAGCGGGCGGCGCAAAATCGGGTGTTGCGGGCGCATTCTTTATGGGTTTAACTATGGGAATTGTTGCCGCTCCTTGTATCGGTCCATTTGTGCTAAGTTTAGTAACAGTTGTAGCAACCAAAGGAGACGCGCTTTACGGATTTGTAATGTTCTTCACCTTAGCTCTCGGATTAGGACTTCCATATTTATTCTTAGCGCTCTTTTCGGGAAAGTTGAAAGCATTGCCTAGAGCTGGATTATGGATGGAAGCAGTGAAACATATATTTGGTTTTATAATGATAGCAATGGCAATTTATTACGCCGGTCCGCTTTTGCCAAAAGAGGTTAATCATTATCTATTGCCTATTTATGGAATTCTGGTAGCAATATACTTAGTCTTCTTTGATAAAACTGCAAACGCGAACAAAGGGTTTGTAAAATTCAAAACCATATTCTCTGTTTTGATTGTTGCAGTTTCTGTTTACGCGTTGTGGCCTACAAAAGAAGTTTCTATTACATGGCAACCATTTGAACAGACAGCATTTGATGAAGCAAAAGCCGGCGGAGAAAAAATTATTATTGATTTCTCGGCAGAATGGTGTGTTCCTTGCCGCGAACTTGATGCGCAAACTTTTTCTGATGAAAAAGTAATTGAAGCCTCGAAGGATTTTAAGGCATTTAAAGCAGATATGACAAAAACCGGAAGTGAGGAAACTGAAAAGCTGCGTAAGGAATTTAATGTAATTGGTGTTCCAACAGTTTTAATATTCGATTCAAAAGGAAATGAAGCTAAAAGAATAACCGGATTTGTAAATGCGGAAGAATTTCTAACAATTCTAATCAGTACAAAGTAAGAAGGAATTTTTTGTAGCATCTTGCTTACTTGTTACTTACCTTGTACTAAGGTTAATGCAACGAATAATTAAATAATTTATAGGAGCAAATGTTCTGAGAGGGAAACTGAGTATATATTTTTAAATCAAAAAAGCAGAAGGAGGTTGATATGTATACCATTGAAAAGAAATCATGGGGATTCTATCTTACTTTTGCAGATTCCATTCATAAAGATGAAATGGAAAAATGGGTGGGTGAATCTAAAAAGGTTTTACTTGGCCATTCGAAGGAATTCGGGGTATTCGTTGATATGAGAAAACTTAAACCTCTTGATGACGAGACACAAAAGGTAATGGTTCTCGGACAGCAATTATTTAAAGCTGCCGGGATGAATAGGTCTGTTGTAATTCTTGAAAGTTTGGCATTAACGCTTCAATTTAAGAGATTAGCTAGGGATAGCGGGATATATACATGGGAAAGATATATCGCAGCTTCCGAGACACCACATTGGGAAAATGTAGGCATAGATTGGTTGACAAAAAGCATCGACCCAGACAAATAGATGAAAATAAAAAATTACATTACTGAATGATGCATACTCTCGCCGGTATTAAATATGGGAACTCAGATAAGCCGGAAGAATGGTTTTGGATTACGCTGCTCTTGCGTAGTTAATAAATTTTGTTTTAATCTCTTCTTCATACTCCCATTTCAATTATTTTCCTACCCATTGAAAGTGTTGGAACCTAATTATTGAGAAACTAAGGCAGTGTGCTTTTAAGTGCATATGATATGTAAGCGGGTTGGTTTTAATTCATCCGCGCTTAAGAGTTAGTTAATCTATTTCTTTTCTTCAAATAGATAATTCAAAATCATTTTTTTTTGGTTATCTGTTAGTTTAGCTCGTTTACTCATGTCATCTACTTCTTTAATCCAATGCTCTCTAGAGAAATCACTCTTTTTATAAACTCTATGACATCCGCCGCACTTTTCATAGTAGAGTTCTTCCTCTTTGCTGCTATAGACAATAGCTGCAGCGCATCCGGCAAGAACTAAAAGAATTAGTAAA
This sequence comes from Ignavibacteriota bacterium, assembly GCA_043807765.1. Taxonomy (GTDB): domain Bacteria; phylum Bacteroidota; class Ignavibacteria; order Ignavibacteriales; family Melioribacteraceae; genus Stygiobacter. The sequence goes on from JAZDFQ010000091.1 coordinate 12,821, forward strand.
ACAGAGTATTTCATAAACCAATTCCAAGAATAGTGCGTATTTCATACTTCTCGTGTCCGGCTAAATCCAAGCTGTTTTTTGTTGATGGTGAACCGGAGAGTTGCACCAAAAGGTTAACGACGAAATATACATTATCAGAAAACAAACTTACTGTTGGACCGATAAAGCTAGCCTGGTTTTCTTCTTTTTCATAAATGCTCTTATAATTTCTATGATTTCGGAATTCCATCCCGATAGAAATATTTGGGCTGAGTTCATAAGCAACGCCGGCAGTAATTTCGAACTTGCTTTCGGTTTTACTACTCATCGGCGCGCGTTCAATTTCGGAGATGAGATTAAGTACGGTCGAAAAATTTTCAAATCGCTTGCTTAATAGAATTTTCGGTTCGTAAAAGATTTTGTCTCCTCCGTAACCAAATTCAAAATAGAGTGCCGGATCAACAACATACTCGTTAGGATTTGATAACCTGTAGCGAAATTCAAATGATGTTGTTGACACACTTAATGCTTTCGGGGCGAAGGTATTACCACTGCTTTTCACTTCGTTGAAATTAAAATACATGGATGCGGTAAAGCGGTCTGTAACGCCATATTCTACTTCTAAGCGAGGCTGCCATCTGTAATAGTAGCCGTTGCCTTTATCTATTCTGCCGGTTTGCCAGAATTCAAATTCCAATGCTTTTGCCGGAAGTGTATATGATAAATAAGATCTTGCAAAAAGTTTTGTATCTGCATTTATTTTGTTGAACGCTAAAAAAGACAACGCAATTCCTACAACGCTTAACAAGCGAAGTTGTTTCATTTTTACTCCTATTGTGAAATAATGCTTGATTAAATCTTAGTGACAATCTTTCTTTTGTGGTGAATAGTCTAATTTGTCATTACGAGAAATGTCTTTAGAAAGCTCGCAGCCGGTACAGCCGCCGCAGCCTGTGCTTGCTTTTTTCATCCGCAAACTTTTTATGGTCGAGAACAATATATAGCTGATCGTTAAGAAAACTATTAAGAACACTAAGGCATCTTGATTCATAAATCCTCTAAAAAATTGAACCGATATGATAAGTTGCAAAGGCAACAATCCAAGCCAATACTGTTGTATAAACCATGGTAAAGGAAGCCCACTTCCAGTTAGCTTCTTTTTTAATTGCCGCTATTACTGCAACGCAAGGGAAGTAAATTAGAATAAATAACATAAGCGAATATGCAACCAGAGGTGTAAATACTTTTTCTCCAATACGTGGACCGCTTGTAAAAGTTTGCTGCTGCAATTTGTTTCTAAGATTCATTGAAGTTTCATCTGCTGCTATATCCGATTGATACAACACACCCATAGAACCAACCACAATTTCCTTTGCCGCAAGTCCGGTAATAATACTAACACCTATTTTCCAATCCCAGCCAAGAGGCTCAATCACCGGGACAATCATATGCCCTAATTGACCAATGTAAGATTTTTCCATACGTTCGGAATGTTTATCAATTTCCACTTGTGCAAGATGGTCTGCTTTAATGTTTTCGCTTAATGAAACATCGGCGGAAATTTGTTTGCTGATTAAATCATAATCTTTTGAGAACTTTATTTCGCGCGGGAAATAACCAAGAGCCCAAATAAGAATTGAAGCAGTAAGAATCACAGTCCCCATTTTAGAAAGATATTGTAGACTCTTATTCCACATATGAACAGAAGTATTGCGTAAAGTCGGTACTCTGTAAGGGGGAAGTTCCATAACAAAAGGAACATCTTGCTTTGCAAAGAAAATTCTTTTGAAAAGAAGCGCAACTAGTATTGCCAGAACAATTCCAATCATATAGATTGATAAGAGCACAAGCCCTTGATTGTTCGGGAAGAATGCCGAGATCAATAAAACGTAAACGGGCAAACGCGCGCTGCAAGACATGAAGGGAAGTATCAGCATTGTAAGAATTCTGTCTTTCCGGTTTTCCAGAGTTCTGGTTGCCATTACAGCCGGAACGTTGCAGCCAAATCCCATAATTAGAGGAATAAATGATTTGCCGTGCAGTCCAATTTTGTGCATCAGTTTATCCATAATGAAAGCTGCTCTAGCCATGTAGCCGGTGTCTTCCATCAATGAAATACAGAAAAAGAGAATAAGAATGTTTGGAAGGAAAATAATTACTCCGCCAACACCGCCGATGATTCCATCAACAATTAAATCGCGGAGTGAACCATCGGGCAAAATTCCGGAAATTAAATTCCCGAGCGCGCCAACACCGGCGTCTATCCAATCCATAGGATAGCTGCCGAGAGAAAAAGTAAGCTGAAACATAAGCCACAAAAAGAAAATGAAAACCGGGAAGCCGAAAAACTTGTGAGTTAAGATTACATCTATCGCGTGGCTAGTCTGGCGTTTGTTAATTAATTTTTGCTCGAAAGTTTCTTTCAGTACGCCGCTTATAAAGCCGTATTTGGCATCGGCAATAATTGTATCTGATTTTTCTTTGAATTCTTTTTCAAGCTTAGCTATTTCTTTTTTAGCAAGTGAAAGTATTTCCCCGGTTTGAGGAAACTCAGCAATTTGTGCCGCAAAAGATTTATCGTTTTCAATCAACTTTAGCGCCGCATAGCGGGGATAAAACAGATCGCTAATTTGTTTATTCTTCTTGATCTCTGCTTTTATTCTATTTACAGAATCTTCAACATCGGTACCATAATTTATATGAGCATGGCGCGCATCCGGATCCGAGTTTTCATATACATCAATCACTTTTTTGAATAACTCTTTTATGCCTTCTCCCTTGGAAGCCACAGTAGTAACAACCGGAATTCCGATTATCTTTCCAAGGTTGGTATAATCAAGCTTATCACCTTTGCTCTCAAGTTCATCATACATGTTTAGAGCAATTACAACATTGATATTCATATCCATCAACTGAGAAGTAAGAAAAAGGTTCCGCTCAATGTTGGAGGCATCAATAACATTTACAACAACATCCGGCATCTGTTCGGTTATGTGTGTTCGGACGAATAATTCTTCCGGCGAATATTCCGAGATTGAATAAGTGCCGGGTAAATCAGTTACGTTAATCGTGTAGCCATCTTGTTTAAGATGAGCTTCTTTAGTATCAACGGTTACGCCGCCGTAATTGCCAACACGCTCATGTTTGCCGGTTGCGTAGTTAAACAATGTTGTTTTACCGGAATTTGGATTACCAACAAGTGCAATATTTATTGTTCTTGTTTTCTCTTCAATTGTCTGCCCGAAATAATCATCGGTTATTGTTCCGGCATAAAAAGATTCCGGACTAACGGAAAATTTATTTGCCGTAACTACCTCTATTAACGCGGCTTCACTTCTTCGAAGCGAAACACGAAAGCCGAGAATTTCATATTCAATTGGATCTTGAAGCGGGGCGTTCTTAATAACCTTAACAAACTTGCCTTTAACAAATCCCATTTCTGTGATGCGTTTTCGGAAGGCACCGTGCCCGATTACTTTTGTAATTATTCCGGTCTCGTTATTCTGTAGATCGGAAAGATGTGTTGCCGTTATGGTTTCAATAAATGTCATGTTAAAAGTTTATTCCAAATCTGATGAAAGCTGCGAGCGCGTTATCTAAATTTTTTCCGCTTCCCGCCGGATTTATTATGTACTGAAAATCGGGTTGAATAAAGAGATTTTCAGCTAAAATAGTTTTATAAAATAATTCTATCACCGTCTCACTTTTCAAATTGCTGTCATTCAACCCGGCATGCGCAAAAGCAATCCCTAGTTCATTTTCACATTCATTACCGGAAATACCTGAACAACTAATACCGCCGCCGATATAATAATTGTGCAGATTTATAGTTCCCGGACTTACTGCCATCTGAACAAAGAATCCTACATTTGAATTATCGCTTTTTTCCCAAAATGTTTGATCTGCAATAATGTAAAAACCATAATTTCGGTCGAATACAGTTACAGGTAAACCGGTTTCTTCATTCATTTCGCTTAGATGAGTATGAAAATAAGTTCCGGCTTTCATTGTTCCGTGCAGATTGTAAAAATTTGTCTCAAGCTGAAATTCCGAGAACATTAGAATGCCATTTCCGCTGCTCAACTGCCAATTTAAATTGTATTGGTTGTTTTCAAAACCTTCAGGTAAGCCATCAAACAACGCAGCTTTGAATTCAAGATTATCACTTAACTCAAATTTTCCGGTAACACCTAAAGCTGTTAATGGAAAGATTGGAACCGGTATATTCTCTGCAATTATAGATGGAATGCCAAAAGAACTATTAATAAACTTACCTGAGTAATCACTTGCTAAAAACTCTGCGTTTAAGTCTTGCAAGCCAAGCGTAAGTTGTGTTGTACCAAAATTGTGTTTATACCAAAGCTCTTGTATGTAAATATGGTTTCCCGCCTCGATGTTAGATGCAACTTGAAAATCTCCAAACAGCTTTTCAGATGGTGTTGCACCGTGAGTGCCTACGCCGTTTATAAAAAACTCTCCATTCTTCCATAACCCAATATTTTCAGTTTCAAACCCAATCTTCAAATTTGCCATTCCTAAATAAGCTGTACCACGTTTATTTCCGCCCGAAAAATTACCTACAAAGTCTCCAACATATGATGCTTCCTTAGTCAGCTTTGCTGAGCTGCTAAATAAAGTGTCCGAACCAATCCCGCCGCTTGTTTGAGGAAAATTTGATTGTGCAAATAGATTTAGATTAATAATCATTAAAATGGCCGCAACTTTTATACTTAACCACATTATTCCTTTCCACGATTCTTAAAATTACCGCATGAAAATTACTTGTCATGGAGTAGGGGTTCAATCGCCAGAAATTGGGAATTTGGAGTTCCCGATCCCAATAAATAGGGAGGAAAAAGCTCAGTTTTGCTTAGTATAATCCTCTAAGAGTATGATTTTGTTAGAAATGGCGTAAATCGTAAGTCCGGATTGGCTTTTTATGCCGGTCTTTTGCGAAATATTTTTTCTATGGCTAATCACTGTATGTATGCTAATGTTCAAATTATCTGCAATTTCTTTGTTCGAAAATCCTTTTACCATCAGCTTAAGAACATCAATTTCCCGTTCGGAAAGTTGTTCATGCTCAACATCGCTTTGGCTATGCGGCTCCGAATTACTTAGGTCTCTTATCTGGGCTGCAATCAACTCTGCCGGATCTGTAATATTAATTGTTTTATCAAACATGGAAAGCAATTGCTGATCAAAAAAATTATAGACCAGTGCAACCCACACTAATGCCGGGTGATTCTTCTTAATAGTAAAAAACTCTTTGTTTCTATTTTGAATTTGAGACGGGTTAATAACGGCTAATTCTACTTTTCCAAGTGAAGCAAGATTGTTGATTTCATTTAGATCATCTGTTCGCAGCAAATGGAATTGTTGACCCGACTTTGAAAGGATACACGAAAATCCTTCGAAGACAATTTGTGAAGGCTCCAGAACAGCAATATTTTTTATTTGTCTATTCACCATGCTCAATTTTGCTTACCAGAGGAATAAGAATTGTCTCTTCAATTGTCGAGTGAATGTTCAAATCATTTTCAAGTTCGCACAAGCCGGTGATAATCTTTCTCCTTAGCACTCTATCGTTTTTAACCGGAACATGTTTAAGGAGAAGTTCTTTTAGATCATTGAGCTTGAATTCAATATCTGTATGATGTTCTTGATATTCGTTTACGGAGTATTCTTCTATCTTCTCGGCGTTACTGCTTTGTTCATTATTCAGCAGCCGGTTGAAATAGGGAAATGCAACACGGTTTTCGTAATGCAAGTGTTCCTTAACTTCTCTAAAGTATTCATCAAAAAACTTTTCGATTAGTTTGATCTCTGCCGAATTGTTCTGCAAATAAAGTTGTTCAAAGTAATTTCTAATTTCCGGATACTTCTCGTTTTCATAATAGTTGTGAGAGTTCTTCAAAAACTTGATAATAGTAGAAAGGTCTTCTCCCGTTAAGTTATGCTGTTCGGTTGGCTGAAATCCATTGTAGAGATTGGCAAGAATCAAAAAGAGTTCTTCTTTAATATTATTTGTAATGCACAACTGCTTAACTGTCTTTTCGTGAACAATGAAATCCAACTCCAGGTGTTCCATTAAAAGCAGTAAGCTGGGGTTTTCAAAAATTAGACTGGAAATTTTCATCTCCGGTCTTATAAAGTTGCCTTTAGTCTGATACATCTTTTTCCATCGCAAAATTTGTGTGTAAATATAGCTAATTACGGAATTACAAGGATTTATGTTACTAACTGAAGTTACGCAAGAGCTGAACTTTATGAAGTTTTCTTAGTGAAACTTGGTGACTTTGTGCCCTAGTGGCTCGATTTCTTATATTTTCTTTTGCCACCAAGTCACAAAAGCACCAAGAAATCACAAAGTGCGTAA
>JAZDFQ010000092.1:0-31340 GCA_043807765.1 Ignavibacteriota bacterium
AGTCTACTAAAGACTCACTGAAGCAGACAACACTATTTCAAAGAACTATTTGTATCCATAAAAAGAATTATTCATCAAAAAAAAACATTGATACGTAAAATTGTATTTAACTAAAAGAATTTTTCAGATGTCTCTATTTATTAATTAGTGTCTAGTTTATGTAAAGCATACGCATACGCCCCTATAGATATAGCTTTACTCGTCCCAAGTTTTGACACACCTACTCCTATTTTTTGTGACGGGTCATACTTTACTTTTTTATCAGTCCCGTAAACTAGAATCTCTTTTGCTTCGCTTTTTACAAATTTTTTCATTTCGTTATCATCTTCTAGATTATAGATCTCTGCAATTAGCCTTTTTTGTTTGCTGCCATCATACTTTGTAAAACTCCCATTCATCTCATCAATAAGAAATGGAATAAACAAAGAAGATGCGCCTGATAATCCACCCCCAATAATAACAAGTCCGTCAAGTAAAGCTACAGCATTTGAGATAACATCTCCGACTACCCTAGCCATTTGTTTGTATGCCACAATAGCTGATTCTATTTCCCCTTCTATTTTTCCTATGGCTATTTCAAAAATTTCTTTGGGCGATGGAGATTCTTCTATTGTAATTCCGGCATGCTCCGCATACACTCTTCGTATACCCCTAATACTTGCATACTCTTCGGCATTCTCATCTGGTGATATCTTGCTGCTAAAAAGGCATATTTCGCCAGCCATAGAATTATCTCCCAGATACATTTCACCGTTTCTTACAATACCGCTTCCAAAACCTGTACCTAGAGTTATTCCAAAAAGATTACTATAACGTTTGGGATTCCCCGCCTCTTTGAGTTTACTATTAACGTAAGGAAGGAACCCAGCTATGCTTTCACCGTAGGCATATAAATCCCCATCATTATTAATGAAAGTTGGTACACTAAATTTTTCGGAAAGCATTGGTCCAAGCGCAACTCCTCCTCTATATCCTGTAAGATTGCCTGAATCTCCTAAAATACCATTAGGATAATCGGCTGGACCCGGAAATGCAAAACTAATTGCAACCGGGTTAATATTTATTTTTTCTTTAACGAGATTAAAACCAGTAACTATGTTTGATAATGATTTATCAAGATTATCTGCGTTGGAATCTAATCGTATTTCGTCAACAATTTGTTTATTACCCTGGATAGCCGAAAACACAAAATTTGTTCCTCCGGCATCTAGAGTCATTACAATCCGTTTATCATTTTCATATTTCATTTTTTAATACCTTAATAGGATAACATAGCTAGACTTGTTTTTAGGAATTCTCCAGCTCAATAATGTTTTACACACCCTTTGACAAGGAGAATAAATTCTTTTCGTCTACTTCCCCGTTATTAATCGTAATGCAAATTTCCTGTGCGTTTTCATCAGTTAAAAATATTTTGCAAATCATATTCTCTACTTTCTGGCTTGCAATTATCTTTTCAACATCCGATTCATTACCAACGGGCTTAATTAAAAATGTCGAATGAAATGTTCCACTATGACTTGCATGGAAAACTGATGTCGGTGTTTTAATATTTTTGGCATTCGATCCGAAATAGTCTTCCTTAATAAACAGTTTCGTTGGATTTTTCTCTAAGATTGGAATAACTATTAGTTTATCCCCCGAATCGACTAATAATTTATTTGTTGCTTGTATACGGTTTACTTTTAAATCGGCATATCTAAAAATTGTGTCATAGTCATGCTGGTCACTACATACAAAACAATCATGAATTAATAAATATTTATCCGAAACTAGAGCTACATCTCTTGTCCATCTAACTCCCGAGTTAGTTTCATCACTTTCAGGAGAAATCATTCTACAAAATTTATATTCTTGAGTTACAATAAAGTGCTTAATAATATTTTCGGTATACCTTTTTGCTACCCATTGAACATCTTTTTGCGAAGTTGCAGAATCACTTTTTCCGTCTATAATAACAGTATTATGAGCCTCAGATGTTCTATACCAATTGACTAACAAAGGATTATCGTAATTACAGCATCCACTATCAACTAAAATCGGCTTTTTATTGTACCAAAAATTGACAGCCAATCTTCCAGCATGATCGTGAGACCCAATTATCTTAGCAGCATCTAAACTTATGTACCATGATTTTTCCGAATCTAATTCTGAGCGAATTATTGCAGTTTGCGAATCATATAAACATGCCGAATTAGATACATTTGGTAAATTATTTTTCCCAATAATATCTGTTAATGTTGATAACGTATATTTAGTAGTTTCTTCATACGAATCATTTATAGGTGGAACGGTACTATCAGGCTGAGCAACTAGAGATAGATAACCATACATTTTCTTTAATAGTGGAAAAATATTGTCTGGTTCTCCAACATTATTTGCTTTACATAAAAGATATGCGTCACGAAATACTGAGGTCATGAAAGGATAATATCCAAACATATGCTCAACATTTCCTCCATCTTGATAAAATGCATTGTCAACATGATGTTTAATAATTTTTAGTCCAGTTTGTAATAATTCAGCAGCTTCTGGTAAAGTAGGAAATAATATTGCAAGATATAATATAGCAAGTGCACCGTGTGATTGATGATTAAACTCATTCAATGCTTTCTTACCAAAATCTTTCATAAGTATTTTTGCATGCTCTCTTTGCAGATTATAAATAACTTCTTTATCAGCATCAGATAATCCTTCCTTTGAAAGATAGTAACACCATGATAAGTTGATTGACCTCCAAGCAACTTGCATATCAAACCAATTGTATTTTGACTTAGATGGACCTTCAACTGGATTTTCTTTAATCCAATTTTTCAGCAAATCCATCATAAAGACCAGGTATTCATTTTTTTCATCTAGATAATACAATCTGGCAAATGAGGGCAAGTAATAGAATCTATTGAACCAAACGCTTTTTTCTAATTCTGTTTTTTCATAAATACTCCAATCGTTAGGAGTTCCCAGATGTTCACTAATAAATTGATGATTAATTATTTCCGTTATTTTTCTATCGTCTTCTGTTCCCAATAATTCCATTTGAATAAATTTACCACCTTGATCTTTAGGTATATACTCACCATAATGATATTCATTTGCATATTTATAAAACGGAAACACTGCTTCATTAGTTACACTTTTTTGATTTTGCACATTAAATACAGATTCTGCTTTAACAATGCTTCCAATCTGTGAAGCAGAGATTATAACGCCAGTCCCCCAGATAGATTTTCCTATAAATTTTCTTCGCGAAATTTTATCATCATTATTTTGATTCATAGTTCTACCTTGAAAATACTTTAGTGAAAATTTAATTCTTGACTTACAACTGCCTTTTTGTCCCTCAGAGTTTGACGTTTAGCAAGAATTGCTGATTGAGAAAGTGTTCCAGCATGAACATCACCCCAAACACCACAACCGATTAATCCAAATCCAACTTTTTCCATAGAATTATTCCTTCACTTAAGAACTAGCATTTTTTTAGTATCATGAAAATTTTCTGTCGTTAATCTGTAATAATATACACCGCTCGGTAAATCAAATGAGTTAAATTCAATTTGATAATTACCACTATTTTGTTCTTTATTGACAAGAGTCTTAATCTTTCTACCTAATTGGTCAAATACTTCTAAGATAACATTACTTTGTCCTGCTACAGAATAATCGATTTTTGTTGTCGGATTAAACGGATTGGGATAGTTTTGTTTCAATCCAAAACTATTTGGTATTTCATTGTTTTTTTTTTCAACTGATGTAATAACGCTTTTAATAGCTTCAAAAAAACCTTGTCCAATTTTTTCGTAACCTTTACTATTAGGATGATAGGAATCGCTGGAGATATCATCATTACCCATCATAGCATTAATATCTACATAAGATATTTTCTCTCCTTTAGCCTTATGTGCAGCAACAATTCCAGGAATAGCAGCATTAAAAGTTTTTATTGTTCCATTTGCTATTGGCAATGGAGTTGGCGGTATAGAAGTAACAATTACTTTGTTATTTGTAGATCTTAATATTCTAGAAATTAGAGTATCTAATCTTGCTGGCGCTGTGCTTAACTGATAAACGCTAATTATATCATTAGTACCTATCATCAAAAGAATAATATCAGAAGGATTGTCTTTAACTAATTGTTGTATTGTTTTTTTAGGATAACCTCGTGTATTATTTGTCATATCCGTAAGTTGATCAATTCTTAATCCACCATAACCATCATGCTCAATGTCTCCTTCTAAAATGTTATATAGGGCTTGATAATTTGTCCAAGAAGATCCTGCATCTGCAGCATTAGTGCATTCGCCAACATAATTTATAGGGATGTTAATATTTTTCAATAACTCCTTCAAATATTGCCTGTAAGTAACTCCAACAGTACCTCGTGTGATAGAGTCACCTATCGGTTGAATGCGAATAGTATCCCCTTCTGCTGTAACCAGATTCTTACTTTGCGCAATAAGAATTTGTGAAAGCACTATTGTAGCGACTAATAATTTCTTAAACATGATCAATCCTTGTTTTTATGAATTTTACTGAACTTTGCGTATTAATTTTTCTATTGATTTTACTATTGTTAACTCTACCTCTGCCTTTGATTTTTTAGCAATGTCAATTACTCCACTAGATTTAGTTAACCAAATTTCATCGGAACGCTTATTTTCTTTTATTAATTGCATTGCCTCTAAACCAACTGAAGAGCAATTGTATAGATCAAGTGCAAGAGGTTCAATTTCTTTTAAAATAGGATTACTATTAACCAACCAAATTAATTTTTGATGATTGTTTTTCCACATAACCAACCATTTCTCAATTTCGTTAACCAAATCATTATCAAGTTTAGGAGAATTAATTAGTTTCTCTACAAGTAGATCAAATTCTCTCGGTACCTTTGGATCTGGTTGAGCAATATCTACTATTCTTGTTAGCGGATAAAAGGATTTGAAAACATGAGGATGATCTCGCGAGTAAGTGTACAATGGATTCACAATGTCTACGAAGGTTTTAAGAACTTCTACGTTATAATTTTTAACAATTCGGCGCATCATCATTTCGTAATTTTTTATATGAGTCAATCCGTAATTCTCTAATTGAAGATTAACTGCATCTAACCTTTTAAACATATTCTCCATGTTATTGACGCTGCTCGGAGACCATAGTCTTTCTGCAATTGCAGCGGTTCTTGGCCAAATTCTGGAATCGATTGTTTCCGGTCCAACAAACTCTGCCCACATTGTAGCTTCACCGCCAAGTATTCTGCTTTTTACTTCATCAGTTAAGATTGAATCTGGGGGAATTGGATCGTTTTGATAATGATATTCAGTACTTTGTACCAGATCAATGTAAAAACCGTGCGAAAGCAGACTTCTATAACCCTTTTGCGCTGTTTCATATAAAGACGTTCTGCCTTTCCATGCTTGAACAATATAATCCTTTGACAAGTCTGGCATTTCGTCAGTATACCATCCGACCATCGTTTTGTTAAGCTTAGATAATATTTTATCAACCCGAATGTTAAAGTAGTTCTGTAGTTCATGATTAGACTTCAGATTATTTTTCTTCATGAAATCTTGTATTTTTGAATTTGAGTCCCATTGCTTTCCATTATTTTCATCACCGCCAATGTGCCAGTAATTATCCGGAAATAGTAAACTCATTTCTTTAAAAAATATATCAAGAAATTCATAAACCTTTTCGTTGGTTGGATCAAATGTAGGATTAAAAATTCCCCAATTTCTTTCAATTGAATATGGACCTGGAGCGCTTGCTAATTCCGGGTAACCAACAAGCCAACTCGTTGCATGACCGGGCAAATCAAATTCCGGAACTACCCTAATTCCTCTTTCTGTTGCATATCTAACAATATCCAATATTTGTTTATGGGTATAATAATCCCCATCCGAACCTAATTCATGCAACTTAGGCAAAGACTTACATTCAATACGAAACCCATGATCGTCTGTCAAATGCCAGTGAAAAACGTTCATCTTTACGGCAGCCATCGCATCTAAATTTCTCTTAATAACATCAACAGGTTCAAAATGTCGGCTCACATCAATTAATAAACCACGCCAAACGAAACGAGGACTATCACTTATTGAAACACACGGGAAATTATAATCCTTACCATCTGTTGTCACTAACTGATTTAGAGTGGAAAGTGCGTGAATTGCACCGTAAGAATTAGCAGATTTGATTTGGATTGAATGTTCATTTACATTTAGCTCATATGATTCATCTATCCCTAAACTAAGCTCTTCATCTGCTTTGACAGTTATTTCAACGTGTTTACCATTCTGCTTTTTATCAAAAGTCGGAAACTGATTGACAAAGAATAGTCCGGTTTGCTTTGCGATAAAATTTATAGTTCTTTCGGCAGCTCTAAAGAGTTTTGCTTCTTTAGTATTTATAACAATTGTAAAATTTTTATCAAGAACAAATTTGCCAGTGGTGATCTTAATGCTTTTAGGCATGGGCATTAAGTTTAGCTCTGTGGAACTTTGTTGAGCAAATAAAGCTGAAGAAAGAATCAGCAGAATAAGTGCTGTTTTAGGTATGCATAGTCTAGTTTTCATAATAAATCTAAGTTTATTTAGTGTTTTTTTTCATTCAAGATTTAGAAGAGAAGAAGAATCTTCATCTAGAAACAACTTGGCATTTTTATACTTTCTTAAAATTGAAGCTGGGCAATCTTCAGTAACTGGATTTAACAATGAATTTCTAACTGCATTAGCTTTCGTTTTTCCGGGAACTACTACAAACATATTTCTAGCAGATAAAAGAGCAGGTATAGTTAATGTAATGGCATTTTTAGGTACATCGTCTATAGTTTCAAAACAGCCATCATTTACTTGCTGCTGTCTAGAAGTATTATCAAGAATGACAGTTTTCACCCATACAGTATCATAAAAATTTGCATACGGCGGATCATTAAACGCAATATGTCCATTCTCGCCAATACCCATACAAGTTATATCTATCGGCTCTTCTTGCAATAATTCTTGATAATCTTTACAAATCTTATAATAATCAGAATCTTCAGTGCTTAAATAGTGTACTTTTCTAAAAGGAACCTTATCAAATATTCTATCCTTCAGAAATTGACCGAATGCTTGAGGTGCATTATTGCTCAATCCTAAATATTCATCCATGTGAAAAGCAGTAATTTTGGTCCAATCAATTTCTTTATGTAAAGAAAGTTCATGCAACAACTCATTTTGAGATGGTGCTGCTGCAAAAATCATTCTTACTGAATTTTTTTGTTTTAAAAACTCTTTAATAACATGTACTACATCCTCTGATGCTGCTTTCCCCATTAAAGCTCTAGTGGGATAGACTTCAACGACTAAATTTTCAAACTGTTTTTTCTTTTTATATCCTACATGCATTATGCAAATCCGCAATTCTTAATTACACTTTTATAAAAATCTTTTTATTGTATAAAACCCACATGATAGCATACCAAAAAGTTATATAAAGTAGTGCATAAACAAGTGAAGCTCCATATTTTCCAAATGGATCAATCAGCACAACTTCATACAACCAAGAACGTGGATGATAAATTATTCCATTAAAAGAAAAGGTTATCATTTTAATTACTTTTCCAAATACTATCGATAGTACATAAACAGTAATGGCATTCATTCCGAAAACAATAAATGGTTTAGCCCATTTTTTGTATTTAAGTCCATCTATTAAATAATAAAAACTGCTAAACAGAATTAAAGCTAAACCGGCAGTTAGGGTTGAATAAGAACTTGTCCATAAATGTTTATTAATTGGTAACCACTTGTCCCAAATCAACCCAATGGTAAAAAGTATAACACCAACTGCAAGCATAAAAGCTGCTGTTATTTTGACATCCTTTTTAAGTTTTAGAAAATGACCGGTTAGTACTCCAAAAAGTGTTGTCGATAAAGAAGGTAAAGTGCTAATAATTCCTTCCGGTTCACCAAGTTTTTCGTAAGATCCCATTAGTCCTTTTAGCACAAGCTTATCAAAATAGGTTGCTACACTTTCTCCCTTATTATAGCTACCGATAAAGTTGCCCGGCAAGGGAATCCATGCCATTAAAGCCCAATAGATAAATAATAAAGACACTGCTATCATAGCTTGAGTGCTATATTTTGTGTTCAAGAAGAGAATAGATACAATCGCATAACAAATCGCAATCCTCTGCAAGACCCCCATTAATCTAAATTCATTGAAATTAAAATCCGGAAATGAGTTTATAAACAATCCTATAATGAACAGAATGATTGCGCGCTTAATTATCTTAGTGTAAACCGTGCTTTGTGTTAAATCTTCCTTTTTATTAGTACTGAAAGAGAAAGCAATTGAAACACCAACGATGAATAAGAAGAATGGGAAAACAAGATCAGCAATTGTCCAGCCATGCCAGTCTGCATGCTTTAAAATCGGGTAATTAATTTTCCAATTACCTGGATTAAGCACTAAAATCATTCCTGCAATAGTAAACCCTCTAAATGCATCTATTGATGTAAGTCTTTGTTTACTAATATTTCCAGTTTGGTTAGTCACTATTTTCTTTATAATAAATCAATTAATTCAAAAGGAATACTTACTTTTATTTTAATACGATCATTTTTTTTCTTTGAATAAATTCTTTTGCCTTTAATTCATAGAAGTAGACCCCGGAAGAAAGATATTGGTTAGTAAATCTTACTTTATGCCAGCCAGCTGCTAATTCTTCATTAATTAGTTCAACTTCTTTTTGCCCTATAATATTGTAAATACTTATACTGACAATACCAGTAAGTGGTATAAAAAAATCAATGCTTGTTGAAGGATTAAAGGGATTAGGATAGTTTTGATCCAGCACAAAAGATGTATTTATAGAAAAGTCATTTTTTTTTACTGATAGTGGGTTTTGACTTAGAACTCTATATGTTCTATAAGAATGAATTGCAAAGCCTAGAAAAACAGAATTGCCTCCATAAACTTTGAAAGTACTATCAAGTTGCGTTTCCATAAAGTTGTTGCCTTCTTCGTAAAACGAAACAGTTTCGGGTGAAATCTGCTGAGTTTCAACACCTATCCATACTTTCTTATTTAATTCTACTGCATGCTTAATTTCATTGGAAGCATCATTTATTATTACACTTGCATTTTCATTGTAATCCATTATTGCTACGTAATCTACTTTTGATTGCAATTTCTTGAGCTCGTTAACACCAACATGGTTTTCATACCAGCGAGGTATTGCAATACCAAAGTACATGTTACTTCCGGAACTATTAACTAACGACTGACAACTATCTAAAAAAGCTACATATGAATTCCAAACACTAGTTCTATCAACATCCCAAAATGGAGGTTTGTAAATGCCACCTTGCTTCATAAGGTAAGGTTCTACGTCAAAATGAACGCCTTTTATTTTTTCCTTTTCAGAGATTGTTTTAGAATTAAACTCAATTACCTTACTAATTCTATCATATCCAACAGTTTGATTATAAGTAGCCCAAGAAGGATCACCATCCAAATACTCAATGGTAATACCACTGTCGGAAGCTTCTGCAATGAACTTTCTCAAATTATCAGAATTGGAATAAACTGCATCTCTACTACTTAAAAACAAAACAGAAATTTTATTCTTGGTGTTGTTGTGCGGATTCATACAAAACTTGAATAAATCTTTTCTGTAAGAGCTGTAATTATTGATAATATTATTTACTTCATTTGAACTATTCCATACCCACATTGCCCTTCCTTTTTGAGCAAAAGTAGTTTGATGTAAAACTAAAATGACAAATACTGAAATTATATTGATGTATCTTCGATTTAACATTCTTTCCTATTCATGATATTTATACTCGGTTAGCAAATACAGTATTACCTTTTAGCAACACCCATTGAATTTCAAGTTCATAGTTGCTTGTTTTTCTATGTATTTCAGTTAATACTAGATCCGCACTATTTCCAATTTCTATACTGCCTGTTCGTTGCTTACTGCCATTCGAGTTTAATCCAAGTATTTTTGCCGGATTCATGGAACACATTTTAGAAGCATTTAACAATGCTTCTTCAAAACTTAATGGCTCATGCAAATTATTCCATATGCCTTCAATGGGTTGCGTAAACCATGATAGCAAATTCTCAAATGCTTTATCCATGGTAAGCACACTTCCGAAGAGCGAATTGTTGTTTTCTTGTCCTGCAATATGAATGTACTCCCCATTTTTACTAAGCTTGCCTGAAACGCCATTAATTTTAAACTCTTCTATCTTTTTCATATTTGTGATAAACATGCAGTCCGAAATTGCTATGCACCTGTCTATTCCCTTTCTCTTAATTATGTCCATGAGATAAGACTTATCCACGTGATAACTATCAGTAATAATTTCAACATGCATTTTATCGGTTTTTAATATTGCTTCTAATGCACCTCCATTATCAAATGGTTTAAATGAAGAAGATGAAGGCCCATTTAGAACATGAATAGCCAACTGTAATCCTTTTTCAATAGCAGCAAAGTATTCATTACCATTGGCATTAGTATGACCGGCTGCACAAAGGACATTCTGACTAGCAAGATATTGGATGAGCTTCAAGGCATCTTTGCCCCATTCCGGCACAACATTTACAATCTTAATATTTCCATCAGCCGCTTTTTGAAATTCATTAAATAATTTTATAGAAGGCTTAAAAAAATATTTTGGGTTATGCGCACCTCTATATTTTTTGTCTTTCATAAACGTACCTTCCATGTAAATACCATGGAAAATATGTTTTAACTCCGATTCGGTATTGTTTTTGTACTCGGCAATTAAGTTGAGTATATTTTTCATCTTCTTTACCGAAGCCTCTAGGGTTGTAAAACCTACTAGAGTTGTTCCATGTTTTGCATATTCTTTAAGAGCATTTTCGATTCCTGTTAAATACTTTTCCTTGCTTATTGAAAAAGACTTTTTTTCTTGATTATACCATCCATTTGTTAAATCAAATCCCCCGATTCCATTCGTATGCAAATCGATAAATCCTGGTATAATAAATTGACCTTTTGCATCAATGACTTTTGCTAAGCTATCACTTTTTAAGTGTCTTGAAATATTGGATATTATACCATCCTCAATTTCAATATTAACATTACCTAAACCGGTAGGCAGCAGAGCTTTTCCATTTACGATTTGTACTTTCATTTTTTTATCTATTTGATTCGTTTAAAAAGAAGGTTAACTTTTTCAATTTCCTCATTTGTTTGCTTGCTTATTTTTCCTTCAAAATAGAAAACAGCGAACGATACCAGTAATTCAGCACCGGTATATTGAGCAAAAGTTGTTGGAATGCCTGTTAATAAAGGAATGATGAATTTTACAAGTACAAAAGCTAGAAAACCCGCTGCCCAAGAATATATAGCTCCTCTCCACGTCGGTTTTCTAAAAATCATGCCGAATAATAATGGAATTGAAACTGGACCTAGAATTGCAGCGTACCATTCAACCATAGTGTTAAATGCACCTTCAAGTCGAATTGTAATTAGGGCAGATACTATAGTTAGCAATCCAAAAATAATTGTAGAGATCATTCCGATTTTTACAAGCTTTTGTTCTGATGCATTTTTATTGAACGATCTTTGATAAATATCTTTAGTAAATACTGCTGATAAAGAATTCAGATCAGCACTAATCATTGACATGGTTGCAGCAAATATTGAGCTAATAAATAAACCAATCATTCCGGGGGAAACTTGGCTAAAAAACTTTTGAGCGACAAGAACATATGCTTGTTCGGGATCTTTGATTTCTCCAATAACCAATCTCGCAGACCAAATAGGTATATATATTGCTAATGGATAAATTAGATATAAGAGAGCTGATAGAATTGCTGCTTTTTTTGCATCGGAAGGTTTACCAATGGAATAAAATCGTTGAGCCAAACCCCAAGTTCCACCATTGTAACTAAGAATAATCACAAATAAATAAACTAACATGAACCCTGGTGAAATAGCATCACTAAATAATGAAGAGTGACCTGGAGGTAAACTCTCCCACATCTTTGACCATCCACCAACAGCATTTAGTACTAGATAAACTAGAATAAATGAAGTACCAAATTGAACAATAAATTGCATAAAATCAGTTAACATTGTTGCCCATAATCCACCAAACATTATATAAATCATAGTAACCAAACCACAACCTATTATTGTGATTTCAATTGGGAACCCGGATACAACATGAACAATAATTGCCAGCGAATAAAGTTTAACACCTTCATCAATAAACTTTATACTCATTCCACTCCATGCAAATAATTTTCTTGTCTTCAGATCGAAGCGTTCTTCCAAATATTCAACCGGGGTAACAACATTAAGTCTTACCCATTTAGGGGCCCAAGTATAAGCTCCAATTATCATTGCAATAAATATTGGGACAGCAAAAAAAGTCCAAATCGAAAATCCGCTCATGTATGCAATTGTTGCATGGCCTACAAATGCAAATGCACTATATCCACTCATATGATGTGATATGGCAGCCATCCACCAAGGAACGCTTCTTCCACCAGCAAAGTAATCTTCTATGTTTTTTACTTTGCGTTTTGCATAATAACCTAGCCACGATACTAGTATAGTGTAGATCAGAATTACAAGATAATCGGCATTTCCAAGAAGCATAAATCTCTCTTATTTTGATTTTTTTAAATATTAGTTAAAGTGGTTAATAAAGACATCATAAATTAATCCGGCATTTATGTCGGCAGATTTTTCGGTCATCCATTCCCGAGCCCAATTGGTATATTCTTTCTTTAAACTAGTTATCAGGTTCATTATTTCTTGATTGTCAATTTCACTATCACAACTATCTTTAGTTAATATCTTGTTAGCTAAAACAGCCTGCCAAAATTGAAAGTAAGCTGCTCTCGTCCAGTTTTCTATTATTTCATACCCGCCATTAATTTTAGGAATTACATTATTAAGTTCATTTAACCCAAGAGTTATTTCACTCGGAGATCTAGAAATTGATTCCTTTATTTCATTCCACTGATTTTTATTCTTCCATCTGCTTATTAATTCATTAATGTAACCTGCTGGTGCCGGTTTAGAATCTTTTAAACCTGTCCACATTATTCCGGTAGTATTATTATTACTAAACGGGAATGAATAACTTATTTTTTCAAACGCTTTACTGATATCACTGTTATTAATCATAAATAAATGTCTAAGAATTTTTTCTAGTATGTTTTCTTTTGACAACGATGGATTGTTAATTGTGAAAGGAGCAAGATTTAACCACATTTCTTGAGTTTCATAATTTGGTATTCTAACTGCCCAACTTGTTACGCAAGTTCCTAACAAATCCAATTTTGATGCTTTGCGAGCAGCACCTATAATATTGTCTATATGTAAATCATTTTTCCCAACAAAAATTGCATCGCCGTAACAACGGGAACTACTGCACAATATTATATCGTAACCTCTTTGTTTTAAATAATCACTTGTATAGAAAGGGGTGAGGTTATTATTTTTATCAAATATTTGAGAAATATCATTTTTCATTTCAGCAGTAATTTTTTCTTTAGGTAATCGCCCTTCTCCCCAAACCATTACTCGCTCAGGTACAGAATCACCATCCCAATAATTCCAATCCCAAAAAATGAACTCTTTGGAAATCACCGCCAGTTCATTTGGATGGCTCAAAATCATGTCACTCCAAATACCGGGTCTTATATTTTTATTTAATAGAGGTTGGGCAATGTCATTCAAATAATCTGCATAAAGTTTATTTTTACCTATCTCCTCCGCAGTAGTTTTACAGACGCTACACGTTGCAAAGGCGTAGGCTTCATCTCCCCCTAAATGGAAGTATTTAAGATTTCCAAACAATTCTAAATATTCATCAATCCATTTCTTTATAAAACTCCTAACATCTTTATTACTTGTACAATAACAATCATATCTGTTTGAATCTTCGCGGAGAGAGTAATATTTCTCATGTTGTAAAACATATTCGGCATGACCTATAGTCTGTAACAGTGGAATTGGTTCTAACCCTAATGCTCTAGAGTATTCTATTATCTCTTTAAATTCTGCTTTGGTGAATGCATCCGGACTTGAACATTCTGGGCAAGTTACCCACTTAACATCATCCTCAATTTCCCATAGCACTGCATTGTAACCCATTTGTGAAGCTTTATTAAGCCATTTTATTACATAGTCTTTATTAAGAGACACCGAATTAAAATCAAAATGAAATACTATTAATTTTTCTTGCTTGCTCTGACAATAAATAACACTTGTCCCAATTAAAATTAAATAGACAATCAGAAGTAACTTCCTAAACCATGTATGCACGCTTGTTTTCCTTTTGGACATCAATGACTTCACCGGATTCGATACTTAGATGAATTGCTTCAATTGCTTTAGTCACTTCATGACCATCATATCCAGAAGGGTAAGTACCTTCCAAATCTTCTAAATTTAATCCATTATTTAGATGCACAATATTTTCCACAAAATGCTGGATGCTGGTAATTCCATAGCCAACATATTTAGCTTTACCATAAACGTCATTCACTAAACTCATAAAACCGGAATTATGATTTCTAACACCTTGCTCGGAAGTAAAGCAAGAAGTTGTTCCGCGATTATGCGAGTTGGCTACTACAATACCTTCAGTACCAATCAATCTAAAACCCTGGCTAACAATTGATGAGAATTGTTCGGGCAATATCCATGAGCAATCCATACTAATAACAGCACCATTTTCAAACGTGAGCATACTTTGCATCGAATCGAACGTATCGATACCAAGGTTTTTAAGTTTATTTTTTTGCCCTTTTGCAAAAACATTTTCAACGCGACTATTCATAAGCCAACTAATTAAATCAATAAAATTAGATCCAAGAAACCAAGCTGGGGATGTATTGTGTGCCCAATCTTTGAACCAGTCTCTCGGCACAACTATTTGATCTTCCATGTGACAATATCCGTAGAGAAAATCTCCAAACTTATTTTTGTTGATTAGTTGTTTAATTTCAATATGATAAGGATCGTATCTTTTATGAAAATCTACTTGTAATAGAAGTTCTCTTTGCTTTGCTATTTCAATCATTTCAAGAGAACCATTTGCACTAGTATCGAGTGGCTTTTCTACAAAAATATGTAATCCATTTGCTAATGAATTAATAACTATATCTCTATGTTGATGATCTTGAGTAGCTACAGAAACAGCATTTAAGTTTTCCTTTTCTATCATTTCCAAATAATCATCATAAATTGGGATATTAAAATTATTTTTAATTCTTGAGTGTTTCGTAACATCACTTTCAGCCGCAGCCACTAATTCAATATTAAGTATATCTTCCAGTTGCCTAATGGCATGTAAATGAAATATTCCAAACCTTCCTACTCCAATCGTTGCAATTCTTAATTTTTTCATTCAGCTTTGTTTTTCCTCAGCTTAGATTTTTATCTAAGTAAGCATTAATTTGATTCTTAAAGAATTCATCAATTATCGGGACAGTGGCTCCAATTGTTCCCGAATGGCTCCCCATCTTTGAAAAAACTATTTCCGTATTTCTTCGTGGAATTTCCAAAGCTCTTTTTTGTACAATATTCATTATTGAAGTTGATACAATATTCTTTGCACTTCCAATTTTGCCGCCGATGATTATTCTTTCCGGATTAAATAGATTTATTAGTGTAACAATACCTTCTCCAAGATTTTGTCCCATCTTATCAATCAAGTTATAGGCAAGTTTGTCACTTTCATTCGCTGCATGGCAGATCAAATCAAAATCTATTTTATTAACATCATGATCAACTAAAGTCATTAGACTAGAGCTGACGCCTTCATGAAGCAAAGCTTTGGCTTGCTTAACAATAGCCTGTGTACTTGCAATTGCTTCCAAACAACCTAGATTACCACATTCACAAAGAGGACCATGATCGTCAACAGAAATATGTCCGAATTCACCGGCAGAACCAGATACTCCTTCATATAATTTTTCGTTTAGAATAATACCCATACCAAGGCCAGTGCCTACGTTTAAATAAAGGATACTATTTTTATTCTTCCCTAAACCAAAATTTTGCTCAGCTAATGCAGCTGCGTTTGCAACATTAAGTATGTAGCTTGGCAACTTAAATTTTTCAGCTAAAATTTCTTTAAAAGCTACGTTTCCCCATTTAACCAAATGTGGAAAAGGAATTGCGGTACCATCGTTAGGATTATACAAACCAGCAATTGATAAACCTATACCTAAGATTTTATTAACTGGAATATTCGATTTCTTGATTACTTGATCAATTAAGTCAATTAATGAATTAATTACAGCTTCTTTACCATCTTCTTTATTGTATGGTCTAACTTCTTCTTGTATTATTTCTCCCTTTAGATTCCCGATAATTCCATGAATTCTTGTGTGAGATAATTGGCATCCGACCGTGTATCTAAAATTTCGATTGATGTTATATAAAGTAGATCTTCTTCCTCCTATTGATTCTTCTTTTCCATCCTCTATTATGAGTCCAATTTTGTTAAGCATTGAAGTAATAGTATTTACCTTAGCAAAACTGATGTAAGTATTGTTTACAATCTCTCTATTTGTTATCGGTCCTCCAGAATATATTTTGTCCACAACAACAGACACATTTCTTTCTCTTAATAGAGTTTGACCTTTAACAGTGTTTTGTTTTTTTGTATTCATACAAATTCCAATCTATTTATATTTCTTAAAGCATTAATAAACTTGCTGTGATTTGCAGCGGCGAAGTTAACCTACCGGTATTCTCAGCTATGTAACTAATGTCAAATTTTATTCCCATGCTGTTAGAAATTGAGTATCTCACTCCTGCACCGGCTGTAAATTTTCCCATATCATAATTCATTCTATACCCGCAACGAATACTAAAGAGACCCAAGTAATTATATTCTAAACCTAAGTTCATCCTCTCTGAAAAATCTCTTGGATGAATTGCATCGACAGCAAACAACAATGAGCTTCTTGATGCATTTTCCCAAAAGTCTAGCATATTCATTGACAAACCGATTTTAAACGTCAGCGGTGTGCTAAATGATTCATGCTCATACTTCAAGTCTGTTGAAAAATTTTGTACTGTCATTGCAATTGCGAGACTTTTTAATCCCGGATAGTATAGCGTTCCGAAATCAAAACATACTGCGGACATAATATTATTTGTAACGCTTTCATTCCCGGACGAATTGATAGTTACGTTGCTTCCATAATTTTCGTACAAATATCTTATTTGCCCTCCAAAGGAAAACTGTGTCGAAATCTTTTTTGAATAGGTTAATCCTAATGCAATATCTGAAGGTGAAAAAACCCCTTCATCTACATAACCATATTTACCAGATTCCTCCTGAGTCCTCGCAACTGAAGTTTTATGTAATTCACCATAATCCATCCATACTACGTTAGCACCAAAAACGCCCCAGTTTTCTAAGTTAATTCCAGTACCTATTGCATTCAAAGAAATATCTGCTATCCATGAATTATGACTGAAGAAAAATTCACTTTTATCAAGTTCGGATAATCCGGCTGGATTCCAGAACATTGCAGATACTCCTTTTACCAAAGATATACCGGCTTCCCCTCTTCCAACAGTCTCAGCTCCAACACCAATCTTTAGGTACTGCATGCCGCTTTGTGCAACTTTATTAAAATTCTCTTGTCCGTAATTTGGCATGAAGTATGCAAAAATGATAAAGCATATAAAAAATGAATATTTTTTCTTCATCATCTTATCACCACAAATTTTATTATTTCGTTTCCTATATCAGATTCAACATGAGCTATATAAAGTCCGCTCACAATAAACTGATTAGAATCTGTTACTTGATTCCATTCTTCTGATCCTAATCCGCTATCATGATAAATCGTTTTTACCAAATCACCTGAAACTGTAAAAATTCTTATTGTACACTTTCCCGGTAAACCTACAAACAGTAATTTATTATTTTGCACATCGCTCGGATTATTTGGATCCCCGTAATTAACAGAACGAATATTGAAAGGATTGGGAACTACTCTAAGATTCTTTTTAAGTTCCTCATGGGTACTTTGTGGACCTACTGCAGCAGAGGCACCAACGTAAGCAGTAGATGTAAGTCTTGAACTTTCAAGTGATTGTCCCGGATTTAAATAATTATTTTTACCATCATCAAAAGCAGTTAAAGCATAGTAATAGTCAAACCCCATCACTACACTGGTATCAACATAGGAGTGAACTATTGGTTTGCCTGTATTACCTCCAATTTCAAGTATTTTTTCCCATTTGTTTTCGGGCGAGATTGCTGCTCTATATAATCTATAACCCGAAAAATCCATTTTCTTGGAATCCGGATCAATTGCTTTTTCTGCGCTGCTTGACCATTGGATTTTAATATTTCCAATTCCTGATGTAACAAGAATTGAATCTGGAGAAGGCAACGGATCTGGGATATTATATTTTCTACTAAATGCAATTTGAGCTCTGCGAAGTGATTTAAATAGTGAATCTCTACCGGTTGCGACTTCTGCTTCATAGTTATCTTTCGTAATATTTCCATTGAGAAGTTTCAACCCTAATTCTTCCGCTTTCTCTCTGGAAACTCCATCTATTATTTGAACAAGAACTATTCTGACATCTTCGTTTACTGGAATATTGAATGGACCAAAGCTCATCAAGAAATTTTCGGCTCCGTACCCTGCAAAATTCTTGTTTCCACCTTGTGATAGTTTTTGTATTTGAGTACTTGCACTTGATTCAAGCCCAGAGTCATCCCCCACATTAACCGGTTGCAAAGGATCATCGGACGAACCGGATTCTAAATTATCAATGGCTTGTTTGTCTACGTGCAAAACACCTAGCCCATAATACCCTGGAACTCTTGGTTCTGCGGTAATTGGATCCGGATCATAACTATCTGTATCAACATGGTTACCGTCCCATGCAATCAATACTCTTGCAGAATCTCCGGTTTTATCGCCCCTTATCCAATTGCTATAAGTTGAACCATAATATTCATAATTGTCATCAAGCTCAGTACCCCCAAATCTTGGTTTAATATCCGTAGAAAAAGGAATCCCAAACCAAACGTCATTTAGCTGTTTTGATAGTTCTTTTGTTTGAACATTTTTATCGACATTGCCAGTATTAATAAACTTATAATCAAAAATAATATAGTTTTTATGCTCCTCAACTGCATAAGCATAGGTCTTTAGTTGAACTGTAATTCCCAACGAAGTTGTCCATATGCTTTCAATTTGTTCATCACAAATTAGTGATGGAACTAAAGATGCATTATCAAAACTTTCTGTTTTTGTTTGACCGGTTCCATCATATACTTTAACAGATGGATAAGGAAATCTTATCCTTTTTTGTAAACTGAGCGGAATAATATCATTTGTGTTTAGATATAAGTTACCGCAAGCAACTAAAGCATCTTTGGCTGTTGTATCTCCTACTCCCTTAAAATTTCTAGCGCCTAACCAAACACCCCATGATTCGATATACATTTTTTTTGATGAGAAATTGAAATAGCGTGAATCATAAGGCCAGGTAGGATATAAAATTGTATTATCTCTATAAAGTGAAGCTCCATTTTCACTTACTTCTAAGGCTAACCGGTTTATATGATGTTCGAATGCAGCCTGAGCGTATAGATTACAATTTGAGAAATAAACTAGTAGTAAAAAAAACAATATTGAGAAACTGCGTTTCATCAAAACTCCATATTAAAAATTAATTTTTATTCCAAAGTAAATGTCACGCGGTGGTGTAAAGAGCAATTGTGTTGGAAAATCAGCCGCATTTGGTAACTTAATATAATCTGCCTTATAGTCACCAGGTCGATCGTTTCCACCCTCCTCAGGAAGGTTTAGTGATTCTAAATACTCATTATATAGTTTAAGATATGGTAACAACAGCGATCTTAAATTACTATTAAGTTCCTTTACGTTAAATAAATTGTAAATTTCCAAATAGATTTGTGCAGAAAAATCACCAATAGATATTCCCTTAGATAGCTTCATATTTGTATTTTGATGCGCTCTCCATCTCAGATTATTATTTACTCCGGGCAGATTTTTCGGATTATAAGTGAACGTTTTACCGCTTCTATATTCATTAGTAAAATTGAGTATCCAATCTCCAAATAAATCAAATCCAAATATGTCTTTACCCCAATCTACAGGAGTCTTAAAAGTTAAATTTGCTAAAATTGAGTATGAAGCACCCGGTGTATATTGTGTGCTGCTGCTCATTGCCGGAGTTTTTAATACGTTCTCATAAAAAACTGCGTTACCAAAATCTCCGGACGAAGTTATTAGATAGTCGAAGCTTACATTGCCCATGAAAAACGTTCCAACTTTCTTTTCTAGAATTGCTTCAAGACCTCTTGTATCAGCATAATTACCATTACTGAAGGAAGATATTCTGTTACCCGCTTCAGAGTAATAGTCCACCCATTTTATTTGATTTGTAATATTTCTGTAAAAGCCGGAGATGTGAAATAAATACTCTTCTCCTAATTGTTGTTCAAAACCTAATTCGTAAGCAATAGTTCGTTGCGGTTTTAAATTGGAATTTTCAATTCTATCGTAAAAGCCACCGTATCTTTCTCTTTTATTATACAAGTATCTTGCATCGGGTTCATCATAAAAATGACCATAGTTAAAAAACAATTTACTTTTTTCACTAATTGGATAAGAAATTCCAATTCTTGGGCTTACGTATAAGAATGGATCAATTTTTTGTGTAGGTACGAGGCTCAAACTATCTACTGTAAAATAATCCGAGAACATAAAAGTATAGTATGTTCCTCTTCTGTTTGTATAATCTAATCTTACTCCAAGATTCGCTATCATGCCGCTAAATTCAATTTTATCTTGGGCGTAAAGAGCAAATTTAATTGGTATTTGCCTAAACTTATCATACTTAACAAGTGGAGGAGAAATTTGTATTAGTCCATGGTTCATATCCATATCATCATAATTAAATTCGAAACCGGCTTTTATTTGATGATTCTTATTTAGCTGGCTTACAAGATCGAACCTTGTATTGATTAAGGTTTCTCTTGAATAATCTCTTTCTTTTCCATGTCCACCCAGAATGAATGAAAAACCTGACGTTTTGATTCCGAACTCACTTTCTCTTCCACCAAAATCCGCAACATCGTAAGGTGTCCAGCCATACGGTACTTCATCAAACCCAACACCACCAACAGTAAATACTGTGTTACTGCTCCTTTCAGGTGCATGATTAACAAACGAACGGCGCAATAAATAAGATAATTTAAAATCATAAAATGTATTATCAGATATTGCATGCGAGATATTTATTGCAAATTGATTTCTGTAGCGATCTGCCAACGAACGCATGGCTCGATAATATTTCGTTAAGGGATATTGCATGCTATAGATAGCTTGTTCAATTGTAGAAACAGAAACTTGTGGCGTATTATAAGTTGTGCTAGAAAAATTTTGTTGATAAGTACCCTGAATATTTACTTTCATCGAGGAAATTGGATTCAAGGTTAGTTTCCAAAACCAATTCATATCCTCAGAATGATCTCTTGATAAAGGGACTGCCAGCATATTATACTCATAGCGCAGACCTGTAAAAAACCTCAAATTAGTATCATTTGTCAATAAATTTACAAACGGAACTGGCCCTCCCAAAGTAAGATCAACAATGTAGTCCGGTTTATGACCATATTCTCTTTCTCTATGTTGATACTTCCATACTTCTTGCGCTTGTTCTGGCGAAAATCCGTAAACCGTATCTTTAGCAGCAAATTGTTCCCAATAGCCATCTGGATTACTCAAGTCGTGCACACCATCAGCTCCGTACAACGCATCATTATAACCATACAGCAACCATTCTGGAGCAGACTTAGGATCGTAAATTGATGAACCAAAATGCTTTTTTGCTGCCGGACTATATTTTACATCTGCACTAAAATGGTATTTTTCTGTTCCATCCTTTGTCACTACGTTGATAATACCTGATCTAATATTTCCATACTCTGCATTAAAACCCCCTGTTAAAATTTCAGCGGCTTTAAGAGTACTCAAATTGAAGTTGGTCAATGATCCGCTCGATAGTGCTTCGGTAACATTAAGACCATCTACAAATACTCCTACTCCGGTACCACCTCTAATTGATAATTCATTTGTAATCTGTTCTTGGGCATCATTAGTTTTAGGCTGATAAATTGTACCGGGTTGTAGATTCAACAAATTATTAAAGTCTATTACAGGTAGTGTTTCAACTTCAGCAATTTCAATATCTCTCTTACTTGAAGAAACATCTAAAGCAATTGGAGGTCTGTTAGCACTAACAACTATTTCCTTCTCCAATTCAATTGATGTTTTATTCATTTCTACATTTATGTCAGTCGTTCTGTCAATTACAATTTTCACATCTTTTACATATAGTGTCTGATATCCAATGTAACTCAGCTTTATTGTATAGGTCCCTGGTGAAATTCCTAGGATAAAAAATTTACCATCCACATCTGATGAAGCTCCTCGATTTGTCCCTTCAACAAATACATTCACTCCAATCAACATTTCTCCGGTATCGGCATCTTTTACTGTTCCAACAATTTTACCTGAATTACCTGCCAGCAATTCTAAACTGTTTCCAAAGAAAACCAAAACAATGCAAAATATTAAAATGAATTCCAGTCTTCTTAAATGATTTACCATTTCAAGCACTCATGATATTATAATGTCATTATTATAAATAAGAGAGACTCAGCATTCTGAGTCTCTCAACTTTGAATTATTTTATTAACAACATTTTCTTTACTTCTGAAAATGAACCAGCTTGAATTCTATAAAAATAGATTCCGCTTGCTAGATGCTCAGCATTGAAATTGACTTGATAGTTGCCAATTTTTTGGTGAGCATTAACCAG
Organism: Ignavibacteriota bacterium; assembly: GCA_043807765.1. Classification (GTDB taxonomy): domain Bacteria; phylum Bacteroidota; class Ignavibacteria; order Ignavibacteriales; family Melioribacteraceae; genus Stygiobacter. The sequence continues at coordinate 22,880 of JAZDFQ010000092.1, forward strand.
CGTAGCAACTTCCTGCCCAATAACATTATACACCTTCAAGGAAACATTACCCTCTTTAGGCAAACTATATTGCAATACTGTTGTTGGGTTAAACGGATTAGGATAATTCTGACACAATTCATATTTAGTTGGAATCGTATTTAACTCTTCAACACCTACATCTTTTAACAAAGTTAATTTAACATCATCAATCCCATAAGTGGCTTCAGGCGCACCGTCTGCTGCATGTATAACAACTACTGCCTGAATAAAAGCTGTGCCCTCAGGCATCGTTTTAGTATTAGTGTACTTAACCCAATCAGCAGTAACTTTTGTAGGATATTCTTCCCAATATTGGAAAGTAGAACCTGTTACACTTTTTGCAGAGATTTTTAGTGCAGCGTAGTTAGCACCGAGAGTAGTAGGAGAGATATCTTTAAAGAATGAACTTAGTTCCCAAATTTGATTTGGCTTTGCTGGCAAATTATTTTGATATAGTAAATAATAACCGCCCTGTGTACTAGTACATTTTACCCAATAAACACCACTATGAGCTGTTCTTGAATCACTTTTTACTTCTATACTTGCACCAGTCTGTGCATAACCAATCCAGCCTTTTGGAATACCTTTATCATCAGCTCCTTCTTCAAATCCAGGATTTGCCAAAAGGTTTGTTTTATCTGTTTGTGAGGCAACTAATTCTAAACGCACATCATCAATACCATAAGATGCTTCTGGAGCCCCAGCAGCACCGTCAACCACAATTACTGCTTGAATATATGCTGTACCTTCAGGCATTGTTTGCGTATTAGAGAATTGTTTCCAGTAGGAAGTCACGCCACTATCTTGTTGTGGATTCTCCCAATATAGGAAAGTAGAACCAGTAACACTCTTAGCAGAAATTTTTAATGCTACATAACCACCTGGAAATTTTTGAGAGACATCTTTAATGAATGCACTTAGCTTCCAAACATCTCCTGGTTTTGAAACAAATGTGTTTTGATATAACAAATAATAACCACTTTGAGTGCTGGAACATTTTGTCCAATAATCTCCATTATATGCTGTTGCATTATCTTTTACAACTGTCATACTAGCGCCAGCTTGAGCATAACCGATCCAACCATTAGGAATTCCTTTAGCATCAACTCCATCTTCAAAACTAGGGTTAGGCAAATAATTTGGCAATGTAGAAACTGGATAACTCTTGATTTTTTCCAGTTTAACATCATCAAAACCATAGGATGCCTCTGGGGCACCGGTTGCACCATCAATAACAAACACTGCTTGAATAAATGCTGTACCGGCTGGCAGGGTTTGAGTAGTAGCGAATTCTTTCCAATTTGATGTAATACTATCTTGGTGTATTTCCCAGTACTTAAATGTAGCTCCTGTACTGCTTTTAGCAGAAATCTTGAGAGCTGCAAAAACAGCTGTTCCAGGATTAGTTGCTGAGACATCCTTTATAAAAGAACTAAATTTCCAAACATCACCTTCTTTAGCTGGAAATGTGTTTTGATACAATAGATATTGAGCGCCTTGCGTAGTCGTGCATTTTACCCAATAATTACCCGAATGTGCTTTTGCCGGGTCGTTCATTACTTGCATACTAGCACCAGTCTGGGCGTAACCTATCCACCCGTTTGGAATTCCTTTTGAATCTACTCCCTCTTCAAACCCCGGATTAGTTAATACATTTTGACCAAATATTAAAAATGGTAAAAAACACAAACTAAAAAACAATAGTTTTAATTTTTTCATGAAAAATCTCCCATTGTTAGTATGTAATGTTATTTAATTCTCATAATTTTTTAACATTACATTATTTCCTTATTTAATGAATTAATAACAATTACAACACCGCACTTCTTTCAACTAATATTTGAATAAAACAGTTTTTCAATTCTTTTTCTATTAATCTTATTTTTATTGTAATAATTGCTTATATCATTTCCTTATATCTTACTTAATTACAATTACTATTAAATAAATCTCACTACTTAATGAGCAACATCTTTTTAGTGCTTAAAAATGAGCCCGCATGTATCTGATAAAAATAAACTCCGCTTGCTAACTTCGAGGCATTAAAATCAACTTGATGTTGACCAATTTTTTTGAACTCATTGACTAAAGTTACAACCTCTTGCCCAAGAATATTGAAAACCTTAAGTGAAACATTTCCTGGATTTTTAATACTATATTGAATTTTAGTTACCGGATTAAATGGATTAGGATAGTTTTGAGATAAACTATATTCAAATGGAAGATTATCTTGGGCATTATTCTTTATACCTGTAACAACATTACTCGAAAATTCATCTACGGCTTCTATTTTATCAATCAGTATGGTGTATTCCGAGTTTACTGCTTTAGGATCTCTAATGTAAAATCTAATTTGATCAATATTTGCCAAGTCGCCATATAATTGTTCTTTTGTTCCAACATTTGATGACCAAACGGGAATATCGGTATTGTTGCCTAGATATCTAAAACCATTTATTGAGTCAGCTGCGAACTTTACCCCAACATGGACCCAGTCTGTATTCTTTAATTTGAAAGGTGCACTTTCCCACATTTCATCCCCGTTCATTAATCTTATTGTGATAGTATTGTCACTTCCATCCCCTTTAAGCCAGTATTGCACTCCGCCTTTATGTGTTGAGAAGTTCAATCCTGGCAGTATGTTCCTTTTTCTCACAGCGGTGTAACCATTTGCACCATTATAAGTAATTGCCATTGATTTTGAACCACTCCTTGATTGAGTTTCATTTAAAACCAACGAAACACTACCTGTACCAAACTGATTCCATGATGCTTTCAGATTATCTGAGTCGGTAAAATCTTCAAAATCATCAGCGCTTTTCGGTTCGAGAAGAGGAAATTTATCAACTGCATATAAACCATCAATGCAAATTGCTCTTTTAACTGTATCTCTATATACTGGATATGCTTGGTTTATATATGGAGGAATAGCACTTCCAAAAAATCTTTTATCTATTCGCACTTCCATTAGTTTGCCCATACTGGTTCTAAATTGTTCATCAGTTCCCATTGCAAGATCCCAATATGTACCATCAGGACTGTTTCCTAACCAGCGAAAACCATTTGTTGCACTAACTACAAAAGGAATAGTAACAAGATGCCATGTTGTATCTTCTAGTGAAATCCAATGTGAGCCCCAGTAATTAACTTCAGTATCCATAAATCTAAAGAAGAATAAATCTTTACTTCCATCTCCTTTCAACAGAAATTGAATACCTCCATTTCCACTTACTTTGGATAGATTCGGAATTTTGTAAAGCACCTGTCGACTTCTGAAAGCAATACCCCAAGTTGTTCTCTCTTCGAGTTGAAAAATCCAAGTTGCATTTTTATAACCTTCCGGAGCTTGATTATCACGAGCTAATTCATAATCCAAAGTTCCATAACCAAAGCCCTGCCATTTGGTTTGAAAATCAGCAGATTCTGAATATTCTTCAAAATCTGCTATTTTGATTGCGTTAACACCAACTGGAGGCATAAAATCTACTGCCCGGAAATCATCAAAATAAATTCTATGATTAACTTTATCTGTTTTGTCCGGATTGTCTATAAGAATTTGAAAACGAGTAATCGATTTTTGACTTGCTTTTAAGTCTTCTTCAGTTTGTTCATACAAACCATTCTTTTCCGACAGATGTATACCATACTTATCGCTTGGGTCAAGTTTGAAAGGAACATATACAATATGCCAATTTGTATCAGAAAGGGCTATTGGTTGAGATCTCCAAATAGCATATAAGTTATTCACTTCGTTATAATATCTTAATCTAATTGTGTTTTTTGTACCGTCACCCTTCATGTAGAATTGAATTCCACCTTTTGTACTGCTAAGGTTCAAAGGGAAAAATGAAACATCGGTTGTTAGCCTTTCTACAACTCCTCCCCAAGTACTTTCACTAGCATTATACACAAACTTTAAATACTTTGAGCCGCCAGGTAATGCTTTCTTAGCTGTATCCGTGATTACTTCAAACTCTTTTGATGCTAAGCCAGAAATACTCCAGTGCTTTCCTAAATCTGCTTGTGAAGTATAATTTTCAAAACTATCCAGCACTTTTGTCTGCGCACTGCTCTCTTTTCCTGAAAAGATGAAGATAAAAGAACTGATAATTACCAGAAATAGTAATATCCTTTTGTCCATAAAGTATTCTCCATTTTTTTATTAATTATTTCTAACCGCTGTATTTTGATATATCATTAACGAGGTAATCAAGAAAGTGTATTATTATTTTTCTAATACAATCTAGCAATGAAATTGGTCAATGTCAATTACTTTTTATATTATTTATAATAATTGTCGAACTTAACGATATATTTGCATGTATTTTTAATACCTTATATATAAACGTGCTATTGGTGTCCAACACTTCATCTGCATTAAAAAAAACGATTAAGATCTGAATTCGCTATTTTTCTCTACCAAATTCAATTCATCAGAACTGGAGCTATTTAAAATGCTATCCGCGTTCAGAATAATGTTATTAAGCTAATTTCCCTATTTTCGCTCTCCATTAATTAACAAGTTAAAACTAGATATGCTCAATTTTTTCAAATCAAGAACACAATTACAACTTGAAATTATTTTCCTCCGTAAACAATTGGAAATTCTAAACCGAAATTCAAAAAAGATTCAAGTTACGCGATGGGATAAACTCTTCTTTTCCACCATCGTCTCCTTCTTTATGAATTGGAAGAAAAGTCTGATAATTATTAAACCCGAGACTATAATCCGGTGGCACAGAAAGAGATTTTATCAGCATCTTTGGGAATCGTAAAAAGAAGCTGGAAGACCCAGAGTTCCGAAGGAGATCAATGAACTCATAAAAAGAATTGCAAATGAGAATCCAATGTGGGGTGTACCTAGAATACACGGTGAGATTCAGAAATTAGGATACAAGATTTCTCAGGCCACTGTTTGGAGATATACTCCCAAAGACAAGAATAATAAAACAGGGCAACGCTGGAAAACCTTTCTCAAAAACCAAGCTTCAGAAATTATTTCAATCGACTTCTTTTGTGTTCCAACTATTAACTTCAAATTGCTTCATGTGCTTGTATTTCTTTCGCTAAATAGAAGAAAGATTATTCATTTTAATGTAACAGCAAACCCGACAAGTGAATGGGCAACTCAGCAGCTTAAGAATGTTTTATTTAATTCGGATACTCCTAAATACTTGATTCGAGATCGTGACTGTAGATTCGGTAACTTGTTTAGGAAACGTGTTTCTGATTTGGGGATTCGTGAAATAGTTACTGCATATCGATCACAGTGGCAAAATGGTTATTATTGGAAGTATAAGGAGAGAGTTTCTTGACCATCTAATTACTATAAATGAAAGTCATTTGAGAAAACTTCTGAAAGAATATTTTCATTACTATCATTATCAGCGGACTCATCTTGGGTTGGACAAGGACTCACCTGTAAGAAGAGAAATTCAAACTATCGGTAAGATTCAGAATATCCCTGTTGCCAATGGTTTGCATAACTATTACTTTAGAAAAGCTGCGTAGTTAATTCTCAGAATTACACTTTCCTATAAAGTCTTTATTGATCGATACATTTTCATATTTACTTTCGGTAAAATTCCTTCGGTAATGCAATTTTCAGACTAATATTCGGTTGGACTCCCTTGGAATCTTGCTCTCTACTTATAAAAATCATTTCATAGCGCAAGTTAATAAAGCAATTTTAGCTACATTTTGAATAAAGAATAGACACGCATCTACACAGACCCTTATAAAAAAACAAAAACCTCGAAAATAGCTTATTTTAGCCATAATCGAGGTTTTATTTTTACTTGAGGAGAGTGAGGGATTCGAACCCTCGGTACCCTTACAGGTACACTTCCTTTCCAGGGAAGCCAGATCAACCACTCCTGCAACTCTCCATATCAATAAACGAGGTGCAAATATATCAATTATTGTTAATTCTGAAAAACCAGAGCCACGTTTATTGAGATAATTCTTAGTCCGATAAAATTATTTTCTAATTAACCGGCTTCTGTGCTAAAGCGGAAATTGTTTTGCTCCGCTCCATAGACTGAAGCGCGAGGTATTGCTCGCCATACTTTTCGATATTATCTATTTCGTTATCGTATTGAGCAAAATGGCGCTCTTCATCATCAACCAATGCCTCAAACAATTTTTTCGTTGCGGAATCTGCATTCTGCGAACATTCGTTAGCCCATTTGTTGTAGTCTTCCGCGCTTTGAGATTCCATTCCGGCTGCAATTTTAACCATCTCTTTAACATCGTGAATTTTCTGAACGGAACCGGAAGGAACCATTTCAATTTCCCCTTTAAGGAATAGAATTCTATCGGCAAGTCTTTCAACGTGCATCATTTCTTCAATAGCGGTGCGTTTGAATAAAGCAGAAATCAAATCCAAACCTTGGTCATCACAATGGAAATGAAAATACATATACTGATGCACTGCTGTAAGTTCATCTGCAACAGCTCTGTTTAACAGTTCAATGCTTTTTTCGTGTTTCATAACTCTCCCTTGCATTAAGTAAGTATATTCTATTAACGAGTATAAACTTAGTTTTTATTTTTGATTAAAGGAATACCGATTGATGCGCTCGGCTCGGTAATCTTAATCAAGTCCGCAATAGTAGGAGCTATATCAACAATATAAACCGGAGTGTTTACAGTTTGCTTTGGAACGTTCCAGCCAAAGAACAAAAGAGGCACATGAGTATCATAGGCAAATTCCGTCCCATGAGTGGTTCCCTGTTCTCTAAAATTTGGCAAGTAACCTGAGTGAAGAGTGTAAAAAATATCTCCGGCAACCGAAAGCGAATAGCTGTTCAAAACCACATTTACCGGCTCGCGCGTTGCAGCCTTTCCTTCCAAATTATCACGCGTATAAATTGATGAGACTAACGGGAATGTGTCACGGATAAAATCGGCGGTCTTTTGCTGTAGCTGATGAATATCTACGCCGCTTTTTTTAATCTCATCCCTATTGAAGTAAATCTGCTTGTTGGAAAAGTTTTCAATCAGCTTATCGCTGCCAAAAGTTTTAGTCACAAACTCTGAAACGGCATTAGTAAAGGATTTGTTGCCAAGTTCGCCGGTAGGAACATTATTGTCTCTTAAAAATGATGGCGTTTCAATTCCGGCATGATCGGCGGTAAGAAACAATAAGTAGTTTCCCTTGCCTAATGTTGAATCAAGAGTAGTTAAGAAAGTGGAAAGAGTCGCATCAAGCCGAACATAAATATCTTGTGTTTCGTAAGCGTTGGTTCCGTAAGCGTGCCCAACATAATCCGTCGAAGAAAAACTGACTGCTAAGAAATCGGTTATTTCATCTATGCCAAGATTCTCATTTTTCAAAGCAGCTTGAGCAATCTCATAAACCAAATCGTTTCCAAAAGGAATTGTTGAGACAAGTGAATATTTATCTTCTGCCTTAACATTCTTAAACGTATGTGGGAAAGAAGTTTTTCCTTCGTTGAATACATCTTCTTCATTTTTGGTTTCATCCGGTTCACTAATAGCATATTTTTCTTTAGGCAATGCAAGCTGCCATCCGGTTTCAATGTATTTATCTGCTAGTTTTCTCTTGTTAAAATCAACCACCCATTGCGGAAGCTGTTTCATGTAGTAAGATGAGGTAACAAAATCTCCGTTATTGTTGTTGTACCAATAAACTCCGTCCGGCATATGCCCGCCGGGTAAAACCGCGCCTCTATTTTTATAAGAAACAGAAATCACTTTGGATTTGCCGTTGAACGCAAGTTTAATTTGATCGGTTATAGTTGTTGCAAGGAGTTTCTTTGGAGAGCACTCTCCTTCAGTATCGCTGCTGCCTATACTTTTATAGTTTGGATCAACAACAGCATTCACAGATTGCTTACTCTGCTTGTCATACCAATCGTTACCAATTATTCCATGATAAAAAGGAGTTGTTCCGGAGTAGATTGATGCGTGTCCCGGCGCTGTTTTAGTTCCCTCATAGTTAAAGTGAGCAAAGGTAAAGTTGCTTCCTTCGTTCATCAACCGTTTGAAACCGCCATTTCCATAAAAGGGATAGTATTTATAGAGGTAATCAAAACGCATTTGATCCACCACAATACCAACAACAAGCTTAGGGCGTTTTATATCTTGAGCGTAATTCGGATTACAAAGGAGTGAAACTAAAAGAAGGACGAGTGTAAGAATAATATTTTTCTTCATTGAGTACTTTGTTTGTTTATGAATAATTAAGAGGGCAAAAAATAGTAAATCAGCCGCTTAAAAATGTTAAGCAATTATGAAATTTTGCATGTTGAACTGATATTTAACTCTGTGTGTTAGTAACTGAAGTTACGCACTTTGTGATTTCTTGGTGCTTTTGTGACTTGGTGGCAAAAGAAAATATAAGAAATCGAGCCACTAGGGCACAAAGTCACCAAGTTTCACTAAGAAAACTTCATAAAGTTCAGCTCTTGCGTAA
>JAZDFQ010000093.1:0-2220 GCA_043807765.1 Ignavibacteriota bacterium
GATGACTATAATCGATTTTACACAGGAAGAAATTAATGCTCTTGAGTATGAACGTTATCACCATCCACATCCTAAAGTACAGAAAAAAATGGAAGCTATTTACTTAAAAAGTCAAGGACTTAAGCACAATGAAATAAACCGGTTGTGCCGTCTATCAAGAACAACATTCATCACATATTTAAGGCAATACCAACAAGGTGGTATTGATAGTCTAAAAGAGCTTGGTTACAAAGGACAACCAAGCGAATTACTGAAACATGCCTCCACCCTTGAAGAATATTTTAAAGAACATCTACCAACAAAAGCCTCGGAGGCTCAGTCTGTCATTGAGAAACTGACAGGTATCAAACGTAGCCCAACACAAGTGAGAACTTTTTTGAAACGATTAGGATTACGGTGTCGGAAAGTTGGCCAAATACCTGGAAAAGCTGCTAACCCAGATAAGATCAAAGAACAAGAAGAATTTAGAGAACAAAAACTTGAGCCACGTCTTGAAGAAGCCAAAGAAGGTAAACGGGTAGTATTCTTTGTTGATGCTGCTCACTTTGTACATGGTGCATTTTTAGGAGTTGTTTGGTGTTTTGTGCGCTTATTTCTTCCTACCCCCTCAGGCAGAAAGCGCTTTAATGTCCTTGGCGCTATTAATGCCGTAACTAAAGAAATTATTACCATAACTAATGAAACCTATATTAACGCTGAAAGTGTTTGTCAACTATTACTTAAAATCTCAGAACTCGTTATTACTGTCCCAATTACTATTGTCTTAGATAATGCCAAGTATCAAAAATGTCTACTTGTTCAAAATTTTGCTGCCATGCTGAATATTGAATTGCTCTATCTCCCCTCATATTCACCAAACCTGAATTTAATAGAGCGGCTTTGGCGTTTTGTAAAAAGTAACTGCTTATACTCAAAGTATTATGAACAGTATTCAGCATTCAGAACTGCTATTGAAAATTGTATAGCCACTGCTCATACTGACCATAGAGAAGAATTAGAGTCTCTGTTATCTTGGAATTTTCAAACTTTTGAAAATGTCCAGTTCTTAACCGTTTAAAGTATAATTTATATCTGGACGTCTGGCAATCGAGTCAATCAAGTGTATGGCTGCTCCTCCAGTAACTGTGAAAACATGTTTTATATTTCTTCCAGCTAAAAATTCCGCAATATAATCAGAAAGCTTTAGCGTCCTATTTTCCATCCTATGTCCTTATATCTGACTAAATGACCTACTATTCTTTCTATAATTTATGCGCCATATTATAAGAGCTTGAAATTCCATGATTCCACATATAGACGAACACTCCATTTTACCAAGGCATTCTTTCTTTACAACTTATAAAAAGCATTCCTTCTCGATAGTTCGTTGGCATATCATCAATAGACTGAACCAACTGCCAATTTATTTTTTGAGCAAAAAGGCGAACATCTAATTGAAAAAAGTGGTTGTAAATTGCAGCAGCATTATTTGGATTTTCTATTTCCACTATTGCGTCCATGAATTCCCAATCACCATAAGTAGTACACAGGAGAACTTCTTTTTCATGCCCTTCAATATCTAATTTAATAAAATCTACTCCTGCCAATGGTGATTTAAAATCCTCTACCTTTACCAGAAAACGTTCAAGTTCACCATAGGGGTTCGGTTTAGCTCCAGCTATGTGGCTTCCAGTAGTATTTCCAAGTACTCGAACAAATTCCATCTCGCCAGCTTGGGTTGACACAGCTACATTAAATGCTCTTACATTTGGAATATCATTCAAAGAAAGGTTTTTTCTTAATATCTCAAAATGAATCGGATCAGGCTCGTAGCATGACACGTCAAACCCGCATTTTGTTAATAAAATCGAATGGAGTCCGATGTTGGCGCCAAAATCCAAAACCTTGTGATACCTTCTTCGATTTACCCAATAAAAACTAAAAATAATCAGCTCATCCAAATCGAATAAATTGAGAGAATCCACAGCACCCATTCTATGATATGGAAATATTAGATCCCCAAATGGCTTAAACTCAATTACCTCTTCTTCCTTTCCAGAAAATAAGCTTTCTATCTCTTTGCGGGAAACTTGCTTTAATAACCTAATTTCCCGCCCATTTTGTAACTATGAATTTTATAAATCCATTAATAACAGTATATTATTTGCGATTTCCCCTTGACGTTCCCTCCTTTCATAGCTACAATTGTAACTATGAAAAGTACGGTTCCATTCTCACCGA
>JAZDFQ010000094.1:0-68145 GCA_043807765.1 Ignavibacteriota bacterium
TTGTGTGGTTATAAATTTCAGTTGCAAAAGTTAGTAGCTTTTTGAGTGTAGTTAACAAAGTGTATTAATAAATAAATCATCGGCATTGGTTCTCAAAGTTGCATTGCTTTTTTGGGCGGCGGCTTAAAAACCACGCCGTTATACCGTTGAGATTATTATGAGTGACTTTTTAGGATTAAGTATAGCATCTATAATTGCTATTGTTGCGGCAGCGGCATCCTTCCTAGAAAAATGGAAGGAAAACAAGATTAGTCATAAAAAGAATTATTATAATCTTTCAACTTTTGTTGCAATATCTTTAGGAATTGTTATGGCCTTTTTATCCGGATACAATTCGATTAATGATAAAAAAGAAAGTGATAAGCGTGCTAATGAATTTCAATCTGATTTACAGAAAAAAAGTAACTTGATTATTAGTATTGAAGAGGAGAATAAACAAGAGACAAAACGTTTAAATGATTCTCTTTCTTTCGCTAAAACAAAAATTATAAATCTTCAAGAAGAAATAAATGAAAATATTATTGGCAGTCTAAACCCTTGTTTTATTGTTTTTCAAACTTCTTCTGATAAAAAGGGGTATACTGTAATAGTTAACGAAGGAGAAAAACCAATCCTTGGCTTAGATATTTATATAACCGACTTTAATGAAATGATGAAATGTAAGCAATCATTACGAATCGATAATCTTATAATAGATGAGCCGTGTTATAAGAACTGCACGAAAGTTCTCAATTATCCTTTACTGAGACCCGGACCTGTAGGTGTGTTGGATTATTCATTACCAGAGACAAAAGATGAATTTATGTTTGAGATTAGATTTATATATAATAGAAATATAGAATACTTAGAACAACTGATCTGCAAAAGAAATGGGAAGGATATTAAATGTTTAGCTCGCTTATTAGTTTCAAAAAATAATAAATATGAATTTCTAAAAATTATTAATCCGAGTAAGGTTGATTGGAAAGTAGATTTCGATAAACTTTTTAATATTCCTCGAACTCAGAGAGCTTTTGCTCCTATCTTTTGGAGATGAAAGAATAGTAGTTGTTTTTTAAAATTAAAACGGTATAACCCGCGTCTCAGCCCGACCTCGATTGTCATCGAGGTCGTTGTGAAGGGTAATTGGATTAAGTTTTACAAACAAAGTAGTTTGTTCAAAGCTGATTGCAGTACTAAGCTAAATATTTAATAAACAATCGTTGACAGTTCTTGTCCGTTCGTTTCTTGTCGGCGGGCTAAACGCAACGTCGTTAGGTGCAAGAGTATAATAAATGGATATATGGAAATATTTAAAACGTATTAATTACTCTGGAGAAATTAATACCAATATTAATGTCTTAAATAGACTACAATTTTCACATTTAATGACCGTCCCATTTGAAAACATAGATATTCAATGTAAAGTTATAATAGAATTAGAAAACTCCTATTATAAAATTGTAAATAACAAAAGAGGTGGTTTTTGTTATGAATTGAATTATTCCTTTTATCAATTGTTAAAAGAAATTGGATTTGAAGTAAAAATGATTTCTGCAAGAGTTTTTTCTAATGAGAATAATGAATTTGGTCCTGAGTATGATCATATGGCACTTATCGCCACAATAAAAACTAAAGAGTATTTAGTTGATGTAGGATTTGGTGAATTTTCTCTTTATCCGTTAGTGTTGGAATTGAACGTAATCCAAAATGATCCAAGAGGAGATTTCAGAATTGAACAATATGATGATGAATATTTGATGGTAAAGAAAATGAATCATTCAAATACATTTTTGGCAGAATATATTTTTTCTACTAGAGAAAGGGACATTAAGGAATTTCATCAAATGTGTAAATATCATCAAACAAATATTAAATCACATTTCACGCAAAAACTAATCTGTTCACTCGCGACTGTTGATGGTAGGGTAACCATTTCTGATAGAACTTTTAAAAAAACAATGAACGGAGTTGTGACTGAACAGAACTTAAAAAATGAAGAAGAAATTAGACTAATACTATATAACGATTTTAATATAAAGATTGCACCCCACCTGCAACTCAAACCGACTGCTTAAACCGGCCGGATTATTTGTAGTTTGGCTTTGTAGTGTTTTTGAAAGATAGAAGCAACTAACTAACATAAACGGTAAATCATGGCATTGGTAGCGTAAACCTTGCACAGCGGTTTTAGTTACCACGCCGTTATACCGATTAGTTATGAAATTACACAAGGGATAATACTATGACTACAAAAGAACGACAGTTTCTTTGGGGTTTATCATTTGGTGTTGCCTTCCTCGCTATTGCTGGTGTCTTTTGGTTGGGATTAGGTGTAAGTAGCATTCTGAAATCAAGCACAGATTGGCATGTGTGGTCTTTGTTAACTTTTGTTCAGTGTGGTGTGTTGGGTTGTTCAATCTGGGCGGCAATTATTCTTAGGCGTCGTTCTGATTTTACAAGAAAAGATATCCGGCAAGGTAGTGAGCTACAACGGCTGAAAGAGAGACATATTCGTTCAAAATTTTTATGGATAACATTAGGTCAGACACTTTTAGTTGTATTTATTGTATGGCAATGTATAAGAATGAATATGCTAGATCAAATATGGCCATTAATTAGTTTATTAATTAGTCTTCACTTTATCCCACTATCGAAACTATTTAATGTTCGAGCATATAGTATAGCCGGATTAGCCGGGTCAGTTATTTCTCTTGTTGCGATCATTGGCTTGTTTAAGCCATATACTCTTTTTTACCTTGGTGTATGTATGGCATTAGTTATGTGGCTTTCGGCAGTTTATATATTTATTAATGCTGATAAAATTACAGCTAGAGCTACGCAAGATAAATAATCGGTATAACCCGCAACTCTAAGCTACTTCTTTAAGTATTGCGGCATTTAAGTAATTAAAAATAGTGTAGCATAAATAAGTTGCTCTTTAAATTCAGTGACAAAATAAAATTATCACTCATCACACGTATTTGTATTAGCAATTGTCATTCTGAGCGAAGAATCCATAAATAGCATTTTGAATCAAAATTGAGATTCTTCATTTCACCGCGTTCCATTCAGAATGACAACATGCGTAAAGTAAGTTAATAAATAATTATTGGCGTTTTGTTTTACAAAACGGCATTGCTGCCCCGCAAAAAGAGTGGTGTAAATTCTGGACTGCCGCTTAAACACCACGTCTTTAAGCAGCTTTATAATCATCTAAATAAGAGAAGGCTAAACGATGTCTCATACAATCATTTACAATAAATCAGAACACCTCATTGAAATGAAGGTTCAAGAAGAATTGGCTTTGGATGAAGTAAAAGAAATGGTGTTAGAATCAACATTAATTGCGAAGGAGAATAATTGCCATTTATTCCTTACTGATTTTCGGGAAGCGAAAATAAAATTGTCAACTTTTGATATTTATGATTTACCCAAAAAAATATCTGACTTAATATCTTCCGGCGATCTTGAATCTCATCGCCTTAAGCGGGCAATTGTTGCGCCAATAAATTCAATAGACCTTCGTTTCTTTGAAACAGTAACTGTCAATAGCGGGCAAAATGCAAAACTATTTTACGATGTTGATGAAGCTAGAAAATGGTTGTTGAAAACATAACACGGCCTAACCCGCTTCTAAGCCCACCTTCTGTAAAGTACTGGAGTAAACTAGCACTCGAATGGGTCGTAGTAGTTCTTTAATTATTAGTTGTTTTGCAAAGTGTAAAAGTCGAATTTCCGGCTGGAAATTTTTGGTGATTAATGAAAACATTGAAAAATAATACGCAAATCTTTCTCATATTCTCTGCAATAGTTGTATTTATACTCTTCTTAAATCTGGTATTGGACATATATCCGGTACTAAGTTTCTTAAAGTTCATGGAGAGTGAGAAGTATTATTGGACAATCCCGATAACAGTTTTATTCCTTTGCGGGTTCTGGCTCTTTGATAGATATATGAGGAGAAAAATTATTAACGAAAGAGTAGAAATATTTAATGCAACTATACGCACAGTACAAGATATACTGCAGAACTCAACATCTTCGCTTCAGCTATTAATACTTGATATGAAAGATGAAGGTGTGCGAGAAGAAATAATAGTGAATGCCGAAAAGAATATCGAGGAATTCAAAAAAGTTGTAAACGCCTTAGCGGCAATAGACCCAAAGACAATAGAATTAAAAGAACTGAATAAGAGTTTATCAATAATAAAAATGGATCAGTAGTTAATTCCGGTACTTACACTGATATTGGGGCAATTCAAAACATCTCTTCTCCGTAAAATGGTGTTTATGTTATACACTACGGCATATAAAATTACCTTGACAATATTTCCGAGAAAAACGTTATTGCTTAAAGCTTATTGCAGTACTTAAACTAAATATTGTTTTGCAAACTTCTTGTTGGAGGGTGTATGATAAAAAGAATACTGTTATTGGTTCTCATTTCATCTGTTTACTTCTGCCAAACTTCACTAAACTCAAATTACCTAAATGCGGTTGAATTATTAAAAGTGAAGGACACTTTAAAAGCTCTTCAGTATTTTAAACTTGTTGAGCAAGATGATTCGATCGCAGATGCAAGTTTTCAAATTGCTATGATACTCAAGAACAACAATGATTATTACAAGATGAACGAAGCCGATGATTTTTTCAAGAGGGCGATTGATAAAGACCCGAACAATGTTAAGTATAGACTTGAGTATGGAAAATATCTGGAAATGGTTGATGTGAAAGTGAGAGATGATCTTACAACAAAAAAACGCGCAAATGAACAGTACAGTGAGATACTGAAGATTAATGCGAACAACTCACCTGCACTTTATCAAATAGGGCGATTAAAATTCAGAGAATTTGTAGAATACAATAAATCATATCGGCAAGAAGATCTCGCTTCTTTAAATACTTTTTTGAAGGTTAACATTAATGATCCGGATCTGACCGCTACACAGAAAGAATTGCTAGAACTAGATGATGAAGCGAGCACCGCATCAATGCTTACAACAGCAAAACAAAGAGACAAAGTCCGCAGACTCCAATGGCAAGCGCAATTCGACCATAAAGGCAGCTATGAAAAATATGCAGAAGACATTTTTGGTGAGGCTGAGCAAAATCTAAACGATGCCATTTCCGCAGATTCCAGTAATTACGATGCTTTTAAAATACTTGCTGAGCTCTACTTAGAAGCAGCACGATATAATGAGGGAATGAAAACGATAAGTGCGTTAGTGAAACATAAAAAGACAGATTATGACGCTTACTTGCGCCAAGGGTTGATTGCTTATAAGCTGGGGGATAATGAGCAATCTTTTAGCTCATTTCAAAAAGCTTTAATGCTTATGCCGAAAGATGTAAAAGATGTTTACATAGAAAGCAGTGTTAAAATATTACTCAGTTCGCTGATAGAAAAAAGAATGTTATCAGAAGATGAGACCAAATTATTAGTAAGTAGTTATTGGAATCCGTATGATCCCTTATTATTAACAAAATATAATGAAAGGCTATTAGAACATTTTTCAAGAGTAAGCTATGCCAACTTGAGGTTTGGTGTTGAAGCACTGAAAATAGTGGGGTGGCAGACAGATAGAGGTGAATCATTGATTAGATATGGATTCCCGATGAAAAGAATAAGATTAAGACCTTGGTATTCAGAGGGTATTGTGATAAAGACAGATGTCTGGTACTATCCGGATTTTACTTTTGCGTTTACAGATCAATTTATGAACAACAATTATATTTTTAATAATCCATCTGCAGAAGCCGGGACTACACCGCAAGCGTTCGAGGATACTGATCATTTAGTTAAGAAAGAGCTTCGCTATTCCAAACCGGAAACGTATTCTCCTAACTTCAAAGGACCGATATTTAGAGTTCCATATAAAGCATATCAGTTTGCTGCTTTAGACAAAAACAAAACCGATGTGTACGTTAGCTATCAAATCAATTATGAAGATACGGCAACAACCAAAGAACAATTCAGCCAAGGTTACGATGTGGGATTATTCTTTAGCGATGGCGGCTTTAACAGAAAATTTGATAAGAAACAAACCGTTGCTTATAATGAAAGAAGCGGCGCTCAATACAATCATTCGGTTTTAATGCAGACGGTTCCTCAAAATGGAAATTTGGCATTCGAGCTAATGAGAAAGAAAGATAGCGGTGTTGCATCCTATCATGGTAAATTTTCTGTTAAGAGTTTTAGAGGTAATGAACTAGAAATAAGCGATTTGCTCCTCTCGAAGGAATTAGAACTTGAGAAAAAATTAGAAGGAGCGATTCAAAGGAAAAATATTTCTGCTGTTGCTAATCCAACAAGCCGGTTTAACAGCAAAGACCAGATTTATCTTTACTACGAAGTTTATAATTTGGGTAAGAAGAACGACTACACGGATTTCGAGCAAAAGCTTACTATCCAAAAGAAAGAGGATGGAACTTGGGGCGCTGTATTGAATGCGGTTGGATTAGATGGAAAAGGAAATAAGGTAACTCTAACTTCAAATTATCAAACGGAAGAGCAAGACCCACAGATGTATCTTCAGTTAGACATGAGCAAATATGACGCGGGTAATTATTTAATAACAGTTTCGATCAAAGATAAAAATTCCGGCAAATCTATAAGCACAAGTTCAGAATTAGCTTGGGGTGAACAATGAAAGCAGTACAAAAAATTTCTTTGCTGTTATGTCTTTTCCTTACTGCGACTATAGCGCAAACTTACCGTCCTTCGTACAAAACGGAAAAAATTGATACTGTCCAACTTAGAATAAAACAATTAGAAGAGTCGCTTAGAGAAAAACGTGACGCGGCTACTTACTATGAGCTGGCCAAAATTTACTGGACACAAAGTTCCTACGAAATGAGGAATAAAGCCTTTGACTATGCATATTATGCTGTTGCCGAAGATGAAAAAAATATTAAATACAGATACTCCTATGCTGATTTGTGCCGGAGTTTTTCAAAATTTGAAGCTAGAGACCAATGGGAAGAAATATTAGAGATAGACAGCACCCAAATTCCGGCGTTGTTAAACTTAGCTGAATACAGTGCCCGGGAGTTTTTCGAGTGGGATAAGTCTTACAGAAATTTGGGAGTAACTTTAGCTCCGCTACAAAAATGGGCAGATGAAGATTACATTGAAGCTGTTAAGTATTACGAACGAGCTTTAAGAATAGATTCTACTAATTATGACTTGTGCTTGAAAGTTGCTTTGTTCTTCGAAAAGAATAACAAACCAAGATTGGCAATTAAACATTTGGAAAGATTAGCAAGTCTTAATAAAGCTGATAAAGATGTTTATTTAGCTCTAGGATTGGTTTACTATCACACTGATGATTTTCAAAAAAGCTTTGAGAATTATTCCAAAGCATTACCCTATATGTCAAAATATGAATATGAAGATTATACCTATAACTCTGTGAAGTTGATATTAAATAAAGACTTTGAAAAAATGGGACGTAAAACAGAAGCAGAAATGAAGGAATATATCTCTTACTACTGGAATGAAAAAGATCCACTTAGGATGACAAAATATAATGAGCGTTTACTTGAACATTATAGCAGAGTTGCATATGCAAACCTAAATTTTGCCGAGCCGTTAAGAAATTTAGTGGGTTGGAAGACGGACAGAGGCGTAATTGTTGTTAGGTATGGCGAGCCGTTATATCGAATGAGAATTAGACCGCAAATTGGTGGCAATAACTCAGTTGCAGCTAGTGGAAGGCTAATTCATGCTAGTGCTGCCAAACAAGAGCTATGGCAGTTACCCGGCTTTTCTGTTGCGTTTGAAGATAGGTCTTATAGCGGTTCTTATAGATTAAGTTGGAATAACTATGAATATATCAACGCAAAAAATAGTAAAGACCCAACTTTATATTTCCCAAAGTTTAATGGACCAGCTTTTGAACTTAAACATAAAGTCTATCAGTTTGCATCAAAGAATAAGACCAAAGTTGATGTTTATTTAACCTATGATGTTGATTTAGCGGATTCCTTATCATTACCAAAATCTTTTTCAGAAGGTTATGATGTGAGTTTCTCTCTCTACGATGATTCTTTTAATGAAAAGATTAAATACAACAATACAGTAACGGATATTTCGCAAGTAGATAATCATTTAATCAACACTTGCGTAATTAAGACTAAACCAACAGCCGGCAATGCTACATTTGAGATTTTAAGAAAGCAAGATCGAGGAGTTGCATCATATCACGGTAGATTCAAAAACCAGAATTTCAATACAGCTAACCTAGTATTAAGTGATTTAGTACTTTCGAAAGAAATTAAGATTGATGAACAAGTGCCGGGCGGTTTCTGGAGAAATGAATACTCAATTTTGCCAAACGTAACAAACACGTTTAGCTCAAAATCTCCGTTATACCTTTATTATGAAATCTATAATCTTAGTATGTCATCTGACAAAGAAAGTGATTTTGAGCAAACTGTTACTCTAAAACCAAAAGAAGAAGAGGGGTTCTTCGATTCAATATTAAGTACAATTGGGCTAAAGCAAAGCGAGAAAAAATTATCGTTGACTTCCCAATACAAACTTCCAAATGCAGATCAACAAATGTATTTACAATTGGATATGAATAATTACCCTACCGGCACGTATATTCTGACTGTTACGATTAAAGATAAAAATGCAAATGAAAGCGTTAGTATGAATTCAGAATTAATATGGCAGTAATAGAATAAATGGTTTACTGGCGAAAAACATATGAACGTAATTATGCAAAGGGAATAGCCGGAAGTATTCTACTTCACTTAATTCTGGTTTTATTTCTATTAATACCTAAGTGCGAAGAACCGGTTTTGCCGGAAAGAGTTTATATACACACATATGATGTTACAGTTTTACAACAAGCACTTGATGCAAAAGACATAATTGGTGACGGATTAGGTATTGGAGGTTCATCCGGTTTAGGAAATAACCCGAATGCACAACCTACAAACAGCAAACAAGCATTGTTTGCTAATCCGGTTGCTTCATCAACACCGGATGAAATGGATTTTGGAATGATAACCAACTTTAACAAATCGGATTCAACGGCAAAAGAGGGATTTGGAAACAGCCAAGGAAGTGGTTACGGAAGCGGAAGCGGTGGCGGAAAAGGTGATGGGGTTGGCAGCGGAATTGGAACGGGAAAGGTTTATCAATCACTGCCATTTGCGCCAAGACAGATTTTAGAAGTCTTACCCGATAACACTAACGAAACAAAAGGTTACATCATACTTGGTTTGCGGATTGGAACAGATGGCAAAGTTCAAGAACATAAAATTCTATTTAACTCTATGGATGATGCAGAATTGCTACAGAAAGTATTGGACGCCGCTCAAAAATCCAGATGGCAGACAGTAAAGATGGGGGGTGAAAAGGTAGAATACTGGATCGAAAAGAAATATAGATTTGATTAATCTAACTGTATTTACTAAGAAAAATCTCAATTCTAAATTCTTTATATTTGGCGGTAATTAAAGGAAAAACACGAAAGTGATTTACCAGTCACCGCAGAAAAATATAATAGTTGTTGGCGGGAATGCCGCCGGTCCGGCCGCTGCGGCAAAGGCTAAACGTGTTGCTCCGAATGCAACTGTAACAATATTCGAGGCGGGGGATTTTATCTCCACCGGAACGTGCGAACTACCTTATGTGCTTTCCAATGTAATAAGTGATTATGAAAAGATACTTTTCTTTACCCCGGAAAAATTTGAAGCTGAAAAAGGGGTTAAAGTTTTTACCAGACACAGAGTTGAAAAAATAAACCGCAATACAAAAACAGTCTCGGTAAGAAATTTAGTAAGCAATCATCTAATAGATTTTCCATACGATAAACTTATTCTCGCCACCGGATCAAGAGCTAAGAGACTTGAGTGTTTCTCATCGAATCTAACAAACGTTTTCACATTCAAGACCATTGCTGATTTATTAGCTGTTAAGAAATACATTAAGCAGAAGAACGCTAAAAAAGTTTTGGTTGTAGGTAGCGGATATATTGGTTTGGAATTAAGCGAAGCACTAACAGCGCTAAACTGTCAAGTAATACTGATTGAAAAAGAATTATTACCGATGCCAAGTGCAGAGTCTGAAATAAGAAGTAAGATCAAAGATTTGCTTGCCGATAAAGGAATAGAGTTTTACGGCGGAATAGATTCTCCAAAATTTTATTATGGAGAGGAAAATGTTAAGAGCATCGAAATAGATGGCTGGCGGAAAGAGATTGATCTGGTAATACAAGCAATTGGATTTGAACCGAATATTGATCTTGCATTAGCCGCAAAACTTGAAGTCGGCAGACGAGGGGGAATTAAAGTAGATTCCAAACTCCGGACGAGTGATTCAAATATTCTTGCCGCCGGGGACTGCATTGAAGTGGTAAATAGAATAACGAACAGAACGGAATTCATTCCGCTAGCAACATACGCAAGAGATTACGGTTACGTTGCCGGAGAAAATGCAGCCGGAGGAAACAGTTTCGTTCAGCCGGTAATAAAAAACATTTCCGTTAAACTTTTCGAAAGTGTATTTGCCGGAATAGGCTTGAACGCAGAAGAATGTAAGTTTCATAATTTAAGAGTGAACACAGTTAGCGCCGAAGCCAACAATCTTGTAAAAGTAATGCCCGGCTCGCGAAGCAGTTACGGAACAGTAGTTTATGAAATTGGAAGCGAGAGAATTCTTGGCGCAAACTTTTTAGGAGGAAATGAAGTAACCGGCTACGCCGATCTAATCGGATTAATGATACAAAACAAAATGAGAATAAGTGAATTGGCTAAACAAAATTTTAATTACACGCCGCCTCTTACACCATTTGTTAATCTGCTTTCACTTCTTGGTAAAAAAATCGAAAAAAGGAAATAAATGAAAAACTTCAATCTTGTTGATAATCCTTTAGTAAAGAGAGATGTAACGGTCCTTCGTAATAAAGAAACAGATACTGCGGCTTTCAGAGCGGCATTGAACAGAGTTTCGTATGCAATCGCAATAGAGCTTGCCAAAATGCTGGAGCTTACTGAAATAGAAGTGGCAACACCGCTTGAAGTAACAAAAGGCTATAAACTGAAAAAACAAATTGTACTTGTGCCGGTATTGCGCGCGGGCTTAAGCATGGTTGATGCGTTTTTGAAAATGATTCCCGATGCAAAAGTGGGACACATTGGGCTTCAGCGTGATGAAGTAACATTGCAGCCGATTGATTATTATTATAAAGCTCCGTCGCATTTAGATCAAAGCATAACAATTGTTCTCGATCCTATGCTTGCAACCGGCGGTAGCGCGGTAGCATCATTTAATTCGTTGAAAAAGAAGGGTGCAAACAATTGTATCTTAGCATGTCTAATTGCGGCACCGGAAGGAATCAAAAAAATGGAAGAAGGTCATCCCGATATTCAAATTTTTTCTGCCGCGCTCGATAGACAGTTGAGCAATATCGGTTACATTCTGCCGGGACTCGGCGATGCCGGCGATAGAACATTTGGTACTTTTTAATTAAGCGATAAAGCAATGGAAATCACATTTAGTATAAAACATCAGCGAATGCTGGACGATCTACTCGTCAATTGCCGGTCGAGTCTGCCATCGGTAAATGAGGAACTGATTAAGAAAGCGTTTCAGTTGAGTTACGAATCGCACAAGAATGATTTCCGTGCATCGGGGGAGCCTTACTTCAATCACCCCTACGAAGTATCGATGATAGTCGCAAAAGAAATTTCTCTGGATGATATTTCTGTCGTTAGCGCCTTATTGCATGATGTAGTTGAAGACAGCGATATTAGTCTTGAGTTCATTACAAAAGAATTTGGTTTGGAAGTATCCGAGATAGTTGACGGCGTTACAAAAATAGGCGGTGTGTTTAAGGGACAAGAAATAACACAAGCTGAGAACTACAGAAAATTGCTTCTTTCGATGATTAAAGATGTGCGTGTTATTTTAGTAAAGTTTGCGGATAGACTGCACAACATGCACACACTTGAATTTGTTTCGCCGCAGAAGCAGAGACGAATCGCAAAAGAAACTTTGGAAATCTACGCGCCGTTTGCCCACCGTTTTGGTCTTGGGATTCTGAAATGGGAAATGGAAGACCTCGCGTTTAAGTATTTAAACAAAGACGCTTATGATGATATTGCTAAGAAAATAAAAGATACTCGCCGCGACCGAGAAGCCTTTATTCTAAGATTCTCCAAACCGATACGTGAACAACTTGATGAACATGGATTGAAATATGAGATAAGCGGTAGGCCGAAACACCTTTACAGCATTTATCGTAAAATGGTAATGCAGAATAGACCGTTTGAAGACATTTATGATTTACTCGCAATCCGCGCAATCATCGAAAGCAATGATTCAAATGATTGTTATTATGTACTTGGTATGGTTAATCAGTTGTACAAGCCAATCGCAGATCGTTTCAAAGATTTTATTTCGATTCCGAAGAAGAATAATTATCAATCTATACATACAACTGTAATTGGTCCGGAAGGCAAGTTAGTTGAAGTTCAGATACGCACACGTAAGATGCATGAGATTGCAGAGAAAGGTGTTGCCGCACACTGGAAATATAAAGAACATGTTGCAGCCCAAGATCAAGATCTGGAAGACTGGGTAAACTGGGTTCGAGATATTTTCGAGAACGCTTCCAAAGATGAAGCCTCAAAAGAAATTATTGCCAGTTTCAAACTAAATTTATTCCAGGATGAAATTTATATATTCACCCCGAAAGGAGATTTACGCCGCTTACCGATGAATTCAACTCCGGTTGATTTCGCGTTCGAAGTACACAGTAATGTTGGTTACCACTGCATCGGTGCAAAAGTAAACGGCAAGATTGTTCCACTAGATACTGTTCTGCACAGCGGGGATCAAGTT
Source organism: Ignavibacteriota bacterium (assembly GCA_043807765.1). Classification (GTDB taxonomy): domain Bacteria; phylum Bacteroidota; class Ignavibacteria; order Ignavibacteriales; family Melioribacteraceae; genus Stygiobacter. The sequence continues at coordinate 12,842 of JAZDFQ010000094.1, forward strand.
GAAATTATCACATCTAAAAATCAGAGACCGAATAAAAGCTGGCTTCAGTTTCTTCAAACTCACAAAGCAAAAAACAATGTTCGTAAGTTTTTAAATAAAGAAGAGGAAAAACTTTACGATACCGGAAAAGAGATTTGGGATAAGAAGATTAAAAAGCTCAAACTTACTTTTACTCCCGATGATGTAACTAAACTTGCCCGCAAACTGAAGTATGATAATCACCGTCAGTTTTACAGTGCGGTTGCAATGGATAAATTTAATCTGGACGAGATATTAAATCCGGAACCGGAACAAGAACAAAGAACAGCTCCCGAAGTAGGGTTTGATAAATTTGTAGATATTGCAAGAACAGCTGCTGGAACAGTAGTAGTTGAAGGTGATCATAAAGGGCTGGCTTATACCTACGCCAAATGCTGCAGTCCCATTCCGGGTGATCCCGTTATTGGTTATGTGACAATTGGCGAAGGAATTAAAATTCACCGCAAGGATTGTAAGAATTTGATTAATATGCTTAAAGCTGGTGAAGAAAGATTAGTCCCGGTTGGATGGCCGAAAGCTAACAATACATTTTTCGTTGCCGGAATTACCTTAAGAGGTGATGATATGCCCGGATTATTGAAAGATATTTCCAACAGCATAACTACATATCAGAACACAAACATTAAATCGGTCAACATAGCTACTCAAGATTCTATGTTCAAAGGTACAATCACGGTTTATGTAAAGGATATAGAGCATTTGAATAAGCTTATAGAACGCTTGAAAAAGAATAAAGGCATTTACACCGTAGAAAGATTTGATGCGGAAAACCAATAGAAGAGCATAATTGAAAGAAGAAAGAACGCTTGCACTCGATTACGGTATCAAACGGATTGGAATTGCAATCACTGATCCGCTAAATATATTTGCTTATCCTTTAGTAACTCTTTTCAATGATTACACCTTTCCCGAAAAATTTAAAAAGCTTCTCACCGAATACAATGTAGTAAGAATTTTAGTTGGAATGCCTTTTAAGGAAAGCGGAGAGGATTCTGTTACGAGCAAAGCAGTACATGAATTTGTTGAGGAAATAAAAAAATATATCTCTTTGGAAATCATTTTTGTTGATGAAAGATATTCTTCGGAAATAGCCAAACAGCGGATCATAGAGTCGGTTCCTTCCAAGAAGAAAAGAAGGGACAAAGGATTAGTTGATAAAAACGCCGCCGCAGTCATTCTCGAAGACTACTTAAAGAACAATTAACGCCTTAAAAAGGCATCTCTAATTGGGCGTTTATTATTTTGACATTTTTAACTATATGAACTATTTTGTAAACAAATAAAAAATCAAATTCGGAGCAAAAATATGACACTTGATGCACTTGGAATGATTGAAACAAAAGGATTAGTTGGGGCTATTGAAGCTGCGGACGCAATGGTAAAAGCGGCTAAAGTAGAATTATTAGGGAAAGAAACTATTGGCGGCGGATATGTAACTGTAATGGTTCGCGGTGATGTTGGTGCTGTTAAAGCAGCTACAGATGCCGGTGCTGCTGCAGCTCAGAGAGTTGGTGAATTAGTATCAGTACATGTTATTCCACGTCCTCATACAGACGTAGAACTTATTCTTCCAAAACGCACTAAGTAATTTTACGTTATGCTCTTAGCTCTTGGACTTATTGAAACCAAAGGGTTGATTGGCGCTATTGAAGCTGCTGATGCGATGGTAAAAGCAGCTAATGTAAAGTTGGTCAGCAAAGAAAAAATTACAGCGGCTTTGGTTACTATCAAAGTTGTTGGGGAAGTTGCGGCAGTAAAAGCAGCAGTAGATGCCGGAGCAGCCGCTGCTCAAAGAGTAGGTCAACTTGTTGCCGCTCATGTAATTCCTCGCCCGGATGATCAGATTGAATGTTTAATCTCTGATATGCCTCTTGAAGAACCAAAAGAAGAAGTTTTACCTAAAGTAAAAAAGGTTAAAGAAAAGGTAGAAGAGAAGCCGGTGGTTGATTCTCTCTTTAGCCAAGTTGAAAAAGAGCCGAAGAATAAAACAGAAGTTGAAAAGCCGGTAATTTCCAGAATTGAGGAATTGAAATCGGAAGCTTTGGAAGAAGCAGAAGAAATTATATCTGAAGAAGAAACTGCTTCAGATGAAAATGAACCAATTATTTCAGATGGTGTTACTGTTCCTCCCGAAAGCGAACTATTGGGATTGAACGTACATAAGCTTCGTCATTTAGCCCGTTCGTTCGAGAATTTTCCGATAAAGGGAAGGCAAATTTCAAGAGCAAATAGAGAAGTTTTAATCGAATTCTTTAATCAGATCCGATAATAATTATTTGAAATATAAGTTTGGCAAAACTCCACGTCTGTGGAGTTTTTTTTATATTTAAACATGAAGAAAAAAATAATAACCATTTCATTTATTGCATTATTATCCGCAGTTTTCTGGGGCATTGTGGCTATGTCGCAAGATTATATTGCCACTATCAAAGTTCGTATTGTATATACTGACTTGCCCAAAAACTATTCGGTTGGGAATACTTCATTAACAGAATCGTATCTGCAAGTGAAGGGAAAGGGATGGGAATTAGCCAAGCTTACAGTTGGCTCGTATACTGACTTCTATGTATCGGTTCATAAAAGAGCCGGAAGACACAAAAAAGATTTGGGAGACTTCATTGAATCTAATCAGTGGCTTTTCCCATCGATGCAGATTTTGCAAATTTCCCCTTCGCAAATCGAATTCGATATTGACCGAATCAATTCGAAAGTTGTAAGAGTCTCAAATAATTTTAGACTGAATTTTAAACCGGGATTTGATTCTACATCTCAAGTCATATTGCAGCCATCAACTGTAGAAATATTCGGTTCAAATTCTCTTTTGCAGTCGATAGATTCTATCAACACAACTACACAAGAATTTAATGATCTATCGGAAACAATAAGTTCTTACGTGCAACTGCAAGAGATTCCGGGTGTTAGATACTCTGTGAATCGTGTAAGATTGGATGTTGAAGTTCAGAAAATTGTCGAAAAGAGTTTTAGCGGAATCCCGGTTGAAGTAAAGAATGTACCGGCTTCAAAAGAACTTATTCTTTATCCTTCAAAACTGGATATAGTTTTGAGAGGCGGAATAAACAAACTTGGTAGGCTTACAAACGACAGTATTATAGTTGTGGTTGATTATTGGGAAGCACTAAAAGAAGAAGGGGGCAAGGTAGAGCCGGAAATTATAGCTCCGAATTTTACCAAAGTAATATCGGCGGAACCTAAAAAACTAGAATACATAATAAAACAATACTAACATGTTCATAACATTTGAAGGTTTAGATTTTTGCGGTAAGTCAACTCAAGTACAGTTGCTTGAAAAATTATTAATTGATGAGGGGCATAAAGTTAAAATTATACGCGAACCCGGCGGAACAAACATTTCAGAAAAAATTAGAAATGTTTTGCTGGATAAGAAAAATTCGGAAATGCTGATAGAGACTGAACTTGTTTTATTTGCTGCAAGCCGTGCTCAATTAGTCGGAGAAGTGATCATTCCATTGCTTGATAAAAAAGCATTTGTAATTTCAGATAGATTTCATGATTCTTCGATAGCTTATCAAGCTTTCGGCAGAGGAATAAATTTGGAATTTGTTTCGGAACTACAAAAATTTGTCATCGGCAAAGCCGTCCCCGATTTAACTTTTCTAATTGATATTCCGATTGAAGAAGTAGTTAGAAGAAAAGCTCTGGTTAAACATGTTCAGCTTGACCGGATTGAAAGATCAAAAATGGATTTTTATGAGAAAGTTAGAGAGGGTTACCTTTACTTAGCTGAAAAAGAAAAAAGATTTCGAAAAATAGATGGCACTTTAACGATTGAGCAAATCCAAAAAATTATTGTTGATGAAATAACAGAATATTCGAAAGGATGATTTGATGAAGAAGAGAGTTTTATATGCAGCTTTGGCTGTTTTTATTTTTTCCGGTTTTTTAACACGCGATAATGATATTTATTTTGAAATAAATAAGAGCATAGAAATTTTCGGGCGAGTCTACAAAGAGGTTGCTCTAAATTATGTTGATGATCTTAATCCGGAAAATTTTATGATTGCCGGAATTGAAGGAATGCTCTCTACGCTCGATCCTTATTCCAACTTTATTGATATATCACAACAGAAAGACATTGAGATAATTACAAAGGGGAAATACGGCGGCATTGGAGCGACTATAGGCGTAAGAAATAGTGAAGTTACTGTGGTCGATTTAATAGAGGGTTTTTCGGCCCAAAGACAAGGAATGAGGATAGGTGATGTAATTATCAAGATTAATGATCAACCTATAGGTAAAGATAATTACGATAGACTTGGAGACTTCCTAAAAGGAGATGTCGGTACAAGCCTTTCTGTTACTGTAAAAAGAGATAACTCTTCAGACCCGATTGTTTTTAACTTAGTCCGTGAAGAAATTGAAATTAAGAACGTTCCTTATTATGGCTTTATTCCGGAAAATAGCAATAATGCGTATTTGAAACTGAGCGGTTTTTCTCAGACTGCCGGTGAAGAAGTAAAGAGAGCGCTCTTAAATCTAAAGGCAAAGAAAGAAATTAATTCGCTTGTAATAGATCTTCGCGGTAATCCGGGCGGTTTGCTTGATGCAGCGATTGACGTCTGCGAGAAGTTCTTGCAGAAAGGACAACTCGTTGTAACTGTAAAGGGAAGAGACTCCTTAAATGTGAAAAATCATTTTTCTCTGGAAGAGCCAATTCTTCCCGAAACAAAAGTGGTGCTTCTGATTGATGAAGGAACAGCTTCTGCCGCCGAAATTGTGGCCGGCGCGTTGCAAGATCACGATAGAGCTGTTATTCTTGGAACAAATTCCTTTGGAAAAGGATTAGTGCAAACAATATTGCCTCTTCCTTATAACAATTCTCTTAAGCTAACAACTGCAAGGTATTACACACCAAGCGGCAGATCTATTCAGAAGATTAATTATTCAGATAAGGGAAGAATATTTGAAACAGACCATAGCATTACCAAAAGAGAATTTAAGACTGATAAGAAACGCACGGTTTATTCTGCCGGTGGAATTATGCCCGATACTGTAGTGAAAAACATAAGCAATTCAGAATTAGTTAAGAGATTATTGGCGGAAGGCGTATACTTCAAATTCGCTACACATTATTATAATATTAATCCCTCTTTAGATATTGCATCAATTTCTCAACAAAAATTACTTGGCGAGTTTTCATCTTATTTAGCAAAGGAAAAATTTGAGTTTGTTTCAAAATCGGAAAAGCTTATTGAGCAATTAAAATCAGCTGCGGTTGATGAGAAACTGGATCAAAAGTTTATTGAGCAGCTAGAGAAAATGAAAGCTGAGTTCGACTCTAATCATTCAAATGAAATTCAAAAGTACAAAGATGATATTTACAACTTCATCCGTGAAGAACTGATTGTACGGACAGGCGGCAAAGAGAAGAGGTTAAGAGAATCTTTGATGTTTGATAAACAATATGATATAGCTTGTAAAATTTTAGAGAATCAGAAACTATACAGTAAAATATTAAGTAAGTGATGAATCTGTTTTCAAACCAAAAATTATGTTGCTATCTTTATTCAGAAATTAAACGGTTATATGGGAATATCTAAAGTATTTATCTATCGAAACCCGCAATTATCAAGATGCCCGAGCTGTAATAGTCTTGCTACACTGCATAGGTCCCGTGCAAGAAATATGTGGGAACAAATAGTCCGTCGGACTACATTCTTTAAGAATTATCGATGTAAACAGTGTGGCTGGCGCGGGTTTCGCTCTACTATAATTATTTCGAAGAAATCATGGAAAGTGGTCTCGATGTATTTAGTTCTCGTTTTGTTAACTGCGTTGATAGCTCGTTATATAATTACACATTTTGTTTTGCGTTAACTACATAATACGCGTGAAAATAAAATCAGCACCTAATTCTTCAGCACTTGTGTAGTCCTTTAGGTAGTGGATTTTTATTTGTCCCCGGTTTCTAATTAACCAGCTTAACCCAATCTTTAGCCTTTCAAGATCTTTTTGTGTGAGTTCTCTCTTTGCATTTATTGATCCGGCAAAATATTCTTCTATTGCATTCTCAATCGAGGTCGATCCTTTTTCTACGAATAAATTTTTGAAATACATTTTCCCTTCGAGTAGAAGGACATATTCATTCTTTGGAGTGCTGGAAATCTCAATTAACACATTCGCTTTATTTAACGGTTCTGAAAGTATTGATGAACGCTGTAATTGATTTAGAATTCTTTGTACTACATCCCTAATTTGTGCAGCTTCTTCAAATTTTTGTTTTTCGCTAAACTCTTTCATCTTATTCAAAAGTCTATCTACTGCCGATTGATTATGACCGCTAAGAAATTCGTGTACACGAAGTAGTTCTTCTTGATAGTCGTCATTAATGTTTTCTTCTATACATGGCCCTTTGCATCTATGTATATCCATCAAGTAGCATTTTCTTCCTTTAGTAAACTCCTTGATATCACACTCTCTAAGCTGGAAAGCGCGATCTATAATTTCCTTTGTTTCTATAACAGAATTTCTATTGGGATACGGACCATAATAATCAGCACCGTCAAATTCAAAAGTACTGGCTGTTTCTGCCGAAGGAAAATTTTCCGTTGCGCTTATACGAATGAAATAACTGCGGGGGAAGTTTTTAAGCATCGTATTAAAGCGGGGTTTGTGAACCTTAATTAGTTCAGCTTCAGCTAGAAGTGCCGTTAATTCCGAATTTGTAGTTTGGAACTCTAATGAACTAGCTGTCTGTACAATCTTTTTTGATTTGCGAAGTGCCGTACTCATAAAATGATTTTTTACACGGTCTTTTAAGGATTTTGCTTTACCGATATAAACAATTACGCCTTTAGAGTTTTTGAAAAAATAAACTCCAGGTAGCGCCGGGACTCTAAATAAATCATCTGTTAATTTTTTCTTTGTAGTATTTAGCTTTGCCGGAATATATGTAGAACTTTGAAATGAAATTAAATCATCAATCGAATCAACATTGTGATCATCGCGGAGAGTTTTGAACATCTTAATCAGAATTTTGCCGGTAGCGGTGGCATCTCCCAAACCCCGGTGCACATCGCGATGCCGGATTTTAAAATGCTTTACAATGTTTCCTAAAGATTTGCTAGGCAGAGCCGGAAAAAGTTTTCTAGCCAGTTTTAGAGTGCAAATTGCATTGTTCGGAATCATTTCATTTTCGGAAACCATACATTCATTACGCAAGAAAGCTATATCAAAACCGAGATTGTGAGCAACAAGTACCGAATCACTCATGAATTCTTTGATTTTGGGAAAGACTTCTTCAAAATAGGGAGCGTCTTCCACATCAGAATTTGTAATTCCGGTGATATTAGAAATGTAATAGGGAACCGGTCTGCCGGGATTTATAAACGTAGAAAATGTATCTACAATTTTCCCTTTTTTAATTCGAGCCATGCCTATTTCAATTACTTTATCGGAACGGGCGGAAACACCGGTCGTTTCAAAGTCGAAAACGCAGTATTCGGCTTCTTCAAAAGGAATTGACTCTATATTTTTTTCAGCTTTCATCATGTCAAATTTAACTAAAAACAAAACGATGAGAAATTTTCTTATCCAGTTCATTTTAGATATATTTTGACTAAAGATGAGAGCAAATGACGACAAATATTTTATTTATTGGTGATATTGTAGGCGATCCGGGTTTAGACATTGTTAGAATGTGGCTGCCCAGCTTGCAAAAAAAATATAGAACAGATTTAATCATTGCGAATGGCGAAAATGCTGCCGATGGAAAAGGTTGTACCGAGCGGGAAGCTAAAATCCTTTTTGAGCTTGGCGTTAATGTAATAACCGGCGGCAATCACACTTGGGATAAACATCAATCGCAAGATTACTTGAAGAAAGATTCGCGCGCTTTGCGCCCTTTGAATTATCCAAAAGGAACATTTGGAAACGGTTATTATATAGCTGATACTCCGAAAGGAAAAGTAGCTGTAATAAATCTACAAGGACGCTCCTATATGACAGCAATTGATTGCCCTTTTAGAGCAGCAGAATGGGTAATCGCGAAGATAAAACATGAAGCAAAAATGATATTTATTGATATTCACGCTGAGGCAACCGCGGAAAAATTGGCACTTGCTCAGTTTCTTGATGGAAAAGTTTCGGCAGTAGTTGGAACGCACACTCACGTGCAGACTTCCGATGAAAGAATATTAAAAGGGGGAACCAGTTACATAACTGATGTTGGAATGACCGGTCCTTACGATTCCGTTATTGGAATGAAAACAGACGCGGCAATAAACCGTTTCTTATATCAAACGCCGCAGAAGTATCAGACAGCAACAGATAATGTTCATTTAACCGGTGTTTTTATCAGAGTGGATTCCGAAACCGGGAAAACTATTGGAATAGAAAGAATATTTATTCCGGAGTTCGATAGACAAGTTCAAGAAGTTACAGAATAAGAAGAGCAATAGAGTTTATGACAACGATTATTGATGGAAAGAAAGTAGCTGCAGAGATTCGGGAAGAACTGAAGAAAAAGTGTGATTGGCTAAAATCGGTTGCGCTTGAGGTCCCCGGATTAGTTACAATTCTTGTAGGCAACAATCCGGCTTCCGAAGCTTATGTAAATTCGAAAGCTAAAGCTTGCCACGAAATTGGTATGCGTTCCATTGTGGAAAAACTTTCGGAAGATATTAGCGAAGCGAATTTACTGGCGCTGGTTCAAAAATATAATACCGATGAAACCATTCATGGAATTCTTGTCCAGCTGCCGCTGCCGAAGCATATAAATGAAGATAAAGTTATTGAAGCAATTGACCCGAAGAAAGATGTGGATGGATTTCATCCGATAAGCGTAGGCAATCTTGTAATTGGAAAAGATGCTTTGCTTCCTTGTACGCCGCACGGAGTTGTAGAACTTCTTATGCGGTACAAAATTCCAACCGACGGAAAACATGTAGTTGTTGTAGGAAGAAGCAATATTGTAGGAAAGCCGGTTGCTAATCTTCTTTTGCAGAAGAAAGAGGGAGCTAACGCAATTGTTACAATCTGCCATTCCGCATCAAAGGATATTTCTTACTTTACAAAGCAAGCTGATATTCTAATTGCTGCAATAGGCAAACCAAATTACATAAAAGCCGATATGGTTAAAGATGGTGTTGTAGTAATAGATGTCGGCATTAATAGAGTTGAAGACACATCGGAAAAGAAAGGCTATAAGTTAGTCGGCGATGTAGATTATGTAGAGGTTTCTCAAAAGGCTTCCTACATTACTCCGGTTCCGGGAGGAGTTGGACCGATGACGATTGCAATGCTGCTTCAAAATACTTTTCTTGCTTATATAAAAATGACTAATCAAAAACTGAAATAAATATGAACTCAACAATAATTGACAAAGTAGTATCCGAAGTATTCATCGAGAAAGCACTCCAAAATTTTTACTGCACCGGAGGAACTTGTGCCGGCTGGGAAAGAAATGTTGTAGATCAGCCAACCGCAGTTAAAAATATAATTACCAACGGCGCAGAAAGAATTGCTGCCGGTATTGGTGTTGAAGTGCAGAAGATTGATCAGACAGTTGCCAGAATGATCGATCATACACTGCTTAAACCGGATGCAACACCGGACGAAATTAGAACGTTATGCAGCGAAGCAAGAACCTACAGCTTTGCAAGTGTATGCATTAATCCTTGCTATGTTAAAATGTGCCGCGATCTGCTGAGAGGTTCTGTGGTAAAAGTCTGTACCGTAATCGGTTTCCCATTGGGCGCAACAACTACGGAAGTTAAGAGAGCGGAAGCCGAGCAGGCAATTCAAAACGGCGCGCAAGAAATTGATATGGTTATAAACATAGGCATGTTAAAGCAAGGGGATTACGATTATGTTTTCAACGACATCAATCAAGTTGTGCTTGCCGGAAAGAGATCAAGAGTTTTAACAAAAGTAATTCTTGAAACTGTTCTGCTTACCGACGAAGAGAAAATTAAAGCATGCGTATTAAGTAAAAAAGCTAAAGCAGATTTTGTTAAAACATCTACAGGGTTTAGCAAGGGTGGTGCTACGGCGGGCGATATAGCGCTTATGAGGCTCGTAGTGGGCTCCGATATGGGAGTTAAGGCTTCCGGCGGTGTTAGAACAGCTGAAGATGCCAGAGCGATGATTGCAAGCGGTGCTGATAGAATTGGCGCAAGCGCTAGTGTTAAAATTGTTAGCGGCGGTACGGGAGATGGCGGCTACTAGCACTCCTTTATTTTCCATTTTTCTACATTTTCCCCCAGCCGTCATGGTTCTACTATGACGAAAGAAGGTAGCTCTGTCGCTGAGTGGTCCGCGACAGCAATAGAAAGCCGCCGCCCATAACAGCAATGCAGCTTTGAAAAATTTTGCCGATAACTATTTCTAAATTCATTTTGTTAACTAAATTCAAAGAGCAACTAACTTTTACAACGCAACTTTATAAATACACAGATGCTGCAACGTTTAAAGCGGTCGTCTTGAAGAACTTGGTATATGTTTTTTCACTAGCTCTATTTTTGTCTCAAGACTTATTTCAGCTTTCGTCTCATCAATCAAGATAATATTAAAGTCGCTTTTGTAACTATTATAGAGAGATTCATAAATATCATTTAGAAGACTTATGACTTCTTTATTAACAATTTGGAAATTACTATCGGAACGTAAACGATACTTTACTTTTCGTTCCTTAGCTAATCCAAAGGATGTTAGAAAAAGGAAGACCCTTGATTCAACTGTGTATAACTCCTTTAAAAACCATTTTTCTATTTTATTAGAAAGATTAATGTTGGAATCACTTATTGTATTTAGGAGATGGATAAATGCAATTCTATCAAATAAACCTCGATTAAAAATGAACGGCTGATTATTGCTATTAAAAGAAGAGATTACGTTTTTATATTTATCATATGTATCGAATACTGTCCATAATATTTCTATTTCGAAAAGTTCTCTAGGCAAAGAACATTTGTTTGCGCTTTCATCAATTATGTTTATTAAACCGACTTTAGCAAGTTCTGCTAGGATAGAATCCTTACCGGAACATGGGGTCCCACTAAATTCGTAATAACGAGGAAGTTTTATATTATTTTTCATATCCATATTTCCATAGTAGATTAAAAATCTTGATAAGAAGATCTAGTTCATATGAATCATGTAATCCAGAGTTATACTTTGTTCCATAAATAAGTTCTCCATTCTCAGTAAGGCTTTTAACAATTAGAATACTGGCTCGATTATTTGGATCAGTCGAATCAATTATTCGACCACGAATACCAGTATCGCCATCAAAATCTGGGTAATATTTTATTTTTATACCTAGCTGCTTGGCTAAATTAAAATATTTTTTTACAGAATCATCATCTGAATATTTGCAAAGGGCTTTAACCTCACATTTAACCTTTTGTAAGCTTGAAAATTGTTCATAATCTCTTTCAATAAATGACATAACTCCACAAAACATTAGAACTTCTGTTCTAGCAGATTTTGTGACATTTGAAACGGTTGTCACCATTTGTTCTTGGGTTTTTCTTTTAAATTCATCTGAATATAATGTTTTAAAAAACGACTGTCTTTCAATATTGGTGACAATTAGTGAAAGAATAATGATCATAATTAAAACATTTACAAGTGTTTGAGAACTAGTATTTATTCCGGCGGAATGGTAAAGAAGTGAATATAATGCGCCATAAATAGCTATGATGGATAATAATAAACCTATTGTGCTAATCAAATAATAGAAAATATTTGCAATAGTGTCCCTAGCTATTTTATGGTTGAACTTCCAAAACAAAAATGAGCCCAGTAATGGAATGATAAAATAAAATGCACTAGAAAAATCATTTTGTAACTTTTGTATTATATTTTCCATAAACATATAACGGCTTGTTATGCTTATTATTAAATTTTAAATTTATTACTAATCTGGAATATTAAAAAACTTTTCTATTTTATTTTTGCCCATATCTTCTAAAAGAGAAAGTACGTCACCCGAAGAGAAGCCGACAAAAAAAGATAAAAACATGCAGAAATAAATAAAGCCCTCATCAAATATCGTTTCTTTTACTGATACAATTAATACACTAACGCGAATTGCCAGAATTAGCAATAGAGCAAAGGCAATAGCAAAAAAAGGACGAAGAAGAAAGTACATAAAGATACCGAGAGGGTTGTAACTCTGTTCTTCTGTAGATAATGAAGATATATTTCTACTTATTATTGACTTGTACAACTTTCGACTATAAAAAATAGAACTGCCTAACAAAGTACTTCCAGCGCAACCAACCAATGTTTTTAATAAAATTGGATATGTAGAAATAAAAGTGTACTCATGCAGCATTCCCACTACACTGAAAAACATTCCTGTTATCATCACAAAAAGATAAAAAATGAATAAAATAATAATACTCTTGCTGGACAGTTTGAAGATACTATTGTTTAATATTTCCATATGCGATTAACTCCAATAAATTATAAGACTATATATAACTAAGATACTCATCAATCTTTATTTTAAGTCTATTAGATAGATGATCGTTTGCATCTTTAAGAGTGTTATAGATAATTATTGATTGTTCTCTATACAATATTTTTTTTTCTTTTGACCAGAAAGAGGGTGGGCGACTTAAATTTGCAATTCGATCAGCCATCTTTACCAACCATATTTCTCTAGGCTGAGCAATAATTCTTTTTAATGACTCTTCTATTTGTTCATCTTTTTTTAAATTCGGATTTTTTGTCAAGGATGCAACTCCATCAGCAACATTTTTTCCAAAATATTGAAGTAACATTTCATAAGTAATATTTGTATCCTCCATAATATCATGCAGGGCGGCACATTGAATAGCTAGATTTGCATCGTACTGATTATCTATTATTGCCATAATCTCCGAGCATACAATGGCTATATGAGTAATATAAGGCATCTCTGAACCAGGATATTTTTGGTTTGCATGAGCAAGTGCGGCATATTTAATAGCTTTTTCAAAATAGTCTTGCGACCAGACTGTGTCCATATTTTAATATTCCTTCAAGATATAGGGTAGCTGTTCTTCGTTTTCAATTTTATTATATTCGATTACAGGCAACTCATTCGATTTATTAATAATTATAGCAAATTCAGTTTGATTAAAAACATCTATCCCAAATTCATTCGAGATTTCATCATAACCTTGTAATTTTTTTCCAAGTAAATAAGTTTTTTTCTCTTCTAGAATGTTTACTTCTGCCCAAACATAATAATTAAGATTTCTTTTCTGAATTTCTTCGAGAGTTTCTGTTCCTTTTAGAATGTTCAGTGTATTATAATTTATCTGATTTAATAATGATATAACATTATTATTATCCTTGTGCTGTGGTTTTACTTTAAATACAGAGATAATGAAATTTCGCATTATCGGACCATCTTTCAAACTCCCCGCTCCAACATGGCTAGTCTTTAGTCGACCGATATATTTATATTCAAATTTTGAAATTAGTTCATCACAGAATCTTTCTTTCACAACATACTTAGCAGCATCACTAGAATTTAATTCGAAGTCAATATTTTCTAATCCTTTAGCAGGTATTTGAAATTTCAGAGCTAAAAAATCCCATCTAACTAGAACATATTTTTTATTCTTAGATTCATTGTATCCAGTGATTAAAAGATCACAAACATTTCTTGTACTAAGAGCTTTCGGCAATCGATAAGATAGTAACCCTAAAAGGTTTTTGTGTTGGTCAAAGAGTCCAGTTCTATATCTCTCTACAGCTTCAACATCGCCTTTTTTTTCAATTTGTTCATACCAGTTACTGGAACCAGTTGCTTCAAAGATAGCTCCCTCGGTCAAGGCCCACTCAGAAAATATTTTTATTAGATTACCAGAAAGTTGAGATGATGAAGTAAAATTACTCTTGTCGTCAAGAAAGCCTAATAATGAAAGCATGCCATAAATTACTTGGGTTGTCTCTAACGAAAAACCTTCGATTTGAGAAGGTAAATTCAACGTATCTTGTTGATTATTATTGATGATTTCGGATATAATTTTTAGCGGGTGATGAATTAGAAAATACCGTCTTAGCATCTTTAAATATCTTGAGGTGGAACCAAAGTATATTCTGCGTGAATTTGTAAATAAATCAGAAATATTCAACCAAGTTGCCTCTTGAAACTCGGGTGCAAGTAAATAACTTTTATCTTTTACGTTAAGAAAATAGATCCCCATTGTAATAAAATCGGATGTTCCTCCCTTGATCCAAGTATCCACCAAATCAACGATGTGGTGCATATGATTATTATTAGTAATAATTCCAACTTCTTCTTCTAGCTCTCTAACTGCCGCATTTATTGAATCTTCATTTTCTGAAACTTTACCACCAGGTAATTGCCATAGTCCAGCTCCAGTTTTTTGTTGATTACCTCTTTTAACCAATAAAATTTGGTTTTGAAAAATTACAGCAATACTTACTGCTTTAATATTCTTTTGTTTATCTAGTACATCTTTTTGTTTAGTCGGTATTTCTAAAATATGCTGTGGTATTTCATCCCCTTTTAAAGCGGCTGTGAGTTGTTTCCATTGAAAGGCATCATCAAAGCCATTTCTAAAATCAAGAAATAAATATTGCTTTAATAGATCAGGAATAAGTTCTAGGGAACCTCCAGGCAAGACTATCGGAATTATTCTAAATTTCCCCGGGAATTTTTTATGAACTTGAATAGCAGTTTCAATTTCGTTCTTTTGCCAAGCGCTAATATGAGATTTGCCCAGACATATAATGATACAATTCGATAACATTAATCCGTTTGAGATGCTGTCATCAATCAAATCACCAGCTTTTAATTTTTCAGTATCAACCCATATTTCTAAGTCGCTTAGTTTTAATTTTTGGACAAAGTAAAGAACTGAGGTCCGATCATCTTGATTATAGCTTATATATATCATAACTAGAATCTATAATTGTATTTAGTTTTTATTTTGATAGCATTGTCTACTACTGATTTTGAAACCATGTAATCCCAACCATATTTTGATGCAAGGTAAGTGGTGTTAAATTTTTCGGGAAATGCCTTAATTATCAAAAGAAATAAAATAAAGGAACTAGTTACTCGCCAATTTCTACCAGTGCTAATATGGCGTATAAATTCTTGGTTACCTTCGTCACTTTTTCGAAGTATTTGTTCAAGGTTTTCAATAGTCTTAATGTTTAGTCTTGAGCATTCAGATGTAACAAGGGAGCAATCCATTTTATTATAATGTTCTAATAGCCCTTGATCAATTTTAAAGGTATTAAATGACCTTGCATAATTAATTATTTCTTGCATTAATGTTGATTTACGTAAAAACTGAGAAATACTCAAAAAATCAATACTAATGTTCTTATAGCCTTCAGCAAACTGTTTTTCAATTTCTTCTAATCTTTTTTCACTTGCTAATTTAATGGCTAAGAATTCTTCGTCGGCAAGTTCAAAAAGACTAGCTAATCGAAACAATCTCCTTTTTAATATATCTGGTACGTCAGCTTCACTTTTATATTGTAATGCATGAGATACTGTCGCCCAAGAGTCTTGTAATCTTGTCCGTATTTGTATCTCTGCTTTTAAATTACTGAACTTTTCCCATTCTTCTGAAGATATTTTTTCTTCATTAAGGGAAACTATATAATGAACAGATAGATAGCCAAAAGTATCAGGTTTGAGAGACTTTGCCTTATCAATTGAATTTTTCTCATCAACAATAAATTCCGATGCTAATATATCTTCAATATGTAAGATTTGATCCAGATAGAAAACAATAATCCTTACACCGCATAAGTCCGTTATTTGATTAAATGGATCGGAATAATTTTTACCAGGTCTTACAATTTTTTCCTTAAAACTATCAATAGTTTTTGCACGATCTTTTACTAAGAAATCCTCGATGCCACTTTGTTTTAATTTTTCTGTTATATAGTTATTGATCTTCACTCCAAATTCAATATAAACATTTCTTTGAGTGCTATATTGAGTAATAACTTTTTCGAGTTCAAGATCAGATAACATATTCAAACCATTATTTTAAATAAGCATAACTATTACTTATACAGCATCGCTTTGTTAGTTAAGGAACATATATCCGTCTTTCGTCGGACAGGTATCTACGTTCCATTTATTTAGAATTTGTACTCTTTACGCAATAAGCTAAAATAGGGTTCTGCATATATAGAATCTTTCCAAAATCTTGTTTTGCGACAGCTATTTTTTTTTTTTGAATATCTATATGGTCTTACTTCATTACTTCCAAAATCGTACTTCGTACTTACTTTGGTTCCCCTTACTTATAGAATGGAACCCCTCTTTCTTTTGGCAACTTACCTATTGAAGTTTTTATAATCAAGGAAATTTCACAAGTTTATAAGTAGCAGAACAGCTTCCCCTTGTCGTCATTGTCCTACCAAGACGAAAGAAAGGCGAATTATTCTGTCGCGGAGTGGTCCGCGACAGCGTTAGAAAGAAAGTTTGCCAAAAAAATTGCGCAATGAGCAGATAGTAAATAAATTAGCACCCAATTAAATGGGATCCTTTTGGTATTAGATTTAATAGTAACAAAAACAGATGATGGTTTTTGTACGGATATACCCTCGATAAAGGGTTGCGATTCGTGGGCTCACGAAGAGGAAGAAGCAATTTCCAAAACAATTGAGCTTCTTCAGTATTATATGCAGAGACCAAGCTTAAAAGTAAAGATTGACCTTGCCAGAAGAGAATCTCCAAACATCATTTATAAATTGATATTCGATAAGTAATGCGGCAATTCAAAACAGAGAGAAGACTTAACAGATTAGTGAAAGCAGCAGAGAGCCGGCAAGCAACTCTTCGTTTGGTATTGGAGAACATACATGATTCACACAATGTGAGTGCAATTATGCGCTCATGTGATGCAACCGGCGTACAAAATGTTGGATTACTTTATACTATCGAAGCCTTTCCAAAATTGAGCAGAGTTACTTCTTCTTCAGCAAATAAATGGATTGATGTACAAAAGTATAGAACCGTAATAGAATGCTGCGATGAGCTTCATAATCTGGGATTTAAGATTTACGCCAGCATACTGGATGAAAATGCGGTTGATCTCTACGATCTGGATTTAACCGAGCCGGTAGCAATTGTTATGGGAAATGAGAAGCGGGGCGTCTCTCCCGAATTACAAGAATTGGTTGATAAGACTTTTTATATACCAATGCGAGGGATGGTGCAGAGTCTAAATGTTTCCGTTGCATCAGCTGTAATACTATATGAAGCACAAAGGCAGCGGTTTTTAAAGGGAATGTACTCTGCTCCAAGTTTACCAAAGGAAGAACTCGAAAATCTAGTTGATCGGTGGTGCGATAAATGATCCAGAAATTTGAAAAGATAAATGGTTTGAAAGGGGAATTGTTTCTTGCGGGAGACAAATCGATCTCTCATAGAGCTGTTATGTTTGCTTCCATGGCTGAGGGTAAATCTGTTATACGAAACTGCTCGGAGTCGGAAGATGTAACTTCTACGATAAACTGCTTTGCTAAGATGGGATGCGAATTTAAGAGATGCGAAAATACAATTGAGGTTGTAGGAAAGGGATTTGGAAAACTTACACCGCCCGATACGCAATTAGACGCTGGCAATTCCGGCACAACTACAAGATTGATAAGTGGAATTTTATCGGCGCAAAAGTTTGAAAGCGAAATTATCGGAGATGCATCGCTATCAAAAAGACCGATGAAGAGAATAGTTGAACCGCTTAAACTGATGGGCGCTAATCTAGCTGCAAATGAAAATGGAACTTTGCCGCTGAAAATTTCTCCCTCGGAAAATATTCACAGTATTAATTACACTTTTCAAGTAGCGAGCGCGCAAGTTAAAAGCGCTATGATTCTGCTGGCAATTCACTTAGATGAGGAATCTGAATTCGTCGAGCCGGTTGCAACACGCAATCATACTGAACTTATGCTCGGACTAAAAACCGCTGAAACTGAAAAGGGGATGAAGATTTATGCCTCCAATAAGAATTATCCTAAGCCGGCTGATATAACTGTTCCAGCCGATATTTCCAGCGCGGCATTTTTTATTGTAGCCGCACTCTTGTTGAAGGATTCAGAGCTGATTCTTCGCAATGTTTCGCTTAATCCAACACGCACCGGACTGATAACAATTCTGCAGAAGATGGGCGGAAACATTCAGATTCAGAACCGCAAAAAGGAGAGCGGTGAAGAAACGGGAGATATAATTGTTGCATCGAGTAATTTGAAAAATATAAGTGTTCCCAAAGAACTTATTCCAAATATCATTGATGAAATTCCAATTCTATCAGTTGCCGGATTATTTGCAGAAGGAAATTTTAGAATTGAAAATGCAGCAGAACTAAGAGTAAAGGAATCGGACAGAATTAAATCTCTTTGCGAGAATTACAAAAAAATCGGGCTTACGGTTGACGAGTTTGAAGATGGATTTGAGCTTTCCGGAATACCATCCTCAAACATTGTTGAATTTGAAAGTTATGATGATCATCGCATAGCTATGACTTTCGGAGTACTATCTACATTACTGGAAAATGGAGGAATAGTTTCCGGCTTCGAGTGTGTTGGAATTTCCAATCCTAAGTTTTACAATCAACTTACCGGACTGGCTTACAATTCCAAGACTTGATGATCGAAACGGTTAATCTCCAACTCGTTGAAAATCCATTTCAAGAAATCAATTCCATACTTATTCACAAAGTAAATAAAATTGATTTCTCTCTCTTGAAGACTTCCGTTAGGGAATAAAACATTTCTAACTTTTGTAAGTTGGCGGATAGAAGTATCATATTTTCTCTTTTCGGCATCCGAGGCTTTATTCTTAAGGTAATCTAAAGTCTGCTCAATTTTCTGTCTGGATTTTTCAGAAAGATCGCCCAAAGTTTTGTCTATTGTGCTGAGGTTTTGAGAAATCTCAAGAAACTGCTTACGAATCTCTTCATTGGATTTTTCGAACAAAGCCTCCAGATTAACTTCGGAAGAAGCATCAACAATCTTCTGGATTAATTCTTTTTCATCGCTGAAAATATCTGTATATGAGAATCCATGTTTTTGCAAAACTTGATTTACCCCTTGTTCTACAATTGTTGCGCTCGATCTTGGATAGATAAACGGTTCTTCAACGTTATAAATTTCATACAAAGGATTTACTTGCGCGAAGTAGCTGATTTCTCCGGGGCCTCCTATGTAAAAGCCAGTAGGAAATAAGTAGTCTTGGCAAATTGGTCTTAACAGCACATTCGGACTAAACTTTTCCGGATTGAGTTCGATTTGGTTCAGCATATCTTCGAAGGAGAATTTTTTTCTCTTTCCTTTCAAACGTAAATCACCGGAATCTGTCGGCTCAATCAGCAGTCGCTCATTATCATCAACGTAAAACATGTTAATAGCTTTTACTTTTACTTGAGCATGATATACTTCCTCCAGTTCGGCGCTTCTTTCAACCAGTGCGGTAGATTGATCGGCGTATTCTGCAATCGCTTTTTTGAAAACCGGAATCAGCAGTCGTTTTGCCGCATTATCAATAGGATTGAAAACAACTAAGCCATATTCATCGAACAAATTAATCATCAATTCGCGGAACGATTCCAGAAATGTTTTACCCGGCTGATAAATTGATTTCAACAAATCAATTAATGACGCTTTGAATTCAGTATCCCTAAGTGTGTTCCCAAGATTTTCAAAAACTGTATTCAAATTCTCATTAAACTTTAGTCCGCCTATTGAACCACGGTTAATTTCCTCTCCTAAACCATCATCATACTGAATACTGAGGAAAGAATTATCATTGCTTAGAACAGAAAACGCTCGTACTTCATCATAATCGTGGTCATCGCCTTCAAGCCAAAAAACCGGTACGAAATTAAACCCGGAATATTGCTTGCTTAGGTATTCGCAGAGCTTTATTGCAGTAATTGTCTTGTAGAAAGTGTACATCGGGCCGCCAAACAACCCTAATTGCTGTCCGGTAACAATTGCAATTGTTTTTGGCGAGGCCAGATTGTCTATATTGTGTTGTGTTGCTTTTGATATTTTTTGCTTGTGATATTGAGTTTGGACAATCTCCGATAGCAATGCCCGGTGAGGTCTATCCTTAGATGCCAATTTATTAAAATGAGGAAGGAATTGGCCGGCTTCTCTAAAGTTCTTTCCATAAAATCTTGCTACATTCTCAAATTCCTCAATGTAATCCAAGAATAAATTTTGGTGCGCCGGAATATTCGAAAAATTTATATGCATTAGATCTCCCGCATAATTCAAAAAACTATTATCTTGAGTGGGAAGAATTCACCATTCATTCATCTATTTCTTAGAGAAATTTAGTAAAAAATAAAATAACTATTCTACCTGTACTGCTAACAAATCTGGAGAGAAAATGGCTGCTTCTTACATCATTAGTGTTGATTTAGGCGGAACAAAAATTTTATCTGCTCTACTTAATGATAAAAATGAAATTGTATCAAGAGTAAAAGTAGCTACTGATATTGAAAAGGGTGGTGATGAAATTGTGCTCTCGATCTCCAATTCAGTTAGGCAAATCCTCTTAGAGAACCAACTTAAAGAAGAAGACATTAAAGCTGTTTGCTTGGGAGTTCCCGGCACTGTTAATCCTTCAACCGGAACAATTGCAACTGCACCAAATCTTGGCTTAGTTGAATACAATATTAAAGAAGCACTCTCTAGTCAGATAGCTATTCCTGTCTTAATAGAAAATGATGTGAATCTTGCCGGATTAGGGATAAAGAAATATGAGCTTAAAGATGAAGTAAAAAACATGATTGTGGTTTTTGTAGGAACGGGAATTGGCGGTGCACTTTTCTTTGATGGAAAAATTTACAGAGGTTCAACCTTCTATGCCGGAGAAATTGGACATATGCTTGTTGATGCTAAAGGTGCATTCTCGATCTCTCCAATTCATTCAACATTCGAACTAACAGCAAGCCGGACTGCAATAGTTCGAGAAGTAAAAAAGAACTTGAAAAGAGGTAAGAAGAGCACGTTAAAGGAATCAAAGAATCAGAAGAAATCTTTGAAGAGCAAGGCTCTTGCAGAAGCTCTTGCTAAAAAAGATCCGATTGTAATAAAACAGATTACCAAAGCCAGCAAAACTATTGGAACCGTGCTCGGAAGCATTACAACACTTCTTAACATAGATACAATTGTACTTGGCGGCGGCGTTATTGAAGCAATGCATGAATTTATGATACCTATAATTACCAAAACTTTTAATGAATCTGTACTTGAAGCGCCGGGTAAATGTGTTAAGATTTTTGAAACAAAGTTGGGTGATGACGCAGCTTTGTATGGTGGAATTGCTTTGGCTGAAGAATTTTTAGGCAATTAACTTATTTCGAATTTTTTTTCAATTTCTTCAAGCTCGTTGGAAAGCTCCGTCCAAACTTGATAAGCCTTATCAAGCTGGACTTTGATTTTTTCGTAATCAAGATTCTTTTCTTTTGCTAACTGGGGATTAGTGAAAATTTTGGGATCTGCAAGTTCACTCTCTAAGTTTCCTTTTTGTCCCTCTAGCAATGCAACTTCATTCTCGCATTTTTCCAACTCAGCTCTTAAGGTTTTTGTAGCAGCAAATTTCTTTTGGCGGATTTCAGCTTCAACTCTTTTTTGATCTTTCCTCGTCGTTTTTTCTGTTGAAGAAGTTTCTTCTACAATAGTTTTTTGCTCGAGCAATTCTTGCCGCTTCAACAAATAGTAATCGATGTTGCCCGGGAAAATCTTTCCCTTACATTCTCTAATTTCTATTACTTTATTCACAATTGGGCGAAGGAAGTCCACATCGTGAGAAACGATAATCAATGTTCCGCTGAAATTCATCAATGCTTCTTGCAGAATAGCTTTGGAAGAAAAATCCAAGTGATTTGTCGGCTCATCAAGAATAATCAAATTTGCCTTCATCAAAAGGAGTCTGGAAAGTGCAACTCTGCTTCTTTCTCCGCCGGATAGGACTTTGATTTTTTTGAAAACATCATCGCCGGAAAACAAAAATGATCCAAGTATCGAACGGATTTCTCCGGCTGAAAGGTTGTTGTTCACTTCTTCAAGCGCATCAACAAGATCAAAATCCGGATCGATGGAATCCGCGACTTCTTGTTCGTAGTAAGACATAACCGTGTTGTGCCCAAGTGTAACCGTGCCGCTGGTCGGAGTAAGTTTGGAAGCAATTATTTTTGCGAGTGTAGTTTTGCCGGCGCCGTTTGGTCCAACAATAGCAATCTTATCTTCACGCTCAATTTCAAGAGTTACGTCTTTCAAAACTTGCAAAGGACCGTAATTATGGTTTAAAGCTTTAATCTCTACCGGAATTACTCCGCTCTTAGGAGGATCGGGGAAACGGAGCGCAATCTTTCGTTCGTCAGATGAAATTTCTATCGTTTCAATTTTTTCGAGCTGTTTTACTCTGCTCTGTACTTGTCTGGCTTTTGATGCTTTGTAGCGGAAGCGCTCGACAAATCCTTCAATTTCTTTTTTGCGTTTTTCTCTGTTCTTTTGAAGCGCAACAAGCTGCTTTTCCCGTTCCTCTTTGTAAACTAAATACTGACTGTAATTACCGGAATAGAAATTAATTTGTCTGTCAAAGACCTCAATTGTTCTTGAGGTTACACTGTTAATGAAATGTCTATCGTGAGAAATTATTATGAGCGCTGCATTAGATGATTGCAGAAAATCTATCAGCCATCCTAACGTATCAATATCCAAATGATTAGTTGGCTCATCCATCAAGAGCAAATCGTTTTGGGAAAGAAGAATTTTTGCCATTTGAATGCGCATTTGCCAGCCGCCGGAAAATTCTTCAGTTCTTCTAAAGAAATCTCTTTCGCTAAATCCCAAACCCATTAACACTTTTTCAATTCTGGAATCTGCAGAGTAAAAATCAATCTGTTCCTTCTTAAGATGAATCTCGCCCAGTTCTTCCAAGACTTCTGAGCGGTCTTCTTCCGAAAGGGAAGCGTCGTTTAGGTTCTCCAGAATAAGTTGTTCCCGTTCATCTAAAGAATTAATGTCGGGGAGTGAAGACTTAACTTCGTTAAATAATGTTTGTCCGCGGAAAGCAATTATGTCTTGAGGTAAATATCCAATCTTAATTCCTTTCTGCTTTTTAATGCTGCCGGATTCCGGCTGCTCTAATCCGCAGAGAAGTTTTAGGAAGGTAGATTTTCCGGTTCCGTTCGATCCAACTAATGCAACTTTATCGTGACGGGAAATTCTAAGATTTACACCCTCGAATAAATTTTCACCGGTGAACTGAATAGAAAGATTAGATATATCAATCATAGAATTAGGAAAATTTCTTTATCAATTATTTACGAATAACAGCCACTTTAGATGTTTTAATATTGTTGCCTTCTTGATCCGAAGCCACAATAATGTAGACACCGCTTGCAACGTAATTGCCTTGAGTATTTTTGCCATCCCAAAATGCAATTTTCCCGCCGGGCGTTTCAAAATTTGCAACCAAGTCTCCGGCAATGCTCAAGATTTTTATGCTGCTGTTTCTAACAAGCCCATCAATAGTTACACTGCTCTCATCATTCCCAATAATAAACGGATTTGGATAAACAAAAATACTTTCAAAACTTTCTTTTGGCTCTACGAAAGATGTAGAAAGTTCTGCTAAACCGTAATCTGTACCCATATAAACTTTTCCGCTTTTAGGATCTATGGCGATACTCATAACATTATCATCCGGCAGCGGACTGTTTTTAGAATTGAAGTAATTAATTAGCTGATATCCATCGGGAGACAAAACGAAGACACCATTGTTAGTTCCAATCCACTTTTGATCGATCGGGTCCACGGCAATACAATTAACCATTTGATTACGAACTGAAAGTCCGGCTAGAGTAGTTAAAGTAGTTTTTGGTCTGGAAGGATCGCTTATCATGTTTATACCGATATCCATTCCAATCCAAAGTTGTCCACGTTTATCAATTGCTAGACAAGAAATTAAATCGCTGGAAAGACCATCAGATTTAGAGAGAAATCCTTGAGTATCGTCCAATGTATTTTCTAGTGTACCTTTGTCGTTATAATAATATATTCCTCTATTTCCTTGAGTTGCAAAAAACCACTTGTAACTATTCTCATCAATAACCATTTTATCAAGAAACTCACTTGTTGATATTGTCGGGCTAGTGAATGAATAGTGATACCATTTTTTGTCCTTAGTGTAAACGCTAAGCGGTTTACCGGCGGCAGAAAGAGGATTTAAGAACCAAACGTTTCCTTTAGTATCAGCTTTCAAATCAGAAATTACTAGAAATTTGTCATTAGCTGGAATCCCGGTCATCCCGGAATTAGTAGTATTAAAAACACTGAATGTATTCTTCTTATAGAAAATAGCTCCTTGTCCCCAAGACCCTAAAAGAATAGTAGAATCCGCTCCTATTGAAATATTGTAAATAGCATCGGTAGGTAATTGAGAATAATTCTTCATGTTGTATGTTTTCCAAGAATTGCCATCAAACTCAAAAAATCCTTTTCCAGTCACATCTTTCCCGGTAGCAATCCATACTGAACCATTTGGAGCGACAGCCATATTTAGGAATGAATTACTTGCCGGCGAGCTTGGTAAAATTCTTCTGGCAATATTGCTTTTTAATTCAATTAATCCGGCAGTTGTAGCAATATAATTTGATTGTCCGGATGGGGTAATTGAGCTAAACGTAACGGAATTATTTTCATACAGCTCTGTTTCTTGATTCCCGGAATACTGGTAAATCTTATTACTGGTTAATAACAGAAGGGAAGAACCGCTTACAGCAAAATCTATTACATTCGTTCCCTTGAGTAGAAATTCGCTCCAAGTATTGTTTTGGAATCTGAAAACACCTTTCGAAGTAGCGGCAAGAATATCCGAATTGTACTGAATAACTTTATAAGGCTGAGCACTTTGGATTCCGCTTACAAGTGTATAGTTATTCCACGATTCGGGTGCAGAAAGATTCTGCGCGCCAACTTTTTGTACGGCAATTCCATTTTGAGTGCAGACGTAAAATAAATTACTCTTGAAAGTGCTTATGACCTTTGATTCTGCCGAGAAACTTCCAAGTTTCAGAAAGCTGTCAAGCAACGACAATTTCTGCGCACTTAGAACAGTGATTCCAAACTCCGTAGAAACAATTACAGAATCACCTTTAATGAAAATGTTGTTTATTCTTTTTTGTGTTTTGTTGGAATTAAATATGTCGAGGATTTTCGCTATTGAATTGCTGGAGGTGTTCAATACGTTAATGTGCCCTTCACCCGAACCGAACCAAATATTCTTATTGGCATCAACCCCAACAGCAGTAAGATTCTGACTGCTCAATCCATCGGCCTTGGTGTAAATTTGGAAAGAAGTATCAGCCGTACCGGTTTTGAAAGCGCCACCGGTAGTTGCAGCCCAGATATCATTCCCAATAATTACCGTTCCGCTAATTGATTTCATATCTGCATAAATTTTCCATGAGCCAAAGTTTTGTGCAAGCATATTAACAGCAGAAATAAAAACAATCAAAATAATTTTTGATGCTTTCATCCAATCCTCGTTTTGTGATTAATAGATTGTAGAAAAAATAATGGGCAAATTTACCTATAAAAGTTTGATCAAAAAGTAGAAAAATTCATGCGCGATATGTTTTGTGGTAAGATTTATGCACTGTTCTTTTGCAACATTTTTCTCATTGCATCCAATTGACTACCCGAAATATAATATTTACCCAGATTATCGTGATCCATTTTTTTCCCTCCATGAAAATCGGAACCGCCCGATTCAAGTAGGCAGTATTGATTAACTATTCCTCTGTAAAACTGGATTTGACTTTCGTTATGACAAGGGTGAATGACCTCAATTCCATCAATTCCGGCTTTAATTAAACTCATCAAAAAATGTTCTTTCATGTATCCCGGATGTGCGATAAATGAGAGACCGCCGGAATCGTTAATAAGCTTAAGTGCACTTTGTGGGGATACGTGAATCTTGCGTTCAAAAGCTGGTCCATAATCCCCAATATAGCGCTCAAATGCTTCTTGATAATTCTTAACGATGCCAAGATCAGTCATTGCGTAAGCAATATGTGGTCTTCCAACAGCAGAATTTTTGGCATGAGCCATTACATCATCGATTGAAATTTTCAAACCGAGATTCCGTAGCTTTTGAACCATCCGTTTTGCACGGTGAAATCTTTCTTCACGAAAAAAACTAAGATATTTATCCAGCTCTTCATTTTCAGTATCTATAAAGTATGCGAGAAGATGTATTTCTTTATCATCAATATCAGTGCTGATTTCAACGCCGGGAATAATCTCCATCCCAAGATCTTTTGCACATTCGTATGCTTCTTTCAATGCATAAAGAGAATCGTGGTCAGTAATGCTAATTGTCTGCAAACCGCTTTTATGAGCAAGCGTAACTAATTCATAAGGTGTTAAAGCCCCATCAGAATGAAGTGTATGAGTGTGTAAGTCAATTTTGATTTGAGTCATTTAGATGAACTTTTCCTTAAACTTTTCGTAATCAAGAATTCTCAGTTTGGTTCCTTCCATTTCAACATATCCTTTTTTGGCAAAAGAGTGAAGTGTTCTGGAAATTGTTTCGCGAGAGGTTCCGGCCATATTTGCCAAATCTTGTTGAAGAGGAAGTTTTTCGATCTCTACAATACCTTGCTTTATCTTGCCAATATCATCAGCTAGTTGAAGAATTACAGTTGCAACTTTTCCTTCGGCATCTTTAAGTGAAAGCGCTTTTATTTTCATATCTGCGTTTCTTAATCTTCTAGTAAGTTCTTGAAGGAGTGCAACAGAAACTTCCGGGTGTTCGTATAGGAGATTTAAGAAATCATTTCGCTGGATCAAAAAGAGTTCGCTTTCATCGATAGCTGTAACGGTTGCAGAGCGGGTAAGTCCATCTAAAATAGCCATCTCGCCAAAGAAATCGCTATCGCCAAGGATTGTTAGAATTACTTCGCGTCCATCATTGCTGGTTCTGCTTACTTTTACTTTCCCTTTAACAATGACAAAAAGGGCAGTGCCGGCATCTTCTTCCATCAAGATAACATCGTTTTTAGTATATGCCTTTCGCGAACCAATTTTTTCAATTTTTTCTAATGCATCATTTTCCAATTCCGAAAAAATTGGAACGTAAGTAAGGAATTCGGACGCTGCCATTAAAACCCTCTACTAATTGTTAAAAAAATTTGCATGTATATAAGCAAGATAATTTTTTCGTGGATAAGGAACAACGATGTTTTTCGAAATTAAAAAGACAAGCGCGATTCGTTGAAACTTCTGGCACGAATGTCTATATTTGCCCTTGAGAAATATAACCACATGTAATAGGAGAAAGTAGTAATGGCAGTAAAAGTAGGTATCAACGGATTCGGTAGAATCGGAAGACAAATAATTGGTGTCTTAGCCGAAAGAAATCTTCTTGGAAAAGAAGTAGACGTCGTAGCAGTTGTTGATGTTAGCACCGACGCAAAATATTTTGCTTATCAACAAAAATATGATTCCATTCATGGTAAATTCAAAGGTACAGTAACCAGCAAAAAAAGCGATCCTTCCTTAGAGACAGACGACATACTAGTTGTTAATGGTGATGAAATTAAATGTATTATGGCTCAGAAAGATCCTTCACAATTACCTTGGAAAGAATTAGGTGTGGATATCGTTCTTGAAGCAACCGGTTTGTTCACTGATTCTGAAAAAGCTAAAGGACATTTGGCTGCCGGTGCAAAGAAAGTTCTTATCACAGCTCCGGGTAAAGGCGATGTAAAGACTATTGTAATGGGTGTTAACGATGCTGAATATGATGCTGCAAAACATACAATCGTATCGAACGCTTCATGTACAACAAACTGTTTAGCTCCGGTTGTTCATGTTCTTCTTAAAGAAGGAATCGGGATTGAAACCGGTTTAATGACGACTATCCACTCTTACACAGCTACACAGAAAACTGTTGATGGTCCTTCAAAGAAAGATTGGAGAGGCGGTCGCGCAGCTGCAATTAACATTATTCCATCTTCTACCGGTGCTGCAAAAGCAGTTGGAGAAGTAATGCCGGCAACAAAAGGTAAATTAACCGGTATGTCTTTCCGCGTTCCTACAGCTAACGTTTCTGTTGTTGATTTAACTTTCCGTTCAGAAAAAGAAACCTCTATTGAAGAAATTGATGCTTTATTAAAAAAAGCAAGTGAAACTTATTTGAAGGGAATTTTAGGTTATTCTAATGAAGAAGTTGTATCTACAGATTTCATTCACGACGAACGTTCTTCAATCTATGATTCCTTAGCTACAAAGCAGAACAACTTAAAAGGCGAAAAGAGATTCTTCAAGATAGTTACATGGTATGATAACGAATGGGGTTATTCAAACCGCGTTATCGACTTGCTCTTAAAG
The DNA here is from genome assembly GCA_043807765.1 of Ignavibacteriota bacterium. Lineage (GTDB taxonomy): Bacteria > Bacteroidota > Ignavibacteria > Ignavibacteriales > Melioribacteraceae > Stygiobacter. The sequence continues at coordinate 41,267 of JAZDFQ010000094.1, forward strand.
ATGGCTTAATTAAGTTAACTTTATATTTTGTCATGACGTCCGCCAACTGGCGGACGTCTTTTTATCACGAAGATTTATTGGAGGAAACATGAAAAAGTTAAGTATCGATAACGTTGAATTGAAAGGGAAGAGAGTTCTTGTTCGTGTTGATTTCAACGTTCCGTTAGATGAAAACTTAAAAATTACAGACGATATTAGAATAACTTCCGCATTGCCTACAATCAAAAAAATTATTGCTGAGGGTGGAAAATGTATTTTGATGAGCCACCTTGGAAGACCAAAAGGGGGACCAAATCCAAAGTACAGCTTAAAGCCGGTTGCAATCCGCTTAGGTGAATTGTTGGAAACAGACGTTAAATTTGCACCGGATTGTGTTGGCGAGCAAGTTAAATTAATCGTTGATTCTATGAAAGATGGCGAAGTATTGTTGCTTGAAAATTTACGTTTCCATGCAGAAGAAGAGAAGAATGTTCCGGAATTTGCTCAGCAAATAGCTGAGATTGGAGATGTTTATATAAATGATGCATTTGGCTCGGCTCACCGCGCTCACGCTTCAACAGAAGGTGTAACTAAGTTTATTAAAGTTTGCGCTTCCGGTTATTTGATGCAGAAAGAATTAGACTATCTCGGAACAGCAGTTGCTAATCCGGTTCGTCCTTTTACAGCAATTCTTGGCGGTTCAAAAATTTCCGGCAAGATTGATGTTATTGAAAACCTATTACCGAAAGTTGATTATTTATTAATCGGCGGAGGTATGGCTTACACATTCTACAAAGCAATGGGTTACGAAATTGGGACATCACTTTTGGAAGCTGAAAAAGTTGAACTAGCTAAAGAAATGTTGGAAAAATTCAAAACTTGCAAAGCAAAAGTTCTTTTGCCAAAGGATAACGTTATTGCTTCTGAATTCAAAAACGAATCACCGGCAAATGTTGTTGATTCCAACAACATCCCGGCAGATAAAATGGGCTTGGATATTGGTCCAAACACAGTTGAAGAATTCTCTAAGATAGTATTAGAAAGCAAAACTATTGTTTGGAATGGTCCAATGGGCGTTTTCGAATTTGATAATTTTGCTACCGGAACGAATGCAATAGCTCAAGCTTTGGCAGAGGCAACAGCAGCCGGTGCTATTACAATCATTGGCGGCGGAGATTCTGCTGCAGCTATAAGCAAAGCCGGATTGGATGATAAAGTATCTCACGTTTCAACCGGAGGCGGCGCTTCATTAGAATTCCTAGAAGGAAAAGTTCTTCCCGGAGTTGCAGCATTGAACGATGCTCAGTAATTTGTTGTTAAGTTAAAAGGAAAAGAGTGGACTTGGGAACAAGTCCTACTCTTTCTTTTTAGAATCATATTATTTTTGAGGAATTAAAATGGGTTTAGATTCACGCGATTATTACCGTCCTTCCGGCGGCTTTTCTTTTTTTCCGCCAATGATTAAAAATCTTCTGATTGCAAACGTTGCTGTTTTTTTTGTTCAGATGATTTTTGAAAGCCTTTCGTTTGGAGGTGTTCCGGGAACATATGTTCTCAATCATTATTTCGCATTAAATCCATTAGAAGGAATCGATTCTAATTTTCAGATATGGCAATTGCTAACATACCAGTTTATGCACGGAGACTTCATGCATATCTTCTTCAATATGCTGATGCTCTGGATGTTTGGTATGGAAATAGAAAATTTGATGGGCTCGCAAAAATTTTTGATCTTCTATATTCTGAGCGGATTAGGCGCCGGCTTTTTACAATTAGTTGGAACCCCTTTGTTATCAGATTCAGCCGGATTTACAATTGGCGCGAGTGGTGCTGTTTACGGTGTAATGATCGCCTTTGCGATGTTCTTTCCGGATAGATACATTATGTTTTATTTCCTCATTCCGGTTAAAGCAAAATATCTTATTTCATTTTTCATTATCCTGGAATTTATTTCCGTACGCGAAGCTTCGTTTGTTGCTCACTTAGCACATTTAGGTGGAGCTTTAACAGCTTTCATTTTTCTTATGATCGATAGAAGAAAGAGTATTAACGTTGGAAAGATGTTTAATTCATTTAAAAAGCCCGGAGGTTATTCGAGTGGTTCATTCAGACAACCTTTTCAGAGAAAACCGGCGAACAAGGTAGATGTTGAAGAAGCTAAGTTTTACGATTTGAACAGCAAGCCTACTGAAGAAGAAGTAAACCAAGAAGAAATAGATAAAATTCTCGATAAGATTTCTCAGAGTGGATATCAAGGATTATCGGATCGAGAAAAACGGATACTCTTTGAAGCTAGCAAAAAGAAATAGCTGGAAGATTTTATTCATTGCTTTTTTATTATTCGTTTCAGCTTGCAAAGAAAACAAGCCGGATGAAGATACATTAGTTCGGTTATATGTAGAAAATCTTATTGTTGAAGAGACTCATAAGGACAATTCGGCTATTCTGAAAGAAGAAAAAGCTAAATTGTTCAAAAAATTCAAAACGACTGAAAAAGTATTTGAAAGTGATTTAAATTCTCTTGGAAACGATAAAGAAGCCTGGGAACGATTTTTTACCAAAACAAGATTACTTTTAGATGACCTTCGCAAAAGCGGCGCTGTTAATTAAAACTTCTTTTTGATAATGCTATTCTAATTTTTGCATAACTGATTTTTCCTCCCAACGTATTCTTCAGCTCTTTTACTTCTGTAATTCCTTCATCTATCTTCGCATTTATTTCTGTAAGCTCTTCTTTGCTGATTAAATTGCTTATATCCAAATCCGGTACCATGCTTATCAAACCTTCAAGTTGAATAGATAAAAGAGATTCTGAAATCTTGGCCAACTCGGAAATCTCAACTAGCGAATATTTTTTTTCAACTAACTCCAAAATCAGTTTCGATTTGCGGGGCAGATTGCTCGTTTGGATTTCTCTTTTACTAAGATCACTTTGTACAATCGTTTTAACGGTGTTTATTACGTCATCCCCAATTTTATTAAACATCCTTTGCGTAAAACCGGCAACGCTTAGCAAAGCCGAGTAGGAAGCCGGTTTTGCCTTTGAGATAGCTCTTAGAATCTCATCAGTACAAATCAAGTGAGGCTGTTGTCCAAATTTTTCGGATGCATCTTTTCTGATTTGTCGAAGTGCGTTAAACAATTTCAATTCGTTTTCATATTCGGCAAGATTGCTTTTAGCTTCAGTCAACCGATCATTTGTAAAGAAGTCATTTCCGGTTTCGGAAAGTTTTATGACTTCATTGCTTATTAAAACTTTTCTAGCAATTAATAATTGTTCAATAGCCTCTTCAATCTGATCTTTGCTGAAGTGAACGCAAGTTCCAAAAGTACTAAGTTTATTAAAAGAATAAAGTGTAGAACTGCCTTGTAAAATTTGCATGAGTGTTTTTTTTCTCAATGGAGTTTTCGATTCATGCAAAGTGCGAAGAATAATTTCGTCTATATAGTCTAGTGATTGGGCCGTTCCGCCTTCGAGGCAATTATCGCATTTGCCGCAACGGTAATCATTCGAATTTTGCCCAAAGTAGTTTAATATATATCCCATACGGCATTTATTAGTTGAAACAAATTCTTCCATCACTTCAAGCTTGTGTTCCATGTTCTTCTTTATTGCTTTCAACATTGCAAGGTTCAGCTGCAATGTTTTCGATTGCACTCTTGGTTGAGCTAGCATAAAAGAAGGATTCTTCGGCGGCTTTTTGTATTCAATTATTCCACCTTGAAGCAATGCAGATAAGTCTTCTATGATATCTTCAACTGAAGTTTCCAATCGTTCGGCTATTGACTTGATATCAATTCGAGTCGATTCAGTAAAAATTTTACTTCCGTAAGACTTAGCAAGAAGCAGCAGTAAATCTTTATGTGTTGCGTTAGCAAAGTTATTTATGAAAGAGCGAAGTTGATCCGGTTTTAAGGGAAAACGGACTGTGTGATATCCATATAATTCGCTTTTAAAACTAAGGTAACCGGATTCACCCAAAACTTTTATAGATGATTGAACGATTCCGTTTGAGAGTTGATTAATCTCGAAGAGTTTGGAAAGGTTAGCGTCATGTACAATGGCAATTTCATTTTGCATTCCAACAGCAATGCCTGCGTAGTCGCATATAGCATCATAAACAAGTTCAATCTGATCTCTTGAAGGTGTAGCGCTTTTAATAAAGTATTCATGAATTTGTACGTCTCGTTCTTCGTAAAGCAAATAAACTTTTGACGGTTTTCCATCCCTACCGGCTCTTCCAATTTCTTGATAATAATTTTCAATGGACCCCGGCATATTAAAGTGAATTACTAAGCGAATATCATTTTTGTCTATTCCCATTCCGAATGCATTGGTTGCGCAAATAACTTTTACTCTGCCGGACATGAAATCATCTTGAATAATTCTTTTCATTTCCGACTGCAAACCAGCGTGATAGAAAACTGCGTTAATAGATTCTTTCCTTAAATATTCTGCTAATTCTTCTGCGCCGTTTCTGGTTGCTGTATAAACTATCGCCGGAAGTTTGTTGTTTCTGATTATCTCTGCTGCTTTCTCTTTCTTTCTAATCGATGCCATTACATTTAAGTGAAGATTTTCCCGCTCAAATCCACGCACAAAAACTCTCGGATTTTGCAGCGACAATTGCTTTACAATATCCTCACGCACTTCTTCAGTCGCAGTTGCAGTGAAGGCTGAAACTTTTTTTATTCCTAAATGCTCGATGAATTCGTGAATCTTTCTGTAGCTTGGTCGGAAATTATGTCCCCACTCGCTAATACAATGTGCTTCATCAATAAAAATATATTCTGGAGAGAGTTGTTTGATTTTTTCTACAAATGATGTGTTGTTAAGCTTTTCCGGAGAGACAAAGAGAATTTTTATTTGCCCGTTTGCAACAGAATTCAGAACTTTCTCACCGGCAGCAAAGTCTAACGAGCTGTTAATGAATGAAGCGATTGTGTCTGCTTTGTTCAACGAATCAACCTGATCTTTCATTAATGCTATCAATGGAGAAATTACGATTGCAAATTTTTTGGAAAGGAGAGATGGGATTTGGTAACATAAAGATTTTCCGGCTCCGGTAGGAAGTACAACCAACGCATTTTCACCGGAAATAATTGAGTTTATTATTTCTGCTTGTCCGGTTCGGAAGGAAGTATAACCTAAATATTTATTGAGTGCTTCAATTGGGTTCATTTATCAATTTGCTAGTGTTTTCAGAACATTTATCTTAACAATCAAAAATAAAGATAGAAAAGAAGATATGCTGAAAGTTAATCATACTGTTAAACATTTCGGGAATTTAACCGCGCTCGATAATATTAATCTAACAATCGAAAAAGGTGAGTTTTACGGTTTGCTAGGTCCTAACGGAGCTGGTAAAACTACTCTAATGAATATTATCGTTGGTTATATTACTCCGGAAAATGGAAATGTCACAATTGATGGGGAAGAGATTAGCGGAAGAAACTTACAATTAAGAAAAAAACTTGGTTATGTGCCGCAAGATATTGGTTTGTATCTTGAGCTTAATGCTGAAACGAATTTGAAAATTTTTGGTGAACTTTATGAATTACATGGGAAAGAACTTCACAAGAAAATTGATGAAGCACTTGAGTTGGTTCAGTTGAAAGATCGAAGGAAAGACAAAGTAAACGAATTCTCGGGCGGAATGAAACGCCGGCTTAACATTGCAGCTAGCATTTTGCACAATCCGGCAATAATTCTTTGTGATGAACCAACTGTTGGCGTAGATCCGCAATCGAGAAATGCTATTTTTGAAATGCTGCAACAGCTTAACAAACTTGGTAAAACAATAGTATATACAACTCATTACATGGAAGAAGCCGAACGGCTTTGCTCAAAACTTGCAATTATTGATCATGGAAAAATTATAGCAAACGGAACGCTTGTTGAATTAATTAATCTTTTGAATCAGAAAGACACGGTTAAAATTCAGAAGACTGTAGATACTACCAAAAAATTGATTCAATTAAACGAGATTGGAAGAATTAGCGAACAAGATTTCTATTATGAACTGATTCCAAATCAAGATTATGATAGGATTTCAAAAATTTATGGTAAACTTGAATTTTTTGGAATTCCAAACAATTACATTGAAATCAGCCGGGCAACTCTGGAAGATGTTTTCCTAAATTTGACGGGAAGGAGTTTGAGAGATTGAAAACTATATATCGATTGATCATCAAGGACACTATCCGTTTTATTAATGATAAACCGGCTATGATCTTAACTTTTATTGTTCCAATGATTATGATCATCATTTTTGGAAATATTTTTGGCGGTAGCGGCGGACCTAGAGGTAGGGCCAATTTAATTCTTGTAAATGAGAGCAATTCGATTGTTGCAAAATTAATTGAGCAAAGACTTGATTCATCCAAATCTCTACGCCCGGTCAAAACTTATGAATCTGAAAATGGAAAAGACACTCTTAAGTTTGATGAAGAAACTGCTAAGGAATGGGTTAGAACCGGCAGAATTTCCGCAGCTGTTGTAATGCCAAAGGATTTTCTTTCCGATACATCTTCCTCGATCAAATTTAAATTCTACTATGATCCTAAAAATGAAATTGAATCTTCCATAATTCAAGGTAACATTCAGCAAACAATTTTTACTCAGATTCCACGAATGATGCCGCTTTTGATGCAGAGAGCTGCAATTAAGGAAATTGGAAATCTGAAAGGGGAGAAGTTCGTTAAAAATATTAGTCGGATTGTAGGTGAATCTTTTGATGTGAATCCGGACAGTATTCTTCGGTCGTTAACGGTAATCGATTCTACTGCACTTTTTAGAGAAGCTAAAGATTCTAGTTCCCAGAGAAATTTTGTTAGTAACCTAGTTAAGTTCGAAAGCGAGCAGCTAGTTGGTAAGAAAATTACAAATCCCGGATTGACAAGAACAGTTGGCGGCTGGGCAATGATGTTTCTATTATTCTCACTTACCGGCGCAGCAACAAGCATGTTTGAGGAGAGGCAAGAGGGAACTCTTAAACGCATATTGTGTATGCCGATTTCCCGTTCACAAATCCTTTGGAGTAAATACATTTATTCCATAGTACTTGGTACGATTCAGCTTCTGGTTCTATTCTTCTTCTCTTGGGTTTTCTTTGATGTGAGCGTTTTCTCAAATTTTGGCAATCTTTTAATCGTAATGATCGCATCTGCCGCCGCTGCAGTTTCATTTGGAATGGCAATAACTTCCGTAGTAAAAACATTAAGTCAAGCTAGTGGCTTTAGCACTTTGCTTATTCTTGTAATGTCTGCATTAGGCGGTTCGTGGTTCCCTATTAGCCTTTTGCCGGACTGGATGCAACATCTAAGCAAAGCTACAATCACATATTGGTCGGTTGAGGCATTTCTGCAAGTTTTGTGGCGTCAAGCCGATTTAATGACGATTCTACCAAATGTTATTGTTCTACTTTTAATTGCTCTCTTGATCAATTCATATGCTTTAATTCGTTTTCAAAAGGGATGGATTTAACACCATCTCTTTTTTCTCACTATTGAATGATTTCTTCTTTTTCTTGATAAAATGATTATCTAACTCTTCATTTCTCAAGCAATTAAGCCTATTTTGCATGGTATAATTCTTGCAACATTAACCAGTTAATTAAATTTTGAAAAGCAGAGAGTCTTATGGCAGATGAAAAATTAAAATTAGAAGATTTGCTGGGCGAAGTTCAGCGCACTGAAGAAAAAGAGCGTATAGATTACGTTGCTATAATTGGCGGCGGGATCATGGGGCAAGGAATTGCGCAGACAATTTCTGCTGCCGGCTTGGATGTGTTAATTGTAGAACGCGATGAGGATCAAGTTGAAAGATCCAAGGACAGTCTAAAAGCTTCGATGGAAAGAGAAATTACTCGTTGGGCTATGACTCAAAGCGAAATGAAATCAGTTCTCAGCCGAATTAAGTGGACTACGGACAAAGCAGAAATTCCGGAATGCGATCTTATAATTGAAGCCGTTGACGAGAATTATGATCTTAAGAAGAGTATTTTTAAGGAGTTAGACGCAATAGCTAAACCGGGTACAATTTTCATTTCCAATACATCTACACTTAGTCTTACCAAAATTGCCGAAGTAACAAACCGAAAAGACAAGATTATTGGAATGCACTTCTTAAATCCGGTTCCTAAAGTGCCTCTTGTTGAGTTGATCCGCGCAATGGATACATCTAGCAAAACGGTTGAGGTAATTAAAAAGTTTGCTGCAAAAATTGGAAAGACAGCTGTTGAAGTATATGAGTATCCCGGATTCGTTACAACAAGAGCTATCGTGCCACTCCTAAATGAAGCCATGTATATCCTTCTTGAAGACGTAGCAACTGCAAAAGATATTGATACTGCAATGCGCTTAGGTTATAATTTTAATATGGGTCCGCTCGAAATGGCAGATACCATGGGTCTAGATGAAGTTTTAGCATGGATGGAAACTCTTTGGACAACATTAGGTGAACCAAGATACCGTCCTTGCCCAATTCTTAGAAAACTTGTAAGAGAACGTAAGCTAGGGAAAAAATCTGGCGAAGGATTCTTTAAATATGATTCTGATGGTAGAATAATTTCTTAAAATTTTGAGGATAGAATGAAAGTTTTAGTGCTTAATTGTGGAAGCTCATCAATAAAATATCAGTTTATAGATACAACGCTTTCAATAGCGTTAGCAAAAGGTATGGTAGAGAGAATTGGCATGTCTAGTGCGGTTTTGACACATCAGCCGCACGATAGAGAGAAAATCAAGATTGTTGGAGAGATTTTAGATCATACTATTGCGATAGAGTATGTCGTTGCTGTCCTACTTTCGCCAAATCATGGTGTTATTAAAGACAAGAAAGAAATCGATGCTGTTGGACATAGGGTGGTTCATGGTGGCGAAACTTTTAGCGGTTCTGTGTTAATTACCGATCAAGTTATGAAGGCATTAAAAGACAACATTGAATTAGCACCGCTTCATAATCCGCCAAACATCAAGGGTATTCAAGCAACTAAAGAACATTTACCGAGTACTCCTCAGGTTGGCGTTTTTGATACCTCGTTCCATATTAAGATGCCTCCAAAAGCTTACTTGTATGGAATTCCTTACGAACTCTATAAAAAGTATAAAATTCGTCGTTATGGATTTCACGGTACTTCGCACCGTTATGTTGCTCACCGCGCAGCAACTTTGCTCGGGAAACCTTACGAAGAACTCAAAATTATTACCGCTCACCTTGGTAACGGATGCTCAATGGCTGCAATTGATTGTGGTCATTCAATTGATACTACAATGGGATTTACTCCGCTCGAAGGTTTATTAATGGGAACAAGAAGCGGAGATATGGACCCTTCGGTTATCTTATACATTATGGCTAAAGAAGGTCTCTCACTTTCAGAAGCAAATACACTTCTTAACAAGCATAGCGGATTAATCGGCATTAGCGGCGAGAGCAGCGATATGCGTGAGATTGAAGAAGCACTTGGTGAAGGAAATAAGAAAGCTAAATTGGCTTTTGATGTGTTCAATTATAGAATAAAGAAGTATGTTGGAGCTTATGCCGCGGCAATGGGCGGCGTTGATGCTTTAGTATTCACTGGCGGAATTGGAGAAAACTCTAAATTGGTCAGAAAAGAAGTTTGCAGCGATATGGAATTCATAGGAATAGATTTTGACGAAGATGCCAATAATAATGTTAAAGGAGAAACTGTTATCACTAAACCGAATTCCAAAGTGAAAGCTTTGCGCATTCCAACTAACGAAGAATTGGTAATTGCTCTTGATACGGAAGAGATTGTAAATGAGCAATTGAACTCCGCAAAGGACTAAGCAACAAAATATTTGTATTAAATGCCGGAGACAATCCGGCATTTCTTTTTTAAAGTAGCTTTCCCTAAAAGTCTTTAATTTCCTACCAAGAAATTTGGTGTAACATGGAACTGAAAATAAAAGGCAAAACCGTTTTGGTTACAGCTTCTAGTGCTGGCATTGGAAAAGCTGCTGCTGAACTTTTCATTAATGAAGGATGTAGTGTTGCAATCTCATCGAGCAATAAGGATAATTTACTTAAAGCGGTTGATGAAATAAAAGCTCTTTACGGAAATGAACCGTTGTGGGAACAATGCGATATCAACAATCCAAATGAAATTGAAGATTTGGTTAAGCATGTTGAACACAATTTAGGCTCAGTTGATATTTTGGTTAACAATTGCGGCGGACCAACTCCGGGATATTTTGAAGCTCTTTTAGATGAGAATTGGGAACATGCCTTCGAGCAAGTTCTGATGAGTGCAGTTAGATTTACACGGCTTGTTTTGCCGGGAATGAAAGAGAAAAACTGGGGGAGAATTATTAACATTACTTCTCTTGCTGTAAAGCAGCCGGTTGATAATTTAATTCTCTCAAATTCTTTGCGAAGCGGAGTTACTGCTTTCGCAAAAACTTTAAGCTCGCAAGTTGGCAAACATAATATTACAGTTAATAATGTTGCGCCCGGCTACACTCTTACCGGAAGATTATATGAACTGGCAGTTGTTCGCGCAAAGCAACGGGGTGTTTCTCACGAAGAAGTCTTAGCTTCTATGGCGGCAGAAGTCCCGATGAAACGTTTAGCCCGTCCGGATGAAATTGCTTCTATGATTGTTTTTTTGGCCTCCGAGCATGCTGGTTACATTACAGGACAGACAATTGTAGTAGATGGCGGAGCGGTTAAATCAACTTATTAATTGAGAATTGAGAATTGAGAATGGCGAATTGAGAATTCAATGAAAGTATTTGAAAAACATTCGGAGTATGGAAATCCGATTCTAGAAAAGAGTTTTCATTTTGGAGTCAGAATTGTAAAGTTCTATCTCTTACGTGTTAAAGAAGAATATCAAATCAAAGATATTTTAAAACAGTTGTTGAGAAGTGGAACTTCAATTGGGGCGAATGTTGCTGAATCTCAAGAGGCTTCATCAAAAAAAGATTTTCTAAACAAGCTTACAATTGCTTTAAAAGAAGCTCGTGAAAGTGAATACTGGCTGAAAATATTAAAGGAGACAAATGTTATTAATGAAAAAGAGTCCCATAGTTTACTAAATGACTGTGATGAATTAATTCGTTTATTAGTTGCAATCATAAAACGATGCAAACAAATATAATTCTCAATTCTAAATTCTCCATTCTCAATTACAATGAAGCATGAAATCGAAATAGTAATTCCGCCCGAAAAATTGAATGATTACGAGTTTCTGAGAATTCAATCTGCTCAAAAACTCAAAATCAATTTAGCTGAGATTACGGCAGTTCAAGCTGTACGCAGATCAGTGGATGCCAGAAGTAAAAATCCGGTTTACAGAATTAAAGCTATAGTTTATGTAAAAGAGCAACCGGAAGCTTTGAGAAAGCTGATCAAATATCAGCCGGTAATAACAAATAGAAAAGTTGCAATTGTGGGTATGGGTCCCGCGGGAATGTTTGCCGCATTAAGATTGATAGAGTTTGGTATTAAGCCAATCATAATAGAGCGGGGTAAAGATGTTCAAACCCGCCGCAAGGATTTGAAAGTTATTCAGCAAGATGGGTTTGTAAACCCCGATTCCAATTACTGTTTTGGTGAAGGCGGTGCCGGTACATACAGCGATGGAAAACTCTATACACGTTCTACAAAGCGGGGAGACGTTGGACGAATTTTAAATATTTTTGTTCAGCATGGAGCGCATGAAGAAATACTTATAGATGCTCATCCACATATCGGCTCTAACAAGCTTCCTAAAGTCGTTCAGTCTATCCGAGAAACAATTATTAACAGTGGCGGAGAAATTCATTTCGATTCACGAGTAACGGATTTTGTAAAAAAAGAAAACAAGATTAGCGGCGTAGTTATAAATCAATCAAAAGAAATTTTAGCTGATGCAGTAATTCTCGCAACCGGGCACTCAGCGCGCGATATTTATTATTTGCTAGATAAGCACAAAATTAAAATTGAGGCAAAACCTTTTGCAATGGGAGTGCGGATTGAACATCCGCAAGTATTGATTGATGAAATGCAGTATCACTCCAAAGAGCGTAATCCAAATCTGCCGGCATCAAGCTACAGTTTAACTTGCCAGATAGATGACCGTGGTGTTTACTCGTTCTGTATGTGTCCGGGCGGAATTATTATCCCGGCTTCAACAGATAAAGATGAATTAGTACTGAACGGCATGAGCGTCTCACGCCGCGATTCACCCTTTGCTAATTCCGGTTTTGTAGTTTCTGTTAATGAAAATGATTGGAAAGATTATTCTTCCCACGGAGTTTTTGCTGGGTTAGAGTATCAGAAAGAAGTTGAAAGAATTGCGTTTGAAACTGGTGGAAAAACTCAGCGCGCTCCGGCTCAAAGAATAACAGATTTTGTAAAGGGAAAGACTTCTCAATCTTTACCAGAGACTTCTTATATACCGGGAACAGTTTCTTCTCCTTTGCATGAGCTTCTGCCAAAACAAATAGCAAACGGATTGAAGCAAAGCTTATTTGTGTTCGATAAAAAAATGAGAGGTTATCTTACCGACGAAGCACAAATACTTGCCGCAGAAACAAGAACAAGCTCGCCAATAAAAATTCCACGCGATAGCGAAACACTAATGCACGTGGAAGTTGAAGGATTGTTTCCTTGCGGAGAAGGTGCCGGTTATGCCGGTGGAATTGTTTCTGCAGCTATTGATGGTGAGAGAAGCGCAGAAGCGGTAGCGAAGTATTTAAGCTAAATTGGAGCTTATTAAGTTGCTTTAGTTAAAAATCTTCCTTATTTCTGTTCCTACATTTTTAACACACTGCCGGGCGGTTGTATGAGGGAAACAAAAATCAATCAAATTGCTACTAAGGTAAAACAACTAAGTCGCGATAACTATTCCACAATACTTTTCCTAGGTGCCGGTGCCTCTAAATCTGCCGGAATCCCTCTTGCAAGCGAGATAATGCATGATCTGGAAACGAGTGATGATTATAAAGAATTCGTTTCAAGTTGCGATAAGAAAACATATCCTCAGTATATGAATTGTTTATCCAGCAATGACAGAAAGAAATTATTCAAATCTTATATTTCAAGAGCGATGATTAATCCAGCTCATTATTACGCTGCGCAACTAGTATCACAAGGTTTTGTTGACTGCGTAGTTACCACTAATTTCGACCCATTGATGCTCAGAAGTTTGACTCAGTTTTACGGGATTATTCCGTCTGTATATGATCTTGCTATAACAAGAGAGATTGTTACAGCGGATTTTGAATATCCGGCAATTATCCATTTACACGGACAAGCACATGGTTTTTGGCAATTGAATACTGATGATGAACTGGATTTACCGATCAAGGTGATGAGTGATACCTTTAGCAAAATATCTGTAAATAGAGCTTGGATAGTAGTTGGCTATAGCGGAAATGACCCTGTACTTGATCATTTAGTGAAGGTAGGTAACTTTGGCGAGAACCTTTATTGGGTTGGATTTGAAGATAATGAACCTTCCGATAATGTTAAAACAAAACTACTGGAGAAACCAGCCAGTGGTTCCTATTTTCTGAAAGGCTATAATGCCGATACTTTCTTTTTGGAATTGAGAAACCAGCTTAAAATTGGTGAACCCGAAATCTTTTCCAAACCATTTACTTATTTGCTTAAAAAAATAGATACAATTTTACCGATAGTTAAGGATGACAAGACCCTTGATATGTTTACTGAAACAAAATCTCAGATTAAGGCTGCTATTACCGGCTTTGAAGAGGGAAAAGGATTTACAAATATTGAGGCAGCTACTGAAAGTAGAATAACGAGGGATGAATTACTGCAAAAAGTTAAAGAGATTTTTAATAACGATTCTTTTGAGAAATTAGAATTAATTGAGAATGAGATTTTAATAGCTAATGACAATGAGATTAATTTATACTATTCGGCTGTTTACTACAATTGGGGAATTGTTCTGAAATCATTAGCGATGAAGAAGGAAGGGGAAGAATCTGAGAAGTTGTTCAAGGAAAGTTTTGCTAAATATGAGAAGGCAGTAGAAATAAAGAAAGATAAGCATGAGGCCTACAACAATTGGGGAATTGCTTTATATGAATTAGCCAAACAAATGGAAGGAGAAGTATCAGAGAGGTTGTTAAAGGAGAGTTTTGTAAAGTATAAGAAGGCTGTGGAAATAAAGAAAGATAAGCATGAAGCCTACTACAATTGGGGAATCACTCTGAAAGCATTAGCGATGAAGAAGGAGGGAGATGAATCCGCAAGGTTATTAAAGGAAAGTTTTGATAAATATGAGAAAGCTGTAGAAATAAAGAAAGATAAGTATGAAGCTTACAACAATTGGGGAAATGCTTTATCTGAATTAGCCAAACAATTGGAAGGAGAAGAATCAGAGAAGTTGTTTAAAGAAAGTTTTGATAAATATGAGAAGGCTGTGGAAATAAAGAAAGATTATCATGAAGCCTATAACAATTGGGGAATTGCTTTATATGACTTTGCCGATCAAAAGGAGGGGGAAGAATCGGAGAGGTTGTTAAAGGAGAGTTTTGTAAAGTTTGAGAAGGCTGTGGAAATAAAGAAAGATAAGCATGAAGCCTACTACAATTGGGGAAATGCTTTATCTGATTTAGCCGAACAAAAGGAAGGAGAAGAATCTGAGAAGTTGTTTAAGGAAAGTTTCGATAAGTATGAGAAGACTGTAGAAATAAAGAAAGATTTTCATGAAGCCTACAACAATTGGGGAAATGCTGTTAAAGAATATGCTTTGAAAAATAAGGTGGGTGACGAAAAAATTAAATTGATAAAAGAGAGTATCGTCCTTAGTCGCAAGGCGGAAAGAATTAAAGAAGGCGCTGGGGCATACAATATTTCTTGTTTCTATTCACTTTTGGGTGAAGTAGAAAACTCGGTAAAATGGTTTGAGACAGCGCTAATAAAAGATAACACTACTAGAAAACATATTCAGTCAGATACCGATTTGGATAATATTCGAGAAGACCCTAGATACAAGGAGTTATTGGATAAATACAGACCGGAGAAAAAAAGTTAAGAGCTTATTAAACTTTCGTTGAAAAACCAACAGCTTCTATTACTTCTTTTGCAAGTTTGGCTTCGGTTTGTGTGCTAAATGCAAGACGAAAAGTGCCGCCCATTCCTTCCCGGATTTTCAAAAGCTCCATATCTTTGATGTTAACGTTGTTCTCAAACAACGCGGTAGAAATCTTAGAAATTTCTCCCGGCTGATCTTTTACGTAAACAAAAACATCATATAGTTGGGAGATCATCCCTTTTGTATTCTTGGGAATCTCATCCCGCTTTACTCTGGCAGTTTCAAACCGGTTTGCAAGCGAACTCAATTTGTCCTCGGTAATGAACTTCCTCATTTCGTGAAGTTCTTCTTCAAAAGAAGAAAGGGCAGAGAGAATTTTATCTTTGTTCTGTCTTACAATCGGTTCCCAAATATCAAAGGAACTTGAAGCAATACGAGTCATATCGCGGAAACCGCCCGCCGCATAATCATAAAAATTAACATCGCTGTCTTTAAGATTTGCCGAGTTTATTAGCGACACCGCAACAAGTTGAGGTAAGTGGCTGACGGAAGCCACAACCATGTCATGCACTTTTGGATTTAGCAGCGCAACTCTTGCGCCAAGCGAATGAAGAATATCAATAAAATCGTTCCAGCCGAAAAATTCTTTTGCTTCGTTAGTAATGATGTAAATCGAGTTTTCAAAAAGGAGGGAATCGGAGTTTTCAAATCCACCTTTTTCTTTTCCGGTCATCGGATGCCCGCCGGTAAAGAAACCTTTTGAATTGCATTCTTTCCATTCTTTGTGGAAAATACTTTTAACACCGCAGACATCAGTGAGAAGATTTTTGTCGGTGAGTTTTGGCGCGAGTTCTTTGAATGCAGTTATCGAGGCATCGAGAGGTAAACAAAGAAAAATTAATTCCGATTCAAGCGCTTCATCAATTGATTTTAGTTTACGGTCAATTACTTTCTCTGCAAAAGCAGCATCAAGAACTTGCTCATGATCGAATGCTGAAATGAGAAGCGGCAGATTGCTTACCTTAAGAGATTTTGCAATCGAACCGCCGATTAATCCTAATCCAATTATAGAAACACTTTTGATTTCCAATTACAAGGTCCTGCCGATTGCCTTTGCAATTAATCTTAACTCTTCCATCAATTTAAGATAGGTGTTGGGAAGCAATGCTTGTGGTCCATCGCTTAAAGCTGTTTCCGGATCGTGATGGATTTCAATCATTAATCCGTCTGCACCAGCAGCTACTGCTGCACGAGCCATAGGAGGAACTTGATCTCTTAATCCGGTCGCGTGAGAAGGATCTGCAATTACCGGCAAGTGGCTCTTCTTATGAACAACCGGAATAGCAGAAAGATCAAATGTGTTGCGTGTATAGTTTTCAAAAGTTCTGATGCCGCGTTCGCAAAGAACAACATCTTTGTTCCCGCCCGATAAAATATACTCAGCAGACATTAACCACTCTTCAATTGTTGCAGCGATTCCACGTTTCAACATTACCGCTTTATCAACTCTACCAAGTTCTTTAAGCAAAGAAAAGTTTTGCATGTTGCGCGCGCCAACTTGAAAGATGTCAGTGTACTTGTAAATCAATTCGATCTGCTCGATCTGCATAACTTCCGTTATAACCAGAAGATTGTACTTATCAGCAGCAGCGCGCATTAATTTTAATCCTTCTTCTCCCATACCTTGAAAAGCGTAAGGTGATGTTCTTGGTTTGAAAGCACCGCCGCGTAAAATTGTTGCGCCCGACTCCGCGACTACCTTTGCCAAACGGAAAATCTGATCTTCACTTTCAACAGAACAAGGACCGGACATCATAACAACATGATTACCACCGATTTCCACATCTTTTATTTTGATGACCGAATTGTTCTCTTGAAAACTTCTTCCGGCAAGTTTAAATGGGGTGGTAACACGATAAACTTCATCAACGCCGTCAAGTATGCTAATGATTCTTGTATCGAAATTTGGTTTAACACCAATAGCGCCGATTATTGTTCTTTCCGTTCCGGTGGATTTATGTATTTGGAA
This sequence comes from Ignavibacteriota bacterium, assembly GCA_043807765.1. Taxonomy (GTDB): domain Bacteria; phylum Bacteroidota; class Ignavibacteria; order Ignavibacteriales; family Melioribacteraceae; genus Stygiobacter. The sequence continues at coordinate 58,286 of JAZDFQ010000094.1, forward strand.
GCCATAGTCTTCTAAATGCTTAACTACATTTTCTATTTGAGCTTCGGTTGCGTTCTTCTGAATAATAACTACCAATTTGTACTCCTAATTAATCATGAAATTTTTTCTCTCCGGCATTTATTTCAACCGGAATAAAATCTTCTTTAGTTGGAATAGCACAAGAATAATTCGGACTGTAGGCACAGTAAGGATTATATGCTAGGTTAAAATCTACTTCATAAATATAGTTTGGATTGTTAACTAATTCAAAATCGATATAGCGCCCAACGCCGTAGGATTCATTATTAGTCGTTAAATCTGTAAACCAAATTGAATGATAAGTCTGTCCGGTTTTAGTTGTCCCTTCGTAAACATTGATTTTCAAGTTCTTTTCTTGATGCTTGAATTCGACCCAGCCGAAACGAACCGTTTTTCTTGGCTCTCCTTTAGTTCCAAAAATTGTAACAGTATCTTTTTGTCCGTACTCGCTTAACTTACTCTTAAAAACAAAATCCGGGTCAACATCAAAGTAGTTGAGATTATGAAACTCGACTTTGCCTTTTAAATTAAACGGGGAAGAAGGATCATTTTTCATCTCATCATTTTTCTTAGCGCGGTAGTCTTCAATCTTTTTGATGTAAGCCTCTTGTTCCGGAGTATAGTTTTTACCGCAGCTATATAAAATAAATAGAACGCAGATTACACTGATGACGCGGATTATCACGGATAAATCAGCGTAAATCTGCTTGATCTGCGTCATCCGCGTTCTATTAAGATTCTTTGTTTTCATCTAAATGCTTCTTTAGTTCGCTAAGTTTATTTAATGCTTCCAACGGAGTTAAACTATCAATCGCAATATCGGAAATTTCTTTTCTAAGTGAATCATCTTTCATTTCGAACAAGCTAATCTGCATTTCATCTTGTTTGAATTTAGAAAGCTTTGCTTTTTTAATTTCGTAAGGAGTTAGTTCTTTTCCTTCTAGATTAACAAGAATTTCCTTCGCGCGGTTCGTTACAAACTGAGGGAGTCCGGCCATTTGCGCCACTTGAATTCCGTAACTGTGATCAGCACCGCCGGGAGTTACTTTGTGAAGAAAAATAACTTTATCGCCATACTCGCGCACTTCAACTTTGAAATTTCTTATGCGAGGGAAAATCTCTGCCATTTCATTTAGCTCGTGATAGTGAGTTGCAAACAATGTTTTTGCGCTTAGGTTCACATTCTCGTGAAGATATTCTGTAATTGCCCACGCAATTGAAATTCCGTCAAATGTACTTGTACCGCGCCCAATTTCATCCAAGAGAATTAAGCTCTTGCTCGTTGCGTTGTTTAAAATATTTGCTGCTTCTTGCATCTCAACAAGAAAAGTAGATTCGCCGGCAGCAATGTTATCGCTTGCGCCAACGCGAGTGTAAATTCTATCAACCAAACCAATTGAAGCTTTTTTTGCCGGAACGAAAGAACCAATCTGAGCCATTAAAACCAATAAGCCAATCTGACGGAGATATACAGATTTACCAGCCATGTTTGGTCCGGTTAGAATAATTATCTGCTCTTCCGATGAAGAAAGCTTGCAGCTGTTTGGTGTAAATTTTTCTCCTGGCGGCAAAATTCTTTCAACAACCGGATGCCGTCCATCAATAATTTCTAGAGTATCGGAGTTGTTCAGTTCCGGCTTAGTGTAATTGTATTCGACCGCGCATTCTGCTAACGATTGATAGCAATCCAGCATAGCTATTAGTTGCGCGTTTTCTTGAATTGCTTCAGTTTCTTGAGCAACAGCAATTCTTATCTCATCAAAAAGCTTGTACTCCAAATTCTGAATATTCTCTTGCGCGTTAAGGATTTTGTCTTCGTATTCTTTTAACTCGGGTGTAATAAATCGTTCACCATTTACAAGCGTTTGTTTGCGGATGTAATTATCCGGCGCTTTCTCTCTGTTGGCATTGCTTATTTCAATGTAGTAACCAAAAACTTTGTTGTAGCTAACTTTAAGTGAAGAAATCTTTGTCCGCTCACGTTCCGTTCTTTGCAGAGTTGCAATCCAATCTTTTGCATTGGTTGATAAAGAACGAAGCTCATCTAGCTCAACATTAAATCCTTTGCGGATTATTCCGCCATCGGACATAGCGAGCGGCGGGTCATCGGCTATCGAGCTTTCAATTTTCTCAACCAAACTTTCAAGTGTGTTCAGCTTATTGTTTATCGCGGTAATTGTTTCAACAGACGATTGATCTAAAAGCTGTTTGATAAGAGGAATTTTTTTGAGAGAAGTTTTTAAGCTAACAATTTCTCTCGGATTAACTCTTCCGGTACAGACTTTCGAAATCAATCTCTCAAGATCGCCGATTTCACTTAATTCGTTCTGAAGATTCTTGCGGAGAGTTTTGTTGTTGGCGAATTCTTCAACACATTCTTGGCGTTTTAAAATTGGTTCGAGTTTTCTGAGCGGGGAAGTAATCCACTTCTTCAGCATTCTTCCGCCCATAGAAGTTTCCGTCTTATCAAGAATGGAAATTAGAGAACCTTCACGCTCGCCGTCTTGCATTGTAAAAGTGATTTCAAGATTACGCTTTGTAGAATAATCGAGCAGCATATAATCAGAAGGATTGAAGCGGGCAATCTTGTTTATGTGAGTGAGATTTGCTTTCTGTGTCTCGCGTAGATAATTAAGAGCAGCGCCGGCTGCACAAATTCCGGTATAAAAATTTTCAATCCCAAAGCCCTTAAGCGTTTTGGTGTTGAAGTGATTCATCAAAAGTTCGGAACCGTAGCCGAAATCGAAAATCCAATCATCTATTTTAGTAACTCTAGCAGAAGGAACAGATTTATTAATTATTGGCTCAAGTATTTGTTTTAGCTTCTTCGGGATTAAAATCTCTGATGGATTTATCGCACCAAACTGCTGGGCGATTTCACTTTGCTTCACTTCGTAGGTTTGAAACTCGCCCGTGGAAATATCTGCGAACGCCAAACCGGCAATTTCATTTTCAATATAAATAGAGAGAACGTAATTATTCTTTTTGTGATCGAGCAATTTATCGGAGATTGCTACGCCGGGAGTTACAACCTCTACAACTTCACGCTTAACAATTCCTTTAGCAAACTTTGGGTTTTCTGTCTGCTCGCAAACTGCAACACGGTATCCGGCACGGACAAGCTTCGGCAGATAAGTATCAATCGCGTGGTGAGGAAATCCGGCTAGGGGAACTTCGCCAGCCGCACCGTTAGCTCTCTTAGTTAAAGTTATGCCCAATACTTTGGAAGCAGTTTTCGCATCTTCATCAAAAGTTTCAAAGAAATCTCCAACACGGAACAGCAAAACCGTATCCGGGTAGCTTTCTTTTACCTTTGCGTATTGCGCCATCAATGGTGTAACGGACATAGCTTTTTCTCTTAATTGCGGCGTAAAAATAGGCTAATGAGCTTTTAGAATCAAAGAAGTTGAAATCTAAATCCCAAGTCCTAAATTCAAAATCCAGAATCCAGAATCGTAACCGCAAATCCGAATTCCAAAATCCTAAATCCAAAATTTTCTTAAAAGATTGTCCTTTGGAATCATAAAAGAGTTTCATTATAATTTGCCGGAAGAAAGGAGAGTATAAATGCAATTGGTTTCAACTGGCAAATCAATATATGCTGCATGAAGGTTGAAAGCCAATGCCAATAGATAAAGCAGTTAAAACAAAAAGAGGTTGTTATGAGTAATCAAATTGAAGTTATTGAAAAAGAAACCGAACACACTTTAGAAATTAGCGCCAATGTCCCGATGTTGAAATTGCCGATGGTTATTGGAAGTTCTTACAAAGCCATTGCCGAGCATCTTGGGAAAAAAGGATTGGAATGCAGCGGTGTACCTTATGTTCGTTACGTTGACCTAAATTGGAGTGAACTAAATAACGAGAACAAATTTCTCTCTTTCATCAAAATGTTTACAAGAAAGTGGAATATGCTTATTGGCTTTCCGGTAAAAGAAAAAACAGAAGGGGAGGGAAACATTAAAGCGGGCACTATTGAAAAGGGAAAATTTGTTAAGACGCTTCACCGCGGACCTTATCAAAAAGTTGGCGCAGCTTACAAAGCGATGGGAGAATTTATCAAGAAGGAAAACTTGAAGATTAAGAGCGAATCAATTGAGTACTACCTCAACGATCCAAAGACAACTAAGAAAAAAGATTTGGAAACTATCGTTATGATACCGATTGACATAGAGAGATCAAATTAAAATAAAAAACAAAGAATTAATCTATTGTACTGTGGTTTTTCTTGAGTTCGATTATATCTTTTAAAATTTTTTCAATTTCAATCGCTTTTCTAAAACAATAGTTCGCCAAAATAGAAAACAGAACAGCTATAAAAAAAACGAAAATGAAAAGAGATGTTATCCAACTTGATTGATCGATTTTGCTATGAAGGTAGAAGAAACCAACAGTAGCAAAGCAGAAACCAACTGAAAAGATAATGCCATCAAGGTGATATCTAATCTCTTTATAATAATAATCTCGTACATAGTATTCGTTACTCAGCAATAATTCAATTATTTCATTTCTCTTCTTATTCTTTTTATTTCTCTTTTCTCGAATATTTGCAGAGTATTTAGCAAAAAGAATATCGAATTTTTTGACCATAAAACTAGTGATCAGATTCGAGCCTACTCCAACAATTAAAGCAGTAATCCACCAATAAATATCATATTCGTTCATTTTATAGCCTACAAAATATGCTCTTTGTTACTTAGACAGATATAGTGTCACTTCGTTGTTATCTTTCCTACAAACTTGTTGTAGATGTACATTAACAAAGTAGCCATCAAACCAATTGCTATCATAGAATACCAAACATATTCCGGATTGCCGGAAGCTTTGGAAGTTTGATAAATCCAGCCGCCGAATGGATCGCCGACAAAGCGTGCAATTGCAATCGGTAAGAACGCAAACCCTTGATACATTCCTTGTTGTCCTTGCGGAGCTATTTCGGAAATGTATTCGTAGTAGCGTGGCGCTTGTACCATTTCTCCAACCGCAAACGCGACAATTCCCGCAACAATTGTTGGTATGCTCGGATGAATACCAATGATAATCCAAATTAAACTGCTAATTGCAAAACCGTACAAAATTGCTTTTGGCGGCGGCAAGTTTTTCGTCCACCGATTTACCGGTATTTGCAAAAGTATAATCGCTCCGGCACCCGCCCATGACTGTATGATTTCGTATGGAGCGGTTGGACTAATGTAATCCGTAACATAATATGGAACGATGATAAATTCTTGCCAGAAGATTATCCAGTAAAGTGAATAGATTAAAAGAAAGATCATAAATTTGAAATTTGCTAGAACAACCAAAAGATTTTTTACTTTCTGCGCGAATGATTCAACATTAACCGGCGGTTTTACATCTTTATAGAACAGCATGTTTACAACCAGCATTGCCAAACAGCTTACTGCAGAAACTAAATAAACAAACTCGTTGCCGAAGTTATCGCGTACAAAGTAAGCTATTGTTGGTCCAATCATAGCACCGGCATTAACAAGCCAGTAATAAATAGCAAAGCCGAGCGATTTTGCATCGGGATTGTGGGAAGCATCATTAACTGTTCCGAGTACAGATGGTTTTATGAATGAACCGCCGAACGCTGTAAAAACTAAGAATAGCATTAAAAGCCAGTAAGATGGTAGGTCTTGATAAATGCCGTTGAATGCACTCATTCCCATCGAGCCGATCAAAAAGTAGCCTATGGCTAAAATTGAAAACGCAACATTGAATGCTTTTTTGAATCCCCATTTGTCCGCAAGAGTACCGCCAAGAATAGGAAGCAAATAAATCAATCCGCCGAAAATTCCGGAAAGAGAACCGGCTTCGGCTTCCGTAAAGCCAAGTTTGTTTCTTAAATAAATCATGAAAACGATTTGCTGACCGTAGTAAGCCAGCCGTTCGAATAGTTCCATGATGTTTGCAACCCAGAAAGATTTGTGAAATCCGGATTTGAGTTTTAGAATTTCTGCAGAGAGGTTCACTATTACTCCGAGCTAAATGATTGGCGTGCAAAATAATCTAAAACAACGATGTTATTCAAATCATTTTTGTAAATTTCAAAGTAGATAAGTATAAAGAAATGATTTGCCACGAAGGCACTAATACACCAAGTTCAGACGAAGATGATCTTAACCTTAGTGACTTTGTGCCTTGGCGGCTAAACTTTTTTGAACTGTGAAGTAATTTTACATAAAAAAATGAGGGAAGAGTGGAACAAAAATACTTTAAGCACGAATCCGCTTACGTGGATGACAATGTAGAAATTGAAGAGGGAACAAAAATTTGGCATTTCTCGCATGTACAGAGCGGAGCTAAACTAGGCAAAAATTGCGTACTTGGTCAGAATGTGAATATTGGCAACAATGTTACTATCGGCAACTTTGTGAAGATTCAAAACAATGTTTCCGTGTATGAAGGTGTAATATTGGAAGACTATGTTTTCTGCGGACCATCAATGGTATTTACAAACATTTCCGATCCTCGCTCAAAATATCCTCAAGTTGGAGCTAAGTATTACAAGAAAACATTGGTAAAAGAAGGTGCATCACTAGGCGCAAACTCTACTATTGTATGCGGAAATACAATCGGACGATTCGCTTTTGTTGGCGCCGGTGCTGTTGTAACAAAAGACATTCCCGATTTTGCATTGGTTGTCGGCAATCCCGCAAGAATAGTAGGCTGGTTCAGCGAAGCCGGACAAAAACTTGTTTTCGATAAAGAGGGAATTGCATACTGCGAGAAATCAAATAAAACGTATAAACTTGAGGATGGAATAGTAAAGGAAGCAGAATAAATTATTTCCGAGTAGACAGCGATTTGCAATGAGAAAAAAGATTCTGTCGCGGAGTGGTCAGCGACAGCAAAAATAACGTCTGAAAGTAAGTCCCGAAACAACGGTAAATAAATTTGTTAAAAATAATTGACTGTTGCTTTCAGTTTGTATTTGCTATTCTGGGCTGACGGGTGAATAGCAGTTCCAATAGGGCGTACGAAATATAATGGCAGAGTACAAAAAACAACATGTAATAGCAGAAAATTACCTTAAAGGATTTTCCGAGGTTGATTACTATAAGAAGGGGAATGTGAATTGTCCTGTATGGATTTATTATATGAGAGAGAAAACTATAAAATTAAAATCTCCTCATAATATTGCATGGCGTCCCTATTATTACTCATTTAAAGATGAACGCGGAGGCTATCAACATTCTATTGAAAAGGAATTTTCAAAATTAGAAAGTATGGCTAATATTATAATTCGCAAGATTGATTCAAACATTAGAGATATTAGAAAAAACAAAGAAATCCAATTTTTAACCGAAAATGACAGGGTATTATTGACTCACTTCATATTTTGGCATATGAAAAAAATTCCATCAGTTGTCGATAGTATTTATAATGAAGTCAAAACAGGATATACCGAGATATCACAAAAATATAACCACACTATTAGGGAATCAGAAATAAAGAATCAGACATTAGAACTCATGATAAAAATCGGTACTGGAGAAGAATTCGATTTTATTAAAACGCTTTTAAAAAAAGATTTTAGAATTGTTTTTTTATCAAATGATGAATCAAGCTTTATAACAACAGATAATCCGGTTGTCAGATTTAACAAAATAGACACAGATGGTATTGGAATAGATAGTACCGAGATCTATTTCCCTTTGAATCAAAGATGTCTACTGTTTCTACATGGTGTTGGCAATAAATTCGAATTTCTAAAACTGTCTGACAGAAAACTCTTATACCAGCAAAACAAATTTGTTGCGTCAAAAGCCAAGGATTTTATTGTATCCAGAGATAAGGTATATCTCGTTAAGATTTTGGAGGAATTAAAATATGAGATCAAAGTTAAAGCCTAAATTGTGTGTCTGACCCCGTATCTAGTCTCGCTCGTCCAGCGAAAAGCTCGGGATTGAAAATTTTTCTAGTCGTCATGAGACTGTCCAAATACTAGCTTTTTGAAAAATTCAGTTTCGTTTTTAAGATAAAATCAAAATGTTTTTTGAATAAATTTCATAAAATCGAAGTTCTCGTACAGTCTCCATACCATGACGAAAAAAATATAGTTCTGCCGCGTAGAGGTGCGCGGCAACAAAATAAATGCTGTAATGTAGTGCTCATAAGAGCAAGGTACATCTTAAAAAATGCCGCCATACATACTAAATAATATCATGAAGAAAATAATAGTATTTATAATCCTATGGTCCAGTTGTACAATCGCCCAGATTGATACAACAATATGGTACCCGTTACAAATAGGGAATGTTTGGCAGTATAGTTATCAAGTAAGTATCTCGGAATCTTTTTACTTAACATTTGAGGTGGTTGGAGATACGTTAATTAATGGAAAAACATTTTATAAAATTAAAAACAACGATAAGTACCAATATCATCGATTAGAGAATAATGAAAAGGTATGGGAGTACAATACTTTTATCGGCCATGAATATGTTAGATATGATTTTGTATCGCCGGATAGATCAATATGGAATATCGATCCTATAGGTAAGCAATATGGTATCTATAAAACTTTCCAGGATGTCATTTCTATTTACGGAGATACTTCCATTTCGAAAGTCTTTAACAATGTGTTTATAAGAACAAGTTCCTCAAAGCCGGACACAATATGGAGTTCGATGGTTGATGGTCTTGCTATAGTAGTAACCAAAGGTTTGGGAATTACAGAATACGGACAAGGAATAAATCAATGCTCTTTTGTCGGGGCAAAAATTAATGGATGTAAACTTGGTGTACTAACACATGTTGAAGGGTCTCCGGAACTAAGTGCTTTGATAAAATTAAACCAGAATTATCCCAATCCTTTTAATCCATCTACTGTTATTGAATTTTTCATTCCGGAAAGCGGGTTTGTAGAACTATTACTTTATAACTCGCTAGGTGAAAAAGTTGATGAATTGTTAAATCGAAATCTTCTACGCGGCAGTCATCAAATTACTTTTGACGGAAGTAATTTGCCTAGCGGTGTTTACTATTATGTTCTGAGAACAACAAATTACTTCAATGCAAAGAAAATGCTTTTGATTAAATAAATGTATGTATTACCCCCGTCGTTATGGTCCTACTATTATGATAAAACAAAATGACTTTGAGCTGGTTAACTAATTAGTTACCTTTAGGGCGTGAAAAGGAAGATATTATTCTTCGGTGACCACTTTTTAGACTTCTATTCTAAGCAAGATCTAAAAACAAAAGAGAAGATTGACTTTGTTCTTGATCTAATTAGAAATGTCGAAAGAGTTCCTATTAAATTCCTAAAGTATTTGGAAGGGACAGATGTTCTATATGAAGTTAAGGTCTTAACACATAAAAGCAACATTCGAATTTTCAGTTTTTTTGATGAAGGTAATCTAGTAATTCTAATTAATGGTTTTATTAAAAAGACAAACAAAACACCGAAGAGTGAATTAGAACTTGGGATAAGATTGAAAGAGGAATATTTTATAGAAAAGTCCGAAAGGGAAAGAAAATGAAAAAGATAACTACATTCGAAGAGCATTTAGATAAACAATACGGAAAGAAAGGAAGTGAGCGGAGAGATAAATTTGAATCTGATTCAATTTCATTCCGTTTAGGTGAAATGCTAAGAGAAGAAAGAACAAAGGCAAAGTTGACACAAGAGCAACTCGCTGAAAAAACGGGGACCAAGAAAAGTTATATCTCAAGAATAGAAGCCGGCAAAAGGAGTCTGTAAAATATTTTGTGTAAATGGAAATTGTAGTTAAAGAACATTATCAATTCTTTCATTAAAGATAACAGATAAATGAGAAAGAGCAAGTGCCCAATTTTGAACTTGCATCGTCCACTTTTTAGACAAATCTCTG
>JAZDFQ010000095.1:0-84300 GCA_043807765.1 Ignavibacteriota bacterium
CCTTAGTGTTTTTGTGGCAAAAGTAATTACTGCCACTATTACACAAAGAACTACATCCAGCATCCAGAATCTAATTCCCAACAGCAAGTATCCAACAACAATCTGCCAAATAAACGGCGGACAAGTTCTCCATTCTCAATTCTCCATTTTCAATTGCTCTTTTTGAACTTCGCTTACTCCGACCTCGTTATCTATGTTAAATAGAATTCATTAAACATTATTGTTAACTTTGCTTACGAATTTGAACATGAATTTATAGCCATTAGGTGGCATACACAGAAGTAAGAATCAGAGGATGATATAAAATGAGTGACAACAGCAACAACGCATTTACAGAGATTGATGAGCTTGAACTGAAAGATTGGCTGGAATCTCTAGAATATGTGCTTCAATCCGGCGGACCGGAAAAAGTAAAAGAACTATTACACAATTTAGATACATACGCGCAAAAGGCCGGTGTAGAACTTCCCTTCACAGCCAATACGCCTCATATAAACACAATTCCAAAATCTGCTCAGCCACCCTTTCCGGGCGGAAGAGAAATTGAACGACGTATAAAAAGTTTAATACGCTGGAACGCGATGGCAATGGTTGTTCGCGCTAATAAAGAAGAAAATGGAATTGGCGGACATATTTCAACTTATGCTTCAGCTGCAACTTTGTACGAAATTGGCTTCAATCATTTCTTTCGCGGCAAAGACGGCAATCATGATGGAGATATTGTTTACTTCCAAGGGCACGCAGCGCCGGGAATTTATGCGCGCGCATTTCTTGAAGGAAGATTAAGCAAAGAGCAATTAGGAAATTTTAGAAGAGAAATGAAACCGGGGGGCGGCCTTTCATCTTATCCGCATCCATGGTTAATGCCCGATTTCTGGGAATTCCCAACAGTATCAATGGGACTAGGACCAATACAAGCAATATACCAAGCGCGCTTCAACCGCTATTTAGAAGACCGCGGTTTAAAGAAAGAGAGCGATCAAAAAGTTTGGGCGTTTTTAGGTGATGGTGAAACTGATGAACCGGAAGCACTCGGCGCAATCTCTCTTGCAGCTAGAGAGAAATTAGATAATTTAATTTTTGTTATTAACTGCAATCTTCAACGGTTAGATGGACCGGTTCGCGGCAATGGAAATATTGTTCAAGAATTGGAATCTGTTTTCCGCGGTGCCGGCTGGAATGTTATAAAAGTTATCTGGGGCGGCGATTGGGATCCGTTATTGGAAAATGATGAATCGGGCAAACTGCTTAAGAGAATGAACGAAGGCGTTGACGGCGAATCTCAAAATTATATTACACGCGGCGGCAAATATGTACGCGACCATTTCTTTGGAAAATATCCGGAGCTTGCAAAGCTTGTTGAAAAATATTCCGACGAACAATTAGAGAAGATGAAGCGCGGCGGTCACGACCCGGAAAAAGTTTATGCAGCTTTCAAAGCAGCAGTAGAACACATGGATACGCCTACAGTAATATTAGCAAAGACCGTAAAGGGTTACGGACTTGGTGAAGCGGGCGAAGGAAAGAACATCACTCACTCACAGAAAAAATTAAACGAAGATGAGTTAAAAGAATTTAGAACACGTTTTTCAATTCCAATTAGCGATGAAGACACTGCAAAGATGCCTTTCTACAGACCGAGTGAAGACTCGGCAGAAATCAGATATATAAAAGAAAGAAGAAAAGCATTAGGCGGTTATATGCCTAAGCGAGTTGTAAAAGCTGCTCCTCTTAAAACTCCAAGTGAAGAACTCTTTCAAGAGTTTTATACCGGAACCGGGGAGCGTGAAGTTTCTACAACAATGGTTTTCGTACGCATTCTCGCAAAACTTTTGAAGGATAAAGAAGTTGGGCATTTAGTTGTCCCAATCGTTCCGGATGAAGCGCGTACGTTTGGTATGGAATCACTCTTTAGACAAGTTGGAATTTACGCTCATACCGGACAGCTTTACGAGCCGGTTGATAAAGATATTTTCTTGTATTACAAAGAAGCTAAGAACGGTCAAATTTTGGAAGAGGGAATAACCGAAGCCGGTTCAATGTCTTCATTCCTAGCTGCGGGTACTGCTTACGCTACGCACGGAGTTAATACAATTCCATTCTTTACTTTGTATTCAATGTTTGGATTGCAGCGAGTTGGCGATTTAGCATGGCTTGCCGGAGATATCCGTGCTAAAGGATTTATCCTTGGTGCTACTGCCGGTAGAACAACTTTAGCCGGAGAGGGCTTGCAGCATCAAGACGGAAACTCTCACTTGCTGGCTTATCCCATTCCAACATTGGTGGCTTACGATCCCGCATTTGCTTACGAGTTAGCAGTCATCATCCGCGATGGTATTTACCGCATGTACGAAAAACAAGAAAATGTTTTTTACTACATCACAATTATGAATGAGAATTATGTTCAGCCGAATATGCCGGAAGGTGTTAAAGATGGAATTCTTAAAGGCATGTACAAATTTAAGAAGAGCGATTTGAAAGCGCCGAAAGCGCAAGCGCAGCTTCTTGGAAGCGGAACAATTCTTAACGAAGTAATTAAAGCCGCAGACATTTTAGAGAAAGATTATAAAGTTGCTTCCAACATCTGGAGCGTTACAAGCTACAAGAACTTGCATCTTGATGCGCAGGAAACCGAAAGATGGAATATGTTTAATCCGGATAAAGAAGCAAAGGTGCCTTACATTGCGGAAGTTACCAAAGGCGAAGAGGGCGTTTACATTGCAGCTTCGGATTACGTTCAGCTTAGCAGCGACGCAATGGCTAAGTGGCTTCCGGGCCCGCTTCATTCACTTGGTACATTTGGTTTTGGCAGAAGCGAAGGAAGAACATCTTTGCGCGATTTCTTTGAAGTGGATGCAAAGCATATTGTTTACGCTACTTTGCATTCTTTGATGAGAGAAGGTAAAATTAAAGCTGATGTTGTGAAAAAAGCTCAGAAGGAATTAGGAATTAATCCGGAAAAACCAAATCCGGCAAAAGCTTAACTACTGAGCGAAGCGAAGTATCTCTGACTTTATAGGGTTGAGATTCTTCTCCCGCCTTTGGCGGGATCAGAATTAAATAAGGGAAAAAATATGATAGTAGATTTTAGATTACCGCTTTTAGGCGATAACATAAGCTCGGCAGATGTGATCAAGGTTCACGTTAAAGAAGGCGATAAAGTTGAAGTTGATCAAGTTGTAGTTGAGATTGAAACAGATAAAGCTACGGTAGAAGTGCCAACTGACATTGCCGGAATTGTAAAGCAAGTTTACGTTAAAGAAGGTACCAAAGCCGCAATTGGTGAGCCGGTTATTTCTATTGAGACGGGAGACGTGAAAGAGCCTGTCCCGAGTTCTTTTCGGGATGAAACGGCAAAGGTAGTGAAGAACGAAGAACGTAGAGTGCAGAGTGAAGAAGTGAAAACCAAGAAAGAAGTACAAGGTGCGAAGGATGAAGTAAAAACATCTAACGACTCAATACTCGCTACTAAAGACTATTCGTTTACTATCCCTACACTTGGCGAGAACATTACTTCCGCTCAGATTACAAAAGTACTTCTTAGGGTTGGCGATAAAGTTGAAGTTGACCAAGTTGTAATGGAAATTGAGACTGATAAAGCTACGGTTGAAGTTCCATCCGAAGTTAACGGCGTTGTTAAAGAAGTTAAAATAAAAGATGGTGATAAAGTTGCAATTGGCGCTGTTGCATTTGTAATTGAAACAAGCGGGAAAGCAATTGAGAATTCGGAATTGAGAATAGAGAATGAAAAGCCAAAGAATGAAATCATGGCAAAACCAGCACAACTCTCAATTAGCAATTCTCAATTAGCAATTCAAAAAGAACATTCTCATATGCCTAAGCTGATTACACTGCCTACAAACATTTCTAAAGTTTCCGTACCGGCGGCTCCATCTGTAAGAAGATTTGCCCGCGAGATAGGTGTTGAAATCAACAATGTTAGAGGTAGCGGGAATAATGGTAGAATTTCTATAGAAGATGTAAAGGCATTTGCTAAAGTGTTGAATCAGCAACTGCAAAACGGAGGAGTTGTAGGAGGTTCTCTAGTTGGAGTTCTAAGAGAAACTCTTCCCGACTTTTCAAAGTGGGGCGAGATTGAACGTCAACCGATGAGCAACATTCGCCGCAAGACTGCAGAGCATTTATCATACGCTTGGGCAACTGTTCCCCATGTAACACAATTTGATAAAGCTGATATAACTGAGCTTGAAAAAATGCGTAAGCAGTTTGGTAAGCAAGTTGAAGCTGCGGGCGGCAAACTAACCGTAACCGGAATTCTTCTTAAAGTTATTGCAAGCGCAATGAAAGTTTATCCGCAGTTCAACAGCAGTGTTGACATGGAAAAAAACGAAATCATCTATAAGAAGTATTTAAACATTGGCGTTGCTGTTGATACCGAAAAAGGGTTGCTTGTTCCGGTAATAAAAGATGTTGATAAGAAAAATATAACTCAAATTAGTGTTGATCTTGCGGAAGTATCTAAAAAAGCACGCGATAAAAAACTTGGCTTAGATGATATGCAAGGCGGATGTTTTACAATTTCAAATCTTGGCGGAATTGGCGGAACGTATTTCACTCCGATTGTAAACACACCGGAAGTGGCAATACTCGGTGTTTCAAAATCATCTAACGAACCGGTTTATGTTGACGGTAAGTTCGAACCAAGATTGATGATGCCCCTTTCACTTTCATATGATCACAGAATTATAGATGGCGCGGATGCAATTCGTTTCTTGCGCTGGGTTATCAACGCGCTGGAAAATCCGTTTTTACTTTCCTTAGAAGGTTAATTTAAGCTGCTCTCTTTCGTTTAACGGAGGCGGGCAGCATCTTTTCATTTCTCACCATTCATAAAATTGCTTTTGTGAGTTTGAACAAACTATCAGTCTACTATGTTTAATATTTTTAACTCACAAAAAAAATCATCATTCACTTAAGGAGGAAATATGAAATACACAAAATCATTAATGGCGGTCATTCTAATTGTTTCAATTCTCGTATCCGGATGCGGCGCGAGCAAAGCTGTACAAGGCGGCGCTATTGGTGTTGCTGCGGGCGGAGTTCTTGGCGGCGTAATTGGTAAAGTAGCGGGCAATACAACTTTGGGCGCAATTATTGGCGCAGCTGTTGGCGGAACTACCGGTGCTTTAATTGGTCATCACATGGATAAGCAAGCAGAAGAAATACAGAAAGATATCGAAGGAGCTAAAGTTGAAAGAGTTGGTGAGGGAATTAAAATTACTTTCGACAGCGGTATTCTTTTCAAAACCGGCTCTGCCGATTTGCAACCCGTTGCTAAAGAAAACATTACAAAACTTGCACAAATCTTAAAAAAGTATCCAGATACTAATATTTTAGTTACCGGACATACAGACCCAACTGGTAAATTAGATTATAACCAAACGTTATCAGAAAAAAGAGCTGCTTCAGTGGTTAATTTCTCAACTAGTTTAGATGTTAATGCTAACCGGTTTTCACAAAAGGGTGTTGGTCCAAGTGAACCGATAGCTTCAAACGATACACCAGAAGGACGACAAATAAATCGTAGAGTTGAAATTGCGATTATGGCAAATGAAAAATTGAAAGAAGCTGCTGAAAAGGGAATGCTTAAATAGGTATTAGGTTCAAGAAGTTAGGTTTTAGGAAAAGCGGCGTAAAGCCGCTTTTTCATTTTAAACGGCACAAAGGGTTATCCAAGACGTCTAAAAACTGCTCAGTATTAAATCACAAATATTTCATCTTTAACCGGAGTAACACATGAAGAAATTTGCCTCATTAGCTTTCCTTTTTCTCTTTGTCGTTTCTACCTTTGCACAAGAAGGGATGTGGTTGTTAAATCAAATTGATCAACTCGGTTTGAAAAAGAAAGGTTTGCAGATTGAAATCAGTAAGATTTATAGTAAAGATAAGCCCGCTTTGTACAACGCCATTGTTCAAATCGGCGGAGGAACCGGATCGTTTGTTTCTTCCAACGGATTAGTTGTTACTAATCACCACGTTGCATTTACCGCGCTTCAAAGAGCTTCCAGTGTTGAACATGATTACTTAACAAACGGCTTTCTTGCGAAAACAAATAAAGAGGAAATTCAAGCTCCCGGTTATACGGCATACACTCTTCTTGAAATGAAAGATGTTACAAAAGAAGTTTTAGCTGCCTCCAAAGATGCTAAGAATGCGGAAGAACAAGATAAATTTATAAATAAAAAAATTGCGGAGATAACAGAGAGTATAACAAAAGGTAAGGAAGATATATCTGCTAATGTAGCCGATATGTTTTACGGCAAGCAATACTATTTGTTTATCTATAGAAAATTTGAAGATGTTAGATTGGTTTTCTCTCCACCAATGGCAATAGGAAATTACGGCGGCGAAATTGATAACTGGATGTGGCCCCGTCATACCGGCGATTTTTCTTTTCTTCGCGTTTATTCCGCGCCGGATGGTTCAGGCAGAAAATATAATCCGGAGAATGTTCCGTACAAACCAAAAGTCTGGTTAAAAGTTTCAAACGGAAATCTTAATGATGGCGACTTTACATTTATTCTAGGCTTCCCCGGATTTACAACCCGCTACCGCACCTCAACCTCGGTTGATTGGAATCTGAACAAGAATTATCCCTTTACAATTAAGAACTTCAAAGAGATAATTTCTTTGCTTGAAGATGTAAGCAAAAATGATGCAGCCGGCAAAATTAAGGTAGCTAATCTTGTTAAAGGACTTGCCAACACAATGAAAAATTTTGAAGGTAAAGTTCATGGAATGAAGAAAACCAATTTCCTTGATAAGAAACTAGCTTTTGAAAAAGATTTTATGAAATGGGTTGCTGGCAATCCGGAAAGAAACCAAAAGTATGCGGATGTTTTAGCTAAAGAAAAAGAACAATACACCATCATTGCAAAAACCAAAGAGAGAGATGACATTCTTGGTAATTTGAGCGGCTTAGCCGGTGTTCAAATTTCAACGGCAATGCAGATTTATAATTTTAGAAAAGAACTTGAGAAACCGGAAGCCGAAAGACAACCGGGAATAAGTGAGGATGATGCTGCCGGTGCTATTGACGGTTTGAAATATGCATACAACGATTATTATGAACCGGTTGAAAAAGCTTTGTTTGTCCGTACTCTAAAAATGGCTCAAGAACTTCCCGCAAATCAAAGAATAGAACCTATTGATAACTGGCTGAGCGGCAAATCCGGTTCTATTGAACAGTTTGTTGATGAAGCGGTAAAATCATCCAAGTTGAACAATGTTGAATTTGCATCCGAGCTTTTCAAAAAATCTTCTAAGGAATTAGAAAGTATTGACGATCCGTTTATGAAGTTAGCCGTTGCACTCTATCCGCTTAATCAAGAAGTAACTAAAATTAATCTGAACTTTAATGCTCAAGTACAGCCGCTGCGTAAAATTTACCTTGACGGCGTTTACGAATGGAAAGGCAATACAATGTATCCCGATGCGAATTCGACAATGCGTTTCACCTATGGAAATGTTAAGGGATATAAACCGGCCGATGCGGTTTGGTATTCTCCTTTTACAAGTTTGAAAGGAGTTGTTGAAAAGAATACTAATGAAGAACCGTTTAATGCGCCTCTAGGACTAGTTGATCTTTATAACAAAAAAGATTTTGGAAAATGGATTGATCCTGAACTGAAAGATGTTCCCGTTGCATTCACTCACTTAGGCGATATCACCGGTGGCAATAGCGGCAGTCCGGTACTTAATGCAAAAGGAGAGTTGATTGGTTTAGCATTCGACGGCAACTATGAAGCGATGATTAGCGACTGGCAGTTTGACTACGATATTCAAAGAACAATTTCTGTTGATATCCGTTACGTACTTTTCATTACCGAAAAGTTTTCCGACGCAAAATTTTTGTTAGATGAAATTAGTGCTAAGTAACTGAAGTTACGCACTTTGTGATTTTTTGGTGTCCTAGTGACTTGGTGGCAAAGAAAAGATTAGAAATTGAGCCACAAGGGCACTAAGTCACCAAGTTTCACTAAAAATAATTCAAAAAATTCAACTCTTGCGTAACTTCAGTAAGTAATTCATTTTAAAAGGTTGACTAAAGGTTATTGCTTTAGTCAACCTTAATTTAAGAGAACTACGGATTACTGCTATTGGCTGTACCGGCTTTTGCTGCCAGTTCATTATTCTCTTTCTTAATTTCCATCTGATTTCTAAATAGATAACTGCCCTGACTAATACCCATTAATAAAATTAATTCATCCGGCACCGACCATAATTTCCCTTCAACCAAACTTTTGTAGATAAATAATATCAACGTGGCAACAGTCCAAAATAAAAATTGAGATTTAGCCATGGTTGGATATTCTTTGCCTTCACTGGTGATGGTGATTAAAGATGATAAACTGGAAAAGAGATTTTTCTTTTTTACTTGCTGAGCGGTTGAGTTCTTTCCAAGTACATCCTTAATTTCTCCCAACACCTGAGATTGAAAATGACCGGCGCCGCTTGTAATTGCGGATAGTCCCATTAGTATTACCAGCGAAGTTGGAATTTCCGGAACATTTAGGTGCATTAAGCCAAAGGCGAACACCATGCCGCCAACAGAAACAGTCCACAACGCCATTTGAACAAGCGGCAGAGACAATTCGGTCTCACTAATTCTCATAACATCAAGAGGGCTGCTTTTAGCTTTGTACTCAAGGAATATAATGATGATAAAAAAGCCAACTAAGAATATTACCGTCCAAAAAACTCCGCCGGTGCCGTTTCCTATATAAACTTCTTTATCACTTATAACTTGTGCAGATTCAACAGTGCGTTGGCTATCTGCCGCAGTTGCTTTTTGGGGAGCCCACGTTACTACAGGAAGTACTCTTACCCCAGAAGAATAAATAGGAATTATTAAACTGTCCAAATCAAACAACATCATTGTTCCTTTAACCGCAAGTTGCTTATCACCAACGGATTTTGAGATTGTTTGATCGGGTGCGGATTCAAATGGAGAAAAAGAGGGACCTTTACACAAAACGTTGCCGCTTATCCTTCTTGTTTTCTGATCAATGGCGACTAAGCATAGAACCGGATTCATCTCTTTTGTGATATTGGCATTTTCAATGAACACCACTACCGGATGAGACCTTAATTGTCCATCCTCCATAATTAGTATTGGCTTGCTCGTTTTATCCTGGGCTTGAGCAGAGGTTACAGTCAGTAATAAGGAAATAAAAACAAGTAATCTTTTCACGGTTTTATCCTCCTATCATTTGTTAATTAGTAAGTCAGGTTACGCAAAATAATATTTTGAATTGCCACGACCTTCATGTCGTGGGATAATAAACAAAAAAATAAATGGCTTTAGCCAAAATCACTGCTACAATTGGGCTAAAGCCCATTTCTTCTTGTTAATCTGATCCCCGACCCGCCTACAGCAGGCATGCATAAATGTCGGGGCAATTCTATTACAAGTTTTGCGTAAGATGAATTAATAAATTTTGTTCACTCTACCTACACTATTCCTTGAAATCCAATTCCATTGGCGGCTGCCATTTGTCTTTTGTAACACCGGGAACACTTCTGCCCCATGTGTTGCCGTGATAATCTTTTCTTCCGGTAAAATGCCTAACTATTAAGCGGTGAATCATATTCATGTTTGGAATCATTCCGTGAAAACCGGTTGCGGCAGATATAGCTTTGTCCTGTAATTCCCAGTAACCAAAATCATCGGGAGTTACAACTACAAGATTTTCCGGTTTTAAAAAACTAGGAATAGCTCCTTCGAACGGAACAGTGCCATCGCCGGTTAGTTTTCTCTCTTCAACATTATTGCTTTCCCATTTATTATCTCTATCGGATGAACTAAATTCAAAATCGGGACCTTTAGGAGTTGAAACAATCTTTAGTCTTACTCTCGTTGTTGTATTTACGCCAACTACCGCGAGCCAATCGTTGTTAGCTAAACCGGAGTTCTTCAATGTAAACGATTCAACTTTATCTCTATGTTTGGATGCCGATGACAAAAGAGCGTTAAACAATTCTTCCGCTTGCTGTTTCGGGTTTTTACTATTCACAGCATAAAGCCTTATATATTCTTCAAGCGTTTGATAAATACTCCGTTGCCACAATGAAGGATCGTACAAATCTTTCTGCGGAAGTTTGGGATCTACAGTTAAACCCGGACAGGAAGGAAGCAGATGATACAATGCCGGTGTAACGCGGGCAGATTCTCTTTCCCGCGAACTTGGCGATGACACTCCCAAATTTGCTGTTCCGGTGGTTACTTTTATTACAGCTTCGTAAGAACCTTTGAACGGTGTTGCGAGTGTTACAACTTTGGCAACCTTGCTTTGCTTGCCTTTGGTTTGCATGTAGCCGGTTATAACAAGTCCGCCCATTGAATGACCAACAAGATTAACTTTTGGATTTTCTGTATAACCATCCTTTACGTAATTGCGCATCAGCTTAGTGCGTTCAATTACCTCATTAACAAAAAGAGAAAGCTCTTCTTCAATAAGATCAAGCGGCTGGCGCCAGTCGTAGGCAAAAGGATAAACGGGAACCGGCTTATCTTCCTTCTCGCGTAAGTTATAACGCAGTTCTTCCGCCAGTTCATTGTATGCGATAGACATAATGTTATCGGGTTGAATGCGTGCCGGCTCATTTACTTCGAAACGTGTGTTGTCGGGGTGAAGTGAAATTCTTGTGTAATCTTTGGAAAGGACAGACCAGACTGTTTCGGGAGAGATTGGGTATTCATCCCTTAGGTTTGTTGCTGTAATGCCCGGAACAATAATTACAGGATTAGGAAGTGCCATAGCTAAACCTCCTTATAATGAGTGGAAAGATTTTTAAGCGTTTTGAGAAATTGGAATTTTGTTACAAAGCTTTTAGGTAAATCTGCAAACCGTTTTACCACCCGGGAATTCTTGAGGAATTGAAACAATGATACTAATTAAAGAACTCGAATAAATTTATTACTTATGTACGGTGCAGTATTATTTCCATTAACAGTAAATAGGTCTTTTGCTTGTCGCTACTTTAATGCTTTTTTGGAAGAAATAAATGTAATTGGTACGTCTTGCCGAGCCTTCATGTCGTAATACCAATTTATAATGTTAGACAACAGCCTTATAAAGTAGTACCGCTACTATATACTTTTAATTGGTTTAGTTCCATGCACCTTTACAAAACCAAAGTCAAACATCTTTTTGCTTGAGGTTATTTCTATAGCGATTTCTTCGACTGACTTTGAAATCGAAGTCCAAGCTTCATCTTTATCTTTGAAACTTTTTACCGGCTTAGTGCCCTTTGGCAAACCTTGAATCTTTGCAAAGGAAGCTTTACTCCAATTGCATTTACGCACAAAAATGGGAATTACTATGGCATCTTTCAGCTCGTGTCTTTCAATCGCTCTTTTCATTTCAATATCGTAGCAGTAATCGGAAGCAAGAAAATCCGCGCTAATTAACAAACAAATTATATCCGCACTTTCCAGATTATCTTTTATTTTTTTATCCCACTCTTCACCCGGATAAATTTTCCTATCATCCCATGTATTAACAAGATTTTGCCGTTTCAAGATTTTCAGATGTGTTTCTAGCTGGTTTTTGTAAAACTCATCTTTATGACTGTAACTGATAAATACTTTCACTCCTTCTGTTTTAGCTTTTTCAATATCCACGCCGTTAAGTAGTTCTCTTACATTAACAGTAACAATGTTTCCATCAACATATTCTTGGCAAGTTGAAATATTTTTCTTCTCAAGCTCCAGCAACTTATTATAAAGAATACTTGTCTTAGGCGCGCCGGGAATCGGTACCATTTCATTCGACAAAAGATTCTTAATATCGGCATGAATTCTTTCGAAGTCGCTTCTTATCAAAGTGAGTAGTCTTCTTCTTTTTTCAGAAGGTCCTTGAATACTAATAAAAACATTTTTCTCTGCTACATCTGCTTTAACCAACGCTTTGCATCCATCAAGCTGAAGAATAACACCGGACCGCCAGCGCTCTTGTCCTTCGCTTAAAGTGTATGTTCGCACAATAAAACGGGGAAGCAATCCGCTTGGCAGAATAGTGTAATGATATTGAAAGTTGAGGCATTCTTCCGCAATAAAATTCTTTACTTCTTTTGGTTCTTGCTTATCCAATAATTCCGGAATTAGAAAATGGTCTTGTCCATCGGGGAAGTTAAAACAAAGTTCAAAGCGTTTTAACAAGTCCAAAAGGAAGCAGTGCATGTTTGCGGGATAATTTTTCTTATCAAGAATTTTTGGTAAGTCGTCTGCAGTTATCTCACCCTTATTTTCATCCAGCAGTTTGGAGTTGAGAATTTTATAAATCCCATTTGTAAGCCAGTGAGGATTTAGCACATGTTTATCACTTAGACGGGGATCATCTTTATAATTAAGAGCTATACCTAGCTGATGCAAATAACCGGCAAGTAGTTCGTGCGCGTTATCTTCGGTTTCCCCATGCTTGCTGCAAAACTTTTTGAACTGCTCAAAGGAGAGATAATTCTCATCAATTTTAGAAATCTCTTCCTTTATTTTAAACCAAACTGCCGGAAAAGGGGTGCGTAGATTTTCTAAAGAATTGGTTTCCCGTTTTATTGTTTTTAACAACAGTGCAATGCCCGTATTGTCTTCGCAGTCGGTTTTAATAAATTCTTTTATGAAGGGATACTTTTCTTTTAATGCGTTACGGTTAAGATCAAAAGGATGCGCATTTATTTTATTTAAAACAACCACAACCGGGGAATTACCGCCGAAGCTCGAAATTAGTTTTAACCAATATTCGGCGTCGTTATCTTCAAGACCGCCGCGCCCGTCTAGAACAAGCAGATAGAGGCTCCTTTCTGTTAAAAAGAATTGATGGGTTCCATGCATTATATCCTGTCCCCCAAAATCCCAAACATTAAGCCTAACTTTATCTTTCTTTTTTAATTCCAGATCCCATTCTGTTATCTTAATTCCATCTGTTTTTCTTTGCCGTTTATTAAACGCTTTGTGCACAAGGCGGTTAACCAAAGAGGTTTTACCTACTTCACCTCTGCCTACCAAAATTAATTTTGCTTCGTTTAACGGGCGCTTGCCTTCTCTTGTTCTAAAGTAATACTCAAGAATATTTTTAGGGTATGACGGTGTTAATTTCTTTTCAATTACTTCATAATAAGTAGGTCCCAAAATATCGGGTGGAATATTTAGTGAAGGGTTATTATGAAGGCAAATCTCTTTAATGCTTTGTAGTCCATTCATTGATTCCGGGAGTTGAGTCAGTTGATTATTGGAAACAAAGAGCTTTTGCAGATTAACCAGAGCACCAATTTCAGAAGGAATCTGAGTCAGCTGATTATAGGAAACAGAGAGAGCTTGCAGATTAACAAGATTAAAAAGATCAACCGGCAGCTCGCTTAATCTAAGCCCGGAAAGAACTAACGCGGTGGCTTTATCATCTCTTGCTTTTGCAATTCTGTTAAGTGCTTCGCGGTAATCCCCTTGTCGGCTCATAATTACTCATGTAATATGTTTACAATTACAACTTAAATAATAAAGAATGCTGAATCAATAAAATAGTAGCGTTAAATAACGCGCGCTTTTCGTTAACTGTTGTTTCACAACTAAATGCTTTCGTAAAGACGCCATTAATGGCGTCTCTACATTAAAAACTACTACCTATGCTGTCACAGATCATTCCGCGACAGTAAATAAATACGCTTTCATTCGTCATGGTAGGACCATGACGACGGAGGAAAAAAATTAATTATGCGACACCCACCTAAAGGAACTTCGGTTTATTTGGTATTCTTTTCTTATAGATGTTTTATCCCGTGGAATTTTTAGCTCCGTTAGGAGCAACAAATCTATAGAGTAATGAACGCCAATATTTGTTAAGTCCCTTTAGGGACGGAATAGAACCCGGTTCTGAGGATTTTGTACTATGCTTCCAAAACAATTCTTGACTACCACAGGGAATATTCGTTTTTTGTAAACGGGATTAGGTAAAATTGTTTACACTGAAGAGAATAAGTAATGGCGCATCTAACAATTAAATCCGCATATAAAAATTTAGCCGATAGAATTAATAGATTTCCGCAAGGGGCGCCTCAATCGGAATTACTTTTCAAAATTTTGCAAACTCTGTTCTCGGAAAAAGAAGCGGGATTTGTTTCGCTTCTTCCTATCAAACCATTTACGGTTCAAAAAGCAGCTATATTAACAAAAAAACCTTTGGCGGAAACGCAGAACATGCTGGAAGAACTTTCTTCGAGAGGAATTTTACTCGATGTTGAAATCAACGGACGCACGGAATATTCTTTACCGCCGCCAATGGCGGGATTTTTTGAATTCAGCCTTATGCGTATACGGAATGATGTTGACCAGAAAGTATTGTCGGAGCTCTTTTATCAATACTTAAACGTAGAAGAAGATTTTATTAAGCAGTTGTTCACGCAAGGAGAAACACAAGTTGGAAGAACATTTGTAAACGAGGAAGCTCTTAGTGAGAATAACAAAATTGAAATACTGGATTATGAAAAAGCCAGCGAGGTAATTAAAACTGCAAGTCATAGGGGTGTTGGTATGTGCTATTGCCGCCACAAGATGGAACACCTTGGCAAAGCATGCGATGCACCAATGGATATCTGCATGACGTTCAACGATACGGCATCATCATTAATCAAACATAACATCGCTCGTGAAGTGGATGTGAACGAAGGAATGGATTTGCTTCAACTGGCGTATGAAAAAAATCTTGTTCAGTTTGGAGAGAATGTAAGAGAGAAAGTAAGTTTCATTTGCAACTGCTGCGGGTGCTGCTGCGAAGCAATGCTGGCGGCAAAGAAATTCGGAATGCTTCATCCCGTGCATACAACAAATTACATCCCGGAAATTAAATACGATGCTTGCAACGGCTGCGGAAAGTGTGTGGATGCTTGTCCGGTTGAAGCGATGGCTTTGATTTCTGCGAATGATCCAATCAAAAAGAAAAAGAAGAAAGCTAAATTGGATGAAGAACTTTGTCTGGGTTGTGGAGTGTGTGTTAGAGTTTGTCCGGAAAAAAGTTTACTTCTTACGGCAAGAAAGCAGAGAGTAATAACGCCGTTGAATGGCGCGCATAGAATTGTTTCGATGGCAATTGAGCGGGGCAAACTTCAGAATTTAATTTATGATAATTATGCTTTGTGGAATCACCGCGCAATGGCGGCAATACTCGGAGTTATTCTAAAGCTTTCTCCAATAAAACAAGTTATGGCAAGCCGGCAAATAAAATCACGCTATCTAGAACACTTGCTTTCGAATTACAATAAAAACTGATCAAGCCGTTTCAATTATATGTTAATAATTCATTTTGATTTGCAGTGCTTCGTTTCTCAATTAGATCAATGATGTCGTTTTAAGTTTTGGGCTAAAGCCCATTATACTTTTTGCACTATCCCAGCGTTCTCGCCTCGCTAAGACGCGAGTCGAAGCGCTTAAGCGCTGGGCTAATAATTCAAAAGTTTCCTATTGGACTTTAGTCCAAAAGTTGAGCAAAGTATTATTGGAAACTACGTTCTCCACAAATAACTCATCTTAAAGAAAAATCCGCGCTGAACTTCGTTAAATGAATTGCTTGCCAAATACCTTTGCTGAGGTTCATCCCACTCTGTTCTATTGTACAAAGCTCCGTAACCTAAATGCATTACAGTTCCCGGAACGTAGGTGAATGAAACAAGAAAATCGGTGAGCAATTGTTTCTTGAACTTGTTGTACTCCGCAATTCCTCTGAAGAATAAATATTTGTTCACTTGATAAGTCAACCGCTCGCGAATGATTGGATACTCATAGATCAATTCATCATTGGATGAGCGGTAGAAATCAGAAAACACAAAACTTGTGTACGATTCAATATTCTGCGTAGGACGGAAAGTCATTGTTGCCGTTAGTCTATTAGAATAACCTTGAAACGGTGTAGCTGAATAATAAATTGATTGCATTCTCCTGTAAGTAATAGTTGAAGAGAGCTGCCTTGTAAACTGTCCGCCGATAGAAACCGCAATGCCGCCGGTATTAAATTTCTCTCCTTCAAAGATTTCGGTAGCATATATATATTTAATCTTTGCAGAAAGAGAACCAAACATATAGGCTTGTGCCGAAACATGATTAAACGTTTCCCATTTTCCGCTTGGTTTATCGTTTAGTTGGGCGGAAAAAGCTTCTAAATCAATTCTGGAAATGAACGATGAAGTGGGAAATAGTTTTGGTCTAACTAATCCGGTTAGAGATAAAACTCCGTTGCGTGTTAAGTAACCGGTTTCAACAAAGAAATCTTGCGAAATATTTTTCAAAGAGAAATCATAGTATAAATCACGTGAATCCATTGCGTAATGAAAGCTAACTACAGAACCGTCTTTAGCTTTATCAATTCCGGAATACTTGGTGCTGGAAAAAATCCCGTTCCACTCAAATGTACTTGATGGGGTAACGCGGAAAATTCCATCAACTGCCGCAACTCTATTAAAATTATTTTTCGTTTCCCTTCCGGTATAAATAGCGCCAACGTAGCTATCTTCGGAAAGAGTTCTCTTGAAGCGAAGAATTGGAAAGCTGGCATACTTACCGTCGGTTTCATCCGGCAATTCATCCATAGAAAAAAGTGCTGCGAGTGTATTCTTTGCTCCAAGCTTGCCGCTAAGTTTCAGTCCGGTTAGCGGATTAACAATTGTTCTTGTGTGAACTAATGTTCCGAGTGGATCAACTTCGGAAGTTCCTAATCCGGCAACATTAAAAATTTCACTTCCTTCTAAAAAGAAGGGACGCTTCTCCGCGAAGAATAATGAGTAGCGCAAGTTAACATCAACTTGCCCGGCATCAGATTCAACCTGGCTAAAATCGGGATTGTAAGTTGCATCGAGAATTAAATCGGAAGTGATTCCATATTTAGCAGTCAAACTCAAATCGCCTTTGTTTTCAGTGCGCGTAAGTTCACTCTTGGTTCTTGCGTATTTGTTGCTGTATGTAAAAGCCGGAAGCAGTTCGAACAAAGTATAGTGTTCCAAATCTCTGTATTCAAGCGGCGTCATCTGCATAAGAAACGCCATTCCCAATTTTGGATCGAGTTCCGGGAAAGATGAATGCTCAATCAAACGGCTGATGTAGCGCTCGAAGAAGATTGACATTGTTACCGGGTTAGCATCGGAGTAACGAATGCTTTTTAACGGAATTGAAATTTCGATTGAGTAGCCGTCCGGCAGCATTTGTCCGGCGCTGTACCAAACAAAGTCCGCGCTAAAATCCTCAATGCCCGCCGCGTAACGGCTGTCGGTTTGTATTCCATTTGGGTTGATATAAAAAGCATACAAAGATTGCTGATCGAAAAATGAATCGAGATTAATACACACCCAATCATCCGGGCGGATATTGTCTCTGCTGTTTACGGAAGTTTTAATTTTATCCGGCTCTGTATCGTAACATCGGAAAGCGAAGTAAAGATTTTCACTGTCGTATCCGGCATAGGCAATAGTTTTTTGCGATCCGTCTTTCCCAAAATCCGGGGAAAAAGTTTTAAAAGTTGAAATGGATAAAACACTTTGCCATTCGGCATTTTCCAACTTTCCATCAATTGTTGGCGGAGTTGATATTCGTGTGGGTTTAAGCGCTTCACCCGCAAAACTTATTGTTGTGATGAAAAGTAGTAAAAGAATTTTCCTCATAATGAATCCGCTATTTGGATGAATTATTTTTTAACTCGCTAATAATTTCCGCGTCAATCCAATACATTGTGTTGCTGCCGTTGCCCGGCGAGTTGTGAATTTTTTGCAGCCGATCATAACTGAAATTTTCATTTTCGTTGAAGAGATTTTCATCCGGCTTCATAGACATAAAGAAAAAGTATTTTCCGTCGCGTGTTACATAAGGTGAATACTCATTGAACTTCGAGTTTATTTTGTCACCCATGTTTATTGGGTTTTGCCAAGTGCCGTCAGAGTTTCTGAAGACAATATAATAATCGGCGGCGCCTTTTCCATCCTTAGCTCTAAACACACTAACTATAATATATTTTTCTTCCGGATCAATGAAAGCGTTAAATCTATCCGCACCAAAATTAATTTGCTCGGGAAGTTTTTCTGCAGCCGCATATTTCCCGTCAACCAATTTTGATCTATAGATTGCGTTGCTTCTATCAGCGGCTTCGCGGGTAAAATACATCGTTCCATCATTTGTTAAGGAGGGGAAGTACTCATCGGTCGCAGAATTAATTGGCTCGCTAATATTTACCGGCTCGCTCCAGCCTTCATTTACTCTGTCCATCACCCAAACATCGTAGCTTTCCTTTTCTCCAGTTGGTGATGTCTTTGAGCGATTAGAAACGAAATACATTTTCTTTCCGTCCGGAGAAATACATGGCTCTGTGTAAGCGTACTTCGGATTTTTCGCAAATGGCGCTACTTCCGGTTTTTGCCATTTCCCATCAATAAACTTTGAGCATAGTATTACGCTAAATAAATAAGTTGAACCATGAACAGTGAAGTACATTTCTTTTCCATCAGGAGTAATTGCCATATCGCGGGTTGGCAATCCGGTTGTAACCAAACCGGGCATAAAAATTTTCGCTGTCATTCCCGGCGGTTCCTCGCCAAGATATTTTTCTGAAGATGTTTGTGCAAAAAGGTTGATTCCGGTGAGAAATAATAAAAAGTAGGAGGCGCTAAAAATTTTTGTTCTTTTCATTACAGTCCTTTATTGATTGTTCGTATGATTTAAAATGAAAAACCCGCTCCAACTAAAACTTCTGACGCAAATTAGACGTTTTTACTTGGTGCGGGTTAGCTGAATTTTACGAGCGGTTAATCTTTCTTTTGGTTGTAGCCCTTGTCGCCATAAGGCAGAAGTTTTTCCAGCCACATCTCTTCGAGCACTCTTAAGTCATCCGCGTAATCGCATTTGGGGTCTTCCTCCGGTTCAAGGGTATCTATCACTTCGAACACAAAATTCTCTCTGCCGAATTTCTCATAATCTTCTCTAAGCTCTTTACTTGTATGTGCACCTATATCGAGATTAAACTCGAAACGATTTGCCATGCCGCGTAAGTTCTTGCTGCTTGCCAAATATATTTTCTCGTTAGCCAAGTTTCGTATCTGGAATATTCCCATCGGCTGAACGGTTTGCTTGTATTGTTTCACAATTTCTTTTTTATCAATCACTTCTTTTCTCCATCTTCTTTTAGCCAATAAATTTGATTTTCCCTTTGCATAATACCTTCCTCTATTAGTAGCCGCCTAATTGTGCAATGATCATCGTAGGTCTCGTTAATTAAACTATCAACTTCGTTTTCCGTGTATTTTTTATTGGTGTTGAACTTCTTAACAAACTCATCGAGAATAATCAGTTTCTTTTTTCTCTGCACCGGAAGCTTTGTAAGTCGCTTATTCTTTACGAAAGTCTTTAGCACTTTTTGCCGGTATTTATCAATCCGCTCATCCTGTACGAACTTTTCTATGTTGTCGAAGGAAGTAAGCTCCCGCAAAGTGAGGTTGAAAATTTCATCATTCACTTGATAGATGATATAATACTGATCTTTCTTCTTGCAGACCAATCCGGCTTTTTCAAGTTTTTTCAAGTGAAATGAGACTGTTGAAACCGCTAGATTAATTCTGTGAGCGAGTTCTTCCACGTATTGAGGTTTCTGTAAAACTGCGTTAAGAACTTGCAGACGGGAAGTATCCGCCAGCGACTTCATTATTTCGATACTTTTTGAGATTTCCATTGCTTTATTATATTTCGATAATTGTCGAAACAAAAATAATGCTGAAATCAAGCCTTGTCAATCCATTTCTATATTTGTCGAAACAAAAAAAAGTGTAAAATTTCTTGCCATTCTTGGAGTGAACTGAAGAGAGGCAACAGATCATCTTCATTCTGCCCCTTTTTACTATTTTTGTGAAGAAGAAATAACGAAAGGACTTTTGAATTTATGTCAACAAAAACACAATTGGCTGTTATAGGCGGCGGACCTGGCGGCTACGCTGCTGCGTTTCTCGCGGCAGATCTTGGAATGCAAGTTACATTAATAGATATGGAAAAAAATCCGGGCGGAGTTTGTCTTTACCGCGGATGCATTCCTTCAAAAGCATTGCTTCACGTAGCTAAACTTATAAATGAAGCAGAAGAAGCAAAAAAATGGGGCGTTGATTTTGGTGAACCTAAAATTGATGTAGCTAAGCTGCGCGATTTTAAGAATGGCGTTGTAAACAAACTTACCGGCGGATTAGGACAACTTGCTAAGCAGAGAAAAGTTAACTACATAAATGGTAGAGCAACATTTGTTAACTCTAATACGCTTTCAGTAGCTAAAGCAGATGGAACTACAGAAGAAGTAGTTTATGAAAAAGCCATTCTCGCAACCGGCTCTGTTCCAACAAAAATTACAGGATTATCAATTGATTCACCAAGAGTGATGGATTCAACTTCTGCGCTTGAATTGAATGATATACCCAAACGATTGCTTGTAATTGGCGGCGGATATATAGGCTTAGAACTTTCTACGGTTTACGCTTCCTTAGGAAGTGAAGTAACAGTTGTTGAAATGCTTCCGGGTTTATTGCCCGGTGCTGATAGAGACATGGTTGCGGTTCTTGAGCGCAGAGTAAAATCGTTAATGAAAAATGTCTTTACCGAAACAAAAGTTGTTGATCTAAAGGATAATGGCGATTCTGTTACAGTTAAATTGGAAGGCGCAAAAGTAACCGAACCGGAACAAACATTTGATAAAGTTTTGATTTCGATAGGAAGAAGACCAGTTACAACCGGATTTGGTTTGGAGAACACAAAAGTAAAAGTGAACGAACGCGGTTTTGTAATAACAGATAAAACGATGAAGACTGATGATGAAAATGTCTACGCGATTGGTGATATCGTTGGTAATCCGATGCTGGCGCATAAAGCCGCAGCAGAAGGTAAAGTGGCTGTTGAAGCAATTCTCGGTCACAAAGTTGCTTTCGAACCAAACGCAATTCCGGCTGTTGTGTTTACCGATCCGGAATTAGCTTGGGCTGGAATTACGGAAAATGAAGCGCGCGAAAAAGGAATTAAAGTTGAAGTTGCTAAATTTCCTTGGGGCGCTAGCGGACGCGCAACTACATTGGATAGAAATGACGGCATGACAAAGTTGATTGTAGAGCCGGAAACCGAACGCATTCTTGGTGTTGCTATTGTTGGTGTTGGCGCCGGTGATATGATTGCTGAAGGAACTCTTGCAATTGAAATGGGCGCGGTTGTTAAGGATTTGGAACTAACAATTCATCCTCATCCAACATTATCTGAAACGATGATGTTTGCGGCTGAGCTGTATTACGGACACGCAACCGATATGTACCGTCCCAAGAGAAAATAAATTTATGCCCCGAAGAGTTTGGTTCTTCGGGGCAATTGTTTTACAGTTCGTAGCCTTTTATTACTTCTTTATCAATCGTAAAAATGTATTTGTTGTTTGGCGATATTAAAAAGATTGGTCGCTTAGATTCATCAGCGCTCCACTTAGCAACACCGGTTTTCATATCTACACTTGTAAGATTTCTTTCTACGCAGTAAACAAATTTACCACCGATTATACTCGGCATGAACTGAACATTATCTTGGTCATATTCCCAAGGATGAACCCATAAGATTTTTCCATCGGCGGAATTAATCATTGCAACACCTTTTGTGCCCATCACGAAAATGTTTTTATCATCATAGGCAATTCTTAAACATTTTTTTGCGGCAGCTCCCCATATCGTAAATAGCCCGTTATATTCAATAGCAGCATCAGCTTGTTCGGAGGCGGAAAGAAATTTATTATACTCAACACCCCCTTTTCTGTAGTAAGTGTATTCCGCGCCGTAACCAATAGAACCGATCGCCCACTCATCAATTGCATAAGTTTTCTTGAGTGGAATCTCTCCGATTTTATTTTTGTCTAGGTTGATAACGTAATCGAACTTGCCTCCATCTCTTCTTAATTGAAGTGCGTAAATGTTTTCTTCATCGCCAAAATAAAGCTGCTTGGTAACAGCATTATAATTGTTCTTTAAGGAAAAGTTGGGAGTGAGGAATGCTGGATCAACTTCGGTTTCAATTCTCCACAAAAGATTTCCGGTAGCTGCATCATAAGCGGCAAAACCAAATGGGTCTTCGTCCCACTTATTCTCAATCTTCATAGACACAACATCAAAAAACGCTACTGGCGCTGCTATATCTATTTTGAATTTCCTTTCACCGAATTTTACATAGAGAACATTATCTACCACCATTGCTTCGCGTGGAATAGCTTTGATTGTTTCCTTGTTAACCCAGAGACGTTTTTTCGCTTTGAGATCGTATGCGGCAATGTTTTCATTTCCAACAAGGTAAGCGATATTACCGCTTATATGCGGCATCATATCAGCATAGCGAACCGCACCGATAGACATAATTGAGTAGTCGCTTAAACGCAGATAATCTTTGAAAAGTATTTCACCAGTTTTCGGATTTATAACCGCAATTCCATCGCCGCCGGATTCTCTTGTTTCCGGATTTTGTAGTGAGTTAATTGAGAGTGTTCCGAAAACCAAATTCCCTTCAAATTCCTCAATAGCATAATTAAAGCCGATGTCTTCATAACCGAGTGTGTTCTCGACTTTCATAAATTTCATGAGTGGTGTAAAAATATTCCGCGCCCAATCAGCTTGTCCGTATGGTGTGTTACCGAGTGCCGGAGTTTTATAATTGACTTTTCCGGTTAAGGCATCAATACTCATCAAATAAACATTTGCACCACCTTCGCTCATAGAAGTGTTTGTATAAGTAACCAACAAATTATTTCCATCAACTTTTATGTAGCGGTGAGCGTATCCCTCAAAATATTTATCACCTTTCTGGGATTGCCACAGAACCTTTCCATCTGCAACATCAATTGCCATCATGCCGCCAACAAGTCCGGCAAAGAAATATTCTCTGTCGCCAGCTTTCATAATTTTGAATGTACGGAAATCATCTATTCCAACTTTTATTTCCGTTAGCTTGCCGGTTACTTCATTGAAGAAAAATGTATTGTCTTCACCAATAACTACGCAGCCTTTATCAACGGGATAGATTACTTCTCGTTCGGCATCGTAATCTGTTTTCATACGGTAGATTTCTTTATTCGAAGCAATATCAACAACAGCTACTTCATCATCGAGACAACACAAAATATATCTTTCATCTTTTGAGATGTAACCCCACTCGCGCCCATTTTCTGTTAGATCGGAATTGATAGCGTAGTTTTCACCTAAGAAAACTCTATCTCCGGATTTTATATCAAACAGCCCAATGTTTTCAGTATAGAACATTACTAAATAACGGTTCTGCTTAGGAAGTACTTTATAATTCCACGAGCCATGATTGTAAAGCTGCTGATTGTAACCAAAATCTTGCCGCCAAATCTCGTTTCCGGTTTTTAAATCAATTCCAACATGAACAGAGCCGTAGCGTAAAACAGTTACATCACCAATGAAAAAAAGTCTTCCAAATTGTTTCTGGTCAATATCTGCGTACTGTTTTTCCCAAATTAATTTTCCGGTAAGGGCATCGTAGCAGCGAACCGCTTCGGAAGTGCTGACAAGATAATTACTGCCAGCAATCTGATGTGCACCTTCTTTTTCATAGTCGTCAATTTCAAGCATATAAATATTTTGACCGGTTACTGCATCGTATAGATAGGCATTCTCACCGCTACGCAAGAAAAGGTAATTACCATCTCTTAGAAAATTATATCCCTCAATTTGATCATCAAGTTCTAGAATCCATTTGGGGACTTGCTGTGCATGCACGGCAGTTATTATGAGAAATATTATCAATAATAATTTTTTGAACCACATTTTCGAAGTCTCCTTCTTATTGTATTTTTAGAGAATGTTGGTAAATAATCCCAACTTAAATTCGAATCTCGATCCGCTTAAACTTGTACCGGCTTTTGCAGAGTCTTCTAATCCTTGAATTATTGTGTAATCAATTCCAAAATAGAGACCGCTTTTCATCATAATGCCGGGAGTAAAATTGATGAATATTGGTTTCTTGGATCCGCTCACTTCTGTTGTAGCCCTTACGGGAACAGTTATCGAAAATCCCATCTTTAGCATTATGATATCGGATAACAGATAGTCACCATTAACGTATGGTCCAAGGTTGATGTAAGTACCTCTTTGATTGTTGAATTCTCCTTTACTGTCCCAGAATTCAAGATGAAAAACATTTGCGGAAATTCCGGCAGCTGCGCGAGTTGTTTGGTTGTAAAAAACATTCACTCCGCAATTCATTTCTAGAAAAGAATAAAACCAAGGAGATTCCAGGTCGGTTGCTTCTTTATTCTTGATCCGCCCGAGCATATAAATGAAATCATCAATAAAGTGGGATTTTATACTCATGTTGTAAGCCCAATTTCCGGTTTGATTCCATTCCGTCAAAAGTGTAACTCCCCAAATGTTTGGACTGCTCTCGTAGGGTCTTAACTTTCCGTCGCTGTCGGTTACTTTTCCGTTAAGCGGTTTTAAGTCATGGTTAATGAAGGTTTTTGTAACTCCCCAAAGGTTGCCGATGTCGTAAAAGGCATCTTGGTCTTGTGCGGTTGAGATAAAGGAAGGTGCAAGAAAAAGAATAACAAGTAGGATTCTTTTCATAGTACACTCCTTACTTTTAATTAATAAGGAATAATTGAGCAGTTGGATTGAGGAGAAAGCATTTATCTAAATAACTAAATGACAATTCCCAATAGCCGGATCATAATATGAAAAGAGAAAGTATAAGTTTTGTAACTGTGAAAATGTAGCAAATATTTAATTGTGTAACAATCGAAATTATATTCGAAAAACACCTAGTTAATTGGAAATTATCGTTAATCATATTACGTTCAAGACATCAATTTTGGAATTATAGAGAGTAATCATTGAAATCAAAAATTTGGATTCTACTGCTGCTGTTTTTTACCGCGACATTGTCTGCACAAAACTATAATTGGGTTAGCCACGATTCTCTTGTAAAGGCGGGCATCAATCAGATTTATGGAATTGAGCTAGATAAAGCCGATAAAACTTTTGATGTTGTTGTTAAAGAATATGCTAAGCATCCCTCCGGAAAGTTCTTTAAAGCGATGACCACTTGGTGGCGCATTCTTTTAGACCTTGATGACGAAAGCATGGATGATAAATTTTATGATCAGCTTGAAGAAGTGATTGATCTTTGTGATGACATCTTAGATGATAATGAACGAAGTGTTGATGCAATGTTTTTCAAAGGTGGTGCGCTTGGTTTTCGAGGACAGTTGCGGGCAATTCGTGAAAGCTGGTTCAAAGCAGCTCTAGATGGAAAAGATGGACTCAATCTTGTTTTCAAATCTTATGAAGTAAATCCGAAGAATGTTGATGTGCAGCTTGGCTTTGGAATCTATCATTATTACGCAGATGTAATTCCGCAGAAATTTCCGGCTGTTAAACCGTTTATGGTTTTCTTTCCCAAAGGTGATAAGAACCGCGGATTAAAGGAACTTGAAAATGTTGCAATGAATGGAAGATATACTCGAATCGAATCTCGGCACTTTTTACAGAAACTGCTTTTCCAATTTGAAGAGAACATGGAAGAATCGCGTAAGTGGGGAAAAGCTTTGCTCGCGGATTATCCTAACAATCCGAATTTCCAGAAGTACTACGGACTCACCTACATTAAAGAAAATAATTACACCGAAGCGGTAAAAACATTTAGAGATGTTTACAATAAATGTGAACGCGGTTTACCCGGCTACAATAAACGCTACAAACGGGAAGCTACTTATTATCTCGGAATGGATTTTATGTTGAAGAACAGAGCGGATTCTTCGGCTTACTATTTTGAGAAATCTGAAAAGCTCTCGCGGGAAATTGATAAAGAAACCGAATCCGGTTTTTTTATCAACACAGTTTTGTATTTAGGTTATATGAATGACTTGATGGGTAAGCGGGATAAAGCTATTAAGTATTATACTGAATCGTTGCGAATAAAAGAGAGAGGAAACTCGCACGAACAAGCTGAACGCTACTTGAAAACACCGTATAAGAAGTAATTGAGAATTGCGAATTTAGAATGGAGAATTGAAAAAGACATGATGAAATCTAATTCTCCATTATCAATTATAAATTAGTGCCAATCCCAAATCTGTGCATTGCACCGATGAAACCAAGAGATGAGAAAGCGTAATCCACATTATAGCCTTTAACTATAAAACCAACACCAAGATTAAATCCGGCTAATCCGGCAGATGAACCAACTTTAAGTTCTTTTCTCTTTTCGTTATCGTAACCAAAACGCAAACGCAGACTTTGTCCAAGTCTAAACTCGCCGCCAAAAGTAATTTGAGTAAAGCGGTTAAAGAACTTGTCTTGTTTCTGATTTAGTTTGTTGAATGACCAGAAAAACTTAAGCGGTAAGTTTTCCAATTGTTTAGAGAAACCAAAACGCACATCAAGCGGAAGTTCTTCTTTCGTATCAAAGTAGGAAGAGAGTTGACCGCCAAGATTCAGAACTGAAAAACCAAAATTCCACCTTGATTCCGGAATTGCGTAGTGCAGACCAAGATCAATTGCAGCGGCTGTCGAAGAGACATCGGAAATTTTTGAATAAATAAACTTAACATTAGCACCGTAGTAAAAATTTTCATCAAGCTGGTTTCCGTAACCAAGAATCAAAGCTATATCGCCGGCGCTAAATTCACCCAGATTGTTGCCTTGAACGTCAGCCTTAGTAAATGTACCGTAACTAATGTATTGAATAGCCGCCGCGAGTTTTCCTATTCCTTCAAAATCTTTGGAAGCAACCAGGCTTGCAGAATTAACATCTTCCAAATGTTTTAAGAAAGAAAAAGAAACCGGAGTTCCCTGAAGAAGATTTATTCCCGCCGGATTATAAAACATAACATTAGGATCATCGTTATTAGCTACAAAACTGCCGGCAACTGCGGCAGCGCGCGGACTGTTATCGAGGCGTAAAAACTCGAATGCACTTTGTGCTGAAAGTATAGAAACAGAAAGAAATGCTAAAACCAAAATCTTCTTCATTTACATCTCAAATTTTGATGCGATTTTACACATAAATGAGCATATAAGGCAAGATAAACAATGGTGCAATTTTTTTGGAACAAATGAAAAACCCGCCCTGTTAGAGATTACGAAACGTTTACTTGAATCGACTTAGCTTTAACCCTAAATTTGAAACAATATAAAAGAGGAGTAAGATGAACGGATTCAAAACAGTTGTTTTGATGACTGCAATGATGGTGTTATTTATACTGGTTGGTAATTTTATTGGCGGTGAAGATGGAATGATGATTGCCTTTTTATTTTCACTTGCAATGAATTTCGGATCTTATTGGTTTTCAGATAAAATTGTTCTTAAGATGTACGGTGCTCAGCAAGTTACGCGTGAAGAAGCTCCGCAATTGTATGATAGTGTAGAAAAGCTTGCGATGAAAGCAGAACTGCCGATGCCGAAAGTTTATATAATGAATAATCCGGCACCGAACGCATTTGCAACCGGAAGAAATCCAAACAACAGTGCCGTTGCTGTAACAACCGGAATTATGAAGCTGCTCAACCGCGAAGAGTTGGACGGCGTAATCGCTCACGAATTATCGCACATTAAAAATCGTGATATTCTTGTTGGCACAATTGCGGCAACTTTAGTTGGAACGATTACATACTTAGCGCATTTTGCAATGTTCTTTGGCGGCGGAAGAAGTGATGACCGCGAAGAAGGGTCAAATCCAATTGTCGCTATTTTAATGTTGATCTTAGCACCAATTGCGGCAATGTTAATCCAGATGGCAATTTCCCGTTCACGTGAGTATATGGCAGATGATAGCGGCGCGGAAATTTCCGGCAAACC
Organism: Ignavibacteriota bacterium; assembly: GCA_043807765.1. Taxonomy (GTDB): domain Bacteria; phylum Bacteroidota; class Ignavibacteria; order Ignavibacteriales; family Melioribacteraceae; genus Stygiobacter. Next base: position 27,854 of record JAZDFQ010000095.1, read on the forward strand.
ACTTTCGCTTGCTTCGGCGTTAAATAAGCTTCAACATGGAAACGAAGTTGTTCCAATGCGAAACGCAAGTCAAGCTTCGGCTCATATGTTTATTGTAAATCCGCTTCACGGTGGTGGAATGATGAAGTTGTTTTCAACCCATCCTCCTATTGAAGAAAGAATAGCCCGCTTGCAAGAAATTGCTGCCGGCAGAAGATGAACTAACGCTCTTGTAGTAATTAAATAGAACGCGGATGACACGGATTTAACTGATTTACGCAGATTAAGGATTTGAAAATTATTTATTAAAAGTGTACTTAAATTCAACGAGATTTTTTGAAAAGATTATTCATCACATATTGTGTTTTAATTCTTAGTCCGGTGTTTTTATGGGGACAAGCCAAAACTAACTTCGAAGAGTGTTTTCAATTAATTGATAACTCGGTAGCAAAAGTTAGCGAATCTATACCGAAGAACGGATCAATCGCTCTATCTGTTACCGGACCATCATCCTTAGAATTACTGAAACCAAAAGTATTTGAGTCATTTTCTAAACGTAGCTACAAAGTAACAAGTGAGAATACACCAGAAGCTTTAAGAGTAATTTATACTTTTCATCAAGCGAGTGTTGAATATCTAAATGCGGAGAAGGAAAGCTTCTTCGGCACTATTGTGGCAGAACGGGTGATGAATTTAAAAGGAAATATTTTACTTACTACTCCAGATAATCAAATAAAGACCTTTGATGTGAACGAATCGCTTAAAGACACAGTTTCGGTTGATGAAATCAAGAATTTAGAAGATGCGTCAGTCCCGTTCACTCAAGGCAAGATGCCCGAAACACCATTTTTCTCTAATCTTTTGGAACCGGTTCTGGTTGTAGGTACTTTAATTACAACAATAATTCTCTTGTTTACCGTAAGAGGCAAGTAGTAATAAAGCGCTGTTTCTCAGCTGGTTCAAAATGATTATTTTTACACCCTAATTAAGGAGATATATTTTGTTAAGAAAGTTAAATCTGGTTGCCCTGCTGTTTCTTGCGTTTTTGCTGACGAACTGTTCGAATGTAATGGATACAAGTAAATTCAATGCGGAAGAATATTACAATTATTTGATGACTCTTTATAATGATGAAGACTATGAAGTCGCTGTTCAAGAATTTCAAAATTTCTTGCTTCAGTATTCCGGCAGTGCATTTAACGACGATGCCCAGTATTATCTAGCAATGACTTACTTTAAACGCGAGCAATATTTACTCGGTGCGTACGAGTTCAGCAAATTAATCAGAAACATTCCGGCCTCACCTTTCGTAGCCGAATCTCAGTATATGCTGGCTGAGTGCTATTATCAGCTTTCGCCGGCTTATCAGTTGGATCAATCATATACGAAGAAAGCAATAGAAGAGTTTCAAGCGTTCATAGATTTTTTCCCGGCCGACAAAAAAGTTGAAAGTGCTTCCGGAAAGATTAAAGAGTTAACTGAACGTTTGGCGGAAAAAGAATATCAAGCGGCGTTGATTTACGAAAAGATGGAATATGAGAAAGCAGCGATTAAATACTATTCAAATGTTTCCGAAATTTATCACGATACAAAGTTTGCGCCACAAGCGCTATACAGAAAAATTCAGCTCGAATTGAAAAAGGGAATGAATAACGAAGTTCTAAGTGATATCAGTGTTTTTCTAAGCAGATATCCGGATGATTCGAATTCGTCCGAGCTTCAAGAAACCGAAGCCAAGTTAGGTCAAAAGAAATGAGTGACTCAGCTAGAGCCAAAAAGGTTAGCGCTTCAATTGTAACCATGACCGAATTGGTTTTACCGAATCATACAAATCAACTTGGAAATTTGCTTGGCGGACAGTTAATGCACTGGATTGATATTTGCGCCGCACTTTCGGCCGCTAAGCATTCTCAGAGAATTTGCGTTACTGCTTCTGTTGATAGAATAGATTTTCATCACCCGATTCGCTTGGGAAACGCCGTAACAATTTTGGCTTCGGTCAATCGAACATTCAAAACCTCTATGGAAGTTGGTGTAAAAGTATTTGCAGAAAATTTTGCCGAAGGCACACGCATTCATACAAACTCTGCTTATCTTACTTTTGTTGGCGTTGATGAGAATACAAGACCGGTTGCTACAATTGAAATTGTTCCGGAAACAGAAGATGAAAAAAGACGGTTCGAAGAAGCTTTACAAAGAAGAAAAACCCGCCTTGAAAAAAGAATCAATACTTAGTTTTATATTTTTCTTTTTCTTGTGGATACAGAGCTCGTCTGCACAGATACCAATAAACGGTTTTTGTAAACTCTCTCAATTCTCGGTTTCGCCCAATTACAATCTCCTTAATGCTATCGACTACAATTCCGATGGTTACAGAGATATTATAGTTTACAATCCTTCTCAAAAAAAATATTCTACTCTTACTGCAAACTCAAGATCAAGCTTTAATAAAGTTTCGGAAAAATATTCTTCGGTTTATGTATCGGCTATTCATTCTTATTCAAGCGACATTAGAAGTAAAAAATTTGTTCTTCTTTCAAGAGGTTCTCGCCAAGCCGGAATCGTTTCATTTTCGTCGCGCGGAAGTATAAGTATTAATAGCATGATGAAGCTCGATGGTTTTCCCTCAACTGCGGATGTTGGACATGCAAACGAGAATGTTATTAATGTACTTTTAACCGGAGCTGGAATGGACGGACTTTCGGTTAGCACAGAGAAAAACAGAAGACTTATAGAGACTGATAGAATTAAAGGAAAAATTTTTTCGTCGGCAGTTTTTGCTGATCTAAATTACGACGGAACTTCAGACATTGCTGCGATAGATCTTATCTCGAATTCGATTGTCTTGTATAATAGTGATCTTGCGGGTAGTTTTGAAGAAACGCGATCAATTGGACTTGGAAAAGAAGTGAGTGAATTCCATGCACTTGATTTTAACTTCGACCAATTCACCGACCTCTTATATATTAAAAACAATAGATTGGAAATTCTGCTTGGAGATTCCGTTTCCTCTTTTCAGAAACGAATATATTTCCCCTCTGATGAAGGGATTTTTAAATATTCTGTTTTTGATTACAACGGCGATGGCCTAAATGACGTTGCTTACATTAACAAGGCAAAAGAAAAATTACTTATTGCTTTTGCTAAGTCAAGCAACTCATATTATCCGCCGGTTTGTTACATAAAGAAAAATAATCTTGAAGCGCTTTCATCTTATGTAGATAGAGGAGGTCGCAAGCTTGTTTCTTTATCTTCCGATGGAAGTGTCTATTTGATTAGCACTCTTACAATTCAAGATGATTCGTTCGATCTTTCCCTACACGAAGGTGCAGCTTATTTGCAAGCTTTCGATTACAATAAAGATGGTTATAAAGAAATTGCATTTATTGATGCCGGAAACCACAGTCTAAAATTTGGACTGAGCGAAAGGAGAAATCTGTTTCGTACATTTTACACATTACCAGTTTCTACAAACCCAAATGCTCTTTTAATTGACGACACAAAGAAGAATGTTATTACTTTTATTGGATATGAAAAGGGTCATAGAGTAATTGAAGTATTGCGCTACAACTTTGAGAATAATAAAACCAGTAGACAAGTGTTTTATACTTCTAACGAGATAAGAGAGGTAAAATTTGTTAGTGATCGGCTTAAAGACCGGCTCAATATTTGTGCTTTAACTCTTCAAGATAAGTCACTTTCACTGCAAGAATTTGAGCTAAGAAATTTTAAGCAGCCAATTGTTAATACATACAAAATCGCATCGGATGTAGAAAACGCTACCTTCAATTTTAGCGTTTATAAAGATGTCTACGCGCTGATCCGATATGGTAGTAATGTTGATTTGGTGAAGATAGTGTTTAATAAGAAAGAGATAGAGCGAATTCCGCGTTTGACTTTTGAATTAAAATATGATGAACTGATCGAATCTAGAATGATTTCTGTAGATGAGTTGCTGAATAGAACGAAGCCGGCAGCAGCGCTTCTTTCCTTTAATAAGAAGTCGGTGCTCTACTTTTTTAGCGATCAAAAAAATATGCGGTATGAAACTAAAGAACTATTCCGATCAAAAATTCCACTTAAGTATTCAATCAATAACAACAATGCTATGGTTTACACTTTTTCTGATTCAAAAAAAGGTCTTGCCGAGTTAAATCCGAAGGAAAAAAGTACCAAAACAATTCTCCCAATTGAATCGGAAGGGATCAATGACTATTTTGTTACCACGCTTCATGGGAAAAACAAATATTTGATCTATTCTAACAGTATTAATAACTCAATAACAATAAAAAAATATTTATGAAGAAACTCTTTGCTCTTCTGATAATGCTATGCGGTACACTGACTGCTCAGAATTTGGATTCCCTCTATTCGGAATTTTTACGGATTAAAGGTATTTATGATCCGACAAGAATAACGGTGCAATCTGAAGATACGGAACCGGTAAAATGCGGCACCAGCTTGGTGAATAACATTAAACTGAATTTTAATAACTTTACTGCAAAGCAGAAGTCTGTATTAACTCCCTTACTACAAAGACCGGCTACAGATACAAGTTTTGTTACACCTTCCGGTAAATTCAGAATTCATTTTAATAAGACCGGTTCAAACGCTCCGGGATATGATCTTAAAGAATTCGCTAAAGCCGCAGATTCATCATTTAACTACGAAGTAAATATTCTAAAATATCCGGCGCCTCCTTCGGATTTAGGGGAGGGTGGGGATAATCTTCTGGATGTATATTTGTTAAATCTAGCATCCGGTGAATATGGTTATACTGAAATGGATCAAGAAGGTGTTTCAAAATCCTCAACTCATATAGTTATGGATAATGATTTTTCCGGCTCGAGCTATTCGACAAATGGAATAGCGGCTGCACGCGTTACGATCGCCCACGAACTACATCATTCTATTCAAATGGGAAATTATATTTTCAGACCGGCTGATAGCTTTTATCACGAAGCAACATCTACAGCCATGGAAGAACTTGTCTATGATGATGTAAATGATTATTACGCTTACATCAGTTCATATTTTAATAATCCTGGTAAAACGATCTCATCTCTTTCGGGATATAATTTGGCCATTTGGAATATTTATTTGAAAGATAGGCTCGGTGCAGAAGTAATCAAAGAAGTTTGGGAAGCGATGCCAAATATGAGAGCTGTTGAAGCATTTTCAACTGTGCTTGCAAGACATAATACTTCACTCAAAGTGGAATTCAATCTGTTCGGTTTGTGGTGTTATTTTACAGGCAGTAGAAACGTTCCGAATAAATACTTTGAAGAATCTGAAAATTATCCTCTAATTAAACCAACAATGATAATTGAATTACCAACCAAACCGTTAATGGCAAGTTCCTTTCCGATTACGAATACTTTTTACGAGTTCGTCGATGGCAATAATAAGTTGGTTTCAATTATTTCAAATGCGGATGTGCAAAGCTCGGTTAATTCTTCGTCAACAGCCATTACATTTGATTACTCAATTTCTTCAACTGCACAACCCGGTTATAGAAAACTCACTAATTATTATTACTCAAAAATTTCCACTTCGGATTTAACTCTTTTAGCAGAAACAAATATATTGAATGACATTCCGCTTAATCCAAATCAAGTTTCGGTTGAAACATCTTCATATCCATATCCGCAGCCATTTAAGTATTCCGAACATCAATATTTGTATTTGCCGGCTACCTTAAATGGGGGCAGCACAGCCGATCTTTATATTTACACACCGGATATGAGTTTGGTTTATTCTGGTCAAAAACGTATTGTTGCCACCGAAAAAATCGTTTTGCTTTGGGATGCCAAAGACTCAAATCAGAATAAACTGCCAACGGGTGTTTATTTTTATGTTGTTAAATGCGGCGACGATTCAGTTAAAGGAAAATTTGTAATCTATAATGACTAACTATTCTGTTGAACTAAATGATCTTGTAAAGTATTTCGGAAGAAGATTAATCTTCGATGGAATTAATTATATATTTGAGTCGGGGCATGTCTATGGAATTTCCGGACCCAACGGTTCCGGTAAATCTACTCTCGTTAAAATTATTGCATGCTTAATCTCTCCAACAAAAGGCAAAGTAAAACACAATTTTGCCGGTAAAGTAATAGAAGAAGAAGCTCTTCATAATTTTTTAGGATTTGTTTCTCCCTATCTTTTCCTTTATGATGAATTCACCGCGGAAGAAAATTTAGCTCATGTTTCTAAGGTGAGGGGAATAAAGTTTAATAAAGAACGTTCCGATTTTTTACTTAGCGAATTTAATTTATACGAACGAAGAAACGATTTACTCCGCGGGTTTTCTTCCGGAATGAAACAACGCCTTAAATTTGCATTTGCTTTGCTGCATGAACCGCAGTTGATAATTTTAGATGAACCGACATCAAATTTGGATAGTTCCGGCAAAGAAAAAGTTTACGAGTTCATACAATCCGAAGGAAAGACTAAAGTAGTTTTGGTTGCATCAAATGAGGAAACTGATTTGGCTTTATGTGAAAAGATTGTCGAATTAAAAGATTTTAAGAGTCAGGCGTCAAGAAAATGAAATCATTTGCGCTATTTAAGAAAGATTGGGAATCGGAACTGCGCACTCGCTATGCGATAAACGCATTGGCAATGTTTGTTCTTGTTACTATTAGTGTAATAATGTTTTCAGTTGGTGATGAAAAAATTTCGGAGTATTTAACCGGCGGACTTTTATGGGTGGTTATATTTTTTTCGGCTATGTCCGGGTTGTCGCGCGCGTTTGTTTCGGAAGAAGAAAGGGGAACAACGTTAACTCTTCAACTTATCGCTTCCCCAACAACCATATTTTCCGGCAAACTGTTATTCAATCTCATTTTAGTTTTCTTGATGAATATCGCTATAACCGTACTTTTCTCAATGCTGTTCGAATCCTTTATAATCAGAAACGTTTCGCTTTTCTTAATTGCTTTTTTTCTTGGCAATATTGGAATTGCTATTTCGTCAACTATGATAGCGGCAATCATTTCGAAAGCAAGTTCCAAAGGCACGCTTTATCCGGTGCTCTCGTTTCCAATTTTACTTCCTTTAATTCTTACTTTGCTTGAACTTACAAAATTTTCTATGGATGGTAACTCGATTAGCGGATCGACAATAGAGATTACTGTTCTTTTCTCTTACGATGTAATTATGGGAACAGCTTCTTACTTGCTTTTTGACTTTATCTGGAAAGATTAACTTGTTTGTTCTTTTGGACCAGCAATACTTATCAGCAATTTCGGATTATCCTCTCTGTAGATCAAAAAGAAAATCCCTATAAAGGTTTGTAAAATATTGGATAAAAAGAAGAACCATACTCCGGTTGAAAAATAGTTTACCAAAGAGAAAAATTTGAGCACATTTAACATTTGATAAAAAACTAAAACTATGTGAAAAATATTTAGGCTTCCCTTCTCTACAACAGATAGAAAGCTATTCTTAATTAGCAAAACTAAAACGAATAATAACACCATTGTTATAAAGATAGATGAGTATTCCCAATAGTGGATAAATGCAAAACACCCCATAATGCTAATTATTATTGAAAACACGATCTTATAAATAGAGTTTTTTTTAAAATCCATTATGGAAAAGAGATAAAGAGCACTAAAAGGGACATAAAATTGTCCCAGCACCAAATTAAAGCTTCTCCCGACTACTATCGCAAAAGGATCGGTAATCGCCAATATCAGAAACAACCCAAAATATCGTGTTTTATATTGGCGAAGAGGGATAATTAACCAAACAAGTATCCCAAAGAAAATCATCAATTTAATGTAGGTCATTGGTATGCCCATTATTCTTAATTCCCCAAAATTTTATTTGTCATAGAGTATTTAATAGCATAAGAAATAAACTCGGGCAAGCTTTTAAGCTTTAGTCTGTTCATCATACGTGAACGATAATGATCGATAGAACGTTTACTGAGTTCTAATTGGTTCGCAATCTCTTGACTGGTTTGCCCCTTGCTAACGCATTCTAGAATTTGTCTCTCTTTAACAGTTAAGTGTATATAGTCGTCTGCAAATTCGCTAGTTAATTTTTTGTAATTGTTCTCAATTTGCTTCAAACGGGTCTCATCATATTGCTTGCCAAAATATTTCTCGCCATTGTATACAGTTTTAATTGCATAAACAAGTTCACCTTTAATTGTGTTTTTGCTTATCAAGCCCATTGCCCCAATCTTAAAAGCATGAAGAAGATAATCCTCACTATCATGCATTGTAAGAAAAACGGCTTTAATGTTTTTATCTTTTTTCTTAATAATCTTGAAAGCTTCAAGTCCATTCATATCCGGCATCGAAATATCCACAAGAATCAAATCGGGCTCTAGAACGGAATACCTTTCAATTAGTTGATTACCATTTTCAGCTTCACCTACAATTAATATATCTGGTACATCCTCAAAAATTGAGGTTACACCGCTTCTAAACAGCTGATGATCGTCTGCTATTAAGACGCGTATTGGTTTTGAGAGTGCCATACTTTTTCAAACTTTATTGGAATTTCTGCTACCAGCATAGTTCCATTGTTAATAAATGAATCCAACTTAAAATTTCCACTATAACTTTCTACCCGTTCTTTCATATTGATTAACCCCATCCCGGGTCCTTGACCTCTAAGAATGGAATTGACGTCAAAGCCAATTCCATTATCGGTTATAATCAATCTAATTGAAGCCTCATCATAAATAAGTTGTATGCTATACTCGGTGGCTTTGGAATATTTAATGATATTATTTACTGCTTCTTGGACAATTCGGAATATTGTGATTTCCAGTCTCTCATCGAATCTTATCTCATCACCAACCGGGTTTAACTCGCCATTAATTCCGGCTTCCTTACTTACCTTGTTTACTAAGTTTCTTATTGCGCTGATTAGCCCCATCTCCTCCAGAAGTCTAGGTTTGAGTGAATATGTGATTTCCTTTAATTCGCGTATTGTATCCTCGAGATTAGAAACCATTTCCTCAAAAGAACCAAATTCAGAATGATTATTTGACTTTCCCTTTAGTTTCAAGAGTTTTATTCTAAGCAGTGAAAGACTTTGCCCAATACCATCGTGCAAACCGGATGAGATTCTTCTTCTTTCTTCTTCTATTAAATCATGCAAATGTTCGGATAGGTTTTTTAGTTTTATTTGGTAATTCAGCAGCCTCTCTTCATAGTTTTTCAGTTCTGTAATATCCCTAAAATAAAGCTGGGCCAGATTTAGGCTCGATTCTCCCCTATAAAGAATTGAGAAGTATTTATTTCCAATCTTCTGAGTAATAGTTTTTGTTTCATTTGTAATTACAGAATTTTCCGGCAAACGAAGTGTGGGTATTAGATCACTGATCTTTCTTCCTACTATCTCAGAATTAGCAAAGACTAATTTTGTAGCTTCGTTTGTCTCTAGTATTTCTCCTAATTGGTTAAGTCTTATAACCGGGTCGGGATCTAATTGAGCAAAGAGTGCCATCATTTTGGCAGATTTAAGCTCAAGGCTTTCTTTTTCTTTCTTAAATCGCTCGTTGATAGGTATAATACCATACTTATAGAAAAAATAAATAGTACCAAAGAGGGCAATTACGGCCAAAAGTGAGATATAGAGTGGATTTTGCGGATCCCTTAGTGAATTAAATATTTGTTCATTAAAATTTATCAAAAAAGCCCCTAAGAAAACTAGTTTTCACAATTTCGAACCAAATATAAATCATTAATTCCAAAAGAAAAGGGAACATTTTATGCATTGTTAATGGTCTTAAAATCTCAAATCCAACATAAAGAATAACAAGAAGTTAACAAGGGAAGCTCAAAACGAAGTGTATGGGGATATCTTATTTTTAATTATAGGAGTGCAGTATATTAGCTTTTCTTTATTTCTTGATACTATCTTATTGTTCCAGCTCGATTTAAGAAATAAATCTATTACATGAAAATGGGCGATTAATTAAGTAGATTTTACCCGTCTTATATCTCATATTTAAAAAAAGAAATTTTTCGTGAAGCGGATATTCGCAATTTATATGGTTCTTCTGTTTGGTCTTGGGTATGTTTTTCCAAACCAGCGGCAAGAAGATTATCTTTTCCGTCATATCAGAATTGAGGAAGGATTATCCCAGAGTTCAGTTACTTGCATGTTGCAAGATCAAAAAGGATTTCTTTGGTTTGGAACTGCAAACGGACTCAACCGTTACGACGGATATTCATTCCAAATATTTTCCAATGATCCTACTGATTCTACCTCACTATCCGATAATGGAATACTCTCGATCTATGAAGATTCAAAGGGATATATCTGGGTTGGAACAGTAGAAGGAGTGTTGAATCGCTACGATAGACGCAGCGGTGTTTTTAAGCAATTTTACATAACACAAAAGATAAAGGAAGAATTTAACCCCGCGGAAACACCAATCGATTTCCCTCTGCCGTTTTCACGAAATAATAATCGCTCTATAACTTCAATTTCGGAAGATAGTAAAGGCAATATTTGGTTTGGAACCTGGGGAAAGGGGCTCGTAAAGTTTAATACTTCAACCGGCGGATTTGAACATTTTGGGTACAAAAAAAACAATTCTACAAAATTCAATTCTAACCATATTAGAAGCATTCTAATAGACAAAAGTGGAAAAATTTGGATAGCTACTCTCGGCAATGGCTTGTTCAAAATTGAAGAGAAATCGGGAACGCTGCAATTCACGAATTTTGTGAACAGTAAAAATAATTTGCAAAGCCTAAGCGACAATAGAGTAACAGTACTTACTATTGATAGTTTTGGAAATTTATGGGTCGGAACATTTGGCGGCGGTTTGAATAAACTTGCTTCTCAGTTTCTAGATGATAATTCTGGTAAAGCAAAGTTTGTCCGCTTTACTGCTAATGGATCGGGCTACTCACTTTCAAATGATATAGTAACAGCACTTTTCGAAGATAACGAGCAAAGACTTTGGATCGGCACGTTGGGAGGCGGACTCAATCAGTATGATCAATTTCGAAATCGGTTTATAAATTTTAAGAACGATCCGGATAACGAAAGCTCTATTACGAAAAATGAAGTGCTATCTGTCTTTCAAGATCGCTCCAGCAATATTTGGATTGGAACGCACTTGGGGCGCGGACTTAACAAACTGGAACGAAAAACAGAAAAGTTTAAGCATATCGCAAAGAGTGCTAATCGAAGGTCCGGCCTAAACGATGATGTGGTGTGGGCAATTAGTGCCGATAAAGAATCGAGAGTATGGATTGGTACCTTCAAAGGTGGTCTAAATCTTTGGGATAGAAGAAGTAAACAGTTTAGTTATTATAAAACAAACTCCGGTTCGCTTAATGATAATCACATCCGTGTGATTAAGGATGACTCCAGAGGAAATCTTTTAATTGGCACATATGCCGGGGGCTTAAACATCTTTAACAAAGAAACCAAAACTTCATGTATACTTAAAAATATTCCGGGCGATTCAACTTCGCTTGGCGCTAATCAAGTACAGTCGATATTGATTGACCGTGAAGGAAATTACTGGATTGGCACTTTTGGCGGGGGCTTAAATAAAATTAAAAAAGAACATGTAGCTAAAGGCATATTCAAATTCGAAAGATATACTACCAATCCGAACGACCCATTCAGCATCAGCGATAACAGAGTTTATTGTTTGTACGAAGATGCCGAAGGAGTTTTATGGGTTGGCACATTCGGTGGCGGAATAAACAAGTTTGACAAAGCCACCGGTCATTTTATTGCGTATAAAAATTTACCGGGCGATAAAACAAGTATTAGCGAAAACAGAATAATGTCAATTGTTGAGGATAAAAATAAATCAATATGGATTGGCACTTACGGCGGCGGGTTAAATCTATTTGACCGTAATAAAGAAACATTTTTACGCCTCAATGATAAGACTAGATTAAAAAGTTCGGTTGTGTATGGAATAATTGAAGATAATTATCAGCATCTCTGGATGAGTACCGACAATGGACTATTTAAGTTAGACGTACCTACCAAACAGTTTACGCAGTATGATCAAAACGATGGATTGCAAAACCTTGAATTTAGCGGCGGCGCATATTATAGATCGGAAAATGGAGAAATGTTTTTCGGCGGTATTACCGGACTCAACTATTTTTTCCCGGATAGTGTTATGGATAATACTTATGTGCCTCCTATCGCTATTAGCTCAATTAGAATATTTGATGAGCCTATGCGAGAAGAACGTGATACTATAACACTAGCCTATAACCAAAATTTTTTCTCTTTCGAGTTTTCTGCTCTTGATTTCACAAACTCTACCGATAATCAATATGCATTTATGCTTGAGGGATTTGACAAACAGTGGCGTTTTGTGGATTCGCGAAGAAGAGTTGCTAACTATACAAATCTTCCTCCCGGCGAATATGTTTTCAGCGTTATCGGTTCCAACAACGACGGCGTTTGGAATTATGACGGCAAAAATGTTTATCTAATAATTTTGCCACCGTTTTGGAAAAGGTGGTGGTTTATATTAGCAGTTGTAGTTTTAGCGTCTGCGCTTATATATTATATGGCCGCAGCACGATATCGAAATTTACTGGCTATAGAAAAACTCAAGAGCAAACTTGCAGCCGATTTGCATGATAATGTTGGAAGCGGTTTAACTGAAATTTCGATTCTAAGCGAATTGACCGGGTATGAAGTAAAAAATATTTCTGAATCGGCATCGCATAACTTAACTTCAATCAGTGAAAAAGCCCGGCACTTAATTGACAGCATGAGTGATATTGTCTGGATGGTTAATCCTCATCGAGATTCTTTTTATGATCTAATTGTTAGGCTCAAAGATTCTTATAGCGATTTAATGACGGCAGCGGGAATTTCTTATAAAACAGCTAACTTGGAAAAATTGAGTTCGGTTAAACTTCCAATGGAATACAAGCAGAATCTATTTATGATATTCAAAGAAGCGCTTAATAACTCGATAAAGCATAGTAAGTGTAAGAAAATAACCATTGAAGCCGACATTGTTAAAGATAAATTGCTGCTTTCGTTAAGCGATGATGGAAATGGAATTGAACAGCACAGAATAGATTCCGGCAACGGTATAAGAAATATGAAGTCCAGAGCAAAAGCAATTGGCGGCAATCTGGAAATAGTTTCGGGAAGTGAAGGGACGGCGCTAAAATTTAAGGGTAAGTTTGGTACAAACTATAAATTACCTTTTTTCCCGTTTAAGTAACTTAATCTCTACACTTGTTAAAAAAAGCATAACTTTACATCCAATATAAGATTAGAGAATGATAAAAGTAGTCATTACCGAAGACAACAATACAATACGAGAAGGACTTGCAGCATTAATCAATGGAACTCCGGGTTATAGCTGCGTAGGCGCTTTCTCCGAGTGTGAATCTTTTCTTGCGAAACTTCCTACACTTACTGCTGATGTAGTGCTAATGGATATTGGTTTGCCCGGCATGAGCGGAATAGATGGAATAGCTAAAGCAAAGAAGATGAAACCCGATTTGAATATTCTTATGCTAACCGTTTACGAAGACAGTCAGACGGTATTTAAAGCGCTTTGTGCCGGCGCGTGCGGATATTTGGTAAAGAAAACTCCACCAGCCAGATTACTGGATGCAATAAAAGATGCCAACGATGGGGGCGCTCCGATGAGTTCTTTAATTGCCCGCCAAGTAATAGATGTTTTTAAGCAAACACAAGGGAAACAAAGTGAAGAAAAAGATTCCGAGCTTTCGGCGCGTGAAAAAGAGGTTATCACTTCACTATCTGACGGCAACAATTACCAAGAAATTGCGGATCGTCTATTTATAAGTGTTGATACAGTTCGTCATCATATAAAAAATATATATCGCAAGCTTCATGTTCACTCACAATCGGAAGCAGTTGCAAAAGCAATTCGAAAAGGAATTATTTGATCAAATTAACAACTCGCCTACATGATCATGTAGCATAATACCAAAATTTTCACCTATTCTCTTTAAAACCACATAATTGTGCAGTTTCCAAACGAAAACTCATTCCTTATTTAGCATTCAGAAAATCTCTTACTAAAAATGTCATCAACCAACATTATATACGGAGGATCTATGGAAAGCGTAATCATTAACGAAAGAAACCCACTCGCTGATTTAATTAGCGATGATACTTACGACCTCCTTTGCAACAGAGGTCTAATCGATGAAAAATCTGTACGCGATTTTATCATCAGAAGAAAGTTCAAGAATATGCGCTCAAGAAAAGTAAGTGCATGCGACGCCATTGAAACCTTACGTAATGAATATCCATATCTTCAGTTTGATACTATTCGCAAAATCGTGTATCAGCCCAAAAATTAGCTTTACATACCCTCCTCAAATGAAAAGCGGTCCCGTTCTTTTAGTTAAAGGGCGGGATTTTTTATGTCTAATAATGAAAGTAGCTGCATTAGACAAAAAGGTTGGGCTAATACTAAAATGGAAGTGATTCGAAATAGAAAAACCCGCTCTGCGGGTTTTTCTACTTGCTCAATAATCCTAAATCGATTCTATTTTATAACAGCGCCAAGGCCTTTAATTTGGTAAGTTTTTGCAGTTTTTTCACCATCACCGCAATCGCTGGCTTCATCTCCGCAAGAACTGGCACTTGCACAACCGCCGCAATCGCTCTTAGCTTCTTCCTTAACAACTACTTTATCACCCTTAGTATGTTTATCGTCGCTGCAAGAATTTTCCGGAGTTACTTCTTCAACAATTCCTTGTACGGATACTATCTTGCCTTTGCTCTCTTTAGGAACTGAAACTTTTCCCTCTTCAAATTGGACTTTGATTTTTTGTCCGGCTTTTTCGCCAGCTAGTTCAATCCAGCAGCCGCTATCTTGGCAAACTTCAAGAATTTTTCCTTCAACTAAAACTGTTTTACCTTCGAACTTTGCCGGACTTTGTAAAATCTTAGAAACAGAAGATTTATCTTTTACCGTGATAGGTTTACCAAGTTTTAAATTAGCTGCATTAGAAAATGTGAATGCTACAAGCAATAATAGAACAAAGTATTTTTTCATGATTTCTCCATTAATTTGGTTTTTGGTTGCTAAAGTTAAGCTAAACAGTTCATTCCAAGCAATCTGAATTAGCAATGATTATATTAGTGGCGCCTTTAGCTCTTAGCTAATGGCCAATTGCTAATAACTAACTGCTAAATTGAATGTTTTGCCAAGTCGTTTTTCCGTTACCGTTTAGAAATTCTTTTACCTATTCCATTCCGGAAGAGTTCCTTCCAATTGTAAGAATTGGTGTTCGGGTTGTTGCGCCCTTTGGCAAGCGTGTTTTGACCGGATTTGTGGTTGGTGTCTCGGAAACGACAGATATCAAAGAAACAGTTAAACCAATTAGAGATGTTTTGGATGATCTTCCGATTTTTGATGAAACGGCAATTAAATTTTACGAATGGATTTCGGAATACTACATTAGCTCTCTTGGCGAAGCACTACGAAATTCCGTTCCGTATGGCAGCGATGTTGAATCGAAGCGTAAAATTGTATCCGATCTGAAATTCTGCGCCCAGCTTTATGACCAAGAGTTGAAGAAGACCACTCCACGCGCAAAACTATTAAGTATTCTTGCCGAAAAGGAAGTTCATTATATATCACAACTTCAAAAGCAGCTAAAAAGCAAAAGTATCTACTCGGCTCTTCGTTCGTTGGAAAAAATTGGCGCTCTTTCTATACTTGATCTTGTTGAGCAGAGCAAAGTACGCGTTAAGAAAGCAAAGTTTGTTCAGCTTGCTAAGCCGGTTGATGAAATTTATGAAGCAATGCCGGAGCTGGAAAGAAAATCGCCAAAGCAAATTGTTATTCTACTTGAATTAATTTCTAATAAAGCTGCGATCCAGCAATCGGAATTGCTGAGGAAAACAAACCTAAGCCAAGCCACAATTCAAAGTCTCGAGAAGAAAGGATTTGTAGAAGTAGTCGATAAAGAAGTTGAGCGGGTTTATTCTGAAAGTTACACTGAGACGGTAAAAGAATTTGAGCTAACAAACGAGCAAAAGAATGTTGTTGAAAAAATCAGTGCGGGAATAGAGGTTAACGAATTTGAAACATTTCTTTTGCATGGCGTTACCGGCAGCGGCAAGACACAAGTATACATCGAGCTTGCTAAAAAGGTTTTGGCGAAAGGCAAAACTGTAATTATTCTAGTTCCGGAAATATCTCTTACGCCACAAATCACCTCAAGATTCTATAATCATTTCAAAGATAAAATTGCAGTACTTCACAGCCGAATGTCGCTTGGCGAACGTTACGATTCATGGCGCGGGATTGTTGCTGAGAAATATAGTTTGGTTATTGGACCGCGCTCGGCATTGTTCGCTCCTCTAAAAAATATTGGTTTGATTGTGGTTGATGAAGAACATGACCAGAGTTACAAACAGAATGACCTTGTTCCAAAATATAACGGAAGAGACGCGGCAATAATTCGTGCGAGACTTAGCAACTGTCCCGCGGTACTTGGTTCTGCTACTCCATCTGTAGAAAGTATGTACAATGCACTAAACGGAAAGTTTACGCTTCTTGAACTGCTTGAACGAGTTGATAATGCAAAGATGCCTCGCATTCGTTTGGTGGACATTACAATTGAGAAGAAGAAAAAGAAAATGGAAAGTATTTTCTCCCAAACTTTGCTTGAAGCTATTGGCGAGAGAATAAAGAAAAAAGAAAGTGTAATCATTCTTCAGAACCGCCGTGGATTTGCCACACAAGTTTTTTGTAATGATTGCGGTGAAGTAATCATGTGCCCCGATTGTTCCGTGGCGATGGTTCATCATATCAACAAAAATATATTGCAGTGCCATTACTGCAACATTGTTCAACCGGTGCCTAAGGCTTGTACAAATTGCGGCTCAATTTCGCTCAAATTTTTTGGAACGGGAACTCAGCGTGTTGAGGATGAACTTGATTATTATTTCCCAAACGTAGCAATCGAAAGAATCGATTCCGATTCAATAAGCAAGAAGGGAAGTCTTGGAGAAATTTTAAACCGTTTCCGAAAAGGAGAGATACAAATTCTTGTTGGAACGCAGATGGTTTCCAAGGGTTTGGATTTTGGAGATGTTACTTTAGTTGGTGTTGTTGCCGCGGAAACTTCGTTGTGGATTCCCGACTTTCGCGCAGATGAAAGAACGTTTCAACTTCTAACACAAGTTGCCGGCCGTGCGGGACGAAGTGAAAAAGAAGGCGAAGTAATTATACAAACACAGAATCAAAAACATTTTGTTCTGCAAAAAGTTTTGGAAACCGATTACAATGCTTTCTATCAAAGAGAAATTGTATTACGCGAACAAGGTGAATATCCGCCTTTTACGCGCATTGGTTTGATCGAGGTTAAAGATGAAAAAGAAGATCGTGCCCGCGGTGCTATTAAAGATTTATTCGAAATGTTAAAGAGTTATCCGGGCGGATTAAAACTAACACCACCTACCGAAGCGATCATTTATAAAATTAAAGGATTTTACCGCTGGCAAATTTTAATTAAGAGCAGCAAAAAGTTTGATCCATCCGGAAAAGTTTTGCGGACAGCATTGCTAAATGCAATGATAGAGTTTAACCAAAAATCGCGTTACCGTGATGTGAAACTAATAATTGACGTTGACCCTCAATCAATAATATAGAAGTGAAAACAAGCAGCAAATATTTCATTCTCAACAAACCTTACGGTGTGCTTACTCAGTTCACCGATAGCGATAACCGCCCAACTTTAAGCTCACTTTTTGAATTTCCCAAAGATGTTTATCCGGTTGGCAGACTTGATATGGACAGCGAGGGACTTCTTTTGCTTACCAATGATAAGCCGCTGACAGATTATCTTCTTAATCCAAAAAACAAACATGAACGTGAATACTTTGCACAAGTTGAAGGAGTTCCTACAAAAGAAGCTTTGCAAAAACTTTGCGGCGGAGTTGTGATTGAGGGAAAATTAACTCTTCCGGCTAAAGCCAAATTAATTGATGATCCAAATTTTCCATCGCGCATTCCGCCGATAAGAGAAAGAAAGAGCATTCCTACCAGCTGGATTTCACTTACATTAATTGAAGGAAGGAACCGGCAAGTAAGAAAAATGACTGCGGCAGTTGGACTGCCTACACTAAGATTAGTTCGAGTAAGAATAGAAAATTTATTCCTCGATGATTTGAAGGTTGGGGAAGTAAAAGAGACTGAAGGTGATAAAATTAGAAATTTATTAACGTCATTCTGATGAGTCCCGTCAGTCTGAGCGGAGTTGAAGACTAGGGACGAAGAAGAATCTCCTTTTTTGAAAAGAGATTCTTCACTTCGTTCAGAATGACAATTTTTATCCCGCAAAGTTTGCCAAGAATGGAACAGCTTTAGTCAAGAAATGGAACAACAACCCAAAGCCAAGCCAAATAGCAACAATTACAATTATATACTTCTTAACGTCGTCTGATTTATTCATTTTAGCTAAACCGATTCCAAACACTACATAAAACCAGATTGAGAATACATTCAGTTTGCTTAGGAGGAAACCTCCTAATGTTGCTTTGTCGGTTCCCATTAAATCCGCAGCGCTTATGCCGGTTAGAAATTTTCCCATTGCAATTGCCGCAATAACAGAAACAATTATTTCAATAACAGAGATATACATTGGCAAACCGTAAGCAACCATAACGTCTTTGTAAGTGCCGGCTCCCTTCAGTCCAAACTTTGCAACAGCAAAGAAAAAACCGGTTATTACGAAGAAGACTACAAACGTTCCTACCGGAATACCAACAACAATACCGATAGTTTGGAAGACCCCCCCGGCCCCCATATTGTCTTGCATAGTTTCAATTTGCTGGTCGGCTTGTTCACGTGTCATTTGTCCTTTAGCAACAGCTTCATCAAATTGTTTCTCCATACGTTCAATCACTTTGTCTTGCTGTTGGCGTTTAATTTCCGGATTGCTTAGCAAAACGAACTGGGAAAGAATAGCAATTGCGATAACTACAAAAACCGGAATGAGCCAGTCTGTAGTTTTTGCGGGAGACTTAGCCGCCTTTGTGAACATAGGCATTGGTTCTGTAAAAACTCCAACAAGCTTATCAGTATGAGAAAGTTCTTGCTCTTCTTGTGCATCTTCAACGGAGGACATCTTTGGTGCATCTGGGTTTTGCATTTCTTCCATTTGACTTCTCCTTGATTCTTATTTGGTGAGGGTTACTGAATGCAAATTAGCAAAAAATATTAAATAATCTCAGTTGAATTAATGATTTATAGTAAATCTATAAATGCAATGGCTTTTTACTTTTCAAGCCGGATATATATTAAACCGGTAACGGCGTGAACAAGAATAAAAATCGGCAAAACCCAGCTACCCCAAAAAGCTTTTATTGATGCTTGCACAAGGGGAAGTTTTTGATCTTGAAAAACCCAAATCATTGTTAGAACAGATAGGAAAACAAATACGGATGTGTAACCAATTTTTGTGTAGATGTAAAGCTCTCGTTCATCGAGTTTGAATTCCTTCTTAAAGCGAACAAACATGAAGTAGTATATAGCCCAAATAATAATTATATAAATCGATCCAACAATCCAGCGGTTATCGATTGTTTCCTTATTTCCAGTTGATGCGGTCAAAATGAAAATCATAAGCGCCGACCACAACTCTTCCTTAAATAACTTTTTGAGATTCATTTCTTCTCCAGAAAAAATATCTCTTCAACTTTTCTTTCGAACACTTTGGCAATCTTTAACGCAAGCGGCAGACTCGGATCGTACTTCTCGCGCTCTATAGCGTTTATAGTCTGGCGGGAAACCTCTAACAGTTTTGCTAAATCATCCTGAGATAAACGCCTCTCCGCACGCAAAACGTGTAAGTTGTTTTTCATGAATATTTCTTTCTAACAATGAATTTGCATATCGGCCAAATTCCTAGAAAACCTATAAGGTAAATAATGGTAAAGGTTGAACTCCCCAATTTGTATATGTTGATATCAATAAGCATTATAACCCAAATTGCGACAATTAAGGTGTTGAATGAAAGGGATAGCGATTCCAGATAAATCTTTTTTTCCAGTTCGTCTCCATTTTCAATTCTACTGTGTTCGCCCAATACATAATAGATTAAACCAAAAACGGAAATTGTCATAGGAATAAACTTTAAATAATTCGGCGCATAATGAGTTCCGTAAATTCCAGTGAGAAACGATAAGTAAGCAACAGCTTTTCCAAAGCGGTATTTTTTCTTGATTGAATTTCGTTTCATTTTGTCTCCTTACAGAATTTTATGTCTTCACTTTGTGTTCTTAGCGGGAACTTTGCGTCCTTTGCGGTTAAGCTTTTTACCACAGAGCACGCAAAGCGCTGTGAAAGCTGATTCGCAAAGCTCACAAAGAAAAGCATATGAAGAATAGTTACTTCTACAACCGCTAAGAGTTTTGCCAAATCATCTTGAGATAAACACCTCTCCGCACGCAAAACATGAAGAATGTTTTTCATGAGTTAAATATCCTTCGTGTACTTAGCGGGAACTTTGCGTCCTTTGCGTTTAAGGCTTTTACCGCAGAGAACGCAAAGCGCTGTGAAAGCTGATTCGCAAAGGTCTCAAAGGAAAGCATATGAAGAATATTGTTCATTCGTACTTCTTTCTAACGACAAAAGATAAGAATATTGAAACTACTGATACCGCGAATAACAATTCAAGCGTTGAAAAACCTAAATCGTAAGTGTTTCTCAAAAACTCACTGATATAAAAGACTGCCATTGCTATAGGAAAGCCTAAGTATGCTTGTTCAAGTTTTATTTGTCTTTCTAATTCATCAAGTTCTTTTAGATTTACAAAGTTGCCTAAGTGAAAATAAATGAAAGCTATAAAAGCGATTGCTAATGCGATGATTTTCAATGTCTTTGGATATTCCCCAAAATGAACTACCCAGCCGGCAAGGAAAACATAAAAAGATTCCTTTCTGTATTTGAAACTAAACTTATGCAGCTTATCTGAAACCGGATAATTGGGAAGGGAAATTGTCTTACCTTTTACTAAAAAAACTATTGTGAAGAGAGCTACTGCGAGAGCAAGAATTATCAACCAGACATTGATAATTAAATTAAACCGTATCTGAGCAATTATCAGTATGAGCAATGAAATATGAACCCCAATAAAACCAACCGACCAAGTTTCAAGTATGTTTTTAAACCCTTCATAACCATCTACGGGTGGTTTATAAATCTTTTCAAATAGATAATTTATTCCCCACTCGAGATATAGTAGAAAAAGTCCAATAAACAGAAAGTGGGAATATTTTCCGCCGCGATAGCTTGGGCTAAGAAGAATAAGATAGCTTATAACTAACGAGAAAATTTGTAACACACTAAACCGGTGATTAAACCTTTGCGACTTCTTGAATGGTTCTTCCATGTGTATCTCAAATAAATATTGATAGTTCTTGTTTACTTCTCGCGCTCAATTGCATTTATAGTTTGGCGGGAAACCTCCAGTAGTTTCGCCAAATCATCTTGAGATAAACGACTCTCCGCACGCAAAACATGAAGAATGTTTTTCATGAGTTAAATATCCTTCGTGTACTTTGCGGGAACTTTGCGTCCTTTGCGGATAAGCTTTTTACCACAGAGACCACAAAGCGCTGTGAAAATGGATTCGCAAAGGTCATAAAGGAAAGAATGAGAAGTATGTTTTTCATTTGTATTTCTTGCGAATAACCATTTCGACTACTCTTTCAATAAGTGCGCTAAAAACATATATAGCAACTAAGACAAAGAAAACAACAGAATCGTGATAGAAGATAAAACCAATAGTTCCAATTAGAATTAGAATTGCTAAGATAGAATTGTAACTCCATGAATATATTTCGAGAAGAATTTTATTCTCAAGCTCATCAACCGATTTTAGTGACTGAGTTTGTCGCCGAAAAACTCTGTTAGCAAACCACCACCCCCAAAAAAGTAACATAAAATAGGACGAAATCGATCTGGATGATGGTTCGAAGAAATAAATTGCTACGACTAAGAAGAAAAGTATAATGCTAATTTCTCCGAATAATTTTTTCTTGGCTTTTTCTCTCAATTCATCCGGTGGAGGGCTATTCCGAAGTTGAATCAGAACTCTAAGAAAAATAAAACATATGATGACTAAAAGTGGGGAAAAAATTTTCACTTGAATTGAACTTGATACTTGCGATAAGAAGATTACTATTCCTAATGTCATGTAAAAAAGTAAATACATTTTGAAGTTTTGTGACTGGATTCTTTCTTTTAACTTATTCGACATTTTAAGATTCTCTTTTTTCATACTAAAAAACCCAAATAGTGAATGTTTATTTGCCTTGTGACTTCCGGCAGTTTCGCCAAATCATCTTGAGATAAATGTCTCTCCGCGCGTAAAACGTGTAAGTTGTTTTTCATCTATACTTTCTGTTTACAAAGAAATAAGTGACTTTTTCAGCAACATAGCTGACTATAAATACTATCATTAAAATACCACCTTCAATTCCATCAGAATAAAATTTCATAAAGAGCATCCCAAGCATAAAGAGCGCGGGAAGTATTAGTGAATATACTTTTGAGTAAGTCTCGAGTTTTATATTTTTCTCCATCTCGTCTAATTCTAGAAATTTGTAATCGGTTTTAAAACGATACATATACAAAGCTCCGCCAACTGCCAACAAAATAGTAAAGGCGTATTCGAGTACTAAACTACCTGTGAACTTCATTAATGGCCAAGTGATAGCAACCAAAATTGAGATTATTACAGAAATGATAGAATTAACGCTTCTTTCGGATTTCATTTGTATCTCTAAGGATGATAATCAAAAAATATAGCATTCTTTACAAAATGTCAAGCATGCTTTACATATGCTTTTATTCTTCTTTTGTTTCTTTGCGTCTCTGCGAGAGGATTTTTTCTCGCAAAGTCGCAGAGCCGCATTCTCTATTTAAACAACTTTCTATTCCTTGATAATAATTCTTAATTTTCTCTCACTAAAAAGAGGAACTATGAAAACCATTATCGAACCTTTTAGAATTAAATCTGTTGAACCGATTAAATTTACGACCAAAGAGCAACGCACCAAAATTTTAGAAGAAGCCGGCAGCAATCCATTCTTAATTAAAGCAGAAGATGTTTTAATTGATTTGCTGACAGACAGCGGAACATCTGCGATGAGTTCGGATCAGTGGGCGGGCATTATGCGTGGCGATGAAAGCTACGCCGGCGCAAGAAGTTTTTACCGTTTCGAAGCCGCAGTAAAAAAAATCACCGGCGATAAGTTTATTATCCCAACACATCAAGGAAGAGCTGCCGAAAAGATTCTCTTTACAATACTCGGCGGAAAAGGAAAATATTTTGCCGCGAATACTTTCTTTGATACAACCCGCGCCAACATCGAGTTTTCCGGCGCAGAAGCTCACGACTTTCTGAATGAAATCGGCAAACATCCCGAACAGCGCGCGCCATTTAAAGGCGATATGGATGTTCCAGCACTCGAAGCATTCATTAAAAAATATGGAAGAGAGAATATTCCGCTTGTTGTTCTTACTGTAACTAACAATTCGGGCGGCGGACAGCCGGTATCGATGAAAAACATCAAAGATGTTTCTACCGTGTGTAAGAAGAACAACATTCCGCTTTTCTTAGATGCATGCCGTTTTGCAGAGAATGCATACTTTATTAAACTGCGCGAAGATGGCTACAAGGACAAAACAGTTTTGGAAATCTGTCAGGAAATGTTTTCCTATGCGGATGGCTCAACCATGAGCGCAAAGAAAGATGCGCTTGTAAACATTGGCGGATGGCTTTCTCTAAACGATGATGAACTTGCGTTGAAATGCAGAAACTTACTTATAGTTACAGAAGGATTTCCAACTTACGGCGGATTAGCCGGGCGCGATCTTGAAGCTATTGCTCAAGGTTTGGAAGAAGTTGTTGAGGAGCCGTATCTGCAATACAGAATTCGCAGTACCGAATATCTTGGTGAGAAAATGTTAAGCAATGGAATTCCGATTATTGAGCCGCCGGGCGGACACGCAATATATATTGATGCAAAGCGTTTTGCGCCTCACATTCCGGCAGAGCAATTTCCGGGGCAATCGATTACTTGCGAAATGTATATTGAAGGTGGAATACGCGCGTGCGAAATCGGCAGTGTTATGTTCGGCAAGTATGATGAAAACGGAAAACTGATTCCGGCAATGATGGAACTGGTGCGTATGGCAATTCCCCGCCGCGTTTACACACAAAGCCATATAGATTACGTTGCTGAAGTTTTGATTGAGGTTTACAAAAAGAGAAATGAATTGCGCGGCTATGCATTTACCTATGAAGCGACAATGCTTAGACACTTTACCGCCAGATTTAAGAAACTATAAACTTTGCGTCTCTGCGTCTTTGCGGTAAATTTATCTCGCAAAGGCGCAAAGGCTTCGCGAAGACCGCAAGGGAAAAAATGGAAAAACATTTTAGCTTCGTTTCCGACGAACAAATTTTCAGGCTACTTATTACAGAAACGGATAAGCTTGTAATCGAAACTCGCGATACAAACACAAAAGAAGTTTCGTTTCATTGTTTCGAACTCAATGACGGCAAAAGCATTTTTACTGATTTGCAATTGGAAGAAAAGACTTGGCTTGGAATTGAAGCGATATATAATGATGTAATTTTCTTTCATAAGTTCCCTAAGCCCGATATGCCGGGACACAGAGAAATAATAGCATTTGATATTTCAGCTCAAAAAGTGATTTGGCAAAACAATAGTTACGCTTTCTCTTTTGTGTATCAAGATAAGGTTTATTGTTTTACTCAAGGATTTGAAGAGAGATTTTTTTACGCTTTGGATTACCTAACCGGGGAAGTAAAAGAAGATTTGGGAAACGACTATTCGCTTGTAAATTCAATACGTTCCGAAGCAGAAGGTGAAAAGGATTGGAGTAATTATATCTATCCGGAAATAAATGTTATATCTGCCGATGATGTAACGTACCAAATTATAAAACAATTCACGAAAGGTTTTTTGCTAAACGGAGAAATTGAATGGGCAAGTTTCAAAGACTTGTCGCTCTTCAGTTTCCACACTAAAGAGAAAGATGAAAAATTTACAAACCGGTTTGCGGTGATTTCAAAATCATCCGGCGAGACCATTTTATTCGAAACCTTAAACGAAAATGTAACTGCTTTGTTAACTGATTCATTTTTTGTTTATAAAAAGTATATTTTTCTACTGAAAGGAAAGAACGAAGTCCAGATATACAGATTAGTGTAAGATCAAGAATAAGATTAAGATCACGATCAAGAGTTATAAGGAGATGATTAATGGAATTAGCTCATGATGAAAAGAAGTTGCTCCTTTCTGCTGCACGAAATTCAATCCTATCGCTTTTTGAAAAAGTAAAAATTGAAACACCGAATTATGAAAAACATCCGGTGTTGAAATCTCACGCCGGAGCTTTTGTTACACTAACAAAAAACAAACAACTGCGCGGCTGCATCGGCTACATAGTCGGAGATCAGCCGGTTTTCAAAACTGTCTGCGAAGCAGCTATTCAAGCGGCTATACACGATCCAAGATTTTCTCCTATAAAAGAAGAAGAACTGAAAATCATATCAATCGAAATCTCAATTCTCTCCGAACCATTCCCTCTAAACAGTTATGATGAAATTGAACTTGGCAAACATGGACTGATCCTTGAAGAAAAAGGAAGACGCGGATTGCTCCTACCGCAAGTTCCAATTGAACATAAGATGAGCAAGGAAGAATATCTCGATGCAATTTGTCAGAAGAGCGGATTACATAGAGGCTACTGGCGCGAAAAGGAACTTAAGCTTAAGGCCTTTACGGCAACAGTATTCTCGGAAGAGGAGATCGAATTAAAATGAAAACCGTGAGAGAACCGGCCGTTGCCGGAATGTTCTATCCTTCTTCACCTTCGAAGCTCTCTTCGGAAATTAAAACGTATCTGGATTTAGTAAATCTCGAAAAATCCTACGAGAAAGTTTTTGGAATTGTCTCGCCTCACGCCGGTTATGTTTATTCCGGGAAAACTGCTGCACACGCTTACAAGACAATAAAAAATAAAAATTACAAAACGGTTATTGTAATTTCTCCAAGCCACAGAGAATATTTTCCCGGTATTTCTATTTATAGCGGCGATGCATACAAAACTCCTCTAGGAGAAATTGAGCTTGATAAAGAAATGATTGCAAAACTAGTCGAAGATAAAAGCTATATATTCGAAGGATTAAACGGACATAGAGCAGAGCACGCTCTCGAAGTTCAGCTTCCTTTTCTTCAGACCGTTCTCGGAAGTTTTAAGCTTGTTCCAATTGTGATGGGCGATCAGCGTAAAATGTATGTTGAAGGATTAGCAGAAAAGCTTGCACAAGTTGTAAGCGATGAAACATTAATTGTTGCCAGCTCGGATCTTTCTCATTTCCATTCCAAAGCGAATGCCGCAAAGCTGGATTCAATTGTTGAAAAGAGAATTTCCGAATTTGATTATAATAGGTTACTTGACGATTTGGAAGAGCAGAAGTGTGAAGCGTGCGGAGGAGGGCCAATAGCGGCTTTACTAAAAACCGCGGAATTAAAAGGAATTCATAATGTAAAAGTTCTTTCACGCACAGATTCCGGCGATGTTACGGGCGATAGTTCCGAAGTTGTTGGTTACTTAAGCGCTGTTATTTTTTCTTAGGATTGTATCCTATCCAATTTTTTTAAATTTAGTAACTCATCTTACGTATTTGTATTAGCAATTGTCATTCCGATCCCGCCAACGGCGGGAGAAGAATCCATAAATCGCGTTTTGAATCAAAATTGAGATTCTTCATTTCACTGCGTTCCATTCAGAATGACAACATGCGTAACGTAAGTTAGTAATACTCTTAACTCGTCTAAACTTTTTAATCGGATTTACCAAATGCCGCTTCGTAATTTATATATAGATTTTAATTCTTACTTCGCTTCTGTTGAGCAGCAGCTCAATCCAAAGTTTCGTAACAAACCTACGGCAGTTGTTCCGGTTATGACGGATAGAACTTGCTGCATAGCGGCAAGTTATGAAGCAAAGAGACTTGGAATTAAAACCGGAACACTTGTTTCTGATGCAACGAAAATTTGTCCCGGAATAAATCTTGTGGAAGCCAATCATCGTGTGTATATCGAGTTTCATCACAAGCTTGTAGAGACAATTGAAACGTGCATTCATGTTGATCAGATCATGTCAATTGATGAGGTGGTTTGTTCCTTGATGGGAAAAGAAAAAGATCCGCAAACCGCAATTTCGATTGCACAAAAAATCAAGAAAGAGATTGCTGGAAAAGTTGGTGAGTATATTAAATGTTCAATTGGAATTGGTCCCAACAGATTCTTATCGAAGACCGCTACAGATATGAAAAAGCCGGACGGGCTAACGGTAATTGAAGAAAAAGATTTACCCGGAATTTTATACGGATTAAAAATCAATGATATAGTTGGCGTTGGCAGAGGAATGGAAATTCGCTTACGCAAAAAGGGAATTTATACCGTAGAACAGTTATGCGGTGCAACAAAAGCCAAACTGCACGAAGTTTGGGGCGGAATTGAAGGTGATAGAATGTATGCACAGCTTCGCGGAGAAGTTGTTAAGCGTCCGCCTACACACAGAACAACTATCGGACATTCGCATGTACTTCCGCCCGAACAGCGAAATAAAGAAGAAGCGTACGCAGTTTTGAGTCGATTGCTGCAAAAAGCTGCAATGCGTATGCGGTATCTTGGATATGCTGCGGGCGCTTTGTCTGTTGGAGTTCGGTTTCTTGGTTCGCAACGTTGGCATGATGAAATGAGTTTTTCTCATACACAAAACACAATGTCGCTTCTACAGACGTTAAAAAAAATGTGGGAGCTATATCCGCGTGAAGATTTTACTCCGCTTGCAGTTAATGTAACGCTATATAAACTGATTGAAGAAGGGGACAATACACCAATTTTTTTTGAGGACTATGACAAAATAAAATCCTTAAACTATGCCGTTGATAAGCTGAATAAAAAATATGGCTTTTCCTCTGCCTATTACGCACCTTCGCATACGGCACTTAAATCTGCACCAATGAGAATTGCCTTTACGCAAATTCCAGACCTAGATGTCGAAGATGATGAGAAAGAATTTTAAAAATAAGATGCTTGCTGAAATCACTTGACGCAATCCGATAAAAAAATTACTTTGCCAACGCTTTTCTGAGGAATCTTTAATCTTAAAAACTAGGAGTAGGCATGAAGAGAAATTACCTTCTGCAATTAGCTATATTATTCGGGCTGGCATTAACTGTTGAAGCATATGCGCAATCAACATTTACTTGTAAAGTTGACGGAGACGAGTTCATCGGAAAAATTGCCGATGCCGTTCAAGTAAGTATGGGTAAAGAAAATTTTCTTCAGATTCGCACACAACACGAAACACAAGGAATGCACTTATATATCAAGCTTACAAAGTTAAGTGGACAATTGCCCTTAACGTTAAAGTATGTTCCTCAAAGTGCCGAAAACAATGCCGCTCCGGATGCAGAGGTTATCTGGGTTCCGGATCCGGAAGCACCTCAATGGAATACAATTGAAGGTGAATTAGTGGTTTCATCTTTTGATTCAGCCAGCAAAACAATAGCCGGAAGTTTCGATTTTGTTGTTGAAAAGGCTGAGTATGGTTCTAAAAAGAAAAAGACGTTAGAAGTTGAAGAAGGTAAATTTTTAATTGCCCAGTACAAAATAGAAGAGCCGGCAAAAAAATAATTATATAATGATTTCACTAACAATCCGTACAGCAGTATTTTGTTGTGCGGATTTTTTTTGTTTAGTCGCTGGTTGTATAATGTACAAGCCGTAATTATAACTTTTGGAGTATGGATGAAAACCAAACAATATCTAATTTTAGCGGTGATACTAATTTTTTCCACGGTAACCAACGCTGCTGGGGGAAAAGTAAAATCAGCAGACGGAATTGATATAGCATATTCTGTTTATGGTAAAGGTGAAACCGCGTTAATCTTTGTTCATGGCTGGGGATGGGATCAATCTCTTTGGAAAGAGCAGGCGGCAAAATTTCCCGCTCAATATAAAGTAGTAACTCTTGATCTTGCCGGTCATGGAGAATCTGGAAAAAAGAGAAAGAGTTTTACCATAAAAGCGTTTGCCAATGATGTTGTTTCTGTGATAAATAAAATCAAGCTTAACAAAGTAATTCTTGTCGGGCACTCAATGGCGGGAATAGTTAACCTTGAAGTTTACAGACAGATAAAAGAAAAAGTGGTTGGAATAATCGGTGCGGATACTTATCAATTGTTCCAGAAAGGAGAAAATCCAAAGTCGGCCGAAGACTATTTGACTACCTTTAAAGAAAATTATCTTGCTAGTGTACGTGAGTATGTGGGAACATTATTTTTGGAGGGAGCGGATACAGTGATGGTTAAGAGTTTTGTAAAGAAAATGAGTAAACTTCCATCCGATATTGGAATGGATATTTTTAGAAATATTTATCAATATAATTCAATTGCTTCCGTTACCGAGCTACAACCAAGAATTATTAGTATTAATGGGCAAAAATTTAAAGTAAAGGAAGCTGAAAACATGAAAATTCTTCCAAGTTTCACTAGCAAATTAATTCCGGGAACCGGGCATTTTCCGATGATTGAAAAGCCGAAAGAATTTAACGAGAAGCTGGAAGAAGCAATAAAAGAGTTATTGAAATAAATATTAATCGGGATCGCCAAGCGATCCTTTTTTTTATTCAATTTGGATTTTTAGATTAGAAAATAAAGCCTACTTCAATTAATTTAGCACTGTCTAAAATGAGGCCCGCTATGAAATTTCGAATTGCACTTCTAAGTTCATTACCCCTTTTAACTTTTGCTTTCATAACTAATATCGTTGCTTCAAATAATAACTCGGTTAATCCAAAAGTAAAATCTGTCGATGGAACTGATGTTGTTTATACTGCGACCGGAAAAGGAGAGCCATCACTCGTTTTCGTTCACGGCTGGAGCTGCGATAAATCTTATTGGTCCGCGCAAGTTGAAGGCTTATCACAAAAGTATAGAGTAGTTACAATTGATCTTGCCGGCCACGGTGAATCGGGTACAGAACGCAAAGATTACACTATGCAGTTATTTGGAGAAGATGTTGCGGCGGTTGTAAATGAACTAAAACTGACAGAAGTAATTCTTGTTGGTCACTCGATGGGCGGTTCGGTTATACTTGAAGCAGCAAAGCTGTTGGGCAAAAAAGTAGTTGGTTTAATCGGCGTTGACACATATCAGAGTTTTACGGATGATTGGACGGTAGAACAAAAAGAAAAATTCCTTGAACCGTTTAACAAGGATTTCAAATCAACTGCTTCCGAATTTGTCAAACAAATGTTTCCTAAAGGTGCTGATGAATCGCTTCTAAAGAAAGTAGCTGATGATATGTCTTCCGCCCCACCCGCAGTTGCAATCAGTGCAATGAAAAATCTATTCTTCTATAATCCATTGCCAACACTAGCCAAACTCGATCTCCCGATAATTTCA
Organism: Ignavibacteriota bacterium; assembly: GCA_043807765.1. Classification (GTDB taxonomy): domain Bacteria; phylum Bacteroidota; class Ignavibacteria; order Ignavibacteriales; family Melioribacteraceae; genus Stygiobacter. The sequence goes on from JAZDFQ010000095.1 coordinate 58,327, forward strand.
ATTAATTGCGATATGTACCCGTTATCGCTTGAAGAAAACAAAAAACATGTTAAATTGTTCTCTTTCAAAATGATGAATGGAGTTGGCCATTTCCTGATGTTGGAAAAGCCAAGCGAGTTCAATAAACTATTAAACGAAGCAGTTCAAGAAATTAAAAAATGATTTTGGAGTGAAATAATGAGACTGGTAATTACGTTTTTGTTATTGGTTGTTACACTTACGGCGCAGCAGAAAAAAGATTACCCAATTCAACCGGTACCGTTTACAAAAGTTCATGTTACCGAAGGTTTTTGGTATGATAGAATGGAAACAAACCGCACAGTAACAATTCCATACTCTATCAAATTGTTGGAAGAAACCGGGCGAATGAAAAACTTCGAGATTGCTGCTAAAAGAGCAACCGGAGATTTTTGCAGTCCTTACTATTTTGATGATTCCGATGCATACAAGGTGATAGAAGCCGCTTCATATTCTTTAATGTTGAAACCCGATCCGGAGTTGAGTGCAAAACTCGATAAAATGATTGAAGTAATTGGCGCAGCTCAAGAACAAGATGGATATTTATATACTCCTAGAACAATAGGAACGAAGAAATTTGAAAAAGTAACGGGAGATAAGCGATGGCTCAACGAAGAAGGAAGCCACGAGCTTTACACCGTTGGTCATATGTACGAAGCCGCTGTTGCTCATTACTTAGCAACCGGGAAAAAGAATTTCTTAGACATTGCATTGAAAAGTGCCGAATTAGTTAACTCTGTTTTTGGTCCTGGAAAATTGCAGCTGCCTACCGGGCATCAAGAAATTGAAATTGGCTTAGTAAAACTTTACCGCTTAACCGGCGAAGAAAAATATTTAAAACTGGCTAAATTCTTTTTAGACATGCGCGGCAATTTTGTTAACGGTAGAAAATCTTGGGGCGAATATAATCAAGACCATAAACCGGTAGTTAAGCAGACTGAAGCTGTGGGGCATGCAGTTAGAGCTGCTTACATGTACAGCGGAATGGCGGATGTTGCTGCATTAACCGGCGACAAAAGTTATATCAGTGCGTTGGATAAGATTTGGGCCAACGTAGTAAGTAAGAAGCTTTATCTAACCGGCGGAATTGGCGCAAGTGGTTCTTGGGAAGGATTTGGACCAAATTACGATTTGCCTAATGCCAGTGCGTATAATGAAACTTGTGCTTCTATTGCAAACGTTATGTGGAATCACAGAATGTTTTTGCAAAAGGGTGATGCAAAATATTTGGATATTCTTGAGCGAACACTTTATAACGCGCTTCTTTCCGGAATAGGAATGAGCGGCGATCTGTTTTTCTATCCTAACGTTTTAGAATCTTTTGGTACACATGAAAGATCAAAATGGTTTAGCTGCGCTTGTTGTCCGCCAAACGTTGCTCGCTTGATTGCTTCGCTTGGTAATTACATGTACGCATCAAAAGAGAACCAGCTTTACGTTAATCTCTACACAAGCAACAAAACAGAAATTGCGTTAAAGGATGGAGTAGTCAATCTTCATCAGGAAACAAATTATCCGTGGAGCGGAGTAGTTAAATTTACTGTAACTCCGCAAACAGAAAATCAAAATTTTGTATTGAAACTTAGAATACCGGGTTGGGCGCAGAACAAAGCAATGCCTAGCGATTTATACACTTTTGCAGATTATCAAAAAGAAAAAGTTTTTGTATCAGTTAATGGAAAACTCATTCCTCTTAATTTGGAGAATGGATTTGCATCTATAAAAAGAAATTGGAATGCGAACGATGTAGTTGAATTGACGCTTCCGATGGAAATAAGAAGAATAGCTGCACACGAAAAAGTTGAAGCAGATAAAGGTAAACTCGCAATTCAGCGCGGTCCGCTTGTTTATGCTGCCGAATGGAAAGACAATAAAGATGGTTTTGTAAGAAATATTCTATTGCCTGAAACCGCAAACCTAACAACAAAATTCGAAAAAGATTTGCTGAGCGGAGTTCAAACAATTAGTGGAAAAGCCTTAGGTTATAAAGCTGATGATCAAACTAATCATGTTAAAGCCGAACAAGACTTTGTTGCAATTCCTTATTACGCATGGGCACACAGAGGCAAGGGTGAAATGAGTGTTTGGATTGCAAAGGATGAAAGCGCGGTTCGCCCTTTAGCCGGTAAATCACTTTTGACTGATGCCAAGATTACTGCTTCACATGGAAAAAATCCGGAAATTATAAAAGATCAAATGGAACCGAAAAACTCTAACGACCATTCTTTGCCATACTTTCATTGGTGGCCAAGCAAAGGAGAAACAGAATGGATTCAAATAGATTTCAGTAAGCCTACGGAAGTATCAAGCGTAATGGCATATTGGTTTGATGATAGCGGCGAAGGCGAATGCCGCGTTCCCGAATCTTGGAAAGTTTTATATTTGGAAGAAACCGGAAAGTGGCGTGCAGTTTATCCAACAATTGAAAAACCTTACGGTACTATGAAAGACAAATACAATAATGTAGAATTCGAAACTGTGAAAACAGCGGCAATCAAAATCGAAATTAAATCCCCTAAAGATTTTGCCGGTGGGATACACGAAATAGTAGTAAAATAAGTGTTAATACGTTATCTATTGATAGAGCAAAGGTTTGGACTAAAGTCCATGTAGAATGTTTTTAATTAACCCCGCGCTTAAGCGCGGGGTTAAGCAGACACCCGAGCAACACGGGCTTTAGCCCAACATATTTATAGAAACAGAAACACAAGTGAATTGAAATTTCATTTTAATAGGAGAAATTATGAGTCTTGTAAAAACGGTCGGCGATTTTTTAGCTTCATGGAAATACGAAAGTGAATCGACACTAAAAGTGTTTTCAAATCTTACTAATGAATCATTAAATCAAAAAGTAACGGAAAATGGACGCTCTCTTGGCTTCCTCGCATGGCATATAACCCAAACTATAGGCGAGATGATGTCAAAAGCCGGTTTGTCTTTTGAAAATTTTGACGAGAATGCCGCTGTGCCAACCGGAGCCGAACAAATAATAAGCGAATATGAAAAACTTTCGACAAAAATGTCGTCTCAAGTTGAAAAGAATTGGAACGATAATATGCTTGATGATGATTTAAACATGTATGGGCAAACATGGAAACGGGGAGATGTTTTGGCAAGTCTGCTAGTTCATCAAACCCATCATCGCGGACAGATGACAGTGCTTATGCGTCAAGCCGGATTGAAAGTTCCGGGTGTTTATGGCCCTTCTAAAGAAGAATGGGTTGCTTACGGCATGGAACCGCAGCCATAATTTTTATAAGGCTGACTTATGTTGATATTTTGCTAGGGTTTTCCTAAAAAACCCGCGTATAAATCTGCGGGTTTTTTGAAAGTGAACAAACTCTAAATGCTTGTTTAACTACTCTTTCTTGTGAGAAAAATGAGAAAATATTTATTAATACTTCTGTTGCTTACTTCCGCTTCACAATTTAGTGCTCAGGATAAACTGGATTCTTTGGCTACTTCAATCCGTAACAAATCCGCACTTGAACAAATAAATATCTTGAATGACTTTTGTTGGAAGTATAGAGACATCGATCCATCGCTGGCTATCCGAGCTGGAAACAATTCTCTTGAGCTTGCTGAAAAAATAAACGATAGCAAACTTCAGGCGAAAGCATTAAACTATTTGAGTGTGATCTATAGAGATCAAGGCGAGTATGAAAAGTCTCTTGGATTCAGCACACATAGTTTGCAACTAGCACAATCAGTTAGCGATCCTACTCAGATAGCATATTCATACAATAATATTTCTACTATTTATAGGTTGATGGGAAACTATCCGGCAGCACTGGAAAAATTATATAAAGCGTTGGAAATATTTGAAGGAATAAAGGATAAGGTAGGAATAGGCTACTGCTACTACAACTTGGCTTTTGTGTATTTGAAACAACAGAATTATGATAGAGCATTGGAGAATTTCCAATCAACTGTAAAAATCAGAGAAGCACTCGGAGATGTAGAGGGAAAGACAAAAGCTCAAGGCAGAATAGCAGAAATTTACTTGCTAAAAGGTGAAAACCTAAAAGCGCTAACTACTTTTAGAGAAGTTGAAAATGCTTACAAAAAATTAACCGACCAGAGAGGTCTTATAAGCATAAGAATGGGGCTTGCCGAATTATTCAAGAGAAATAATGAACTAGATAGAGCTATTAATGAAAGAAAGCTTGCTCTTGAACTCTCAGTCAAATTTAACGATGTGATGGGAATAGTCTCTAATTCCAGCGAGATGGGCGTTCTATATGCCTTAACCGGCAACTATACCGAAGGAAAAAGATTACTAGAGTATGGAAGAGAAATTGCTCAAAAATTCAGTTCATCAGAGCTTAAGTTAACAAACTATAAGAATTACGCAGAGTTTTTTGAGATTCAGAATGATTTTACTAATGCATATATATTCGCAAAGTTGTTTAAGGTACAACAAGATTCTGTTTCTAAGAAAGAAAAGAGCACTGCAATTAGCGAAGTTGAAGCCGCGTACAGAATTAATAAGAAAGAAAAAGAAAAAGAGCTGCTTCAGAAAGATTTAGAGAAACAACAAGAACAAACAAAGTACATAGTTTTAATAAGCATACTCTTTGTAGGATTGGCAATTGTAGCAATTATTCTGTATCTCTTTAAGCGTAGAACAACGGAAAAGCTAACGGAACTAAACGCAACAAAAGATAAATTTTTCAGCATCATAGCACACGATTTGAAAAATCCAATCACATCTCAATTCGGGCTTACTACTTTACTTATCGAAGAATACAAAGAGATGAACGATAAAGACCGGCTGGCTTTAATTAAATCCTTAGACAATGCGGGCAAACAGACATACAGATTGCTGGAGAATTTACTGTATTGGTCACGTTCGCAAACCGGACGGCTGGATTATTATCCAAATGAAATTAATATAGTTGAACTTGTAAGAGAGTCTTACGATTTATTGTTGGAAAACGCAAAATCAAAAGAAGTTTATCTAACTCCGCTTGATAAAAAGAGTTTTACTGCTTACGGCGATGAAGATATGATAAAAACAGTTTTACGCAATTTAATTTCTAATGCAGTTAAGTTTTCAAATCAAGGCAGTGTAGTAAATATTTTACTTGAAGAAAGGAAAAATGAAAAGATAGTAAGAGTTGTAGATAACGGAGTTGGAATTTCTCCAAATCAACTTGCAAAAATTTTTAGAATCGATGCTATCACTTCTGCACCGGGAACATCCGGAGAGAGAGGCACTGGATTGGGGCTTGTGCTTTGTAAAGAATTCGTAGAAAAGAATGGCGGTAAAATCTGGGTTGAGAGCGAGTTGGGGAAAGGCTCTATATTCAGCTTCTCTTTACCGGCAAAATCTAACTCTAACACACATCATAAGAGTTGAGCTTATAGAATCTATATACTGATGTAAAAAAGGATGAATAGTTACAATACTAATTGAAACGTAAAAGATACTGCTGCCCGGGAGAATTAAGGCTCCGGAATGCAAATTTGATTTTCGAACTCGTTTTTTTATATGTTCATCTCAGATTAATCAAAGGTTAGGGAATGCCGAAGATTCTAATCACTTTACTCTTCTGTTCATCCTTTTTGTTTGCGCAAAACCAGCTGGAGGAATTATTAAAGCAGATCGAGAATCTCCCCGATACAACGCGCATTGACAGATTAATAGATTTTTGTTGGAAAAACAGAAACAAAGTTCCACGGCTTTCGTTAAGAAGCGGAGAGGAAGCTGCCCGCTTAGCTCAATCAATATCGGATTATAGAAGAGAAGCAGAAGCATTAAATAAAACCGGGGTTGTCTATCGTAATCTAGCCAAATATGATTCCGCTTTAAATAAATATAACCAAGCACTTTTTCTCTCCGAAAAAATAGAAGACTCAATTCAGGTTGCATTTTCGTTGAATAATTTAGGCGGCATTTACCGGCTTGAAGGCAATTATGAAGAAGCACTTCGCTACATATTAGAAGCTCTCGGCATTTTTGAAAGAAGAGGGCATAAAGATGGAATGTCCTTTTGCACAATCAATATTGGTTTAATTTATCGCCGCCAAAATTCACTCAATAAAGCGCTCGAATATTTACACTACACACTTAAAATTCGGGAAGAAATAAAAGACCTTCCGGGTAAGGCATTAGCTCTAAACTTAATTGCCGAAGTAAATTTTGAACTAGGTAAAATTGATGAAGCTCTTAATTACTTTCTAATAGTAGAAAAAGAATATGCGGCACTTGACGATCAGAAAGGCTTAGCCGCCACATGGATTGGCCTTGCTCGTGTTGATTTGCTCAGGAAAGATTTGAAGAATGCATTGGCCAATGCAACGCGTGCTTACGAGCTCTCAAAAAAAATCTCCTATTTTGAAGGGGAGGCTTTAAGTCTAACACGATTAGGAGAGATAAACTCCGAGCTCGGTAGGACTAGGCTCGCGGAAGAAAATTTTAATAAAGCGGATGCAATCGCTTCTAATAAAAAAGAAGTCCAAATAAAGTTATCCGTCCTAAGGGCGAAAGGTGATTTTTATAAAAAGATCGGGGACTATAAAGGAGCTCTCATTTTAGAGGAGAGATATTACGCTTTAAGAGATTCAATACTCAATTTTGAATCGATGGCGTTAATTTCTCAGATGGATCGTGATTTTAGAAAGATTCGTGACGATCAAAAATACAACGTTCTTCTTGCGGAAAAAACTATGATTGAGAAGAGGCGTAATTATGTAATTGCCCTTTCGCTGTTGGCGCTGGTTTTGGCTGGATTAGTTTATAACAGATATAGAATCATCAAGAAGTTTAATAAAGAGCTTTCGGAATTAAATTCTATGAAGGATAAGCTCTTTAGTATAATTGCACACGATTTAAAGAACCCGCTGCATTCTTTGTTTGGCCTAACGGACTATTTAATTACCAGCTACAAGTCTTTAAGTGATGATGAGCGGATTAATCTTATTGCTAAAATGGATACCTCAGGAAAGCAAATCCTTAGGCTTCTTGAAAATCTGCTTTACTGGTCGCGCTCTCAAATTGGTTCTGTTGAGTTTTCGCCTAAGATGAACGATTTGAATAAAATGATTGAGGAAACAATTGAAGTGCTTTCGGAAACCGCCGCAAGTAAAAAAATAGAAGTAATAAATAATGTAGTTAAAGATTCGTTTGTTTATTGCGATTCCGAAATGATTAAAACCGTATTAAGAAACTTGATCTCTAACGGAATTAAATTTACCAATTGCGAAGGAAGAATCGCTATAGATCTGATTAAAATAGAAGGCGCATGGAAGATTTCTGTAAGCGACAACGGAATAGGTATGGAAGAAGACAAGACCAAATCGCTATACAAAATTGATTCAATCAGCACGTCGCGCGGCACCGAAGGAGAACAAGGCACCGGATTGGGGTTAATTATCTGTAAAGAGTTTATAGAAAAACATAAAGGAACAATATCGGTAGAAAGTAATATTGATGAGGGCAGTACATTTTCCTTTATTCTGCCGATGTAGTGTTGTTTTCTATATTGGAAAGTAGTTTAGCCTAAACCGAGTCCAAAAGAAAAACCAATTTTTGAATCAAAAACAAACATTCTGAAAATTCCAATTAAAAGTTTTAACAGAAACTTAATATTTGGTTGTCCCATACTTTCATAATTAGCTATTTTTGTCTCAATTAAAAACTGAAAAAAGGGAGTAAAAATGTTAAAAAAACTATTTGTACTAGCGGTGATATTAATTGCCGGTGTTTATATAGTTGGCTGCGGAAAAGGGAAAACATCTATTACTCTTGCCGGCTCAACTGCTTTTCAGCCATTTGCAGAAAAACTTGCCGAACAGTTTATGACGAAAAACCCAAATGTGAACGTAACAGTACAAGGCGGTGGTTCTGCAGTTGGTATACAATCGGCTAATTCTGGTGCGGCGCAAATTGGCATGGCAGATTTAGTAACTCTCCCGGAAGACGCGAAAGGACTAACATCTACAGTTGTCGCAAAAGACGGTATTGCTATTGTAATCAATCCTAAAAATAAAATTAATAACCTAACAACAGATCAAGCACGCGACATCTTCAATGGAAAAATTGTTAACTGGAAAGAAGTGGGCGGTGACGATGTTCCAATAACCGTCGTTTCCCGCGAAGCTGGCTCCGGCACTAGAACTTCTTTTGAGCAGATACTCACCAATATTACTTTGAAAAAAGACGCTCTCATTCAAGATTCGAATGGAACAATTAGAGAAACTGTTGCCAACGATGCAAACTCAGTCGGCTATTTGTCCCATGGTTTGATTAACGAAAAAATTAAAGCAATTAAAATTGATGAAGTAGAATGTACATCCGAAATGATAATTGCGGGACAGTATAAACTTGTTAGACCGATCTTCCTATTGGTTAAAGGAGAGATGGTAGGCGAAGTAAAAAACTTCATTGATTACGTTCTTTCTGTAGAAGGGCAAAAAACGATTAAAGATAACGGTCTCTTACCGGCAAAATAATTATTAAGGATTTTTAGTGAAGCTAGTAGGAGAAAAAGGGGTTCAAAGAATTCTAATGATAACAGCGCTATCTGCTATTTCATCGCTGTTACTTATTGCCCTTTTTATTTTTAGCGAAGGCCTACCATTCATATTCAATTATGGTGTTGGTAATTTCCTTCTAGCAAATGAATGGGATCCAAGTGTGGGAAAGTATGGTATCTTTCCAATGATAATGTCTTCCGTATGGGTAACACTTGGGGCAATGGTTGTAGGAGCGCCGCTCGGTATTGCAGGCGCAATCTTTTTAAGCGAGTATGCAAGCCCAATAATAATGAAGATTGTTAAGCCCACTATAGAATTGTTGGCAGCAATTCCTTCTGTGGTGTATGGATTTATTGGTGTAATGGTTCTTGCCCCGGTTATTAGAAATAATCTTGGCGGACCGGGTCTTTCACTTCTTGCCGGATGTATTATTCTTGGTATTATGATTTTGCCAACAGTAATAAGTATTTCCATAGACTCAATTCTCGCAGTTCCAAGATCATACCGGGAAGGTTCGTTAGCTCTTGGCGCTACCACATGGCAAACTACTCACATGGTAACAATTAAAGCCGCTCGTTCCGGAATTGTTGCCAGCATAATTTTAGGATTAGGCAGAGCAATTGGCGAAACAATGGCAGTAATAATGGTTGCCGGAAATTCTGTTAATATTCCTAATTCTGCGCTCGATTCGGTAAGAACATTAACTGCAAACATAGCTTTGGAAATGAGCTATGCAACCGGAATGCATAGAGAAGCTTTGTTTGCAACCGGTGTAATTCTTTTCATCATTATTATGATTTTGAATTCGATTGCAAGCGTTGCTATTAGAAATAGGAACGCTAAGAAATGAAAATTAATCCTAAATACACTCAATGGATCGCGGTTTCAATTCTTACCGGTGCTACTATCTTTACAATTTTAATTCTGGTGTTTATTATTTTCTTTATACTCGAAAAAGGATTGCCGGTACTAGGCCTAAGTTTCTTAACAGAAAATCCTCAAGAGATGGGTAAAGCCGGCGGTATCTTTCCAACTCTAATTGGTACAATCATCCTTCCGGTTCTTGCTTTACTAATTGCTACTCCGCTGGGAATTAGTACATCGGTTTATCTTGCCGAGTACACAAAAGAGACAAGGATTACAAAGGTTATTAGATTCGGTACCGATTGTTTAGCTGGAATTCCATCAATCATTTTTGGATTATTTGGCTACATATTTTTTGTCGTTACATTAGGATTTGGGTGGTCTATACTTTCCGGCGGATTAACACTTGCTGTTATGGTTTTGCCCACAATTATTAGAACATCAGAAGAGGCCATTAGAGCCGTTCCTAATTCATATAGAAAAGTTAGTTTTTCATTAGGCGCTAGCCGTTGGCAAACTGTAAAAAAAGTTGTGCTGCCAAATGCGTTGCCCGGAATAGTAACCGGAATAATGCTGAGTATTGGGCGTTCAATTGGGGAAACTGCGGCAGTTATTTTTACGGCCGGATCATCTTTAAGGATACCTTCTTCAGTTTTCGATTCTACAAGAACAATGGCGGTTCACTTTTACATTTTAGCAAGAGAGGGCATATCATCTGAAAACGCTTATGGTACCGCGGCAACATTAATCATTGCCGTACTTTTTGTGAACTTATTAGCTTACTATACAATGCACCGCTTTATTGCAAAAAGAAGTTAGTCTCTGATAATAAATGAATATCAAATTCAAAATAGAAAACCTCTCGGTATACTTCGGTAAAGAACAATTTCTTAACAGCATAAATTTGGAAATTGAGGCCAACAAAATTCTTGGAATAATCGGACCTTCCGGTTCCGGCAAATCTACATTACTTGGCGCTTTGAATAGAATGAATGAGCTTGAACCGAATTGCAGAACGGAAGGCAAAGTTTTACTGGATGGGGCTGACATTAATTCCCCGGCTTATGATGTAATTAATCTGCGCAAGAAAGTTGGAATTGTTTTCGCTATGCCGGTTCCGCTTCCTATGAGTATTTATGAAAACGTAGTTTACGGGGTGAGACTATCTGGAGTTAATAATAAGAAGCGGCTTGATGAACTTGTGGAAAAAAGTTTATCAGACGCGTTCTTGTGGAATGAAGTTAAGGACAGATTAAATTTATCCGGCTTAAGAATATCCGGTGGGCAGCAGCAGCGTTTGTGTCTTGCACGTGTACTGGCTATGGAGCCGGAAGCAATTCTGCTGGATGAACCAAGTTCGGGATTAGATCCAATATCAACATCTAAGATTGAAGATGCATTGAATCAGCTAAAAGAAAAATATACAATTGTGCTTGTTACTAACAATACAAAACAAGCTGCTAGGGTTGCTGATTATACTGCCTACTTCTTGCTGGGCGATATGATTGAAATTGGTGCAACAAAGCAAATATTTACTGCACCGGCTAAAAAAGAAACTGACGACTACATTACCGGAAGATTTGGATAACTTGGAAATGCAAAATTCTGCTGATAATATTATTAAGATTGAAAAGCTCGATTTGTTCTACGGCAAATTTCAAGCATTGATTGCTGTGGATATGCTGGTGCAGAAGAATATGATTACTGCGTTAATAGGACCATCGGGCTGCGGCAAATCAACTTTGCTTCGCTGCTTAAACAGAATGAATGATTTAATCCGAGGCGTAATAGTAACGGGCAAAATCGAAATTAATAATTTCGATATATATTCCAAATCTACAGATGTAACTGAACTAAGAAAAAATGTAGGAATGGTGTTTCAACGGCCGAACCCATTTCCACTTTCGATATATGATAATGTAGTTTATGGTTTGCGGGTTGCCGGGATTTCAAATAAAAAAGAACTGGAGGAAACTGCCGAGAAAAGTTTACGCGGCGCTTGGCTATGGGATCAGGTAAAGGATAAACTAAATCACTCCGGTTTGGAACTTCCTTTGGATCAACAGCAACGTTTATGTATTGCCAGATTGCTTGCCGTTCAGCCAGAGGTGATATTGATGGATGAGCCTTGCTCTTCTCTCGATCCAATTGCGACTATGAAAATTGAAGAGTTGATGATTGAGTTGAAGAAAGAATATACAATAGTAATAGTAACTCATAATATGCAGCAAGCGTCTCGCGTTTCGGATTTTACCGGTTATATGCTTTTGGGAGAAATGATAGAGTTCGACAAGACAATAAATATTTTTACCCGTCCGGCCAATAAACTTACCGAAGACTATATCTCCGGTAAATATGGTTGATGCATTTACAAATTATTCTCGTTAAATCTTTCCAACTTCTTCTTGTGAGTAATAATTTCTGCATTAATATAAAAAACTAAATCTTCGGCAATATTAGTTGCGTGATCTGCTAATCTCTCAATCTGTCGCGTTAATACAATTAAGTGACTGCAAGCTTCAATGACTGAAGAATCCGCTTGCATTCTTGCAATTAAAGTTTTGAAAGCGGTTTTATTCAAGTTGTCAACTACTTCGTCACTTTCCAACACTTTTTGCGCAAGTTCCGTATTTGAATGAATGAATGAGTCGATAGCATCTTTAACCATTTGTCTGGCGCTTTTTCCCATTTCCACTATTTGAGATTCAACAATAAGCGAATGATGTTCTGCGGTTTTCTTTACACGTTGAGCGATATTTACTGCAATGTCTCCACATCTTTCTAGTTGACTATTTATCATCAATGCCGAAATAATGAATCTTAAGTCGGAAGCTACGGGCTGGAAAAGGGCTAAGATATTTTCGCACTCTGTTTGAATCAAATTATCGTAAGCGTCAACTTCTAAGTCTTTAGACTTTATTCCTTTGCACAAATCAACATTTCCATCTTCTAGAGCGGTAATAGCCCGTTCTACTTGTTCGTCTACAAGTGAAGCCATTTTAATAAGGTTTGTTTTTAGTCTTTCAACTTCTTTTGAAAAATGTTCTTGCATTGCCCATCCTAAAATATTTGCGGAAATTACACCCTAAATTAGCTGTTAGTTATTTATAATGCCAAATTATTGCAGAAATTAACTGAGTTATAATTTTTAATAAACTTTTAAAGAAAGGGCTCAAAAGGAATTCTTATGTTGAAGACTAATTACAGAATCAGAATTGTAACATCATTCTTACTTATCATACTTAATGCTCATTCAGTTGTAGATGCTTGTACTTCTATTGTTGTTACAAAAGGTGCATCAAAGAAGGGCTCGCCAATTATTTCTTATTCGTGCGACGGTGAGTTTCATCCAATTCTAAGTTTGATTCCGGCAGCAGATCATAAACCGGGAGAAATGTTCGAAATGGTAAACTGGCTCGGACAGAAAATTAGCATCAAACAAGTGCCGCATACTTACAGAGTTGTTGGTTTGATGAATGAGCATCAAGTTGCAATTGGAGAAAGCACATGGGATGGAAGACCCGAACTTGAAAACACAAAGGGAATGTTTGACTACTACACTTTAATGCTTATTGCGCTTCAGCGTTCTAAAACCGCCCGTGAAGCAATCGATGTAATTACTTCACTAGTTGATGAATACGGTTACGGCAGTACCGGCGAATCTTTTTCTATTGCAGATAAAGAAGAAGCATGGGTGATGGAGATGATTGGACCGGGCGTTGGTGGCAAAGGCGCAATATGGGTAGCAGTAAAAATACCGGACGGCAGCGTTTCGGTTCATGCCAACATGTCACGCATACATGAGTTTCCACTAAACGATCCGAAGAATTGTATATACTCTAAGAATGTAATTTCATTTGCGACGGAAAAAGGTTATTACGATCCGGCAAAAGGAAAACCATTCAGCTTTTCCGATGCTTATAATCCGCCAACCCAAGAGCAAGTTCGCTATTCAGCAAGAAGAGTTTGGAGTGTGTTTAGAAGAATTGCGCCATCAATGAAAATTAGTCCGGCTTATAGTTCTTATGAAAAAGATTCGAAGCCATATCCGCTTTATATAAAGCCGGATAATAAACTAGATGTTCAAGATGTAATTGCTTTGCACAGAGATCATTATGAAGGAACCGAGTTTGATATGACTAAAGATTTAGCTGCGGGTCCATTCGGTGCCCCCGATAAATGGCGCCCGATGAAATGGCAAGTAGATGGAAATAAATATGCATGGGAGCGCCCAATTGCAACCCAGCAAGCTGGTTTTGTTTTTGTTTCGGAATCGCGCGCCAACGTACCGGATGAAATAGGAGGCGTTTATTGGTACGGACCGGATAATCCTTATACAAATTTCTTTATACCGCTTTATTCTTCAATTACTTCGCTTCCCAAATCTTACACTACCGGCAGATTGGATAAATTTTCACGCGAGTCCGCTTGGTGGGCTTTTAACTTTGTAGCCAACTATGCAAACTTGCGCTGGAGCTACATGATTCAAGATATCCAAAAAGTACAAAAGGAAATTGAAACTGATTTGTTTAGCAAACAAGCTGAAGTTGAAGCAGAAGCAATGAAACTCTTAAAAGAAAATCCGGCGGAAGTGGAAAAGTATTTATCAAAATATTGTGTGGAAAAAGCTGAAGCCGGAATTCAAAAGTGGTGGGAGCTTGGTGATCATCTTATTACTAAATACAACGATGGCTACATTCAAGATGAAAAAGGAAATCCGCACGAAGTTGGTTATCCGGAATCATGGCTTCAAAATATTCCAAAAGAGAAACTGGAAAAGTACAAGCTAAGACAAGAACGGAATGGACAAGGGGAATTGTAAATTCCGTCATTCTGAGGCGCGAAGTGACAGCTTGCCCCACAGATTGTTTGCGGGGAAGAATCTGTAACAAACTAAACCGAGATTCTTCTCCCGCTTCACGGGATCAGAATGACAAAATTGAGATTACTTTCCATCTTCTAACTTCCTTCTTCATTTACTATATTTGCCACATAAATAGAACTGTTCAGTTGTTGTGCATAAAACAAAAAGATGTTAATATGAACGCGAAAATTAAAATAAAACTTTAGAAAGAAGAGAAAACAAATGTCTGTTGAACAACCCGCTAAAGCAAAAAAAAGGCTGACTAATCGCAATTCGAAAAAAACAAGCAAAAAGAACACAAGTAAGAAAAAACTTCGCTTTTTTGTTGAATCTGCAACAGCCGAAGAGATTCGTAAATCTTTATCGATTACAGATAGGCAGTATGCCGAAATAGAAAAAGAAATGAAAAAAATTCTTCCAGAAAAGAAAGCAGCTAAACTTCGTAGATTATATGCCCACTAGCAGCAAAAAAAATAGATGGATCTTTATCAACATTCCTTTCGATCAGTCATACGAAAAATGCTATACTTCACTAATTATCTCGTTGGTTTCTGTGGGTTTAATACCACGCAGTGTATTGCATATCCCGGAACATGGAGAAGGCAGATTAGACCGGCTGATTGGCTTAATTCAGCAATGTAAATTTTCCGTTCATGATTTGAGCAGAACCGGAACGCCGGTTCGTTTCAATATGCCCTTTGAATTAGGATTGGCATATTCAATAAAAGAATTGAAAGGCAATCACGAAATAATAATGCTGGATAAAAAAGCTTATAGACTTCAAAAAAATTTGAGTGATGTTAACGGAAGAGACCCGCTTATTCATAATGATTCTGCACGTAGAATGATTGAATGTGTCCTTGGGGTTTTTTATTCAAGGTCGGTTAAACCGGAACCGGCTTTTGTATATTATCTTTGGAAAAAACTTTGGGAATATGCTAAAGAGCTTAAAAATGAAAGGGCAAATCGTTCTCTTTATGATAGGCTCTCATTTGAAAAAATAGTTTCTGCCGCTAACATTCTAATTCAGTTAGAAAAAAATTAGTCCATGCCAATTGGTGAGCATTCATTTTGAGAGGCTGCTTCCTTTCTAACTTCCTTTCTCATTTACTATATTTGCGCCTAAATTTAAGTGTAGATAAATAATATGCCGATAAAAATTGAAAAGCTGACAATCATTGAAGCGGCGGGCAACAAGCCAAAAATCATTGAAGAGTTTATCGGGCGTGTTAACTCCGGAACCAAGGATTTAAGCGTTGCTAAGATGAAAAGTCCGGGCGGCTGGGTAGAACCGGGTCAAACTCCGGAGTTTGATGAATACACAGTTGTGCTAAAAGGAATGCTTCGTGTAACAACTAAAGAAAATGTTTTTGATGTTCAGCCGGGACAAGCAATAATTACCAGCAAAGGTGAGTGGATTCAATACAGCACGCCCGGCGAAGAAGGCGCTGAATACATAGCGGTTTGTTTACCGGCATTTTCACCGGATACAGTTCACAGAGACGAATAAAGATTTTAAAATGTCATTGCATGAATATTCCGAGGTAATCCCTCGGAAAGATGACGAAGCAATCCCAATCTTGATTTAACAACAAAGGTTTAGTTTGCTTCTCCCGCCAAGGCGGGATCGCAAAGAATAGTTACAAAATTTCTAACATGTTTATTACTAAATATATTTTCAACAGAGTTTATTAAAAAGTAAAGAGGTGTACCATCGCAAAGGGACAAAATGAAGTAATTGAAAAAATTGTATCGCTCGCAAAGCGCAGAGGATTCGTATTTCAATCATCCGAAATTTATGGCGGATTAAACGGCTGCTGGGATTACGGTCCATTAGGTGTTGAACTTTTGAAGAACGTTAAAGAAGAATGGTGGAAAGCCATGACCTACCGCGAAGATGTGGAAGGTTTGGATGCATCCATTCTTATGCACCCGCGAGTTTGGGAAGCAAGCGGTCACGTTGAAAACTTTACCGATCCGATGATTGACTGCAAACAGTGTAAAGCTCGTTTTAGAGTTGATACTTTGGCGGAATTAATTTCCGATAAGAATAAAGAGAAAGCTCTAAAGGAATTAGATGCTTCACTTCTGCAAGCAGAGGGAACACTCGCAGAGAAGTTTGAAAAAGTTTTGGATGATCAGAACAACGCAACAAAACTTTTAGATTTGCTCGGTTGCCCGCAATGCGGCAACAAAGGCACATTCACACAGCCGCGTAAGTTTAATCTTATGTTCAAAACTTTCTTGGGACCGGTTGATGATACAGCAAGTGTAATTTATTTGCGTCCCGAAACAGCGCAAGGAATCTTCGTTAACTTCTTGAATGTTCAGAACTCAAGCCGCCAGAAACTTCCTTTTGGTATTGCGCAGATTGGTAAAGCATTCCGTAACGAAATTAACACAAAGAATTTCTTGTTTAGAACAAGAGAGTTTGAGCAGATGGAAATGCAATACTTCTGCAAACCCGGAAGCGATACTCAGCATTACGAAGAATGGAAAGAAAGAAGAATTGCTTGGTTCAAATCTCTTGGAATGACGCCGGAGAAACTCCGCTTCCACGATCATCCTAAAGATAAACTTGCTCACTACGCAAAAAACGCAACAGATATCGAATATGAATTTCCATTCGGCTGGGGCGAGATTGAAGGAATTCACAACAGAACAGATTTTGATTTAGGCAGACACCAAGAATACAGCGGCAAAAACCAGCAATATTTTGATGATGAAGCAAAAGAGAAATTCATTCCATACATAATTGAAACATCTGCCGGAGCCAGCCGTTCTTTTATGGCGTTCTTGGTTGATGCTTACCATGAAGAAGAAGTTAAAGGAGAAATGAGAAGCGTTCTTCGTTTCCATCCTAAACTTGCGCCGATAAAAGCCGCAATTCTTCCGTTGGTAAATAAAGATGGTATGCCGGAAGTTGCTCGCAAGATTGAAGCCGATCTTCGTCCGTACTTAAGAATTTTTTATGATGATAAGGGCGCGGTTGGCAGACGTTACAGAAGAATGGATGAAGTTGGAACTCCTTTCTGTATTACTGTTGATACGCAGACTATGGAAGACCAAACCGTTACAGTACGCGAGCGCGATTCGATGGAACAAGTGAGAGTTTCGATTTCTTCTCTGTTAACTTACCTCCTAGAAAAACTACGTTAGTTTTATTTGGGAGATGCATCTAACTGCGTCTCCCAAACTTTATAACCCGGCAGAGCTTTTAGTATAGCTAAAGAAATATTTTTTGCGGTTTTATCGGTTAGTTTTATATTGAACTGCAAAAATGGATACATCAATCTTCCATTGGTTAAATCAATCCTATATGACCGAGAACATACTAACTGTATGAGAATTATAGGCTTTACGCTCGCAATATTATTTTTTCCGGTTCTATTGCTTTCTCAAGAGGCTTCCGAATTTATAACTATAGATCAAGGTCTTTCACAAAACTACATTTATAGCATCTGTCAGGATAAAAAAGGATTTCTCTGGATTGGGACAAAAGATGGGCTCAACCGCTACGATGGAAATGAATTTGTCTGTTATAGGCATAATCCCGCAGATACAACTACTTTATCGGAAAATAATGTGTCCATCATTTTTGAAGATTCTCATCAGAGGTTATGGATAGGTACAAACGGGGGCGGATTAAATTTGTATGACCGTACTAAAGAATCATTTGTGCAAATTACAAGCTGTGCAGATAAAACAACTCTTAGCAGTAATTTTATTACGAGCATATTCGAAAGCCGCGACGGATTTCTATGGGTTGGTACTACTGACGGAGGATTAAACAAATTAAATCCGGCAACATTTGCAGTTCAGCGGTTTTTACATCAGTCGGCAAATTCCAACAGCGTTAGTTCTAATTATATTCATGCAATCGGTGAATCCGATGACGGACTTTTGTGGATTGCAACGGCACGGGGCGGATTAAACCGCTACAATCCTAAAAGCAAATCGTTCTCGCATATTCTTCCAAAAGATAAAGAGGGAATTGAATTAAAATACATGAATGAGGTTACTTCAGTTTCGGTGAATAAGAAAGGAATGGTTTGGTTTGGTACTGCATCGGGGTTGAATTTATACAATACGCAAACGGAGACGATACAACGTTTCCCTATAAAGGATTCAAGAGGAAACCCATGTTCAATTAGTAACATTTTTGAAGTTGAAAACACACTGTACGTTTCTTCATTTCAGCTTTTTGCTGCGTTTGATATAAAAGGAAAAAAATATACTGTACTTAGTGAACCCTTAGATAAATGGTTTACCAACGCAGTGTGTAAAGATAAATCCGGTATCTTTTGGCTTGGTACCGGCGGCTGGGGAGTAATGAAATTTAATCCAAATACAAAAATGTTCAACTCAAAGCCGGGCGTGTTTTTAAGTGAAACTCAACCATTAGCTGCGGCGGCTCTGCAAAAACATTTTGGTAACACTGCTGGAAATCTTCTTAACGGAAGGGGGACAGAATTTCTTCCAATAAGTAAAACTAGTAAAGGTGAATATTTAATTGCCACTCCCCGTTCCGGACTTGTAAGAATTAATGCATCCGGAAAATTTATAGAAACTATTAACACAAATCCTTCCGGTGTTTCTTCTTCTCCGGTTTGGGCAGTAAGCGGTGTATTTGAAGATAATTTTGGTACAATCTGGCTGACTACAGTTGGTGGAATAAACAGATATAATGCTGATACCAAAACATTTACTCACTTCCGGCTTTATGATGATAAAAAAGTGAGTTCCGAATACTTGAATAAATCCGGTGCTGCGGGCTATTCTGATATTTCTGTTACTCTAGTTGATCATGATAATGTCTTCTGGCTGGGAACACCGGATCGGGGATTAATACGTTATGATCCACAGAAAAATTTAACTACTGTTCATCATCAAGAACCGCGCGGCAATTCTTCGCTTAGTAATAATCACATTCTTTCAATAATAGAAGACTTACAAAATCCGGATATGTATTTATGGATTGGAACGGAAGGCGGCGGGCTAAATCTTTTTGAAAAAGCAACCGGCAAGTGTACCCATTTTACTACCGAAAATGGTTTGCCAAATAATGTTGTGTATGGAATTCTTATTGATGATGAAGGAAATCTCTGGATGAGTACAAACAAAGGTTTGTGCCGCTATAATCCGGAAAGCAAATCATTCAAAAACTATGATGTTGAATCGGGGCTACAGAGTAACGAATACAACCGTAGAGAATATTACAAAGCGCCCGACGGCAAATTCTACTTTGGCGGTATCCTTGGATATAATTCATTCTACCCGGAAGATATTCTTACAAATGTTAACGCTCCGCAAATTGTATTAACTGGTTTCAAACTGTTTAACAAACGCGTTTCATTCAAAGAAGAATCATCGCCGCTGAAACAATCCATCGAAACAACAAAGGAAATAATTCTTGAATATGCCCAGAATATTTTTTCGTTGGAATATGCCGCGCTTGAATACACCACTCCAAAACATAATATGTACGAGTACAAGCTTGAAGGATTTAATGAAAATTGGGTTCAAGCGGGAACAGTGCGCGAAGCAACATTCACAAATTTGAATCCGGGTAAATATCGCTTTCATGTTCGCGGCGCCAACAGCGATGGCGTTTGGGGAAAGAGTGAAGCCGTGGTTGATATTATTGTTATGTCTCCATTCTATATGACTTGGTGGTTCAAAGCAGCTGTAATTCTTATTGCGTTAGGAATTGTAATAACTGTAATACGATTCTTAATTATGCGGCGCGTGCGGGAGAGAATCATCAAATCCGAACATGAAGCGGCGATGGAGCGTGAGCGTCTGCGCATTGCCCGCGACCTTCACGATGAAATCGGTTCCCGCTTAACCGAGATTAGACTTGTGAGCGAAATGGCAAAACAAAAAAATATTAGCTCTAATGATATTTTAGAAAAGCTTGAAGAAATATCCACGGCATCGGAAAATGTTGTAACTACCTTTAGCGAAATTGTATGGTCTCTCAATCCCCAAAATGATTCTCTCGAAAACCTTGCGGCTTTTCTCGGACAGCGCTCAACGGAATTTCTAAGCAAGGCAGATATTCGCTGCAGATTGGAGTTTCCGCCAGAACTGCCATACTATAACATTCCCTCAGAAGTTAGGCATAATATTATACTGGCTGTAAAGGAGTTAATGAATAATATTGTTAAGCATGCAGATGCTTCTATTGCTTCCATTCTTCTTTCGGCGGATGATGAAGCATTATCAATTACTATTAAAGATAATGGCCGCGGATTCGATATGAACACTGTAAGAGCGTTTGGAAACGGATTAAAAAATATCCACCGGAGAATTGAAAGCCTAGGTGGAAATGTTACAATGGAAAGTGTAGTTGATACGGGAACAACTACAAGAATTGTTCTGCCTCTAAAATCTTTCCAAATTCCATAGCCCAAACTGGCTATTGTTCTGCGCATAAACTTTGCGCTAAGTTGAAGTACCAATTAGGAAAATTTATGATACGTGTTGCTCTTGTAGAAGATGATGAAAGAATTCGTACCAATTTGATAACGCTGTTGGAACAAGCCGAGGGTTATAGATGCGTTGGGGCTTACCCCGATGCGGAAATTGCTTTGAAAGATATGCAGAACAAATCTCCCGAAATTGTATTGATGGATATAAACCTTCCTGGTATAGATGGCATTGAATGTACTCACAAGTTGAAAGAGATGATGCCTGAACTGCTGATTGTAATGCTTACGGTTTATGAAGATACCGGAAAAATATTTCAATCACTTCAAGCCGGTGCAGTAGGTTATTTGCTTAAGATGACAAAACCGGAAGAGATTTTGGACGCACTTAAAGAAGTCTCGGTAGGCGGCTCGCCCATGAACGCACAAATAGCGCGTAAAGTTGTTCAATCTTTTTACAAAGAAAAAACCAGATCAAGCAGCGATCAAACACCACTAAGTACACGCGAAGAGCAGGTTCTCAATCTTCTTTCTAAAGGTTATCTCTATAAAGAAATTGCTTCCGAGCTTTCCATAAGTCCAGACACAGTTCATAATCATATCCGCAAGATTTACGAAAAGCTGCAAGTGCATACCCGCACAGAAGCGGTAGTAAAATATCTGAAGAGTTAATTTATACGGCATCAAAATTTTTCACATGCTGAAAAAATTCTCCATTCTCAATTGCCTCTTCTCCATCACTCTTACACAAACTGGCTATTGATCCGCACCGAAGTTCATAATAGTTTTGTAGTAGCTTGAAAAATGTAGGCTAAGCTTTCAATTCTCTTTCTCTTAGAATTAATAAGGGCAAACCCTATGAAAAAAATATCTAAAACCAGTTTATTGATTTTTTCTACTATTTGTTTATTCATGCTGATAAGCAGTTGCAAAGACACCATTGTTGAGCCGGTAGCAGGTTCTGTTACAGGTCGAATTACTTATGTCATGAATGACACAACATATGGGGCTAAGGGAATTAAAGTTTATCTGGTATATAATGATTTTAAGGTGGATTCTGTTAACACAGCAAATAACAGAAAAGCTTTTGCGGATTCTGCCGTAACAGACAATAATGGTTATTACAAAATAACAAGCATTCAAAGTGGAGATTACAGCGTAGTCCCGGTTCCATCTATATTGACCCAAATTTTTTCATTAGCCGATGACACAAAATCTTTCTCAATTCAAATAGATGAACAAAAAACAGCATACACAGTAAACTTCACTTTGCCCAATCCACTTTTTGGTCAAAGTAGTTTTTTGCGTTTACATATAAACATAAAAAATGCTCCAGCACTTCAGGAAAACTGGAAAATTGGTGTTGCGGTGAGGAGATATTCTTTTGTTTTTTTTGTACCCTTTTTAATGATTGATGATTCAGGAACAGAAATAATTGAAGGAAGCGCAAGATATGGTAACTCTTCGCTTTATGGAACATGGAATTTAAGAGGCACAGAAAGTGTTTATTGGGATTTCCCCTATGGCTTCACAACTATATTGTACACACTACCAAATTGGTTTAAGATAAGTTTTTTCGAAGTCTATTCCACTAAAGAAAATCCGGAGAAGACTTATAGAAATAAGTACGAGTTCGATTACGATTTTACATTGAGTAACTGCCCGCCTGAACCAAGATTATTATATGACTGGAATACACACACATTAACACGGACTAACTAAAACGGGTTCAACAACAAATTATTATTAAATAACAAAGTGAGGTAAAGAATGAAAAAAGCACATTACATTATTATTGTATTACTATTTAGCGTTACATTACTTACGGCTCAAACAAAATTAGGTTTGGGTGTAAACGCTTCCTACTTAAGTCCAACCGGAGATTTCGGCGATGTTTATAAATCCGGATTTGGCGGAACTGCCGGCTTAACTTACGATGTATCGGCTAACCTTCAGCTTTCCGCAATTGCCGGCTATTCGCAATTTAGCTTTAACAATGAAAAGTATAATGAACTACTGAGCGCTTTCTTCAGCTCTTTCGGCACCGAAGTGAATGTTGATATTCAATCCAAACTGAAAATTATTCCAATAATGATTGGCGGGAAATATTTTCTATCGTCATCTGCTTTTAGACCTTACACAGAACTTAATTTAGGAATGCACTTAATTTCCGTTGACGCATCATCTGTTAAAATTAACGGAGAAACTTTGACTGCCGTAGCCGAGCAGTCCAAATCAACATTTGGTTGGGGACTTGGTGTAGGATTTCTTTATAAGGTTGCGCCAAAAATTAACTTAGACATAAATGCAAAAGTTAACGGAAACGGGCTTGAAGTTGGTACAAGTATGTCTTCAAGTAGTTCGGGCTACTCGGAATCGCAATCTTCAAATTCTACTGTTACGTTTTTTTCTGTTAGCGCGGGATTAATGTTCGAATTGTAATAGCTCATGTGGCTGTTCTATGAGCAGTAATTAAAAATTAGACTGCACTTAAACAACAGCCACACATTTTATTTTGCACTTCATTCTCAATCCGCCATTTTCAATTCCCAATTATTACTTCTCCATTCCTTGCTTCGTCCCGCTTATAGCGGGATCAGAGCGGGTCAATTCTCAATTGTCAATTCTCAATTGCCTCTCATCACACTTACACAAACTGGCTATTGAATACACCCCTACCGTTAAATACCTTGTGGTGTGTTTATTACATATTGATTACAAACTAAAATAAAATATAAAATGAAAGGCAAAATCTATTTAACCGTTATAATAGTTCTACTCTCTGCTTTATCAACCTTTGCCCAAACGCCAACCGTGTTAACCCTCAAAGCATCAGGCGTTAGCTCCACCGAAATACCGGAAGGAAGTTCTAATATCAGTATTTCTGCAGCACTAAAAGGAGCGGTAAATGCCAATGGAACAAATTGCACCGTTAGTTTTGAGTATGGAAATACAACGAGTTACGGAAATACTATTGCCGCAAGCCCCGGAACAGTAACCGGAAGCGTTGACAATGCAATTAATGCAGCCGTTACCCTTAACTACACACACACCGGTCCGCAAGAACGGCTGATCCACTACCGCTTAAAAGTTACCAACGAATATGGAACTTATTACGGCAGAGACTTTATAGCAACAGCCATTGACCCAACCCGTAACATTTTTATTAGTGCGACTTGTACCGATAGTGAAACATGGGCATATTTCGATATGCAGAATAATAATAATTCGTTTGATATTACAGTTAATTATAGTGCGGGTGCTTCATACACAGGAAGTGTAATAATTGGAACT
This sequence comes from Ignavibacteriota bacterium, assembly GCA_043807765.1. Taxonomy (GTDB): domain Bacteria; phylum Bacteroidota; class Ignavibacteria; order Ignavibacteriales; family Melioribacteraceae; genus Stygiobacter. Next base: position 82,279 of record JAZDFQ010000095.1, read on the forward strand.
AACCAAGTACAGCAAGTAAATGTGGGAAAAGGCAGCATTTGTTCATTTTATTATCACTATACCTTATTTAGGCAGGTTTTAACTAACGACCAACCTTGTTTGGAAACACAATTGTCTAAACAGAAAATCTTTATGACAGCCACCGGGAAAATAGCTTCCGATAAAAGGATGTATAGAATTGAAAATGTCAATTCAAGTTCAGTTAATATTGAAATTACATGTGGCTCTACTTATACATACACCATAGCGCCACAGTCTGTTGCTTATTTTGCGGGTCCTTTGGCTGAGGCTCAAATAGGTATTTCTGGAGAACCATTTGCTATTTCCTCCCCATTAAGTGGTTACGCCTACGAAGGCATGGCTTGGCTTTCAGTAACGCCCCTTTCAACAACTGCCACCACTGCCAATTTTGAACTTTATAACCGCGACGATTCCACGCATACTTTTGTGATGCGAAATGCCGGCGGAACGGAAAATAGTTATACCCTTGCGGCTTACGAAAGCAGAACCGTAACGCTTGCCAACGAGAATTGGGATGTTTACACTACTGTTTGGGATCCTACCGGAATGTATTATGGAACTACATATCACAAAATTTACACCGGTCCCGCATTTGGCGATGCCACAAGTTTTTACAACGGATTATTAAAAGTTGCTACGGCAATTCCGGGCAGTTCGATAACGGCTTCAGTTACGCCGTCAACTATCGCATCATCAACATCATTAACTTTGAACGGAGTAATTTCCAACAGCGCCTTTGCAAACACCGATGTTGATTACCATTTTATTTACGGAACCGACCCCAACAACTTAAACCAGAGCACATCTACGCAAAGCGGAACTGTACCCGCATCGGGAAGCCTGAATGTAAATACAACAATAACCGGGCTAACGGAGGGAACACTATATTATTACAAACTTGTTGCCGGAGAAATTACAAGTTCAACCGGAAAAATATTTTTAAGCAGTTCAATTCCATCCAGCAATCTTAAACTGTGGCTTCGTTCGGATTTAGCCGTAACATCGGCAAGTTCCGCGGTTTCAACTTGGGGAGATGTTTCCGGTTTGGGAAATGATGCTTCGCAGAGTACAAGCGCAAATCAACCTACACTTGTTTCTAATTCCATGAATGGAAATCCGGTAATTAGATTTAATGGAACAAATTCAAAACTAACTTTGCCGACTTCTGCAACACTTGGAGTGCAAAGCAATCCATATGAAATGTTTATTGTGGCAAAATCTGCTTCAAGCAATGTTCAGTTTCTTGTAAGCGGAAATGCAAACGAGCAATTTGAATATCATCTAAATGGCGTGGGTGCAAGATTTATTCCGGTTACTTCTGCATATCTTGATGAAGGAGCGGCGTTAGATTATACCAATGGCAGTGCTCATGTCTTTTCTGCAAGAGCAAGTTCAAGCGGCGGCGCTGTTCGTGTTGATGGAATTGATGGCGGAACTTCGAGTGCGAACATTCTATCATCAAACAGTGGCGCGCTGCAGCTTGGTGTACGCAGTGATGGCACATATTATTTTAATGGTGATATTGCGGAAGTAATTCTTTACAACAGTAATTTAAGTACATCAGATAGAAGCACAGTAGAACATTATCTTGCAAACAGATATGGAATAACATCCAGCGCACTTCCGGTTGAGTTAACATCTTTTAGTGCAGAGTGTAGAGCGCAGAGTGTAGAGTTGAAATGGACAACGGCAACAGAAGTTAACAACTATGGTTTCAATGTAGAATTGAGAATTGAGAATGGAGAATGGAAAACTCTTGGATTTGTTAATGGGAATGGCAACAGCAATTCACCGAAGAGTTATTCGTTTACAGTCAATCTTGCTCTTACTCATAATCTTAATCTGCTTCAGTACAGATTAAAGCAAATAGACTTTGACGGCAAGTATGAATACAGTGATGTAGTTGAAGTTAGTGTTGATGCACCAACGCAATTTGCCTTGGAACAGAATTATCCAAATCCGTTTAACCCGGAAACAACTATTAGCTACAAGGTTCAAGCT
>JAZDFQ010000096.1:0-2262 GCA_043807765.1 Ignavibacteriota bacterium
GCAGTTCTAAGTTCATTATCGCCAAATAAATTGATATTGTGTGCGCTTTCATTACCCATTAATCTAGACTCATGTAAACCTTCACATAGAGTGCTATTGATTATTCCCTTGTTATGTAACTCGTCAATTTTTGACTTTAAATTTTTTATTTTGATTCCTTCCTCGATGCATATTGCTTCTATTATACCGCGGATACCAATCGCACACAAGACATATTGTTTATTATTAAATGCTTGAATTGTCTCATTGTATATTCTCCTAACTGTATTAGGCGTTCTCCAAATATCAAATATGGGTTCAATAATGTTATATCCTCTTTCGGGATAATATTTTATTGTTTTAACGCACTCAACATCATATTTACCGGTCTTTTCGTTTTTGTCTCCCATAATTAGATCATCCGTATTTGATGAAACTGTTCGAAACGTGATTGTGTTACAACCATTGTATTTGTTTAGCAAAAGCACAGCAATTCCCGCTTTAATTCAAAACAAACACCTCCGACCTAGTTTATTTTATCTTATTTTTGACCTTTCGTAAACATTATTATACTGGTAATGCGAAATACAATGATTGATTTCATTTATTGTATCCGCTTCTGGACAAAATGGAATTATAGATATAAGAGGGAGATATAATGGGAGAAATAAACTTGCGTAAGCATTTATGTGCTGACGCACTATTTGATACGCTACATTCTGGTTTTGACAAAATACCCGATATTCGGGCACGAGAAAGTATTATTTCTATTTCTGATGCACTCATGTCCGGATTCGCCATGTTTTCACTCAAGGATTCCTCTTTGCTTGCTTTTGACAAAAGACGAAATGATGAAAATTTAAAAAAAATCTACAAAATAACCCTCATCCCATCTGATACACAGATGCGTGAACTATTGGATTGTATAGAACCAGATACGATAGCACCATTATTCGCCGATGTTTTTCGCGAGTTTCAACGTGGCAAGCTTCTGGAAGACTATGTTTATCTGAATGGCTGTTATCTTCTTTCCGTAGATGGCAGTGGTTATTTCTCTTCCAATGATGTTCACTGCGACTCCTGCCTGGAAAAAAAGAATAAGAAAACCGGAGAAATCACTTACCATCACCAAATGCTGGGTGCAGTGATAGTCCATCCCGACATCAAAGAAGTGATTCCCTTAGCACCTGAGCCAATAATCAAGCAAGATGGAGACACTAAAAATGATTGTGAACGCAATGCATCCAAGCGGTTTGTTGAAAAGTTACGGAAACAACACCCTCATCTGCCTCTAATTGTTGTGGAAGATGCTCTGGCTTCAAATGCACCGCATATTAGCGAATTGAAGAAACATAATTTACATTACATACTTGGTGTAAAAGAAGGCGACCATTCATATCTATTTAATCATGTTGAAAGAGCAGCAAAAGAGGGTTTGACAACAGAGATTATAAATAAAAATGAAGCTGGCGAGGTTATCAGCCGTTTTCGATTCATAAATCAGGTTCCTCTTAATGAATCAAATCAGGATACATTGATTAATTTTCTGGAATATTGGGAAACTAAAAAAGGCAAAACCATCCATTTTAGTTGGATTACAGATATTACAGTTACCGACGAAAATAAAACAAAAATTATGCGGGGCGGAAGAGCAAGATGGAAAATTGAAAATGAGACCTTCAATACGCTTAAGAATCAAGGCTATAACTTTGAACACAATTACGGTCATGGTAAACAGAATCTATCCGTAGTCTTTGCCGTTTTAATGATGCTTGCTTTTTTGGTAGATCAGATACAGCAACATGCATGTCCTTTGTTTCAAGCGGTTTTAGATAAGTATGGCTGTAAAAGGGATGTTTGGGAGAATATGAGGAGCATGTTTCGTCTGTTGCAATTTGATACAATGGAAAAAATTTTCAAAGCCATGGTTTATGGATATAAAATACAAGGATTTGTTATTTTAGATGGTCATACTTGACAAATACCATTAAATTTTTGTAGAAGCAAGGCAATAAATTAGCACATTCACCATTTTTCTTTAAGTTGGATTAGGTGTGCGTGGGTCGTTTTTTCAAAATTTTGAGATGAAGCAGGAGTATATTGACCATACAGTCTAACATTGCGATTATCACCCTCTCTAATTCTCAAATTAGGGTAGAAAATGTCCTTGTTTTGTGGATATTTTGCAAAACTTAAGGTTAAGCGGGAATTGCTGATGAAAGTATAGAATAAACATAAAAAAATAAATATAAAATAGCAGGATAAATGAAAATAGGTGATCAT
>JAZDFQ010000097.1:0-16524 GCA_043807765.1 Ignavibacteriota bacterium
GATTATGGTTTAAAGTAATGAGTATTTTATAAAATGAAAACCCTTTTTGGATTTTCGCAACTTAAGTGCTGCTTCGCTACGCTTCGCAGCTCTTAACTAATTCTCTACTTCAACCATTTACACAAAATTATTTGCACTCCCGAATAATGTGTTGCCAACTGAATATTCACTTTATCAGAATTATCCAAACCCATTTAATTCAACTACAAAGATTAAATTTGGTTTGCCTAGAAAGTCTTTCACTTCACTAATAGTATATGATCTTATTGGAAGGGTAATAAAAACATTGGTTAACCATGAGGTTGAACCCGGTTATTATGAAGTAGAATTTGATGCGAGTTTATTATCTAGCGGAATATATTTTTGTAGAATTCAAGCCGGAGAGATTATTCAAACGAAGAAAATGGTCTTGATTAGATAAAATTATTTTATCGTTATGTGAAATATTGGATAAATATTTTTTAAGTAACAATTATTTAAAGGTATTTCATAAATGGAATCGACATCAACAATAAATGCATTCTTTTCAATTTTGGATTATGTACTAAATTTTGTTAATCCTTTATTAATTGAAGGAGTGGATGTCGATACTATTACAGGAATAGTTACTACTGGTACTTTTTTTCTTTTTTGGGGTTTTATATCATTCAGCACTAGAAGATCAAGAATTGATACACGTGTAGCTCCCGCCTTAGCTTTATTAATGTCGGCAGGAATGTTTGGTGGTATCGCTTCTTCACAACTTGCTCAACGTATTGTAATTATTTTCATAATTATTTTTCGACTTGGGGAAGGAATTGTTTTGGTAGAAGGCATTTCAAAATATGGAATATCTAATAGTTATGATATTATTCCATTTACAGGCGAAGAGAAAGAAGATAAAGTCGTAATTATTTACAGTGCGCTTTTAATAGCTTTGATAGGAGAACAAGCATTATCTCAGAAGAGTGATATTTTATTCGTGTTTTTCTCTATTATATCGATTGTATCTGGAATTGTTGCGTTCATAGGTACCCGAAAACTTGTAATAAAACAATTTGGTTATCATGCTTCTCTTATACTTGCCGGTTTGTGTACATATATTTTAGCATCATTAATGTTTGTGGAATCAACGTTGATCTTAAGAGTAGTTGTAAAATGTGCCTTCCCTTTAGGAATATTTTTCGCATTCATCTTTAGAAATAGGTTCTATTAATAATACCATATTACAGATATATTCTTTGATGGAGAGCAAATATGAAAATAATTCTACCATCATTACTTTATTAATATTTGAGTCAAGAATTTATGCTAAAAGTTATCTAACTTTTCAATGACATCCATTTTAATAATGATTTCTCATAATAAATTCACTACATCTCTTAAATTTTGCTGCTGAAGGTGACTATAAATTTGTGTGGTTGAAAGTGCTTCATGACCAAGTAATTCTTTAACAGCAAATAGTGAAACTCCGTGTTGGACCAAAATCGAAGCGAAAGAATGACGCAGAGTATGGAAGTGGATTTTATCGTTTAATTCTGCACGATGGATTGGAGTAGGAAGATTAAAAAAAGCTCAACTCAGTGAATGATTTTTATATTAGATATTCTGTAGATGAGGTTTACCATTACTTCGAAGAGTTAGTAGTTGAAAGTGAGTGGTGAGATGGAGAATATTTTAAGGAAATGAAAAATTAACATACCCACATTTAGTTTGTGAGTATGCTTTCGAACAAATTATAGAAGATTAACTGCATCTTTCAAGTTCTGCTGCTGAAGGTGACTATATATTTGAGTAGTTGTCAAATCTTCATGACCAAGTAATTCTTTTACAACACATAAAGAAACTCCGCGTTGGACCAAAAGCGAAGCGAAAGAATGGCGTAAAGTATGGAAGTGGATTTTCTATCTATGCCTTGTTTAGATATTTATTCGCCGTCCCTTATAATAAAGTAAACAACTAAATAGTATATTACTAATTCGTAATAATACCGCCTTTCTTGTTACTCCTTTACAATAATGATAATTTTGCATTTCAAAGGAAAAAGTATGTCTCAAAGTTTATCTCAAAATGAAGACACAATAGTAGCGCTTGCAACTCCAAACGGTGTTGGTGCTATTTCGGTAATTCGTGTCAGTGGACCGAATGCAATTTCATCAGTTAATAATGTCTTCTCCGGGAAAAAGAATCTTTTAGATTGTGTCTCTCACACAATTCATTATGGGAAGATTCTGGAAAACGGGGGAGAGGCTATTGATGATGTTTTGGTTTCTGTTTTTTCTAACGGCCACTCTTTTACCGGTGAGGATAGCGTCGAGATAAGTACGCATGGCAGTCCATTTGTGTCGCAAAGAATAATTTCAATTTTACTCCAGCAAAATATTAGATTAGCCGAGCCGGGTGAGTTTACAAAAAGAGCTTTCCTAAATGGTAAGCTGGATTTAGCCCAAGCAGAAGCGGTTGCTGATGTAATTAATTCAAGAACAGAAGTATCTCTACGTGGTGCGCGCAACCAACTAGATGGGATTTTATCAAAGAAAATAGATTCGTTGCGCGAGAAACTTATCCATACATCTTCTTTGATTGAGTTAGAGTTGGATTTTGCAGAAGAAGATATTCACTTCATGTCCATTCAAGAAATTGTAAGTAACATTGATGAAATTCTCGATGAACTTGAAAAGCTCATTCATACATTCTCGTTTGGTAAAGTAATCCGGGATGGTGTTAATGTTGCGCTCGTCGGTCCGACAAACGCGGGCAAGTCTTCACTGCTTAATTATTTTTTGAAAGAAGCGCGCGCAATTGTAAGTGAAGTTCCCGGTACAACAAGAGATATTATTCGCGAAGACTTATTTATAGACGGAATTTTGTTCAGACTTTTTGATACGGCCGGAATACGCGATACTGAAGATCAGATAGAGAGGGAGGGGGTTAATCGAAGCAGAAATGCCCTCAAGGATGCGGATGTCGTTTTGTTTTTAAATGATTCAACGGTTGGATTCTCGGAAAATTTGTATAACGAAATTCTCGAACTTAACAGTAAAAATAGAATTCTAAAAGTAGCAAACAAAGTTGATATTTGTAATCCAGATTCTCAAGAGTATGATGTATTGATTTCTGCAAAAACCGGAGAGGGAATACAAACGCTATTTGAGAAGCTTATAGCAGTTGTGTTCGGTTCTTCCACTTACACCGAAAAGACCGCTATTGTAACCAACATACGTCATTATGAGTCACTGAAGAAAGCGTGTGATAACTTACAATCAGCAAAGGTGTCGATCTCACAGCAGCTTACCGGCGAGTTTATCTCTGTTGATCTTAGAAATGCGGAGAATTCACTTGGTGAGATTATAGGAAAGATTACTTCGGACGACATTCTTAATAATATTTTTTCGAAATTCTGTATTGGAAAATAATGTTTCATGTGAAACTTAGACAATGTTGAATTTTGAGTTATGAATTCACTTTTTAGAATGTTTCATGTGAAACGGATGCGTCTCGACTTAATCGAGACTGAGAGAAAGGAATGAATGAGATATTTTGATGTAATAGTAGTTGGCGGTGGGCATGCCGGAATTGAAGCGGCTGTATCTGCGGCAAAAATGGGGTGTTCCGTTGGACTAGTTTCAATGGATAGAAATGGAATGGGAAGAATGTCTTGCAACCCGGCAATAGGAGGAAGCGCAAAAGGGCATTTGGTGCATGAGGTAGATGCTTTGGGTGGGGCAATGGGTTTAATAGCCGACCAATCTGGAATTCAATTTAGAACTTTGAATAAGTCGAAGGGTCCCGCTGTTTGGGCTGGAAGAAGTCAGAACGACCGGGAAATTTATTCTGCCATTACTTCAAAATTGGTCGCAAAAACAAATAATGTGACTATTGTTGAAGAGATGATAATTGATGCGATTGAAGAGGGGAAAAAGATTGTTGGAGTGAGAACTTTACATGGAGAAGAAATAAACTGTAAAGCGCTTGTTGTATGCAGTGGTACTTTTCTTAACGGATTGATGCATACTGGAATGACAACTACGAGAGGCGGTCGTTTTGGAGAGCAGCCGGCAGTTGGTTTGACAGAAACTTTTATCAAAATGGGTTTTGAAGCGGGGAGATTAAAAACCGGAACTCCACCTCGCTTGCATAAAAATTCAATTGATTGGAAAATTCTTGACGAACAGCCGGGCGATGTTCCACCTTTACCTTTTTCGTTGAGAACTCCCAAAGATGAATTTCCTTATCAGCAGCAAATGAGCTGCTATATCACCTATACTGATCTATTAGTACACAAAATTTTAGAGAAGGGTTTTGCTGATTCACCTTTGTTCACCGGAAAAATACAAGGTGTTGGCCCTCGTTATTGCCCATCCATCGAAGACAAAATAAATCGTTTTACTGATAAGGAAAGACATCAATTATTTTTAGAACCGGAAGGACTGAATTCAGATTTAATTTACATCAACGGGTTCTCTACTTCGCTGCCGGTTGAAATTCAATATGAAGCTTTGAAAAAAATAAAAGGCCTTGAAGAAGTAAAAATGGTTCGCCCCGGTTATGCTGTTGAGTATGATTACTTTCCTCCTTATCAGGTTGACCTTACTTTAGAAACAAAGTTGGTTCAAGGGTTATACTTTGCCGGACAAATTAATGGTACTTCCGGATATGAAGAGGCTGCCGGGCAAGGAATAATTGCCGGGATTAATGCAGCGTTGAAAATTCAGAATAGACCGGAGTTTGTATTAACTAGAAATGAAGCCTACATCGGGGTTTTAATTGATGACCTTGTGGGTAAATCCACAAGCGAGCCTTACCGTATGTTTACTTCGCGTGCAGAACATCGATTACTTTTACGCCAAGATAATTCCGATCAACGCTTGATGAAGTATGGTTATGAGTTTGGTCTAATTCCAAAAGAAATGTATGATGAGTTGAAACAAAGAGAAGTTGTTATTACTAAAGCAAAGGAGATTGCACAAAGGAAACGAATTTCACCAAGTGATATTAATCCGATCTTGGAAAAAAAAGAACTCTCCAAGGCGGATAATGCAGATACAATTAATAAGCTAGTGCGCCGACCAGAACTTGAATTAAAGGATATTCTAAGCGTATTGCCGGAAGAGGATGAGTTCAAGAGTTTAATAAGTGATGATAAGATTTATGAACAGGTTGAGATTAACATTAAATATGAAGGTTATATTCAAAGACAGCAAGAATTAGTAGATAGAATGGAGAAATACGAGAAGATAAACATTCCGTTAAATTTTGATTATTTGAAAATAAAGACTATCTCTGCAGAGGGAAGAGAAAAGCTTGGCAAGATAAAACCGAGAACAATTGGGCAAGCTTCAAGAATATCCGGTGTAACTCCTTCAGATATTTCTGTTTTGTTAGTATATTTAAAAAGCCAATTCTGGAAAATTTGTTTGGATCTTCAAGAACAGTACTTACGCGAGTTAAAAGTTCTCTTTTGGGATAACGGGATTAATCCCGACGAATATCAGTTAGAACGTTTAGCATTATTTGGAACACTTGTTAATCAAAAGAACACAAAGCTCAATTTGATTTCACGCAAAGATGTTCTAAAAATCGTTGAAAATCATATTTTTATTTCATCGTATGTTTCCGAGTTTATTCCTCCTAAAGTAAGCCGCTTTTTAGACATTGGTACCGGCGGTGGATTTCCGGGAATTCCACTTGCAATCACCCGTCCAATATTACGCGGCGTTTTAGTTGATTCAACAGCCAAGAAAATTGATGCGGTAAAAGAGTTTATCAATAAACTTAAGATGAACAATTTGACCGCAGAAAATGCGCGCGTTGAAAGTGATGAGTTCATTCAGAAATATGCAAACTCATTTGACCTTGTTGTTAGTCGTGCAACAGTTCCGTTAATAATACTTTTCCGTTATGCACTTCCATTAATAAAAGAGAAAGCATACATTGTTGCTATTAAGGGGGGCGATTTAATGGATGAGTTTAAAACAGCAGAACTCAAATACAAATCATTTATAAAAAAATCCACAATCTTTGAACTTGCCTACAAGCCATCTAATACCAGAAACGAAAAAGGTAAAAAGTTGGTTCTAATCGAATTGAACAAATAATTACAGCATGTAAATTTTCGCTGCAAATAAAGGGCGAAATGAGCATTAGATGAACACTGAAAAATTTCTTAGATATTTACCGGAGCGAGACACAGTTTTTGTCTTAGGTGCCGGTGCATCTAATCCCGATGGTGTTCCTTTACAAAAAGAAATTTTACCGATGATTTTTTCCGATAGGGCTGAAGAAATTTCTAATTCTGAAATTGGAAAAATTGTTATTGAATTTATACGAGAGAATTTTGATTTAGATGAAGAGAATAATCTTTATCCACACTTGGAAGCCGTGTTCGGATTTATAGATTACTTTATTCAACAAGATGAAAGCCTTAACGCAAAGTATACTAATGAAAAAATTCGCGATATAAAAGAGTATCTTATAAAGCTACTTCACTATGTTGTGAACATTAGAACAGATCAACGCAGTCCATATTATCACAAATTTTGGGAAGCAATAACAAAGTACTCAACGAACACATCGATCATTACTCTAAACTATGATACCCTTCTAGAACAAGCATTCGATTTTATTTTTCAGAAGAAAGCCGGCTTTATTGATTACTGCATTCCGTTCATGAATTATGAAAAACACCCGAAGCTAACCGGCTATAATTTTTGGGTAAACCCTAAAGAGCCAATTAAAGCTAGCGAAGGAGAAAATCCATTCACCTATAAAATTATTAAAACACACGGCAGTTTAACCTGGAAATACTGTAATTGTTGTAACCAAACATTGCTTACGCCGTGGGATAGAAAAATTGATTTAAACCGCGGAAAGTTTCTCGGCTATTCATATCCCGGTAACGAAGAGTACGAATATAGTTGTCCAATTGATGGAACGGAGTTTCAGACTTTAATAATGCCTCCTTCTTACTTAAAAACGCTACACCATCCAATTATCTCTCAACTGTTAAGTGAAGCGGCAAGGGAAATTAGAGCCGCGAAGAAAATAGTTTTTATAGGATACTCGCTCTCGAATGCAGATGTACATGTAAAAGCCTTATTCAAAAAGCAGATTACACCAGAAAAAGAAATTCTTGTTGTAAATCCGAAAAGGAAGACAGAATCGGAAATGAATTATCGGTCACTCACTAAAAATGTCGCATTCATGTATTCTAGTTTTGAAGAATTAGTCAATAGCGACGAGCTCCTCGCAAAAATCTTCTAAAATAAGTTGAATTCAAAATAATTATCCTCTATCTTTATACTAATCTTCCCAAATAGTGGTCTGACAATATATGCTGTCAAAATTAGCAACTCTGATACTCGGCATCCTTGCTGAACGCGAAAGAAATCCTTATGAAATCACAAAAATGCTAAGTGAGCTTCAAACTAAGAAATGGCTGCCCATGGCGGACTCGACCGTTTACGCAACAATAAACAATTTGAAGAAAAAGGAAATGATTTTGGGGCGAGTTGAAAAGGATGGAAATCTTCCGGAGAAGACAATCTATTCTATTACAAACGAAGGCGAATCTGAACTACAGCTAACTATTACGTCCTTCTTGGAAGAGGATTCTTCGACTTCTTCGGGATTTGACATAGGCATTTTATTAATGCACAATTTGAGCAAACAAGAAATACAGATCAAATTGAAAAAAAAATTAGAACGTCTTGAAGCGGCTTACTATGTAATTAAAAAACAAATTCTTGGCTTCGAAATGGATTCGCAAAAAATTGCTTTTACTGCGCTTTCGATGTTGAAGCACAGACTTCATCTTGTAGAGGCAGAAATTAAAACCGTAAAAGAATTAATACGCGATTTAAATGTGCGGGCAAGTATTTCCGATCTCTCGCCGTTCGATATGAGAATGATGTAAGAAAGATAAAATGGAAAAGAAGTTGTCTCAAAAGCCATTTTCAGAGTCACACTGAGCGGAGTCGAAGTGTGAATTAAGCGAAAATTCTCCTTTCTCGACTACGCTCGAAATGACTTTTTCACCTTTTGAAACAGCCCCCTACAAACTAAACAAAAATTCTTTCAAAGATTTGTAATCTGGAGAAAGCGAAACAGCTCTCTTTTCTTTTGTTAAGCAAGCAAAAAGCCTTTCCGGAATTTCAACCTCAATGGACAATTCTTCTTCAACAACATCTTTGAATTTTGCCGGATGAGCAGTTTCCAAAACGATTGAAGTGAATTCTTGATTGGAATTTTCTTTTAGAAATTTTTGCAGCGCTAAATAACCAACCGCACCGTGAGGATCAATTACATAATTACATTTCTTGTAAACTTCCTTGATCGCTTCACGTGTTTGTTCATCGTTGAAAGTTGCCGAGTTAATATCGTTACGAATTTCTTTAATCGAGTTTGAATACAAATCAACAATTCTAGCAAGGTTACTTGGATTGCCAACATCCATAGCATTTGAAAGTGTTTGTACAGATTCGCGCGGATTGAAATTTCCGCCTTGAATGAATTCAGTGAAAACATCATTCTTATTTGTTGCGCCAATAAACTTGTGAACAGGCAATCCCATTTTCTTTGCAAACAATCCGGCGGTGATGTTACCGAGATTTCCCGATGGAACTGAAAAAACAACCGGAAGAGATTTATCAGGAATCTGCTTGTAAGCTTCCATGTAATAAAAAGATTGCGGAAGGAGGCGAGCGATGTTAATAGAATTTGCCGAAGAGAGATTTAAGTGGTTTGTTAATTCGGAATCAACAAAAGCTGATTTAACTAAACGCTGGCAATCATCAAACGTTCCATCTATTTCGAGAGCGGTAATATTTTTATCAAGCGTAGTTAATTGCTGTTCTTGAATCTTGCTTACTTTTCCTTTTGGATAAAGAATGTAAACATTAATTCCGGGTGTGTTATAAAAACCATTGGCAACTGCGCTTCCGGTATCGCCGCTTGTTGCAACAAGAATATTGAGCTGCGAATTTTCCTTTTGAGCAAAGTAGCCCATTGTCTTAGCCATAAAGCGTGCGCCAAAATCTTTGAAAGCTAAAGTTGGTCCATGAAATAGTTCGAGCACAAATAAGTTTTTATCTAGCTCAACAATTGGTGCGGGGAAGTTTATTGCTTCGGTTACAATCTCTTCAAGTTTGGATTGAGGAATTTCATCTTCGATAAAATGTTTAGAAACTTCAAGAGCGATTTCTGTAAACGATTTGCTTTCGATGTTAGCAAAAAATTCTTTACCAAGATTTGGAATTGATTCAGGCATAAACAATCCGCCATCGTCGGCTAAGCCTTTCATCACTGCTTGTTCAAAAGAGAAGAATTTGTTTTTACTATTTGTGCTGTAGTATTTCAAATTAAAACTCGTGGACCTTTTTCATTTATTTTGGATACATAAGTTTTACTGCCAAAGCCTTTTTTCTTTGCCGCCTTTTTCATTTCAAGTGCGATCCACTCAGCATCTTTTTGCGAAGTAGAAAAGGCGAACATAGATGGACCGGAACCGGAAATGTTGCAATTAATAGCTCCGGCACTTAATGCTGCTTGGCGGATTTCATCATAACAAGGAATAAGAGTTGCACGTTTTGGTTCTGCAAAAAGATCTACAATTGATCTACCGATTAGAGAAATATCATTACGCAAAAGTCCGGCAACCAAACCAGCAGCGTTTCCAGCCTGAGCAATTCCGGTTTTGAGTTCAATTGTTTTATCTAAAATTCTTCTTGCATCAATAGTCCTTATAACAATATCCGGATAAACAATAGAGCAGAATAAATTCCTTGGATAATCGAGTTGAATAATATCAATAGGATTGTATGAGCGGATTAAAACAAATCCGCCGAACAAAGCCGGAGCTACATTATCTGCGTGAACACTTCCGCTCGCAATAAACTCGCCGGCGATTGCATGTTCAAGCAAATCGAGCTTGCTAAGTTTTAAGTTGAGCAATTTATTTACTGCAAACACACCGCCAACTGAACTTGCAGCGCTGGAACCAAGTCCGCTTCCAATTCCCATTTTCTTGTGAATTGAAACATCGAGACCAGCGCTAATGTTGTATTTGTTGAGCAACGATTTAATTGCGCCGGTAGTAGTGTTCTTCTCCGGATCAAGCGGAAGCTTTCCGCCATCGCCGGTGATTTTTGTTATTCTAATTTCCTTCGAACCGTTTAATTTAATTTCTACTTCATCGCCAGGTTCATGAAGCGCAAAGCCCATCATATCGAAACCGGGACCAACATTTGAAACAGAAGCGGGAGCGAATACTTTTATCTTTTTCATTTCCATAATTAGCCTAAAAGTCCTTGCGCTTTCATTAATTCCGCAATAAGAATTGTTCCGCCCGCCGCACCACGAATTGTGTTGTGAGAAAGCACAACAAACTTAAAATCAAAGAGAGAATCTTCGCGCAATCTTCCAACTGCAACACCCATTCCGTTTCCAAGATTACGGTGAACTCTCGGCTGCGGGTATCTGTCTTCGCTGAAATAAGTTATAACCGGATTTGGCGCGAAGGGAAGTGCGAGCTCTTGCGGCAAAGATTTAAACTCGTTCCACACTTTTATAATTTCTTCTTTAGTTGGTTTCGATTTTAATTTCACCTGAACACATTCTGTGTGTCCATCAATTACACCAACTCTGTTGCATTGCGCGCTTATTTTGAAATCCGCATCAACAAATTTATTGTTAACAATAGAGCCAAAAATTTTGCGCGGCTCACTTTCCATTTTAGCTTCCTCGCCGCCAATGAAGGGAACCACGTTATCTATAATATCAAGACTTGGCAAGCCGGGATAACCCGCGCCGGAAATAGCTTGCATTGTAACAACGTTTACAGCTTCCAAACCAAAATTATCTTGAAGCGGTTTTAACGCAATTGCCAAACCAATTGTTGAACAATTCGGATTAGTAACAATTCCACCTTTGTAGTTTTGCGCTTTCACAACTTCTAAGTGATTATAATTTATTTCCGGAATCATAAGCGGCACGTCCACATCAAAGCGGTGATTGCGTGCGTTTGAAATAACATAGCAACCGGCTTCGGCAAGCGCAGTTTCAATTTCGCCAGCAACGTTCGCGTCCAAACCAGAGAAAGCAACTTTGGATTCTATATCAGCATCGCACTTTTTCACAATCATGGTTGCATACTTTTCCGGCAGCGGCGTTTGCATAATCCAGTTAGTTGCTTCCGCATATTTTTTTCCGGCGGACCGGTCTGACGCGGCAAGCTCGGTAACTTCGAACCAAGGATGATTCAATAATAATTCTATGAAACGCTGACCGACACTTCCGGTAGCGCCTAATACTGCGACTGGAATTTTAGAACTCATTTTAACCTCTCTAATAAATCTTTATGAATAGACAGCAACGCTTTTGGCAGATTGCTTTTGTTGATAACGAGTGAAATATTTAACTCGGAAGAACCTTGAGCGATTGCGATAATGTTAATTCCTTTTTTGCCAAGAGCATGAAAAACTTTTCCCGCTACACCAATAGCGTGACGCATTCTTTCGCCAACAACGGCAATTATGGAAAGCTCTTCTTCCACTTTTACCTCGCCGATTTTTCCTTCAAAAATCTCAAGCTTAAATTCATTCTCAATTACTTTCTTTGCTTGTCCGCCAAATTTAGGAAGCACCGCAAAGCAAATGCTGTGTTCCGAAGAAGCTTGAGTAATAAGAATAATATTTATTCCGTTACGTGCGAGCGCCGCAAATAATCTACCGGCAACGCCGGTAACGCCAACCATTCCGCCGCCTTGCACGCGAATGATAGAAATATCATCAATAGATGAAATTCCTTTAATCGGCATTTTATCGCCGCCACCCTTTTCAACAATTTCTGTTCCGGGGTGCGTTGGATTAAACGTATTCTTAATTACAATTTTAATTTTCTTTTGAAGAGCCGGCAGCATTGTTGGCGGATAAATTACTTTTGCGCCGAAGTGGGAAAGCTCCATAGCCTCTTCGTAAGTAACAGATTTAAGCGGGAAAGCATCTTTAACTTTGCGGGGATCGGCAGTTAGAATTCCATCAACGTCTGTCCATATTTCGATAGCTGAAGCATTGAGTGCTGCGCCGAAAACAGAAGCAGTATAATCGGAGCCGCCGCGTCCAAGTGTGGTAATTTCGTTTTTGTCGGTTGATGAAATAAAGCCGGTTATGATCTGAACTTTATTGTGGCGTTTGAAATATTGAGCGATGTTTTTATTTGTCGAAGCAAAATTTACGCGTGCGTTTCCAAATTCGGAATTTGTTTTAACGAGTTTGCTCGCGTCAAGATATTCGGCTTCAACACCGCGGTTGCAAAGCGATTCGGCAATAATTGTATTTGATAATTTTTCTCCAAAGCTTTGAATGTAATCAAGAGTTCTTGCGGAAAGTTCGCGGACAAGATAAACTCCGTGTGTTACTTCCTTAAGCTCATCAAATAGCTTATCAAGCTTTTCTACTATTTCCTCATGCTTGCTTGTTGGGTTCAACCGGAAAGCCGTATCGTAATGCCGCTCAATCAGCTGCTCGATTTCCGTTTTGTATGTTAACTTTCTCTGGAAAGCGAGCTTGCCGATTTCAATCAGCTTATCCGTTACACCTTGAAACGCAGAGAAGACAACCGCAATATTCTTTTTCTTGTTGATGTAGTTGTTAATCAGAATTGAAATCACGCCATCAATTCTATCTGCATTGCCTACACTCGATCCGCCAAATTTTAGTACTATCATGGTAAATTTTACCCTTGTTGTTATAAATTTATGTAGAAAATAAAAAGAATGCGCTAAAAATTAACGCGTCATGGTTTGCGTGTACGTGGATGTAGCCGTAAGAAGAATTGATATTACCTTGCTTGCCCGCGAAGAGCAGTAAAAGTTTTTATCGGGGTTATATTTTTTGTTTTGCTTAATCATTTTACTAAACGCTTAAATCTGGAGTTGAGTATAATAATCAAATTAAATAGATACAAGAGAGCCATGAAAATTTTCTGCCACTATTTCGTTACTGATAATAGAACGCAGACCCGCCTGCCGGACGGGCCGGTTTAACTGATTAAACAGATTTCCACAGATAAAAAACCCATAAGAAAAATAAGACGAAAAACTTTTCTATTTTTCGCACCGTTAAAATTCAAAACTCAACACTCATAATTCAGAACTAGAGAAGTGGGCAGAAATAAATATAAAAAGATTACAGAAGTCAGAACGTTTCCAAACGTGTTTGATTACAAAGACGAATCCGCAGAAGCCGGAATAAAAAAGTTCTTTGCCAACGGAAAGCCAATTACAATAGAGCTTTGCTGCGGGCAAGCAGATTACTCAATAAGTCTAGCCGAGCATTATCCGGAGAGAAATTTTCTTGGGATTGACCGTAAGCCAAACCGTTTATGGAATGCGTCTGTTAATGCAAAAGAAAGAAACACAAACAATGTGGCTCTACTGATTGCCTACATTGAACGTCTTGATGAAGTTTTAAAGGATTTTAATGCCGAAGAAATCTGGATTACCTTTCCCGATCCGTATCCGTTTCAGAGCAGTATTAAGAAACGTTTAACACACCCAAGGTTTTTAGCTATCTATAGAAAGCTGTTAGCAGAGAACGGAAGAGTGAATCTGAAAACCGATGACGATACACTTTACGAATACACGCTTCAGATGATTGAAGAGGAAAAGCTAAAAACCAATTTTGTACATAACGACATTTATTCGCTTGAGCAAATTCCTTTTGAGTACACAATAAAAACCAAGTACGAGAAGATGCACTTGGAAGAAGGCAAGAAAATTAAGCTGGTGAGCTTTGGATTTTAACAGTGTACTAACAAATGCTGTTTGTTGAACCAAATAATTCTTTGTTCAAGATACTCTACTCTTAAAAATTAATCCCACTAAAAGTTGATTGATACTTATTTAACCTTAGAACATTACAGTCTTAGACAGTGATGTCGTACTGTCGGCTATGCCTGCAAAATATTAAATTACAATATGAGCAAACATAAATAGATATCGCATGTAGTATATAAATGTGATTATCACATTGTATGGGTTCCGAAGTATCGTTTTCAAATACCAGAGGAGAAGTTAAAGAAGAATAGAAAAAGATATAAGGATGTTATGTGAATGAAAGAAAGCGGAGGTAGTCGAACTGAATATACAAGAAGATCACATTCATCTTACAATATCGATACCATCAAAAGTGAGTGTATCAGAAATAATGGGAATTCTAAAGGGAAAGACAATGTTGAGGTTTGGTTTATAACCTAATTTTCGTTCTGTTTAGCTGTTTTTCAAAAATTTATTTTTTTCTAGGAACTTTTCTTGACTTTGTGACATCAAAATGATATCATTTCAATAGCAATTAGAAGGAGTTGTGCAATGAAAGCAATTACAGAAAAAGAAGCATCAAAAACCAACGGTTTTTTAATGTTGTTTGTAATCCTACTTGTTATAGCAGTTGATATTTATTTCTTCGTTCAAGCTGTTCAAGCTGATGAGCCAGTTCGTCTAGCTTATATTATTCCGGTATTTTTAATAGCTCTTACAATGCTTGCGGGCTTAACGGTAATTCAGCCTAATGAATCCCGGGTATTGATTTTGTTTGGTAAGTACACGGGTACACTTCGCGAATCCGGTTTCTGGTGGGTTAATCCATTTACAGATAAGAAAAAAGTATCGCAGAGAATTCACAACTTCATCAGCGATAAAATTAAAGTGAATGATGTTCACGGCAACCCGATTGATATAGCGGCTGTAATTGTTTGGCGAGTGGTTGACAGCGCAAGAGCTTTGTTCGATGTTCAGAATTTTGAACAATTTGTGGCTATACAAAGCGAAACTGCTATTAGAGCAATTACATCTCAGTATGCTTACGATTCCAGCGAGCATGATAAAATGTCGCTCGTAGGCAACCAGCATGAAATTGCAGAGGAGTTAAAGAAGCATACACAATCGCGCTTGGAAATTGCCGGAATTGAAATTGTAGAAACAAGAATAAGCTACTTAGCTTACGCGCCGGAAATTGCACAGGCAATGCTGCGCAGACAGCAGGCTCAGGCAGTTGTTGCCGCAAGAACTAAAATTGTTGAGGGCGCTGTGGGTATGGTTGATATGGCATTGAAAGCATTAAGCGAACAGCACATCGTTATTCTTGATGAAGAAAAGAAAGCAACTATGGTTAATAATTTACTCGTAGCTCTTGTAAGCGAAACATCGGCCCAGCCGGTTATTAACGCCGGAAGCCTGTATTAAGCGAGAGTCCCTCGACTCCGCTCGGGATAAATTCCGAACGAAGAACGTAGAGTGAAGAGCGAGTTGAATATGAAAAATTTATCTGAATATATTGATAGACCGTTGAAACTGGTGAGAAAATCTTTATTCTCTTTTGAATATGATTTGTTTGCGGGAGAGGAGTTGCTTGGAAGCTTTAAGTACATCATGCACTTCGGTATAAGAGGGCGTGTTAAAGGTTTGGAAAAAAGAAACATCGAATTCTACAAATCATATTTCTGGAGCAGACAGTTAGATATACGTGAAGAGGGAAAAGATATTCCTTTTGCACATTACCGCCGGGAAATGATTAGTAGAGCGGGTTACATCTATTTACCTAAGGGAAACAAGCTTTCTATACATTTTGGTTTTTTTGATTTTACCACCGAGGTAAGAGACGAAAACGACAATGTTATTTTTCTCCTTAAACGTTCTCGTGTGTTTTCAAACAGTTTAGATGTGACAATAAAGAATAAATCGGCTCCGGTGGACGAAAACCCGTGGATTATTTTTTTAGCTCTTTATCTAATAATTAGAAGAAGAAAAAGAAGAAGATGAAAAACATAACAGATTACATCGGGCAAGAATTGGAAATTGTTAACAAGAACATTTTCAAATCCTTCTTTGATTTAACCGCCGGCGGTATTCCTATTTTATCTATAAGAAATACCGACTTTTGGGGCAATCACCATGAAATTAGCGGTTATGATAAAGTGTGGGAAATTTCCAAGCCAAGTATTTGGCGCAGTACGCTGGAAGTAAAAGAAAAGAATTCGGCAACGGTTATTGCAACATTCGAGAGCACAACATTCGGCAACAAGGGAACAATTATATTGCCCCGCGGAGAGAAACTGCTGATTGTTACCCACATCTGGAAATCATCCTACGAACTGCAGAATGAACTAGGAACGACTCTGGTTTTGTTTAAGAACAAGAAATGGTATTCGTCAACAATTAATGTAACAATAGAAAACAAAGCTGAAGTGCTGGATAAATATCCGTTTATTATAATGCTGGTGTTTTTCACCGCGCTGCAAAGGCATAACGCCGCCGCTGCAGCGGTTTAACAATTAAATAATGAGCGCAAGCGGAAACCGTTTGCGCTTTGAGTAATATAAATGGCTGAAAAGAAAAAGTTTTTACTTAGAATAGATGATAAGCTTTACGCCTCTTTGGAAAAATGGGCGGCAGATGATCTGCGCAGTATAAATGCACAAATTGAGTTTTTGTTGAAAGATGCAGTAAAAAAATCGGGCCGGCGAAAAGATATGCCGGAAGAAAATAAAGAA
>JAZDFQ010000098.1:0-110398 GCA_043807765.1 Ignavibacteriota bacterium
ATTATGGTTTAAAGTAATGAGTATTTTATAAAATGAAAACCCTTTTTGGATTTTCGCAACTTAAGTGCTGCTTCGCTACGCTTCGCAGCTCTTAACTAATTCTCTACTTCAACCATTTACACAAAATTATTTACACTCCCTTATTTTCAGATTCGCTTTCTGATCCGGTTGCTATACTACCGATTTTAGTAATTAGCTGCCTCTCGGTTTTATCTAATATCTTATACTCTATCCTCTCAACATCTTCATTAGAAGCTATAATTAATTTAACCAGCTTAACCGGAATTTCGGGCTCTCCATATCTTCCCGAAATAGATAGTCCCTTTCCGGTAATCTTTGTTACACTTTCTCCTTTGGTATTTACTAATTCTTTTATTTCATAATCATTTTTTGAAAAAGTTATCTTTCTCAGTTTCTGTGCTGTAGTTTGACCGTTAAAAACTAAAGCTGCAATCAAAAAACAAACCAGTGCTAGTTTATTTAATTTTTTCACATTACCACCCTTTAGAATTTGTTATCAGTTAATTTTTTAGATATACATTTTGTTTGTGTACTATTTTGCTAAAACCATTTTTTTAGCTTTGCTGTAATCCCCACTTTGTAAGCGGTAGAAGTAAATTCCACTTGTTAATCCTCCATTTTCAATTCTCAACTTGCAATTATAGTTCCCAGCTTGTTTGTATTCATCAACAAGTGTTGCAACTTCTCTTCCTAACAGATCGTAAACTTTGAGCATAACATGCTCACTCTTGGGTATTGTGTAATTTATTATTGTCTCAGGGTTAAAAGGATTAGGATAGTTTTGAGAAATAGAATATTTCTCTGGCAATTGCTTTTCGTCATTTACAGATGTTCCATTCAACACAGCATAAATACTCATTGTGGTTGTTGGAGAGTAATCCTTATAACCCAATTCTATTGTAGTATTCCCATCAATATCGCCAAGGTAGTAAAAAGCTCCGTCCTGCTTAAATGTAAAATCCGGTATTGTATCTACAGTATTGTTTCCAAGATGTACTTCAATTTCCTTTGCAAATGTTCTTGTAAAATCACTAAATCCATCCTTATTTATATCACCGATCCCGTCGTACATCCATTTCCCGGATTTGAAGAGTGGCTTCAATGGATCGATTTGCTTTCCGCCTAAGAAAACTTCTCTCTTACCACCAGTTATAGAAAAATCTTTATACCCATCTCCGTTTATGTCTTCTAATGCATTTAGATATAATCCGTAAGGGATATTATCAGTAAAGACAGTACCGTTATTAAAGCTAAGTTCCTTCCCACCAAAAAAAAGAAACGCTTTGCTTTCATAGGAATTTTCCAACCTTTTCCATTCGCTTATTATCAAATCATCAAATCCATCTTTATTTACATCTCCGGGCATTACCATCCACCTCCCTAATTCAGTCATATCTTGGGTTCCGTAAAGTTGCAAATCATAGTTTTGTTTTAATTCTTTACCACCATAATAAATCTGAAAACTTCCATAATTTGGATAGCTTGGCTTTGAGATAATTATGTCATCGTAACCATCACCGTTGAAATCACCATTTATTGCACACAACTTAATTATTCCAACGATTTCTTTAATGCTATAGTCTGCATCTTTATTAATGTTGCTTTTACCAAAATGAACTTGTATTTCATATTGCGGCGGGTTGTGTATGGCAAGATGGTCATCGTAAATAACTACAAAATCATTTACTCCGTCACCATTAATATCTCCACCGCCATATACATTCTTAAAGTAGAATTTTGGCTTTGGGTTTGTAAATACAATTGCTTTGGTTGTATCAAATGGCTTACCACCAAAATAAATTTTAGCATAAGACGAATCCGACTTTACGTAATATTGTAAAGCCATATCATCGTAGCCATCTTTATTAATATCACCTAATGCTACAATGTTAGTCAATTGATCAGCAGTACTATTGCCGCTTAGTGTTTTAATAAGTTCTAACTTTATTTGTGCGTTCGCTATAAACGAAAGAGCACAGACTATAAGAATTATCTTTTTCATTTTTTACTCCAATAATTTGATTTTTCTATCACACACCATCCAGTGATAGTCATTTATAATTTGTTATGCGGCCACTTCTTTTTCATTCTGCACCTCCCGTTAAATTAATTATTGTTTTTGTCCTTTGCAGTAGCGGTTTTTATGCCTCTGCTTTTTTGCTTTTCGTAGAGACGTTCCGTTGGAACGTCTGCTTCTTCTTTTCAGACGGCTCAGCGAGGCGAGTCTCTACATTTACTTTACCGTTTCCGGTGTTTTAACTTCTTCTGTTTTTTGTGGTGTACCCAAATCTTTAATTACTCTTGCAGAGTAATACTGGTCGTAAAACAATGTGTTGGTTTTTCTAACCAACTCAATCAGTGCGTCAAGCTGTTCGGTCAAAGTACTATCGGCTTCATCAAATTTTTCCGTTAACGCTATTCTTAAAGCGCTCCGGTTTGCAAATCCGGTATCTTTTCCATCTAATGCTTCTCCAAATGCTGTTATCTTTTCTTGCAGCTCTGTTAATACTGCTTCTGTTATTTTATATGCAGCTAAGTCAGCCAAATGTTTTTGTGCTTCTGTTTTTATCATCTCTGCTTTCTGCAAAAATTCCGGGTCACGCATTCTCTTAAGCGTACTTTCACTTTCTTTGGTTAACGTTTTTAGTTCTTCGTTCTTATTCCTTACTGCGTAAGCATACAAAGCCGCCTTAACCGGCATCAAATCTTCTATCAGTTCATCTTCAAGCATATTCTTTGTACTGGTCTTTCCGTCTATGCTTGTACTAAACTTATTATCAATTGCGTTTATCTCTGCAATTTTGGTTTTAAGCTCAACGGCTGCTTCACTAAGTGCCGGATATTCGGCAACTATTGTTGTGCTGCCTTCTAATACTGCATTTACTGCTTTCAGCATGTTTAGCTTGTTGGCTTCATGGCGTTTCATACTTGTTTTTCCTCCTCTTGTATGTTTAATACTGTTGCGGATCATTCCGCCACAGATTTATTTCTTTATCAATTGAATGTTTTTTGTAGAGACTTGCCGCGGCAAGTCTCTACATATTTTTAGTCATTCCACGACAGTGAATACTTTTCTTTCTTACCTTAAAACCCACGTTTCAAAGGAAAAACACAATAATTCCCTCAAAACCCGGGTTTGTGGTACATTACTTTAGTTTATCACCACCTCACTTTCATTTTACAACACTTAAAACGTGCTTTGTATCACACTAATTACGTTTTACAAGATATCATTTTTGTTTTACAGCATCCAAAACGTGTTTTGCTTCACATTAAATGTGTTTTGAGAGACCACACTTCTATTTTACACAAGCTCACTTTTGTTTTAACGAACCCAAACTCTGTTTTGCGAGACATTAACTTGGCTTTGCAGCAACTCAATTTTCTTTTGAGATATTTACAATTTGCTGTGAGAAAGAATAAACTTGGTTAGATATAACTCAGTCTTCTTTTACACATAACAAAAACGTAATGCCTTATTGCAATCTATTTTTATCTTTGTGTTATTTGTTTTTGTAGAGAACTATAAGTGTGTTTTTAATTGAGACCCCAATTTTGCAGAGCCCCACCCTTTTTTATTGTTTCATTTTCCGGTTTCAACGTAAGAGTAGTTCAATTTAAAATTAAGAGAAAATTTTAGGGATTTTTTTCATGTGCTTATATGGCGGTTAGCTCCATCAACAATTTCTTGCGGGTAGCCTACAAATTTTAACAAGGCAATGGCGTTTTTACTGTTGGATTTCCCGGGATGGAGTTTATAATCAAAGCTCAAACCGGTGTCCGTCATGGTTTCTCTAAAGTGAAAATTTTGATAACTAGTGCTTAGAATGTCCGTTAACTGCAAATCATGTGTGGCAACAATTACAAAATCCTTCTGATTATGTAAAAACCGGAGAACCTCAATAGACGCGGCAGTTCTTTCTACGGAATTTGTACCGCGGAAAATTTCATCAATTAAAAACAGATAAACACTTTCGGTCTTTGAGGAATTAACAATTCTCAATATGGATTCAACTTCCGACATGTAATAACTTTTTCCATTAATCAGATCATCGCTTCTTTCTATAGACGAAATGATTTTTAGGAACGGTGCTTCATATTTTTCGGCAAAACACATATTAAATGTTTGTGCAAGAACGGCATTAACACCAAGTGTTTTTAGAAATGTAGATTTACCAGACATGTTAGAACCGGTTATCAGCAAACAATTAGTATTGAAAGTGAAATCATTTGGAACCGGATTGACAACTAACGGATGGGCAATGTTGGTTACGCTAAAACTTTTTGCGGTAGTAAAAGTAGGATTGCAAAAATTTGGAAATTGTTTTCTGTATGAAGCAACGGCAATTAGCGCATCCAGATAACCGACAATCTCAAAAATTCGTTGAATGCGGCTAATGTTTTTCTTTAGACTATCAACCGCAGAAATGAATCCGGTAATTGGAGCTAAAGTGTAAGAATTGTAAACGGCAACAATTGGATTATTTGATTCATCAAGTTTAAGCGAGTAAACTTTTTTAGAGATTGATTTGGTGTGCCTTAGTTCTTTCTTCAAATCATCCTTAATATCACATAATTCGTCTGGCAATAGCGAGGCGATCTTATAGGACTTGCCAATCAACTCGCTAAGAAATTGGAACGAAACAACAAACTCGCTTAATTTTTTTTCATAGAATCTGTACACAATTAAATTCGTTATATATATCAAGATTACGAAACCCCAGTGAATAAAACCCAGAATAGAAAACAACGCCATCCAAATGCTTAGGGCAGAAAGCAAATAAAAAACAAAAGAGTACTTTGGCTTTTCGGGTATCGGCTTCCAAAGAGAATAAGCGAGATGTTTTGCCGGGACTTTTGCCAATCCTAAAAGAGAAATCTGAATATTCCGGCGAAGGGAAATATTGCTTGCAAATATATCAAGAAGCTTTTCACGTTTATTGAGCTCATCATTACTTGTTCTTGGATGTTTTAGCATATCGTAGAGAATTTGAGAACCGATTGGTGTAATTGTTCGATTCAGTACTTCAAATAATTCATCTAGATTAAGATCCTTCCAAGTTTCA
This sequence comes from Ignavibacteriota bacterium, assembly GCA_043807765.1. Lineage (GTDB taxonomy): Bacteria > Bacteroidota > Ignavibacteria > Ignavibacteriales > Melioribacteraceae > Stygiobacter. The sequence continues at coordinate 5,088 of JAZDFQ010000098.1, forward strand.
TCATCAATTGTATAAATATCTTTGAAGTCTCTTTGCTTGTTAAAACGGGTATATAATTTAGAGGTTTCCAAATCGTAATAACTCACATGAAACTTACCCCAGCGCTCATCAATCTTTTTGATAAGTCTTTTCTTGTTAAGGTAAATTGCTAGTGCAACACTTAACAAGAAAATAAAAACTGCCGCAAAGAAAAATAAAAGGTTTGTCATAGAGATGTTGTTTTGTGGAACCCCGGTTTTTTAAGAAAGAGACCGTCTCAAAAGTAATTTTCAGCGTCACACTGAGCGGAGTCGAAGTGTGAATTAAGCGAAAATCCTCATTTCTCGACTACGCTCGAAATGACTTTTTCACCTTTTGAAACGACCTCTTTATAAATCTATAAAATATACTTACTCAAATCACGGTTCTTAACAATTTTATCCAATTTCTGATTTACCATACCGCCGGTAATTTTAATTTCTGCTTCCGGCATTTTGTCGGGAACATCAAAAAGAATATCCTCAAGCAAAGTTGTTAAGATTGTATGAAGGCGGCGGGCGCCAATGTTTTCAACTTGCTCATTTACTGCTGCCGCAGTTTTAGCAATTTCAATTATCGCGTCTTCCTTAAAAGAAATGGTAACTTGCTCGGATTGCAGTAACGCCGCGTACTGCTTCAATAAAGCATTTTGTGGAATTGTAAGAATCTTTACGAAATCATCTTCAGTTAAACTCTTTAGTTCAACACGTATTGGAAATCGTCCTTGCAGTTCCGGAATAAGATCGCTCGGCTTAGATACATGAAAAGCGCCGGAAGCGATAAATAAAATGTGATCGGTTTTTACCGGTCCATATTTTGTGTTAACTGCGGAGCCTTCAACTATTGGAAGCAGATCACGCTGAACACCTTCGCGGGAAACATCGGGTCCACCTTGCTGGCTTTTCGCTCCGGCGATTTTATCAATCTCATCTATGAAAACAATGCCCGATTCTTCAACGCGCTTAACAGCTTCGCGCTGAACCGCATCCATATCAATTAATTTTTCAGCTTCTTCTTGCGCAATTAATTTCTTCGCTTCACGAATTGGAGTTTTGCGTTTCTTCTTTTTCTTTGGAATCATGCTGCTCATCATTTCTTGCAAGTTCATCGTCATATCATCCATTCCCATCGGTCCAAGTACTTGCATTCCAAATGCCGGAGCTGTAGTATCAAACTCAATTAAACGGTCATCCATTTCGCCGCTTTTAATTTTCTCTCGCATCCACTCACGTGTTTTTTCATTTTGAAGTTCATCACTCTCGCCATTCTCTTCGGGAGCTAAGCCAACCGGTTTTCTAACCGGAGGAATTAGCTGATCAAGAATTCTATCCTCAGCCATTCGCTCGGCTTTCTCCTGAACCTCGGCGGTTTTTTCGGTACGAACCATATTAATAGAAATTTCTGCCAGATCACGAATCATTGATTCAACATCGCGCCCAACGTAACCAACTTCTGTGTATTTGGAAGCTTCAACTTTTACGAAAGGAGCGCCGGAAAGTTTTGCCAGTCTTCTAGCAATTTCTGTTTTGCCAATGCCGGTTGGTCCAATAAGAATAATGTTGTTCGGCATAATCTCTTCGCGGAGTGTTTCGTCTACTTGCCGGCGGCGCCATCTGTTACGCAAGGCAATTGCAACAGCGCGCTTTGCATCACCCTGACCGATAATATACTTGTCCAATTCTTTAACAATTTGTGTCGGTGTTAAATTTTGCATTAACTCATTTTTTGTTTCATTCATTTCGCAATAACCTCAACTGTAATTTTTTCGTTTGTGTAAATGCAGATTTCCGCTGCCGTCTTTAACGACTCTTCAACAATTTCTTTTGCGGAAAGGTTGCCATATTTCTTTAACATTTTTGCTGCAGCAAGCGCGTACATTCCGCCGCTGCCTATTGCAACAATTCCATCTTCCGGTTCAATAACATCTCCGGTTCCGCTTACAACATAAGCTTTCTCCTCGCTGATAATTGCAAGCATTGCTTCCAGTTTGCGCAAGTATTTATCTGTGCGCCAATCTTTTGCAAGTTCTACGACAGCACGGCTAACATTGCCGCTATAGGCTTCTAGCTTTTCTTCAAAACGTTGAAGTAATGTAAACGCATCGGCAGTTGATCCGGCAAATCCGGTTAAAACTTTTCCGCCGAGAAGTTTACGAATCTTCATCGAATTGTGTTTCATTACTGTGTTGCCAAGTGTAACTTGACCATCGCCGCCAATTGCGGCTTGTCCGTTGTGTATAATTCCAATAATTGTTGTTGAACGAATTCTCATAATGTATTCTTATTTATGTTATAGTAATAGTTATAGGCGAAAAAAATTAAACACCGAGCCAATTTTTTGCCTCTATTAAATCAATTGTCACCTTAACGTTGGCTCCTCTATTAAGACCAACCATTTCGCCAAACTTTTTATTCTCTACTAGATTTGGACTGGCAAAGATTGCGGTCTTTAGACTGCAACCGGATTGTAGAATGTATTTTTTTTGAATATCAGCAAAAGCTTCTCCAAACTGGAATCTATCCACTATAGTTAATTTTCCCGTTGCGCGGCTCCCGTCAACTAAAATTTTTTGAAGATTAAGCTCAATACATTTTTTAAAAACCGCCTCAATTGTTAAAGTGGCCGAAGCAAATGAAAAACCACCCTCAATAATTACTAATAGATAATTTTCTTTTTGCTCATAATGATATGTGAGGCTCATATCAACCTCTCAACTTAGCCTTTCCAAATTTTATTCTTGGAAGAATTCTACCGGTTTTTGATTGATGTTCTTTATAACGATCACCAAAAACCTCTACCAGTTTTCTTTCTTCATATATTGTTCCCACATAAAAATATACTACACAACAAAGATACAGAACGAAGTAGAAAAGAGTCATCTGCGGTCTTAATCCTAAAAACAAAATCGAGAAAAGATATACGGGATGCCGAGTAAACTTGAAAGCCCCATCAAATTTTAGTTCTTGTTTTTCGTCAAGGGAATCGGCGGAGTAAGTGCCGTTCATAAATCTTATGATTTGAGAGATACCAATAAATTCCTTTGAGTCGAATTGACTGAATGTCCAAATCAAACCAGCTAGTGAAAGAACTTGCAACGCAAATGTAATTATATCGTATGGAAATTGTAAGTCGTAAAGAATTACATCCGGTTTTGGAGAAAGAAGATAGAACGCCGCGAAGAAAACCATTGATGAAACGTTATAGAATAAACGGTAGAATGCGATTTTATCGCCGATCTTTTCTGCCAGCGCAATTTTTAACTTTCTTGAAGCGAGCCAAGTGTGAGAGTATGCGAATAGTGAAAAGAGTAAAACAATTAATAGAATATCTAAAGCGATCATAAATCCTTGCGCAGACGCGCTACCGGAATTTTTAATGCTTCCCGGTATTTTGCAACAGTGCGTCGTGCAACGTGAAATCCTTTCTCTTGCAAGATGCTTGCAATCTTATCGTCGCTGTAGGGAGCGTTCTTGGGTTCATGCTCGCAGATTTCTTTAATTATTTCTTTGATGTGTTTATTCGAGACTTCTTCGCCGCTATCGGTTGTTAAACCTTCGCTAAAAAAATACTTTAGTTCGTGAATACCTTGCGGACTCTGAACATACTTGCCGTTTACAACGCGGCTGATGGTAGAAATATCCATTCCTATTTCATCAGCAATGTCTTTGTAAATCATCGGCTTCAATAATTTCGCGCCCCCTTCAAAAAACTCATACTGCTTTTCCAAAATTGCGCGCATAATTTTCATCAATGTGTTGCGGCGCTGATAAAGGGAAGCAATAAACCATTTTGCCGATTCAAACTTTTCGCGCAAGAAGCGGTGTGTTTCTTTTTCCCGCTCGGAAATCTTTCGTTTACGCTTGTTTGTATCAAGCATTTCCAAATAAGTTTTGCTTACGGTAACGGAAGGAACGCTTCTATCGTTTAGCGTAACAATATAATTCTCTTCAACTTTTTCAATTAAGAAGTCGGGTGTAATCTGATTCATCTCTTCCGAATCGATATTGCCTTCACCCGGCTTTGGATTTAGCTTGTGAATCAAATCCAATATTGTGCGCAAAGTTTCTTTAGCGAGATTCATTGTTTTCTGAATCACTTCGAAACGTTTGTTTGCAAAGTCTTCAAAGTGTTCAGCTAAAACTTTTTCCGCCAGATAAGAATAGTAGGGATCATAAGAGGAATTTCTAATTTGAACGAGCAAACATTCTTGCAGACTTCTTGCGCCGATTCCAACCGGTTCAAGGCGCTGAATTTCTTTTAATACTTTTTCACCTTGTTCAATTGTAACATCAATCTCTTCGAACAACTTCAGTTCATTAACAATTTTTGCCAAGTCTGCTTTGAAGTAACCATCACGGTCCAGACTGCCTATTATATTTTCGCCAAGAGAAATTTCATCATCGCTCATATCAAGCATTCTAAGCTGATCTACCAAATTTTCGCGGAGAGTTTTTCTTTGTGGAGCAATCGGCTGTATTGTGTCTTCATCCGATCTTCTATTCAATCTATCAAGTTCTTGCTCGGCTTCCGATTCATTCATGTAATCTTCTAAATCAAACTCATCATCTTTGCTGTCGTAAGTATCTTCGTCATCCGCAGTCTTCTCTTCAACTTCGTCGGGCGAATCTTCTAATTGCTCAAGATCAATTTCTTCATCAAGTGTCTCTTCTAAAATCGGATTAAGCTCAAGCTCGGTCTTAATGCGCTGTTCCAAAGCAAGCGTATTAAGCTGCAACAGTTTCTGATACTGAATCTGCTGTGGCGAAAGCTTTTGCTGTAGAGCTAATCTGTGTTGAAGAGAAAGCATAATTAACTTTTAGTAACCTTTTTTATTTTTTTGAACCATTCTATTCCAAAAGCTCTCTCTAAAGAGTCTTTGCAAAAATTTAGCACTGTAACTTTTGTTTGTTTGCCCTTTTCAATTGCCGGCTGACAGTCGCGGTATCTTTCATAACGTAAAACCGGCCCGGCAAAGTTAGAAATTCTTATTGGAAAAAGGTGACAAGAAATTGGCTTATTGCAGCTTACTTTTCCGTCATGGTAAGCCTTTTCAATTGCGCATTTTGCTATTTCACCTTCGTAAAAAACAAATACGCATGCGCGGCTATTGATGCTGCGGGTCATTAGCTCATTCTGCTGTTTAACCCAAAATCCCTTTTTCTCAATTTCGTTAAAATGCTGTTTGGGAAGATACTTAACAATTTCCGGCAGTTCTTTTGTAAATGTATCAATCTCTTCTTTTGTAATCGGAGCTCCAAAAGGACTTTCCATAGTACAGCATGCGCCTTTGCACTTGCCAAGATCACACGTAAAATAAGATTCGGCAATTTCCGTATTAACAACAATTCCTTCTATTTGAATAAAATCCGCGTCCATTTGCCCTAATTACTTTTTGAAAAAATAATAATTTTGTTCTATCAAAAAAAATTAATGAGATATTGACTTTGATATCTGCCTATCAAATGTAATGAAAAAATTTTTAAGGATGATTTATGACTCTTAGCGGAAAGACAATTCTATTAACCGGAGCTTCGACCGGCATAGGTAAAGCGATTGCTCAAAACTTACTTAAACAAGATTGCAATCTTATATTAATAGCACGAAGAGCTGAATTAATTGAAAAGTATTTAACCCAATCACCAACAACCAATCACAAAGCACTTGTCCTTAGATGCGACGTAAGCAAAAAAGAAGAAGTTGCTGCGGCTTATGTGCAGATAAAACAAAAGTTTGGCGGAGTTGATATTGCTATTCTAAATTCCGGCATTGGAAGAAATGTTACAGTTGAAACTTACAACTCCAAAGATGCTGAAGATACTTTTGGCGCAAATGTGTTTGGAATAATTTATTGGGTAGAACAATTACTTCCGGATTTCCTAAAAAATAAAAATGGAACTATCGCCGCAGTTTCTTCGCGTGCCGATAACCGCGGATTTAGCGGAAGCGGATTTTACTGTGCAAGCAAAGCCGCCTCTACAACTTATCTGGAAGGTTTGCGTGTAGAGCTAAAGCCGTACAACATAAAAGTAATTACAATCCGTCCCGGATTTGTACGCACGCCAATGACCGACCAAAACAATTTTAAAATGCCTCTATTGGTTGAACCAGAAAAAGCTGCAGAAATCATTTTGCGTGGAATAGAAAAAGAGAAAAGAGTAATTCAATTTCCTTGGCAGATATATTTAGCTACAAGATTAATTGGCGCACTGCCTGGCAGAGTTTATGAGTGGTTAGCTGGAAAAGTGAAAATTTAGCTATTAGCTTTAAGCCGTTAGCAATAAGAAAAAACTAAGCAGTGGGTGCGCGTTAAAGTAAAATAAAATGCCTTTTGTGTGTTTGATGAAATATCTAAGTTTGTGTTAGAGTATTTAACCGGGAGAAAATATGCGGGGAACTGCGAAATATTTAACCTTCTTACCAATTCTACTTGGCACTGTTTTATTTATTATTAGCTGTAACAAACAAGAAACGCCAACCAATAATACTCTTGCTAAAAACCACAGCCCTAAAATTGTAAGTTTATCTGCTAATCCAAGTGTTTTATTTTTGAATCAAAAAGCGACCATAGTTTGTATTGCCAATGACGAGGATGGAGATAAGTTAACATATACTTGGTCAGCTAGTAGAGGGACGTTAATTCAAACAACCGGAACAATCCAAAACATTTGGATTCCTCCAGTAAGTTCTGGTAGGGACACTATTTTTGTGATGGTTGGGGATGGGATAGATTCGACCCGTGCTTTTGTTGAATTATTAGTTGGTAAGGTTCCTTATTCGCCAATATTAATTGAGCCAAAATTTGGATCTCGTGATGTTGATGTTTCTCCAATATTTAAGTGGAACAGAATCAAGGATGCAGAAAGCTATTCGATAATGGTTCAAGCATCTAATACAGACCGGTCTGTTAGATTCAAAAACGAAATAAAAGATACAAGTTTTCAAATGACCGAATTAGCCCATTACACGGACTTTTATTGGAAGATAGCAGCAACAAATAAATTAGGAACTTCATTATGGTCCGACGTTAATACTTTCCGAACCTCCCCTGGTTCATGTCCCGGAATTCCAACAATTAACTATAATGGTAAGGTTTATAATACAGTTCAGATTGGTACATTATGTTGGCTGAAAGAGAATCTTAATTTAGGAACTATGATAAGCGGAAGTACTTCACAGCTTAATAATGGTGTAATAGAAAAATATTGCTATAACAACGATGAAAATAATTGCGAGAAATATGGCGGATTATATCAGTGGAGTGAGGCGATGGCTTATTCTCAAGTTGAAGGAAGTAAAGGAATTTGTCCTGAAGGTTGGCATGTTCCAAGCTATAATGAGTTGTCTATATTGTATTACACTAATGGCGGAGTAATTTTGTCACCGGATGGTCAAGGATCTGGTGGAGCAACAGCCACTAACCCAAGTGGATTTTCAGCTTTAGCTTCTGGTATTAGGTCATCAGATAGTGAATTCTTGTATCTAGGAGAATTCATGGATTTTTGGAGTTCTAAGTTTGATGGCATGAATGGACCATTTAACTATACTATCAGCTTTACTCGTGGATATGCGGTTTTAAGTAGTAACCCGGGTAACGCCGGCTTAAGTATTAGATGTGTTAAAGACTAATAATAAGCGCAGAGTTTGCTAAAAAGAAGCGGATGAATTCTGAATATAACTCGCTTCGCTGAAGACGCGAGTCGAAGCGGGAACGAAGAGTGAAAAATGAATGGGATAAAGCCGTTGTTGAAGCACTAGTACTTAATGAGTAAATTTAATCTGTAAAATGATTAACTCTATAATAATAGAGGGATATATGAAAAAGAGCATTTTCTTTTTCGCTTTAGTTCTTTCCTTTACCGTCAACGCTCAAACTGTTACCGGAAAACTTGTTGATCAAATGGGTAAAGAGCTGGCTGGTATGCAGCTTAAACTTTACAGTAATCCAAAAGTATATATTGCTACATCGGGAACTGACGGCTCATTTACATTTAGTAATATTACCGATGTCAAAGAGGATGAACTACCTTCCGGCTACAGTGTTAGCGAGAACTACCCCAATCCTTTTAATCCTAGAACCAGAATACAGATTACGATGCCTAATAGTGGTAATGTAAAAGTTGAAGCATATAATGCACTTGGTCAAAAAGTAATAGAGGATATAAACAAACAGTTCAGTGCTGGCAGTAATTCTTTTGATCTTGAACTGAACGGACTTCCTAATGGAATATATCTGGCAAGAATATCTATTGATAGTAAGTATAGTGTGATAAAGAAATTAATGTTAATGTATGGAAGCCAGCATCTTTCTTCTGCATCAACTACTACAACGAATTTACGTTTATTAAAAACAACTTTGATTACACCACTTGACAGCTTAGTAATTACCGGATCTTTAATAAACAAAACTGTTATTAATAATTTACCAAACTATCCCGGCGGTATCTTCTCGATTGGGACAATAGCAGTAACTGTACCTTCTCCAGCAATACCAGCACTTGATTCACCAAACGATTTAACCGTTGATATTTCAACGACGCCAACTCTTACATGGAATGCCAGTACTTATGCAACAAGCTATACATTACAAGTATCCACAAATAGTGCTTTTACAAGTTTAGTTTATAACCAAAGCGGATTGACAGGCACGTTGCAACAAATAAGTGGACTAAATTATTTTACTATGTATTACTGGAGAGTAAATGCGATTAATAGTTACGGGTCTTCAGCTTGGTCAATCGTTTGGACATTTAGGACTATGTGCCCACCTTCAATTACTTATGCCGGTAAAACATATAACACAGTACGGATTGGAACGAAATGCTGGTTAAAAGAGAATCTAAATATTGGAACAATGATACAAGCAGAACAAGAGCCAAGCAATAACGGAATAATCGAAAAGTATTGTTATGGTAATGATCCTGCAAACTGTGAAATATATGGTGGTTTGTATCAATGGACGGAAGCTGTTAGAGGTATTTGCCCAACCGGCTGGCATATACCATCTTTGGAAGAATTGCAATCATTATACACGTTAGTAGATAAAAATAGCAACTCATTAAAAGCAATAGGACAAGGGACTGGAAGCGGTGCTGGAACAAATGCTAGTGGTTTTTCAGCGTTGTTGACCGGGTACCGCATGTACCGCCTCGGCAATGGTGCCTTCGACCATATAGGTTTCTACACTTACTTTTGGAGTACTACCGCATACAATATTGATCTCGCTTACACCATGCGCCTAGGCAGCAATGATATCACTACCTACATGGGCACCGACACTAAGAATCTTGGCTTTAGCGTTAGGTGCGTTAAGGATTGAAAAACAGTTATGAGTTTTGAATTTTGAGTTATGAGAAGTCAAAAAAGCAGCGGATAAATTCCGAACGAAGAGTGAAAAATGATTAATAAAAAATGGTTGGTCTTAATATTTCTCGCTATGCAAAGCTTTGTTTTAGCTCAATCTATAGAGCTAAGGCTAAATGGTTTTGCGGGAAAAGTTCTTTTATTAAGTTTAGCCGGAGAGAAAACAAGTTTAGTTGATTCTTTACAAAGTGCAGTTTATATTTTGTCCGGCTTAATAATTGAGCAAAGAGGAAAAGAAAATGTTTGAAAGAATTTTGGTTGATCCAAATATTTGTCATGGTAAACCGGTTATTAAAGGAACGCGTGTGCTTGTAAGCGTTGTTCTCGGTTATCTTGCTAACGGCAGTTCGATTGAACAAGTAATAGAAGACTTTCCTCAAGTAAACAAAGAAGATATTCTGGAGGCAATTTCGTTTGGGAGTTATCTCTCTAACTTCGAAAGTTTTCCATACGATCTGAAAGCATCATGAACTTCTTTTTAGATGAGAACTTTCCCAAAAGCGCCGAAGACTATTTAGTATCACTCGGGCATCAAACCTATAATATACGATCAACACATCTGGAAGGAATTGATGATAACTCCATCTTTAAATTAGCACAAGAAAAAGGGGCAATATTTCTTACAACAGATAAAGATTTTTTCCACACCATTCCGCTTCAGTTTGCCAACCATAAAGGGATAATAATAGTAAACCTAAAACTACCGAACAGAAAAAGCATACTAGAAAAACTTACGTGGGCAATAGAAAATTTTGAGCTCACCAATTTTGATAATAAAGTAGCTCTTCTGCGCGATAATTCTTTCACGCTGCGGTAGCCTCTTATACGGGGAGAACGATGATTAACAAAATATGTTTTGCAGTATTATTTCTTCTTGCGCAAAGTTTTGTTTTAGCTCAATCAATAGAGTTAAGGCTGGATGGTTATACCGGAAAACTATTTCTATCAAGTTTAGCCGGAGAGAAAACAAGTTTTGCTGACTCAGCTTCTCTTAATAACGGAAAATACTTTTTCGATAACAAATATTTGCAAAGCGGTATTTACCGTCTCTCGTTCGATAAAAGCAAATGGCTTGATTTTATAAATGATGGAAAAGATATTTCTCTTTCTACTAATGTAAACAGCGTATTAGATAGTCTGCGAATAATTAAGTCGGAAAGCAATAAGCTGTTCTATACGTTTCTAAAACTGAACAAAGCATACAAAACAAAAACAGAACTGCTTCAGGTAATTCTTGCCCGTTATCCCAAAGATGATAGCTACTACAACGAAACGAAGAAGCGATTAAGTCAATTACAAAGCGAGTATTTACAGTTTGTAAACATTAAAGCACAAACTGAACCGGCTTCGTTTGTTGCAAAGTATATCCGTTCCGCGCAACTGCCGGTTATAGATTCTGAAATACCAATTGAGAAGCAGCTTGATTACCTAAAATCTCACGCGCTTGATAATGTTAATTTCAATGACGCTTCTTTGATCAATTCCGATCTATTCACAAACAAAACGATTGAGTATTTAACATACTTCAGAAATCCGCAGTTGCCGAAAGAACTTCTTGAGAAAGAATTTATGAAAGCTGTTGATACACTGCTTAACAAAGCCAAGGTGCATCAGCTGGTTTATCAGCATATAACTGAATATTTAATAGATGGTTTTAAGAAGTTCGGCTTTGATCAAGTGCTCGATTACATTGTAGAGAATTATGTTATTAAAGATGATTTGTGTCTTGATGTGAAAACAGAGGGATTAATAAAGAGAAGAATTGAACAAGCCAAGAATTTTAAGATAGGAGCAATTGTACCAAATATTATTTTACCCGACCTAAACGGAAAACAAATAGAACTAAATAATATTAATGCTGAGAAAGTTTTAATTGTGTTTTATGCAAGCTGGTGCCCGCATTGTAAAGAGTTGTTGCCGAAGCTTAACGAGCTTAAGAAAAGCCAAACCGGAAATAAGTTTGAAATTCTTGCCGTCTCTCTTGATAACAAGAAAGAAGATTGGGCAAGTTTCGTGAAGGATAATTGTTCTAATCTAATTAATGTATCTGATCTAAAAGGTTGGGATGGAAAAGCAGCAAATGATTATTTTATCTATGCAACGCCGACAATGATTTTGATTGATAAGACGCAGAAAATTTTAACTAAACCGATGACGTTTGAAGAAGTAAGGAAAATTCTATAGATGACGTAGAGCCGCATCGAATGCGGCTCATGTTATAGTATAAACCGAGACGCTTGCGACGCCTCTTTACGTTAGCTTCTTTTCACATTTCACGTTTCACCTCTTACTTTTCCCGGTTACCGTATTTCTTTCGTTACCATTTCTTGTGGGGTTAAAATTTTTGCAACCGGATATGGCAAGAAAGCTCCGCCCCATTGCGGCACGAGGTATTTATCCCAGAAATTCCAGTAGAGCAAACCATCGTCTGTTTCCGGTTCGAGCAAATATGTTGCAACATTTGCAAGCGGCTGAGAGGTGCGTACAACCAAAGTCCCGGCTGCAAATTCTCTTTTCTCATTTACATATTCAACTTTGATGGTATTATTGTAATGCCCTTGGTTCAAACGTGCGGCTGGCTTCAACTCCTTCGTTTTAATTGTCTGCACATCAAGCGTAACCGGTTTTTCAAGTTTTTCAATTATTATTCCGTGAGTCTTTAAAAGCGAAACAACTTTTGTATCTGCTTGCGAGATCAAGTAAGCAAACGGAAACTTTACACTTCGCTTTGCATAGTAGTCAATATAGTAGGGAACCGAAGCAGTTTTTGTTTTATCTGTTGGTTTGAAACGCTCGCGTCCGTTTGCGTCTTTGTAAGCTTCCATTTCGTAAGCGTTAATTGTTTCCGGTACCGGACTTGGTTTATTCACAAACTCAACGGCAACAGAATCACTTTCTGCCGGATTCATTCCACGTGCAATAGTTCTATCATCAACTTCTCTTAGCATCTTCTTAATTTCATCTTTGTTCGTTGAAGCATATTCCAAAACTGATTTGAGCAAATTGTAACAGCCAATCACGCGCGTTTTGAAATCGGCATAAACATAGTTCTCGTTTAATATAGATAGACGGTTTCTTAAGCCAATGTAATTAACAATGTAGCGCGGCTGAACGGCATCGTAAACCCAGCCTTTTTCCGGCGTGCGCTGGTTAAAGAACTCACCATAAAAAAGATTTTGCCATTTGTAATTTGTTGTCAAATCATCCTTAACCCAAGGCATCATCTTATCGCGCATATAATTTATTAAGCCGCGGTCTGTATTTGGGTTTACCATCCATGTGTAAGTTGTTGGTTCTTTATGATAAGAACCGTTTGTTGTATGAAGGTCCATCATCAGCGCCGGATCCCATTTGTTTAGAATATTTGTGATCAATCCATAAACTTCCGGTGACTCAACTTTCATTGCATCGCGGTTTAGATCGAGCATCATTCCATTGTGGCGGACGCCTACACCATTTACCGGCCCAGTTTGATGCGGGCGGCTTTGCTTGCTGATTTGTTCATTTCCGTCGGCATTAAATATCGGGGCGATTAAGATTATTACATTCTTTAAATAGTCGGGAGTTTCTTTAAGCAGAATATCCCGCGCAAGCATTTGCACAGCTTCTTTACCTTCAACTTCTCCGGCGTGAATGTTGGCTTGAAGATAAACAACAATGCGTTTGTCCTTCTTAATTTCATTAATAGATTTGGGCAGAGGTTTGGCAAGAATGATTAAAGGCATCTCCAAACCGTTTGTGCTCTTTCCCATCGATTCGATTCGAAAACTAGGAGAAATTTTCTTTAACGACTTAAAAAAGTCCATAACATCAGCATGGCGGGAAGTGGATTCGAAGTTTGACTTTTCAGCTACTGTAAGAAATTTATCTTTAGTTGTTCCGGCGGTGATAATTGACGCAATTAAAACAAGAAGAAGCAAAAGTCGGGGGGTTTTCATAAAGATTCCAATCTGATTTGTGTTAGTTTAATTAACGGTCGACAAGTTACAAAAAGTAAATCTAGCTGAAAATATAGTTTTACAATTTGGTAAATTGTAGCTGAACAAAAGAAGGGAAATGGAATGAGCCTTTTTTCGATGACTCAAAGCCAAATGGTCAATCAATTTGAACAGATAAAAGAAAGAGCATATAAATTATTCAGCGAAGCATCGGTAGAAGAGCTGAATAAAAAAAGTGGTGAAGACCGCTGGTCGGCTGCTGAATGTATGGAACATCTTATTCTCGCGGCGCAAAGTTACTTAAGTAATGTTCCCAAAATTCCAAAGAGATCTTCCGTTGAGATTGATGAGGAAATCAAAATAAAATCCGGTTTGTTTTCTAAAATGTTCATTCATTTTGCCGGACCAAATGTAAAAGTAAAAATGAAATCGCCGAAAGGGATGATGGATACAAAATCAAACTACGGCAAAGATATAGTAGATGATTTTCTTGCTCTGCAAGATGAGTTCTTAACTGCGCTTCAATGTGTAGAACCATCCGAACTGAAATCCATTAAGGTTTCCTGGCCTACATTTGAATTGAAAAAACTTCGTTTAGGCGAAGTAATGATGATAACAATTGCGCACGAGCTGAGGCATCTTAATCAAGCCGAACGCGCATTAGATGATTTATAAGAAGGAGTCTAAGATGTTAGTAAAACAAATAAATGAAGTTGTTAAAGAAGAAGTAAGAGCGGGAACAAAAACTACAAGACAAGTTTTAATAAGTTCCAGCGAAGCACCAAATTTTGCGATGAGAAAATTTTCGATTGAGCCGGGCGGCGGTATGCCGATGCATACAAATTCTGTTGAGCATGAACAGCTTGTTCTTGGCGGTAAGGCGTATGTAGTTATTGGAGATAAAACTTTCGAAGTAAAGAAAGATGATGTTGTGTTTATTCCCGCGGGAATTCCACATTCATACAAAACTGTTGGCGATGAACCGTTTGAATTTTTGTGCATGGTTCCAAACAAAGAAGATGTAATTAAAATTGTAGATTGTTAAGAGGTAGAAACAATGGCTTTATTAGGCGGATTTTTCGGACCGAGCAAAGATGAAGTTTGGTCGCAATTAAGCAAAGAGCTTGGTGCTGAGTATTCGGAAGGCGGATTTTTTAAAAATGGAAAAATTGTATTAACGAACAACAATTGGGAAATAACTTTAGATACTTATACCGTTCACACCGGTAAGACAAGCGCTACCTATACCAGAATGCGCGCGCCGTATGTTAATAAAGATGGCTTCCGGTTTAGGATTTACCGCAAGTCAATTTTTAGCTGGCTCGGTAAAGCTTTCGGTATGCATGATATAGAACTTGGCGATTCATTCTTTGACGAAGATTTCATTATTCAAGGGGAACCGGAAAATAAAGTTGTAAAGCTTTTCTCAAACAGAAAGATAAAAGATCTGATACAAAAGCAGCTCTCCATTCATCTGGAAGTGAAGGACGATGAAGGTTGGTTTGCAAAGAAATTTCCCGAAGGAGTTGACGAACTTATTTTTCAAGTTGGCGGGGAAATAAGGGATATAGAACGGTTAAAAAACTTATTTGATTTATTTGCCGTCGTCCTTGAGGAGCTATGCAAAATTGGCTCTGCTTACGCTGAAGATCCGGGAATGTCTTTGAACGAAGAATAACAAATGTGAAATCTAAATTGCGAATTGTTAATTTTAACAAAAGATTTTTCTGCAATCCGTCTTTGACGGATGCAAAGAGTGTACAATAGGAGAAAGCAATGAGCAAATTTAAGTACGTAATTAAGCGAAGCGGCGCTATTGTGCCTTTTAATCCCGATAGAGTTTCCAACGTAATTTACCGTGCGGCGGTTTCTGTTGGCGGGCGCGATAAAACAAAAGCTTCTGAGCTTGCCAAGCAAGTAATAGAAATGCTTGAAACTACTTACGAAGAAGGGCACAAACCGCACGTTGAAGAAATTCAAGATATAATTGAAAAAGTGTTGATAGAGAATGGACACGCAAAAGTTGCTAAAGAATTTATATTATATAGAGAGGAAGCGGCTGACCGCAGAAGAGAAAACAGTAAACACTTTTCAAAACCGAATGAATTAATTCCATGGAAGAAAGTTTGGCGCTCGCTTGATTGGGCGGTTGAACATGACTTGAATACAGTTGATGGAATTAATTCCAGAATACGGCGCGGACAGTTTCCGCAAATTGTTCACGAAGCGGAAACACTTTACGAAACTCAGCTTGATACCGCTGCCGAGCTTATCAAAGAACGTTCTAACGAACTAAAAATGGTTATGGTAAGCGGACCATCGTCATCCGGCAAGACAACTACAACATTTAAACTTGAGCAACGCTTGAATAAAATGGGAATGAAGTTTGTTGCGCTTGTAGTTGATAATTATTTCTTCGATTTGGAGATGCATCCAAAGGATGAATTTGGCGATTATGATTTTGAAACTCCGCAAGCGCTCGATCTCGATTTGATTAATGATCATCTAAAACGTCTTGCTGCCGGCGAAGAAGTTTTAATTCCTTATTATGATTTTAAGCAAGGCAAACGATTTGATAACCGGACGCCGTTACAACTTCATGATAACGAAGTTCTATTGATAGATAGTTTACATGGATTGTATCCCGAGTTCAGCCGCGAAATTCCGGCAGCTCAAAAATTCAAACTTTATCTTGAACCGCTCTTGCAAATGAAAATGCCGGACGGGCAATACATCCGCTGGACGGATTTACGCTTGATCAGAAGAATGCTTCGCGATTCAGTTCACCGCGCTTACAATCCGGAACAAACATTGCTTCACTGGCATTATGTTCGTTCATCCGAAAAGAGAACGATTCTTCCTTACAGCAACACTGCCGATTACATTGTGAATACTTCAATGCCATTTGAAGTACCAATATACCGACCCAAACTTTTGCAATTATTTAAAGAGTGGGAAAAGAAATATCAAGGTGATCCGTTGAGAGAAGATGCTTATGTGCGTGCTTCGCGTGTTCGTAAAATGCTTGATGCAATTGAACCAATGGAAGATGAATCCGCAATTCCCGGCGATTCCGTTCTGCGCGAGTTCATCGGCGGCAGCACAATGAATGTACACTGATAGTGTAGAATTAAGAACGTAGAACGAAGAGTGAAAAACTTAATATAAAACCGGGGTAATAATGAAAAAGTATTTGATAGTGGTTTTGTTTTTATGTTTTGTCGTTTCAGAGGTATTCGCTCAGTTTGCTGTTAAAGTAAGAACCGATAAAACAGAATATCAATATGGTGAACCGATAACCATATTGGTTGATGTAATTAATAAAAGTGATTCGGCAAGAATTTTAGTTTCTGGCTCTACGCATACTATGCAAGCCGGATTTTTTTTCAATGGTTATAATAGTCAAACACGTGAATTATGTTTTTGCACAATTGAAGAGATTGTATTTCCACCCCGCTCAACTAGAACATATAAATGGAAAATAGTTCCTAGCGAATCCGGGTTTCCACAAAAAAATGGTGAGCAACTTATTATTGGTTACATGATACAATTACCGGGGCTGTTTGATACTATAAAAATAAAGGCGCCAAAATACTTAGGTGGATTACTATCGGTTTCGTATAACAAAACCATCGAAAGCCAAATTAAACCGCTTTATGATAGTCTAAAAGCAGTAAGCAAATTCTATAGTGAGTTTAATGGTAAAATTTCGGCTATGTGGAAAATTAAAGATTATGCTCTGGATTCAGCAGTTGTTAAGTATGGAAAGGATGTAAGATTTAATTGGTTTCAAGCAAGATATTTAGATTCGCTTTGGTCTAACATAACTACAACCGAAATAAAACAAGTATTAGTGGTTCCAGCTGAGTTTAAATTGTATGATGCGTATCCAAATCCTTTCAATCCGTCAACAAATATTAAATACGAAATTTCTAAGAGTTCGTTTGTTAGTTTAAAAGTTTATGACTTGCTTGGAAGAGAAATAGCAACTTTGGTTGATGAAATAAAACAACCGGGCAGTTATAATTCTCAATTCTCAATTCGCAATTTTCAATTTAGTTCCGGTGTTTATTTTTACACTTTGCGAGTCGGAGATTTTTTGCAAACAAAAAAGATGCTGCTTTTGAAATAATAGCAAGTAGAAAGAACGGCACAATCCTAGTTATGAAGCGTCTTAATGCTTGAATACATTTTTCAAGAGGATAAGATGAGAATAAAGCGGTACTGTTTATTAGTTGGTTTTTTATTTCTTCCACCTCTAATTAGCGCACAAACAAAAATTTCCGGTAAGATCATAGATACGAACGGCAATGCTTTGCCGGGCGCGAACATCTATATAAAAGACACCTACGATGGAACAACCTCTAAGATAGATGGGACATTCCTTTTTAAGACAACCGAAAGCGGTAACGCGGTTCTCGTTGCAAGTTTTGTAGGTTATAAAAAATATGAGAACAATGTTGTTCTGAAAAAAGGTGAGTTGAAAATAGATATTGCTCTGGAAGAAGAAATTACACAAATGAATGCAGTGGTAGTTTCTGCCGGTTCGTTTGAAGCGAGCGATGAAAAGAAAGGTGTAATTCTAAAACCACTTGATGTTGTTACGACTGGTGCTACTGCTGACTTATATACATCACTTAGCACTTTACCGGGTGCGCAAAAAATTGGTGAGACAGAAGGATTGTTTGTCCGCGGTGGTTCTGCGGCAGAATCAAAAACCATTATTGATGAAATGATTGTTCAGAAACCATTTTCCAGCAGCGTCCCGGATATTCCATCCCGCGGAAGATTTTCTCCGATGATGTTCAAGGGAACAGTCTTCAGCACGGGCGGTTATTCCGCGCAATATGGGCAAGCGCTTTCTTCTGCTTTGATTTTGAAAACACAAGACATGCCCACGCAAACAATCAGTGCAATCAACTTAATGGTATTTGGTTTAGGCGGCGCGCACACTCAGCTTTGGGAAAATACCGCCGTCTCTGTTGAAGGCGGTTACTATAATCTGAATCCTTACAACAATGTTTTTAAGCAAAGAGTTGATTGGGATAAATCACCGATTGGAATTTCGGGCTCGGCAAATTTCCGCCAAAAGATTTCTAAGAACGGATTGTTGAAAGCATTTGTGTCTTACAGTAAATCCGATCTTTCTCTTTATCTACCCGATCTTGATAATCTTCCCAACAAAACTTTTTACGGATTGAAACCGGAAAATTATTATTCGAATGCGAGTTACAGAGATATATGGGGAGACTGGAATGTGTTTGGTGGTTTTTCATACAGTTTGGATAAGGATATAATTAATGCTGCCGGTAATAACATAGAACAAGATCAAAGATTGGTTCAAACAAAAGTTACAGCCAACAAGAAAATAATTGGTAACGCTTATTTAACATTTGGCGCGGAAATCCTAAACACACTTTACGATGATACTTACAATCAATTCAATGTAAAACTTAACGAAACACACACAGCCGGGTTTGTTGAAAGCGATATATATTTTAGTAACGATCTAGCGGCCAAAGTTGGTATTCGCGCAGAGCATTCGAAAATTTTGGACAAATTTAACTTTGCACCCAGAGTTTCTTTTGCGTACAGATTGGGCACATACGATCAGCTTAACTTTGCCTACGGAAAATTCTATCAAACACCGGAAAAGAATTATCTTGTTCAATACAATAAGTTTGATTACGAAAACGCCGATCATTACATCGCGAACTATCAATACATTGGTGAAGGGCAAACTTTTCGTGTAGAATTGTATTACAAACAATATCATAATCTTGTTAGAGGAACGGTTTACAATTATCCATATTTCAATTTGCCGGTTGTTCCTTTCAGCAATGATGGAAATGGTTACGCAAAGGGTATTGATGTTTTCTGGCGGGATGGAGCTTCACTACAGAATTGCGATTACTGGGTTTCCTATTCATTCATTGATACGAAGAGAATATTTAGTAATTATCCTACAACAGCGTTTCCAACATTTGCCGCTCCGCATACTTTTTCAATTGTATTCAAGCGCTGGTTCGAATCAATTTCCGCCTTTGCGGCATTGACTTACGTTCACGCCTCCGGAAGACCGTATTTTAATCCAAACAATCCGGAGTTTCTTGGCGACCGCGGAAGCAGTTATGACAATCTTAGCTTAAACATTAGCTTTATAGCAAAATGGTTCGGAAGTTACAGCGTAATATTTTTCTCAGTAGACAATTTGCCCGGCTTTGCTAATGTTTACGGTTACAGATATTCCACCGATGGAAAAATTGTTGCGCCGGTAGTGCCGCCAACTTTGCGCTCGGCATTTCTTGGAATTTTTATTTCGATCGGAGAGACAAATCAATATCAATAAAGGAGAAAGGAAATGAAAAGTGTGTTAACATTTTTAGTTGTGGTTCTTTGCTTTGCAAGTATTAGTCGTGCGGATGATGAAAAGTACATTGCGGCAATGAAGAAAAATATGATTCAAATGGATTCTATGAAAACTGTAAATGATATGGTTGATCTTACAAATGCCTTTTTAAGAATTGCCAATGCCGAAAAAGATAAATGGCTTCCATATTATTATGCTTCCCAGCTTAGTGTGCTTTCAAGTTTTACCGATTCGGTTAACAGCAAGAAAGATGAATATTTAGATGAAGCTGTAAAATTTCTTGCTATTGCCGATTCTCTCCAGCCGAATGAATCTGAGATTTATGTTCTAAAAGGATTCATCTGTCAAGCCCGTCTTCAAGTTGATCCGATGAGCAGATATATGAAATATGGTTTTCAAATGAACGAAAATTTTGAAAAGGCTATTGCGCTCGATCCTACAAATCCCCGTCCCGAATATTTGAAAGGAGTAACTTTGTTTTATACACCGGAACAATTTGGCGGCGGTGCAAAAGTTGCAAAACCTCTTTTAGAATCCGCTCTCAAAAAATTTAATGAGTTCGCTCCAAAGAATGAATTGATGCCGCATTGGGGCAAGCAGCAAGTTGAAGATTTCTTAAAACAAATTCCGTGACATTTCTTTTGTTGACCAAGAGAAAACTTTGAACAATATTGTAATGTAAATCTGGAGTTGTTATGGATCAATTTATGCAAGCAGCAATTGAAGAAGCTCAGAAAGATTTGGAAGAAGGCGGCATTCCAATCGGTTCTGTAATTGTACACAAAGGAAAAATTTTAGGGCGTGGACATAACCGCCGTGTTCAAAAAGGAAGCGTTATTCTTCACGGTGAAATGGACGCATTTGAAAATGCCGGAAGGCAAACGGCTTCCGTTTATAAAGAATGTGTTTTGTACACAACGCTTTCGCCGTGTCCAATGTGCAGCGGCGCAATTATTCTTTATGGAATTCCCAAAGTCATCATCGGCGAGAACAAAACTTTTATGGGCGAAGAAGAACATCTTAAATCCCGCGGAGTTAATGTAGAAGTCCTTCAAGACGAAACATGCATTAACATGATGACAAACTTCATTGCGGATAAACCAACTTTGTGGAATGAAGACATTGGTGTTTAACCACAATAGAACGCGGATAACACAGATGACACGGATTCAAGCGGATAAAAAATGTTGTACGAAGATATTACAAGCCAGATAATCAAAGCATTCTATAAAGTAAACAATACTCTAGGATTTGGTTTTTTGGAAAAAGTTTATGAAAACGCTATGAAATTAGAATTGATGAATTTGGGCTTGAAAGTGGAGCAGCAAAAAAATATTCGTGTTTATTATGAAGGAAAGGAAATTGGCGATTATTACGCCGATCTACTTGTGAATGATTGTGTAATAGTTGAATTAAAAGTGGCCGATATTTTATGTGAAGAACACGAAGCACAATTAATCAATTATTTAAAGGCAACAAAAATTGAAGTTGGATTATTAATAAATTTTGGAAAAAAGGCCGAATTCAGGCGCAAAATATTTTCTAATGAAAATAAATCAGTGTAAATCTGTGTTATCCGCGTCATCCGTGTTCTATTTCTTTTAGGAAATCAAAATGAAGAAAACCCTTCTGCTGCTAGTTCTGTTTTTATCAACAACAATATTCTCTCAGAAAAAAACTCCTTACGATTATGTGAATCCGTTTATCGGCACAGACGATATGGGACACACATTCCCCGGCGCGGTTGTTCCGTTTGGATTGGTGCAGCTAAGTCCCGAAACGGATTCGGTTTTGTACAACAACGGCAAGTCATATAACCCAGATGTTTACAAATATTGCGCGGGTTATCAGTATGCGGATAAAACAATCGTTGGCTTTTCTCATACGCACATGAATGGAACGGGGCATTCCGACCTTGGTGATTTTTTAATAATGCCGACGGTTGGCAAGATTCAGTTTAATCCGGGAACAAAAGAAAATCCGGAGAGCGGATACAGATCTAAATTCTCGCACGAAAGAGAAAGTGCAAGACCGGGTTACTATTCTGTTCACTTAGACGAGAACAACATTGATGTTGAACTAACTGCAAGCGAACGAGTTGGATTTCACAAGTATAAATTTCCAAAGACAAGCGATGCACATATAATTCTCGATTTAACTTCCGGCATTTATAATTACGATGGAAAAGTTGTTTGGTCATCTGTCCGTGTAGAAAACAAAACACTCATAACCGGTTTCCGCCAAACAAACGGCTGGGCTCGTACACGTTACGTTTACTTTGCGATGGAGTTTTCAAAACCGATTAAATCATATCAGCTAAGAAATGATGAACAGAATGTTTATGGTGGATTCTGGCGAAAGTTTAATCAGAATGAAAATTTTCCGGAACGTGCCGGACACAAAGTAAAATGCGCTTTCAATTTTGAAACGGAAGAAGGTGAAACAATTTTAGTTAAAATAGCGCTAAGCGGAGTAAGCACTGCGAATGCACTCGAAAACTTGAAAGCAGAAATTCCCCATTGGAATTTTGAGAAAGTTGTTGTGCAAGCAAAGGAAAAGTGGAACATAGAACTTTCCAAAATTACTATTGAAGCCGGCGATAAGAGCAAAGAAAATTTCTACACTTCAATGTATCACGCATTTATCAATCCCAACATTTTTTCCGATGTAAACGGCGAGTACCGCGGACTTGATCAGAATATTCATAAATCAAACAAGTTTACCAACTACACAACGTTTTCGCTGTGGGATACTTACCGAGCGCTTCATCCGCTTTATACAATCATTCAACAAAAAAGAACAAGCGATATTGTAAACTCGATGATTGCTCACTACGAGCAAAGTGTTCACAAAATTCTTCCGGTATGGTCTCATTGGGCAAACGAAAACTGGTGTATGATTGGCTATCACGCAGTTCCGGTTCTTGCAGATGCGGTTATGAAAGACATTGGCGGAATTGAAGTTAACAAAGCTTTTGATGCTTGTGTTGCCAGCGCTAACTACGATGTTTACGATGGGATTGGCGCGTATAAAAAGTATGGATTCGTTCCGGAAGACTTAAGCTCTAACGCGGCTTCTAAAACCTTAGAATACGCTTACGATGATTGGACAATCTATAAGATGGCGGAGAAATTAGGAAAGAAAAAAGAAGTTAATGAATACTGGAAACGCGCCAACAGTTTCAAAAATATTTATGATAAAGAAACACACTATATGCGCGCAAAGAAAACTGATGATAGTTTCAAAACTCCGTTCGATCCGCTCAGCGTTGCCAATCAAGGTTACATTGAGGGCAACGCGTGGAATTATTCTCTTTATGTTCCTCAAGATGTAAAGGGATTTATTCAGCTTCTCGGTGGAAAGGAAAAACTTATTACTTGGCTCGATTCGCTTTTCACATTTGATTTGCCGGATAAATATTTTGGCGAAAGTGAAGATGTAACCAAAGTTGGAATGATTGGAAACTATGTTCACGGAAACGAACCGTCTCATCACGTTCCCTATATGTACAACTTTGTTGGCGCTCCGTGGAAAACGCAAGAACGTATTCATCAGATTGTTAATACAATGTACAAACCGGAGCCGCACGGACTTTGCGGCAACGATGATTGCGGACAAATGTCGGCTTGGTACATTTTCAGTGTGATGGGATTTTATCCCGTTGCGCCGGGAAGCAATGAATATGTTATTGGAAGTCCGTGTGTTGAGAAAGCTGAAATCAACTTAGAAAACGGAAAGAAGTTTAATATGTTTGCGGAAAATTTGAGCGAGAAAAATATTTACATTAAAGAAGTTTGGTTGAATGGAAAGAAGATTGATAGAAGCTATCTAACTCACAAAGAAATTGTAAGCGGAGGCAAACTGAAATTTGTGATGCAAAATGAACCGAACAAAAGTTGGGCCGTTGATGAAAAATCAATGCCTTATTCAATGACTAAGTAAAGTGGAATGGAAATATGAAAAAGTCACTTTTAGGTTATTCAATAGTCATTCTAAGTTTAGTTTTTCTTTTAACATCGTGCATGCCGGGCGAAGGAAACTACCACGTAAAGAATCTCGCTGGATTTTTCACCGGAGTATGGCATGGCTGGATTGCGCCATTCTCGCTAGTTATGGGTTTGTTCGACCCGGCAGTACGAGTTTACGAAATCAACAATACCGGCTGGTGGTATGACTTTGGCTTTTATATCGCGATCATAAGCGGTTTCGGCGGAGTTTCACTTTTTAGAAAGAAAAAGAAAGATTAACGGAAAATTTTGCTTACTTTCGTAATAGAAAGCGCGTTTATTTTGTACTTTAAATTGTGTTAATTCACATTCTTCTGAAAGGAAAAATATCCTCATATATTCAACTCTAATTGTCACACCGTTGAAGCTATTGGCAAGCGCTTTTTACAAAAAGACTATTTAAAAGTTAGGAAAGAGCAATGAAGTTTTTCGGACATACATTTCACATTCCGGTTCTTGGCGTTGGTTATTCGGTTGATGCACCGGCAAAAGTTGCCAAGTACGGTATTTCATCGGTTATATCAATTGTAGATGATATTCTTTTAGAGCAGCTAAGAAAACATTACTATCAAAAACTGAACAAGCCATATGTACAAATCTCGCCTAAAGAGGAAGATTCGCGCGCTAAGAGAGTTACTGCTTATTTGAATTTGATGAACGAGATTGTGAAAGAGCAATTTGAGAAAGTGAAACAATCCGCATTTGAAAAAGGAAGCGAGATAACCAAATATTTTGAAATGCTTCCGGATGTATCTCATCTAAAACAAAAATACAAAGAGATGTTGGTTGAAAAAGAAGAATCGCTAAAAGCTAAACTTCAAAAGTATTTAAGAGAAAATATTCGTCACGGCGCAATAGATGTTAATATTATGACGAAGCTTGATAAATCAAATTACGCTGCAGATGGAACTCAGCTTCCAGGTGAATTTAATGATGCTCATGCGGCACTTCGCGGATATGCAATGAGCGAACTGGAAAGCTCGCTAATTTTTTCTGCCGGAATGAATCCAAAACTTTACAGCTATCTGGAATCGTTTAAGGATTTTCTACCTAGAGCCGATGGAAGTTTCAAAAAGAAAATAGTTGTAAAGGTTAGCGATTTCCGCTCGGCGTTAATTCAAGGAAAATTTTTAGCAAAGAAAGGTTTGTGGGTTTCGGAATATAGAATTGAAAGCGGATTGAACTGCGGCGGACACGCATTTGCAACGGACGGTTTGTTGCTCGGACCAATTCTCGAGGAATTTAAAAATCGAAAACAAGAATTGATTGCTTCTGTTAAAGAATTGTTTCATCCGGCAATTAACAAAAAAGAAATTTTTGTTGATGACAGCAAGCTAAGTGTTTCAGTTACTGTTCAGGGTGGTGTTGGAGTATCAACCGAGCATGAATTTCTTTTGAGAGAATATGGTGTGAACTCTGTTGGATGGGGAAGTCCGTTTCTTCTCGTTCCCGAAGTAATGAATGTTGATGAAAAAACTCTTAAGCAGTTATCCGAAGCCGAAGAAGATGATTTTTATTTGAGCAATTCTTCACCGCTCGGAGTTCCGTTCAACAGCATTCGCAATAGTGGTAAAGACTTAGAACGAATTGAAAGGATGGAAAATGGCAAACCGGGAAGTCCTTGCCCAAAGAAATTTTTAGAGTTTAATAAAGAATTTACAGATAAACCCATTTGCACAGCTTCAATTTCATACTTCAAAAAGCTTGATGCGATAAAAAACAATCCGGAATTGGGCGATAAGTATAATGCTGATTTACAAAACGCTAGCGATAAGAATTGTTTGTGCGAAGGTTTGTCAGCATCTACTTTACTCGTTAAAGGCATTACGGACACAAAACAAAGTTTAGCCGTTGCAATTTGCCCCGGTCCTAACCTAGCTTATTTTTCAAAAGTAGTATCATTAAAAGAAATGGTTGATCATATTTACGGAAGAATAAATTTAATAACGCATCCAAATAGACCGAACATGTTTGTAAAGGAGCTTTCTCTTTATATAGATTTTTTGCAGAAGAAAATTGATGAGCGTGTTGATTTTGTAACAGCGCAAAAAGAGGAATTCTTTAATACTTTTCGCGCTAATTTGATAGAAGGAATTAATTACTACAAGAAAATGATTCCGGAAATTTTGGAAGAAACCGATAAGATAAGAGAGAAGATTCAACAAGATTTGGATGCGCTAGAAATTAAGCTGATGTCTTACGCTTTGGCCGGAGTTTAATCAAAATACACGCGAGGTACGCGTGTGTTAATGTTTGTAAGAATTTCGTAAGGAATTGTTCCGGCCCACTCGGCAAGTTCTTCAACTGTGATGGAGATATTTCCATCACTCCCGATTAAGATTACTTCATCACCATTATAAGCAGAATCGTTTTCTATATTCACCACTATTTGATCCATCGAAATAACACCCACTACCGGATACCGTTTCCCGCGAATCAATACTTCAGTTTTGTGTGACATGCTTCTCATGTATCCATCGCCATAACCAAGTGGAACTGTAACTGCACGAACATCATGCTCGGCTTGCCATTTCATTCCATAACTAACGGTGCTTCCCTCCTTAATTATTTTGAAATACACCACTAAAGATTTCCAGCTAAGAGCCGGTTGAACTTCAATTGTTCGTTTAACTTCTTGAGACGGATAAACACCGTAAAGCATTATCCCGGGACGAACAAGATCGAGAGTAGCTTCCGGTATCTGCAAAATGGCGCCGCTGTTTGCTATATGTTTTAATGGAGAAGGAATGGAATGTTTATCATAAAAAGAAACAGTTTCTAGAAACCGTTCCAGCTGAATTTTTGAGAATGCTAAATCGATGCTGTCAGAGCTTGCGAAGTGAGAATAGATTCCGGCAATATCAACATGCTTACAATTCAAACTTGCTTTCAAAAGTTTTTCGGCGTTGTAGTAATGCACCCCTATTCTTTCCATTCCCGTATCAATCTTAAGATGAACACGCGCACGTTTTTTCATCTGCGCGGCTACTTCTTCAATTTGATTTAGTTTACCAACTGATGAAGCTGTAATAGAAAGATCGTACTTAACGAAGTGTGGAATTTGATTTCCCCAGATTCCGCCTAACACCAAGATTGGAATAGTAATTCCGGCTTTACGCAAAAGAATTCCTTCCTCAAGAACAGCAACACCAAGATAATCGGCATTCAATTCTTGCATCAATTGAGCGATGCGCACAAGTCCGTGACCGTAAGCGTTGGCTTTAAGCACCGGCATTATCATTGCGCTTCCGGTGTGGGCTTTAATCCTCTTGAAATTTTCAGCTAGAATTTTCAGATCAACTTCTACTCGGGTTGGTCTTAAAACCTCTTCTTCGTTAATTGTTAGGTGGTTAATCTCGCTGCTCATTATTCAATCATTAATTGTTGTAAAGATAAAATTTTTGAACAAAATAATGCATTGTTCCTTCGCAGCAATTAGTTGTATTTTTCGGCGGTAATTCATAATGATAGATAGAAATGAAAGTACTTTTTATAGGTGGAACCGGAGTGATTAGCTCCGGGTGTTCAAAATTATGTGTTGAAAAAGGAATTGATTTATTCCTTTTGAACAGGAGTAAATCGCATAGAACACCGCCGGCTAACGCAACCATAATTAATGCAGATATACGCAATGTCAGCGCGGCTCAAAATGCAGTAGCCGGGCATAAGTTTGATGTTGTTGTTGATTGGATTGCTTTCAACGAAGAACATGTTAAAAACGATTTTGAATTGTTCAAAGATAAAACCCAGCAGTACATTTTTATTAGTTCGGCGTCCGCTTATCAAAAGCCAATTCCCAAATTGCCAATAACCGAAGAAACGCCGCTCTCAAATCCATTTTGGGCTTATTCACGCGCTAAAATTGATTGCGAGATTTTTTTGATGTCCATGTACAAAGAGAATGGTTTTCCTGTAACAATTGTTCGTCCATCTCATACATACGATGAAACAAAAAATCCACTTCGAGTAGATTACCTTCCTTTCTACAGAATGAAAAACAACAAGCCGGTTATAATTCATGATGATGGAAATTCTTTATGGACTTTAACGCACACAAAAGATTTTGCCAAAGGATTTGTAGGATTGCTTGGAAACAAAAAAACAATTGGCGAGGCTTACCAGATTACTTCTGAAGAGACGCTTACATGGAATGATATAGCGAAGCTGATTGCTGAAAAGGCCGGATATGATTTAAAGATAGCTCATATTCCAAGTGAATTTATTAAGAAGTATGATAATGAATGGGGAGACGGATTACTTGGAGATAAAGCCCATAGCGTTAAGTTTGACAATTCAAAGATCAGAAAAATTGTACCCGAATTTAATCCTCAAATAAAATATGCCGATGGAGCCGCTGAAATAGCCAACTGGTATATTCACAAAAAAATGAATCAATACGTCGACAACAATTTAGACCAATTGATGGATGAAATTATTCGCGCCTATTCAAGTAAATAAGAAAGAGAGAGATTTATGAGAAAATTCATGTATGCAAATCTAGTAATACTATTAATTGCACTTTTAAGCTCGCAAATATTTGCTCAAACAACAGATGCGTCGATCAAAAAACTTATTGAAGGAAACAAGCGGTATGTGGAAAACAAGCCGACACATCAAAACCAAACGGCAAAAAGAAGAGAAGACGTTGCAAAAGGACAAAAACCATTTGCCGTTGTTATAACTTGTTCAGACTCGCGAGTGCCTCCGGAAATTTTATTCGACCAAGGAATTGGAGATTTGTTTGTAATTAGAACCGCTGGAAATATTGTTGACGATATTGGGCTGGGCAGTATTGAATATGCGGTTGAACACTTAAAAGTACCTCTTGTTGTGGTTCTTGGGCATGAACGCTGCGGCGCTGTTGAAGCGACTGTAAATGGAGGCGAAGCTCCGGGGCATATTAAGGCTCTAGTTGCAAACATAGTTAGAGCTGTTGATAAAGCCCGTGCTAAAAAAGGGGATCTTCTGGAAAACTCGGTTAAGCAAAACATCGATAATGTAGTTGAACAGATAAGCAAGTCGAAACCAATTTTAGAAGAGTTTGTTCATGCAAAGAAAATTAAAGTTATTGGCGCGCGTTACGACTTAGACGACGGCGTAGTAAAGTTTTTTATAAACAGTGGCCATTAATAATAATGTAGCTTAAATGAGAAGCACAAAATTTTTCATAGCATTAATTGGCTTTGCACTGCTTTTAGTTTTGGGATGTGTTGATAAAGCAGTAGATCCGATTACAGATTCGCTGGAAGATAATTATGCCAGATGGAAATCTCTTGGTATAACGGATTACAGTATTGTTCAATCACAGCTTTGCTTCTGCTTTTATGGCGGTGCTAAAATGATTATTCAAGTAAGGAATAATAAAATTATCAGCGTTCATGATTCTGCCGAAGCCAAACTAGTTCCTCAAGATCATTGGCAATGGTTTAAAACAATTGACCAATTGTTCGAAACCGCAATAAAAGCAAAAAATGAAAAGCCAAATTCATTCTCGGTTAAGTTTGATACAGAATATGGTTTCCCAAATTACTTTTGGGTTGATCCGATTGCGCAAGCTGCGGATGAAGAGTATGGATACTCCACAACTGGTTTTAGAGAATTAAATATAGAAAGCGAAACGAAGTGACTTTTTTACAAATATTTGGCTACACCGCATCGGCTGTAATTGCTGTTTCCTTAATGATGAGCTCAATCGTTAGATTGAGAATTATAAATCTATTTGGAGCTACTTGTTTTTCCATTTACGGATTTTTAATTGGCGCTTATCCCGTGTTTATTCTAAACGGATTTATCGCGCTGATCGATATTTATTATCTAATTCAAATTTTTGGCGAGAGAGAATACTTCCGTGTGCTCGAAGTGAAAACCACATCAGAGTATCTAGGATACTTCTTAAAATTTCATAGCAAAGAAATCTCTAAATTCATTCCGGCTTTTACATTTGAGCCAAATGAGAATTTCCATGTAATGTTTGTTTTGCGGGACACCGTTCCGGCCGGATTAGTGATTTCCGAATATCTTGATGACGATATAGTTTATATGAAACTCGATTTTGCTATCCCCGGTTATCGCGATTTCAAGATGGGTAAATATGTTTTCGCTGAAATCTTTAGGCGAAAAAACGTGAAAAAAATTTACAGCGATCCAGGCAACGTAAAACATGAGATGTATCTAAAGAAAATGGGCTTTGTAAAAGCCGAATACAATTCGAAACAAGTTTATTGTTTGGAAGTGAAATAAGAATGAATAAAACTAAACTGAGCTATGCTTTTCTGCTATTGTCTGCAATTTCAATAATTACTGCACAGAACAACTCTAAAGAAGAACCAACTGCTTCTCCGGTTACTATTAACAGAACCGAGGTTCATAAGATTACTTCCATAGCAAACGGAAATCTTTATCCAATCTACATTGCACTTCCGGGCAGTTATAATTATACATCAAAAAAGTATCCGGTTGTCTTTATGCTTGATGCTTACTCATCGTTCGGTACAATGACGCAGATGGTAAGGCTGCTTGCTTTTAATAAAGAATTGCCGGAATTAATTATTGTTGGTATTTCTTCAGAAGGCGGCTCCAAAGAATTTAATTACAATAGGATGAGAGATTATACGCCAACTGAATTGAAAAGTGAAAAAGAAAAGCTTCTCTTTCCGGTTTCCGGCGGCGGCAAAAAGTTCTTACAGTTTATAAAAGAAGAATTAATTCCATTTGTTGAATCGAAATACAGAATTAATAAAGATGATAAAACATTGGTTGGGCATTCGCTTGGTGGATTGTTTGTGTTTTACACATTGTTTAGCGAACCATACTTGTTTAACAAATATGTATCTGTTAGTCCGGCATTAATGCTTGATGATGAGTTTCTTTTGAAACTAGAAAAGTCTTTTGCGGAGAAAAACAGTAAGCTAAATGTTTCTGTTTACACGACTATAGGATCGCTTGAAGATTCAACCTTCATAGAGCCGTGGAAAAAATTAGTCGATTCAATAAAAACACACGAGTACGAAGGCTTAAAATTGAAAAGCGAAATAGCAAATAATGAAACACATTATACAATAATACCCTATATAGCTACTCACGGATTAAAATCGGAGTTTGAAAAATGAAAATAACTTTTGAAGCGTGTGTTGATTCGGTTGAATCTTCTTTGAATGCACAGCAAGGCGGCGCTGATAGAATTGAATTATGCGCGGATTTGTTGGAAGGTGGAATAACACCAAGTTACGCAATGCTTAAACTAGTGATCGAGAAATTAACAATTCCGGTGAATGTTCTTGTTCGTCCGCGAGGTGGAGACTTTCTTTACACGGATTACGAATTTGAAGTGATAATGAGAGATATAGAATATTGTAAACAAATTGGTGTTAATGGGGTTGTCATCGGTATTCTGAATGATGATGGTACTGTAGATAAAGTTAGAACTAAAGAGTTGGTCAAAGCAGCTAGGCCGATGAGCGTTACATTTCACCGTGCGTTTGATATGACTCGCGATCCAATAGAAGCTGTAAATACGTTGATCGAACTTGGCGTGGATAGATTGTTAACTTCCGGCCAAGAAGCCGATGTTTACAAAGGCATTTCTACTTTGAAGAAAATAGTTGAGCATGCCGGCAATAAAATTGTGATAATGCCCGGTGGTGGAGTTACTGAAACAAATATCAAAGAAGTTGTAGAAAAAACGGGAGTAAAAGAAATTCATGCTTCGGCTAGAGAAAGAGAGAGAAGCAAAATGAAATACATGAATTCAAAAACTTCTATGAGTGATTCCCAAAACATGGAAGAGTACGATTTAATGATTACATCTGCGGAAAGTATCCGCACGATGATTAACGCAATAAGTTGTTAAAGGAAAAATATAGAAATGAATGATTTGGAAATAATTTATGAAGACGACAATATAATAGCAGTTAATAAGCCGGAGGGCTTGGCTTCAATACATGACAGCGCGGGCGAGAAGGAAGATTTACAGACGCTTCTTTCAGAACGATGCAAACTGAAGGTGTTTGTTGTTCACCGTTTAGATAAAGAAGTTAGCGGAGTGATTTTATTCGCGAAGAATGCGGCAACTCATAAAATGCTTAACAAACAATTTGCAGAAAGAACAGTAAAGAAAAGTTACATCGCCCTTGTTCACGGAAAAGTTATTAAAGATGAAGGTTCGATTAATAAACCGATACGCGAGTTTGGTTCCGGCAGAATGGGAATAGATGAAGCAAAAGGCAAACCTAGCAAAACGTTATATAAAGTTATCAAACGATATCCGTCATATTCTTTAATTGAATTGAATCCGACAACCGGAAGAAGACATCAGATTCGCGTTCATCTTTACTATATAAGCAACTCTATAGTCGGAGATATTCGCTACGGAGAGAAGGTGCTTCAAGAACAGTATCCGCGCTTAATGCTTCATGCCAAGGAAGTTATTGTTGCGATGAATGACGGGACTGAAAAATCGTTCACCGCTGAAGTTCCTCAATCATTTTCAAAATACCTTCAAGTTATAAACGAAGGATAAAATGATATAGCGGCCAATGACATTTGTGCGTGTATCTTCAACGTAATAATCATTGGTTGTTCTCTGAGTATTATTACTTTTGTTTAGTATATCGTAAAATGTTAATCTTATTTCACCTTGATCTTCGCTGAATAATTTTTTGCCGATGTAAGCATTCCACATATAGGAGTTTGGATCGTAGCCGGTTCCAAGCCCTCCTTGATACCGATGCTCAAATTCAGTTTGAAAAACTATTCCTTCCCAGAAGAACCAGTAAAACTTAATTCGACTTCTTACATTCAGATAGGTTTGATCCAAACTTGTTTGTGATGTATTCTTTACAACGTTGTTGGTCAGATTGCTTGAAAGAGAAAAATCTAAGTCCTTGCTGAAATTGCTGTTTAAAACTAATCCGCCTCCGTAAGAAGAGTTTTTAGAAAAATTGCTCACATCGTTTATCATATTTGGTGTACGTGTTAATCCCAAATTTGTACTCAGATTTACGTTCGATTTGAGAAAAGCCACCGGAATTGTATAAGTAAGCATGGTTCTTAAATTGTAATAGCCATTAAAATTTTCCGGAGTTCGTAATTGTGTTCCGGCGTTTAATACAATACCACGATAAGTTATTGCTTTTGTTTCAGCTAAAATTGTTTTGTAGCCAATATAATTGTCCGTGTAAGTTCCGTTTACTAAAATGAAAAATGCGCTCATACTCTCACTGTCTGTTAATGTATAGCGAAGAGAAAGGTTGTGCCGCGAATCTTGAGCAAGATTTGGGTTACCAATGCTAAGTTGTAGCGGATTGGAATTGTCGAGAACGTTTTGCAATTGTTCTACGCTTGGTTCGTTGTTGTTTGCACGGTAGTTAAACATCAAGTTTTTGCCGCGATTCACGTCGTACCGAACCATTACTGATGGCAAAATGGAATAGAATGTTCTGCCCGTACTCTTGATAAATGGAAAAGTCTGCTCATTTGCTAAGCGCGAAATATTGTATCCTAAGTTCAGCATTACCATTAATTCATTAACGCGGTGATTATAGCTTAAACCGTAATTCTGCACTTTGGAATTTTTATCGTACACGTTGCTCAAATCATTCTCGAGAATTGAATAGGTTCGGTCTTGGTTTGATAAACTATAAGTTTTCTGATCACTCTCATCTTTTGAAATAGAATATGTTGCATTGAATTGAAGCATTCCGTTTTCAGAAATCGGTTCAGTATATGCTAGGTTAACCGATCCTCCATAGCCGTTTTTTGCAAGTTTAGAACTTTGATCAAGCGTATCCGAAGAAGTTAAATCATTGTAATAAATGTTTTCAGAGTAAAGCTTCTTATCGCCGTCATTTTTTTTGTATGAAGTATTGAATCTAAGAGATATAGTTCTTCCGCGTGTTTCAAATCTTCTTCGATACAGAAATTGTGAGGATGCATCAATAGCAGATAAATTAGAGCTGTTCAAATTTGCAATCGAATTGAGATTTGATAAACCGGAGGTAGTATTTCCTAGAATCTTGCTGGAGCCGTCGTTTTGCTGCAGAGTTACTCTTGGTCTAATAAGAATTGAATTGAGAGTATCGATTTGGTAATCCAAGCGTAAATTAAAACGATGATTGGTATTAGTGGAATTTGATTGGTTATCTTCAAAATATTTTTGAGATCCTTCCAGTGTAGCAAAATAATCTCTATTGGTTATGGTGCCGGAGTTATTATCGGTCTTATTAAAAAAATAGCTGGCGTTAAATTCGTTACGTTGATTCCATGAATCGGCATAATTGAATCCGGCGGCTTTAGTAGTAGTTAAACCATTTTTAGTGTCAACCAAGAAATCGGATGCACCGCCGCCACCTTGTCTTCCGCTAAATCCGCCTCCGCTCATTCCGCCTCCGCGCCCTCCCATTCTTGGTTGTCCGCCACCTCTTCGAATACCACCACCTCCGCTACTCATTACTCCCAATAAATCATCACTGGCAAAATTTTGTTCGTTGGTATTATTAAGCTGTCCTAACAGTGTAATTTTTTGTCTATCATTAAAGAAATTAATATTTCCGCCGGAAACATATTTTTCTTGATCGCCGTAGCCGCCGGAGAGTTTTCCGAATGTTCCGTTTCTAAAGTTTAAACGGGTTACAATGTTTATAGTCTTAGTTGTGTTACCATCATTAAAACCGGTAAACTCGGATTGCTCGCTTTGTTTATCAAACACTTGAATTCGCTCAACAACTTCTGCTGGAATATTTTTTAATACTGCATTTGGATCATCACCAAAAAATGGTTTACCATCAACTAGAACGTTTTTTACATCTTCACCCTGAGCTTCTACTTTTCCATCTTGAACAACAATGCCGGGCATCTTGGCAATCAACTCTTCTGCATTTGCATCTTTATTGGTTTGGATAGCATCGGCCATAAACTCTGTTGTGTCTTTCTTTAGAATTACCAGAGGCGGTTTATCAACTACTTGAACCTCGCCGAGCTTAACATCCGTTGCAGAAAGTCTAATTATTTTCAAATCGAGCAAACCGGTTTTAACTTCAATTCTTCGTTGATAAGTTTTATACCCAACATTGCTCGCTTTGAATATGTAAATCCCGGTTCTAAGTTGATCGAGGGTAAATTTTCCTTTACCGTCTGTCGCTACTCCGCCAAGCAATACATTGTTGGTCGTAGATAACGTAACACTCGCTCCGTACAGAGGAGAGCGGCTTATCGAATCAACAACAATTCCGGTTACCGAGTTACTCTGAGCTGATAAATTGTTAAAAACAAATAAGAGTAAAAATAAGAGTAGAATTTTTTTCATGAACAAACCCGCACAAATTGACGTTACTTAGAGCCTTTCATTCAAAATAAAGTTTAACCCAGATTGTTCATTAGAAAAAAGAAGGTTTGTTGATAATAAAATAAGGGTAGATAATTTAAGAAGTTAACCCCGACTTACATTTTCTTGGTTTTGAAGTTTTTCTTACATGCGTACATCTCTCAAAACCTTAGAAAATGTTAGTCGATTTGGCATTAGCGCTTTTCTAATGACAAATTTGGGTTTAATTCTCAGAATAATTTGTGCAAAGTTAATCGAGAGAAAAAATTCTGCACTTTACTAAATTAAACCTAGAGAAAAATTACGCTGTTAAATGCTCAGAACACAAAACTGGAGAAGGAAATGAAAAAGTTACTAGCAGTTGCGCTGATTGTTGCGTTATCATCAACGTTGATGATTGCACAGAACGCTACACCGGGAATAAATAAAACACAAAAGAAACAACTCGCCAGAATTCACCAAGGAGTAAGAAGTGGTGAATTAACGAAACGAGAAGCAAACTCTCTTCGCAGACAACAAGTACAAATCCAAAGAGAAAAGAAGATTGCTAAAATGGATGGAGTTGTTACAGAGAGAGAAAGAAAGCACATCAAACGAGATCAGAATAGAGCTACTAGAAATATAGCCGTAAAAAAGCACAATAGATTAGAAAGAAGAAGCAAAAGCTAATCCTTATCCCACACCCTCTCTCTCTTTCCGCTTCGTAATAAAATATGAAGCGGATTTTTTTTATAAAAAAGAAACCCGCTATTAAACGGGCTTCTTTTGTGGGAGGTATGTATGAGAATTTGGCGGAAATTATAATCTAAAAAACGCACCGGCTGTTACATATCCAATTCCATAACCAAGCTCACCAAAAACACCCCAGCTGTTGCTAATTGCATAACGGGCACCAACGTGAAAGCCAATTAGTACAGCGCTTGAAGCTGCTGAGTATGAAACACCCATGCCCAAGTTGCTGGGTTCGGTTACACTAACAACATTATAACCTACTGTAGCGCCGCCGTAAGCATCAAGTTTGTTGCTTGGTTCCATAAAGTGATACTCACCTCTTGCGCCGATGATTATGTAGTTGTATTTCCATTCGTAAGATTTGCCGAAGAAGCCAAAATCGTATTTTGAACCGGCATATCCAACAATACCGCCAACAGAAATTTTATCTGTTAATCCAAATTGCAAGCCTACGCTTAACGGGGGAATTGTTGCATCTCCTTCAACACCAAACCCAAAACCGGCGCCTATATTTAGTACTTTTCCGTTTTGGCTGTACCCTTGTGCAAATGAGGTAGTAGAAACCAGTAATCCAATTACAAATAATGTAAACAACACTTTCTTCATTGATTTTTCTCCTTTATATGATTGATATTAGTATTGTAGAACTTGGACATGAAGTCTCAAATGGAATGCCAAGTCTTAATTATGGTTATAAGAGTAGAAATTAAACCCGAAGTGTGTTTTTATTGTTTATTTGTTGCATAGATGCAACAATCTAAAATAACGATGTTGCTTTTATCTTACTTACTTACGTTACGCAAAATGTGGCTAAAGCCTAAGTTTATTGTTGATGTATTAACCCCAGACTTAAGTCTGGGGTTAGAAAAACGCGAAAAACAATATGGAGACTTTAGTCCAAAAGTTACAAAAGCTCCAATCCATGCGTAAGGTGAGTTATTTAACTTACGTTACGCATGTTATCATTCTGAATGGAACGCAGTGAAATGAAGAATCTCAATTTTGATTCAAAACGCGATTTATGGATTCTTCTCCCGCCGTTGGCGGGATCAGAATGATAATGGCTAATACAAATACGTAAGATGAGTTACTTATTTAAGAAATCGGTATTAAAATAAATAATCTCTTATTTTACGCCCGACTTTTAATAACGCATATCCGGAGAATTAAATGATTTATTTTTCACGAAGCAGAATAGCGGTTATTACAATTTTCGCGTTGTTGTTTATAGCAAATCAAAGCATGCATGCCCAAACGCTAGATGAAAAAATTAATGCTCTAGTTTCTAAAATGACTCTTGAGGAAAAAGTTAAACAGCTTCACCAAGAGGGCTCGTTTAATACTCAAGACAATACGCGACTAAATATTCCGGGCTTTGTAATGGCCGACGGCCCGCATGGAGTTCGTAATGGAATGGCGACTTCGTTTCCGGTTGGAATGGGAATGGCGGCTACTTGGGATGTTGATGTTGCTTACCGCGTTGGTGAAGCCATGGGAAAAGAATTTCGCGGAAAAGGAATTCATCAAGCACTCGGGCCATGTTTGGATTTAACACTCGATCCGCGTAACGGACGTACTCCCGAAACTACCAGCGAAGATCCGTTCTTAAATTCGAAAATAAACACAGCATTTGTACAAGGTATTCAATCAACTCCGGCAATAGCTACGATTAAACATTTTTATACAGAGTATAGACAGAATGGAAGGACGACAAATAATTATACTCTTTCTCAGAGAAATTTACTTGAGCAGCACGGACTCCAGTTCAGAGAAGCTGTTCAGAATGGTGGCGCGTTTAGCGTTATGAGTTCTTATAACTCACTTAACGGAAAAAGTGCTGCTAAAAACTCAACTCTTCTTACTACAAATCTAAGAAACAAGTGGGGTTTTCCATTTTATGTTGTGAGTGATTGGAATTCAATTTATTCAAGTCCGGAAGAAGCATTAAAAGCCGGGTGTGAAATTGAAATGGGCTCCACGCTTTTTCAAGATGCAACAACCGGAATTCTGAATTTAGTTAACACGGGCAAGCTTGCTGTTAGTGTTGTTGATAATGCGGTTAAGCGGGTTTTGCGAACTAAATATTTGTCCGGCATGATGGATTATTATCCGCAAGGCGACCCGAGTGATGTTAACAGTACAGCTCATCAGCTTCTTGCACTTGAAGCTGGAAAGAAAAGTATTGTGCTTCTTAAAAATCAAGACAACATTCTGCCTCTGAATAAAACAACTGTTTCAAAAATTGCAGTGATTGGACCTAACGCAGCCGTAATGCAAACGGATGGAAGCGGAAGCAGTTGGGTTGATCCATTCTATAAAGTTTCTCCCAAAGAGGGAATTGAAAATTATGTTGGAACTGCAAAAGTTTTATATGCCAAAGGATGCGATATAAGCGGAACAAGCTATGCAAGTGATTATAGCACAGCACTAACTTACGCCAGTCAAGCAGACTTTGTTATTTTCTTTGGCGGACTCGATCAAACACAAGAAGGAGAGGGTTTTGATCGCGTTAACAATTCGATTGAATTACCGGGTAAACAAAAAGATTTAATTAAGCTGCTTGCTTCAGCAAACAAGAATATAATAGTTGTGTTAATAAGCGGTGGAGTTTGTACAGTTACTCCTTTTGTAAACGACATTAAAGGATTGCTCTACGGTTTTTATCCGGGACAAGAGGGAGGCAACGCGATTGCGCAAGTTTTATTTGGAGATTATAATCCGAGCGGAAAGCTTCCGGTATCTATGCCGACAACTGATTCACAACTTCCGGATAGAACTTCCAATAATTTAGATAACAACGTTGGCGGCGGTTACCGTTGGCTGGATAAAAACAGTACTACACCGCAATATGCTTTTGGTTACGGATTGAGCTACACAACTTTTGCTTACAGTAATTTTCAAATGTCTCACACCGGAAGAGCGTATTGGGATGATAACATTTGGTTTAAAGTGGATGTTAAAAACACCGGAACGCGAGAGGGCGAAGAAGTTGTTCAGTTTTATATTGGAGGAAGTACCGGTTTTATAACAAGGAACAAAAAAGATTTAAAAGGATTTCAAAAAGTTTATTTGGAGCCGGGGCAAACAAAGACACTTACGTTTAGTGTAACTCCAAACGAACTTTACTATTTCAGACAGCAGAACAACAGTTACGAAATCGATCCGGGTCCTTACACTTTTTACATTGGAAGTTCTGCCGATAATCTTCTGTTTACCGGCAAGTTTGATATAATTAACAGACCGCCGAAACCGGATTTGCAAGTTGCTAATATTTACACTGTTCCCCGGTATCCTTTAGAAGGTGAGAAAGTAATATTCCTTGCAACAATATTAAATCGGGGAACGGGACCGAGTCCGGCATCAACATTTCACGAAGTAGTATTCAAAGTGAATGGTAAAATTGTTAGTCGTTCTGTTGCTTTAAGCGATTCAATAGGAAAAGGTGGAATGGCTCTTGTTTGTGGAAACGTAGGTGAAACAAATGATAATTTAACCAATTACTGGGTTGCTGAAAAACCGGGCACTTATACAGTAGAAGCAATGGTTGATGATAAGAGTGCAATTACAGAAATGGTAGAAAACAATAATTCGAAGACAACAACTTTTAAAGTATACAATCAACCGGCGGCAAATCTTGCGCTAAAGAAAAAGGTGACTTACTCATCGGCGGAATCGCTAGATTACATTGGTGAAAATGCAGTAGACGGAAGCTATGCTTCTCGCTGGTCGTCTCAGTTTGCCGATCCGCAAACGTATATGGTTGACCTTGGCGCGCAGCAAGAGTTTAATCAAATTAGAATTACTTGGGAAGCGGCATACGGTAAAGAGTATATTATTGAAACATCGAATGATGCAGTAAGTTGGAAAAAAGTTGTAGAACAGAAAAATGGCGGAGGAAATATTGAAAAGTGGAATGTAACGGAAAACGCAAGGTACATCCGCCTAACCGGAACAAAACGTGCAACAGTTTATGGCTATTCCATTTACGAATTTGAAGTTTACAATCAAACAGCTTCATCTGTTGAAAGGGAAGAAGAAAATCTCCCATTTAATTATTCTCTTGGCAATAATTATCCAAACCCGTTTAATCCGGAAACTGTAATTGAATACACAATTCCCAAAGCCAGCAATGTAGAAATTAAAGTCTATGATGTATTAGGAAAAGAAATTGCAACGTTGGTTAATGAATTTAAGCAAGCTGGAAAGCATAATGCAAAGTTTTCGATTGGTGGAAAGAATATTTCGTCGGGTGTATAT
This sequence comes from Ignavibacteriota bacterium, assembly GCA_043807765.1. Classification (GTDB taxonomy): domain Bacteria; phylum Bacteroidota; class Ignavibacteria; order Ignavibacteriales; family Melioribacteraceae; genus Stygiobacter. Next base: position 45,090 of record JAZDFQ010000098.1, read on the forward strand.
TTCTACAGAATGAATACGGAAGGGTTCACATTAGTAAAGAAGATGTTGCTTCTAAAATGATTTTGGTGAGTTATGAGTAAACTAAAATTTGGAATTATTCCAGTTGCCAGCAGCTTTCTTAGTGTTCAATTTGAAGAAGTAGCGCCGGATTGCTGGCATCAACTCAATCAAATTGGCGGAGAAAAACTTGTTGAGGAAAGCGTATGTGAAAAGATTCCAATAGCTTATTTCGTTTTAACCGGCGGGACAGAGCAAATAGTTCTAAATCTTTTTACAAAAAGGAAGGAGCTGTTTGAAAACGAACCGGTTCTTCTAATTGCACATCCCAACAGAAATTCACTACCGGCATCAATGGAAATTTTAGCGCGGCTTCATCAGCTTGGAGCCAAAGGTAAAATTATTTATTTAGCAGAAAACGGCGACAAAGACTCCCTAAACGAGCTTGAAAAAAACATCAGACATCTAACGGTTTTTCATCAGCTTAAAAAAATAAAAATTGGATTAGTTGGTGAACCATCCGATTGGCTAGTTGCAAGCTCTCCGGGAGCCAAAACAATACAAGAAGTTTGGGGCCCATCTGTTATTAAAATTCCTTTGGATGAATTGAAAGAAACAATTGCCGAAGTAACAGATGAAGAGGTGGAAAACGAGCACTTCACTTTTACAAAAAAGGCAAGCGATTTGAAGGAGCCTTCGAAAAAGGACGCAAAACAAGTTGTTAGAGTTTACGGCGCATTAAAAAAGATTATTCAGAAGTATGAGTTGAATGCTGTTTCGTTTCGCTGTTTTGATTTAGTATTGGATATGCAAACTACCGGATGCTATGCACTATCAAAACTTAATGATGATGGTATAGTTGCCGGATGCGAAGGGGATCTTGTTTCAACACTGGGAATGATTTGGGCAAATGCTATGACAGACCAAACAGTTTGGATGGCAAATCCCGCGCAAATTGATGAGCAGAACAACACGGTATTGTTTGCCCATTGCACTGTTCCTATAAGTATGGTTCAATCTTACAAGTTACGCTCACATTACGAATCCGGATTAGGTGTAGGTATTGAGGGCGAGTTTACAAAGGGGAAAGTTACACTGTTAAGACTTGGCGGGAATAACTTAGAGAAGATTTGGATTACTAACGGGGAAATTATTGAAACATCAAATACAGAGAATCTTTGTAGAACGCAAGTTACTGTTAAGATACACGGCTCAGCAAAGCCAAGTGATTTATTGAATGAACCACTCGGCAATCATGTGTTGATAATAAGAGGCAGCTACACAAAGGATATGCAGAATTGGTGGGAAACATTTATTGAAAACTACAAAGCTTAGAAATACAGCCGCTTGGTTATTATGCAGTAATAAATAATGTAGTGCATAAAAATATCTCCTATCATATCACAATTTAACTGCTGCGAAAAACGTTTTTTTAAGTACGAAATAAATTCATTGGTAATTATACCAATGCACTCATTTAAACGTTTACAAAAGACCTTTTAAAAGGTATGATTATTGTGCTTTAAGTTGATTACTTTTGAGTGTACAATTTGGTGTATGTTCACATTTCTATAATCTACTATTAGGAGGGACTATGAGTTTGGTTATTCGTCGTTTAACTATTCTATGTCTGTTGTTTTTTGCATCACAATCTTATTCACAATGGAGTTTAACTGTTCTCGATCCTCAGCAAACATGGAACACCGCTCCGGGTAATATTGAAGAAGCGGTTTTTTCTATTGGTCAAAAAGGACTTTACAGTCAGGTAAGTGCTTACTTAACTTTTTCAGCAAAGGGTTCTAATTTCTATACAAACAATCCACTGGAAGTAGTTTACAATTTTGAATTACCTGAAGGAAGTATCGTTTCCGATCTATGGTTGTGGATTGGAGATAAGATCAGTAAAGGAAAAGTTCTGGATGTCTGGACGGCTTCTCAGATCTATGAAAGCATTGTAAACAGAAGGCAAGACCCGGCAATACTAAAAAAGATCGGGACAAAGAGTTATCAGCTTCGTGTTTATCCAATGGGTAAAAATGAAACTCGTAAAGTTAGAATTACATATTTAGCTCCAGTTGTTTGGAGCGAAGCAAATGTGTCGGTTGGAATTCCAACCGAACTGTTAAAAGTTTCCCGCTACCAAGTTCCAAAGGTATATTTGAAAACTTGGACGAGCATGGATTGGAAGAATCCATACATTTCAACCTCTGATAAATCGTTCAATAAGATAAACGATTCCTTCTTCGGCGATCACTTCGAAATGGATATTTCCAGTCTCTCTACTTACAGCACCAACAACATCGTATTTGATAATCCAATGATTGGCGGAGTTTATTTTAAATACTATAAACTTGGCAACGAAGGTTTCTACCAACTCTCTGTAATGCCAGGAAATTCTTTAACCGGAAACTCGAAAAAAGCTCTTTTCTTAATTGATTACGATTCAAGAAAAAGCAATACTACAAGAGCTACATTATTAACTAACTTGAAGCTATTATTAAAATCCAGCTTTAGCTCTAACGATAAGTTTAATATTATGTATTCCGGACTCAACATTGGGAAAGCCTCTGAAGATTGGGTAAGCGGAGATCAATCAAGCATTGATAAAGTTTTTTCTACAGTAACTGAAAATTCGATTTCCACTTACAGCAATTTGCCTGCACTAATTAAAGAGGGCTGCGATTATCTGAACAAGAAAGGCGCTTCCGGCACAATATTCTTGTTGTCAAATTCTGATCAGTTAGGAAGCAATACAACAGCCAATCAATTAATTAATGACATACGAAATCTGATGTCGGTTAATTATCCGGTAATGGTTTATGATTATAACGATAAGGATTATGTGTACTATTACTTCAACAACAGATCTTATATTGGAAATGAATATCTGTATGATAACTTAAGCAGACTTACCGGCGGCACATATCAAAGAATTGGTACCAGCATAAGTACGACACTTTCAGAGCTATTTACCAAACTTAACGGTACAGTAAATTCTTTTGATTTGTATACAACTCTACAATCCGGTTTTTGCTATAGCAGACAAGCCTTAAGCGGAAAGGGAGAAGTTGTTTCTCTTAATAAACCAATATTACAAATTGGAAAATATACGGGCGAGTTTCCTTTCATTGTAAAAACTTCCGGCATGTTTAATTCTACTCCATTTACTCAAACAATGATGATTGATGATGCGGCAAATAAAAAAGGGGAAGATATTATTCCTAAAACTTGGGTTGGTAATTACATAAACACGCTTATGAATTCAACAATTACCAATTCAGTTATTAACGAAATAGTTGGATTGAGTAGGACTCATCAAATATTAACAAATTACACTGCCTTCTTAGCTTTAGAGAATGATACTTCGTGGTGCTACACTTGTTTCTATGATGATGGAAAACCAATCGGTGCTACAGATGTTGAGGCAACGTCGGAAATACCAACAGAATTTTCTTTAGATGCTTATCCAAATCCATTTAATTCTCAAGTTACGATAACAGTTAAGCTCCCAAACAATATGCTTGGACAGAAACTCTCGTTCAAAATATTTAACACGCTTGGACAAGTTGTTAAAACATTTTCTTCCGATGAAATCCAGAATAAGAGTGTGGTTAAATTGTTCTGGGATGGCAAGAATGATTTCGGCGAAGTTATTTCGAGCGGAGTTTATTTGTTTAGTGTAAGCGGCGGCAAGTTTGTTAAGACGCTTAAACTGATGTACATGAAATAAGGGAGGTTTACTAGTAACCAAAGCGCTTGCTTCGGTGGGCGCTTTTCGTTTAAAGTTTCGTCGTCTTCAATCTAAACTTTCTTTAGTATTTTTCGATAATAATAACAAAAACGGCTACCGGAAATGAAACGCATCGGAATATCACTAGTTCTATTTATTCTCTTAATTGGCTTGAGTAATTGTGCTACAGTACTTAATACTACAACTCAGGATGTTGAAATTAGCTCTGTACCGGAGAACGCAAAGATTACCATTGATGGAAAGAAATTTGGGCTAACGCCGCAAGTCGTTAATCTAGACAGGGATGCTAATCACATAATTAAAATTGATCTGGATGGTTACGAGCCTTACGAAACTCAGTTAACGAAGAAAATCTCTGTCTGGTTTTGGGGAAACGCTCTAAATGGCTTTTTACCTGGAATGATAGTAGATATGTTCACCGGCTCTATGTACAATTTGCTTCCGAAAGGAGTTTCAGTAGATCTGCAGCCGGCAAAAGCAGAGCCTACAAAAAAATCCAAATGATCTTGTCTCATCAAAAAGAAAGAACACAAAAAATGGCGCACAAAAGGCGCCATTTTCTTTTTGTAGACATATATTTTATTCGAAGAACAATTTCTGCTTAGCGTCAGTTTTATCATTTGATTCATAATAAAGAAGTTCCTTTTCAGAGACAACTTTGCATTTACCAAAATCAGAATTATTGCTAACAAAATTCTTCAAATCAGTTTCCGAGCTAAATTTGATTAAAGAATAGCAAGATGACTTCTCACCGAAGTCTTCCGGCAGCAAATAAACCAAATAGTTGCTGAACGATTCAAATTTTTCGGACCATGATGGAAAACCGTTTTGAAATCCTAGTGCGCCTTTAATTACTTTTAGATTTTTGTGCGATTTTCTAAACTCCTCATTTCCAAATCTTTCCGGAATTTGAAACAATGCTTCTTTGCTTTTGCTTAAAACAATTTCAAATAACTTAATCGTTAGCTCTCCGGCTTCCTTAGTCCCTTTGTCATTAGCTATCGAGATATAGAATCTTCCAAGTGCGGACTGAACTTGAAACGGAGTGATGCAAACATATTTAGAAAGTGTATCGCGCTTGCTGCATTTGAAATGAGAAACAGAATAAATGCCATAAGCGGCTATAGGATCAATCATTCGGTAAAATTCTACACGGAAATGTACTTTCTTCCATTCGATTTCTTGAAGCAAGAGTATGTCGAATCCATATTCTAAATAAATATCAGCGCCCCCATCTATAATTCCCCACAAGGCATCTCCGCTAAAGTAACTTGCGCGAATAATTTTGCCGGAAGGAATATCGTTAGCCGTTAATGCGGGGAAGTCGCTATCAGTTTGCGCATTATTAACAACGGAAAAAACTAAAATGAGATAGATGACTAACAGCAAAAGAAATCTTCTCATAAACCGAGCTCAATTTTTTTCAATTCAATCTTCTCAATATCGGCAACGCCAAGATTATATTTTTGCGCGAGATCCATAAAAATTCTTCCGCGCGCAATATCTTCTTTCTGGACTTTCAGCTCAATACGTTTCTTAATTACTATGTCGTAACCAATTCTATCAACAGCTACTGCATCGCTACCGATTAATAATGTTTTGTATTCTGTGAAGAACTGAGGATTAGCACCCGGGCCGCCGTTAAAGCATCCTTTTATTCCATCAACAATATTTAAAACAACCTTGTCACGCAACGGAGGGAATGCGCAAACCTCAGCGGTTGTTTCGTGCCAGAGCTGTTTATGCAATCGGCCGGTGTTAGATACACTTCCATAAGCAAGATTTTTTAAGCAGAGAGTTATTGATGAGCCAGCGTTCTTTAATATTGGCACATTGATGATCTTATCAACCATCTGTGTAACAATTTTTGTGAAGTAAGAATACTTTCCTTCGTTCACCATATAAGGAATAGTAGCGCTGTCATATTTTTCTTCGCAGTCAGCCATATAGTACCAGTCTTTGTCAATCATACGTTCGCCGTAGAGTTTTCCATTTTCATCATACATCTTTCCATTTTCGCCACGCTCGGTACCAATTATTTTGATGCCCGGGAAATTGTCTTTAGTGAATCCGGCTTCTGCAAGCTGTTCTTCGCGTCTATCCCAAATAAGAATTTTGTCTTTAGGTATTCCGGCATCGGTTAGCTGTTTAACAATTGCTTGTGTTACTTCAACACTTGTTGATAATGTTGGTCCGGCTACGGGATTTACTTTCAATCCAATTCTGTCTTTTTGGGAAACAAATTTTAACCAAGCATCTTTAAGCGATTTTGCTCCTGTCAATTCAAGCATTCCCTTTGCAAGCATATCGTAAGCAGCTTGTCCATCAATTTTGTTGTCTACAATCGATTTAGCATGATCAACTTCAACAACCATTCCCGGATACAAGCCGGGCATAGATAAATTTGTGCGCGGATGTTTTAACGCGTCTTCAATATTTGTTTTTGGTTTTTCCGGTGCGGCTACTGATTGCGCCAACAAAGCTGTACTTAGGAATAATACAAAAACTAGTGAGGTAATAATTTGTTTAAAGCAAAAATTAAGTTTGCGTGATGAATTTTTTGTTTTCATGGTAAGACCACATTTGTGATAAGTAAACTTAGAGATATCGCCGGTGAAAGTGTAGATCAAAAAGAGGGAATTATTTAAGCGGTTGAAGTCTACTAAGTAAAAATGCGGATTTGTACTTCTTGTAAATTCTGTCCTTTTTAGGAAGAGCGCCATTTACCTTGCAAATTTCAAGAGCAAAATCGTTTGCCAGAGTATTAATTTGCTTTAGCGGGAGATTAAATAAATAACCCAAACAGAGAATAGCCGCAAATGCATCACCGGCGCCGAGAGTATCAATTACCGCTTCATGTACAATACGCCTAAACTTATCCGATTCCGTAGCCGTATAGAGCTCGGAGCCCTTTTCTCCTAATGTTAAACCGACTAGTTCTATATTGAACTGCTCAATTAACATGTTAATCGCAAAAAAATTGTCATTTGGAAGTGCAAACAACCGTTTAAGAATTTCAAGTTCCAGTTCGTTTATTTTTATCACATTACTTACTTGAAGAGTTTTTTCAACAAATGCTTTCGTGTAAAAATCGTGACGAAGATTTAAATCGCAGAAATATTTTTTCCCCGGATAGTCTAATAATGATAAAATAGTCTTACGCGAAAATTCTGTTCGAGTAGTAAATGTGCCGAAGTAGAGTAAATCGGTTTCTTTATTAACAACCCTCTTAGCCGCGTTGTTAAGAGAAAGATGATCAAAACTACATTCAGACGAAATAATGAAGCTTGGGACTTTGTTTTCATCAAGAGCTACTTTTACAGTGCCGGTTGGATGAATTTTATCAATTGAAATGGTCTTTGTATTAAATCCGAAAGTAGAAAGAATAGCCAGCAATTCTTTTCCGTTAGCGTCATTTCCTACGGAAGAAATAAAATTAGCATTTCCGAATATTTTATGAATATGATAAATGAAATTAAAAGGGGCACCACCTAATCTTTTTTCATCCGGGTAAACATCCCAGAGTATTTCACCAATCGCCGTAATGTTTATTTGTCTTTCCGTTTTGTCCTCATGGCTTTTGTCTTGGCAATCGATTCGTCTTTAACAAGTTTCTGATATTGAACCGACTCGACTGCATATAACGCGACTTTTCCTACTTCGTTGCTGTGGATTCCCCAACCGTAGCGTTTAGCTAAAGGGGACGTACGCAAGCAAGCTTGTCCTTTTGAGAAAAACATTTTCTTCTCTTCGGCAAAATGCTTTGCTGTAATTTTACTTTTGAGTGCGTGTATTTTAAATATAATTTCGTCGGAAGTAAATTTGTATGGCGATTGTGCTATCATTTCATATTGCAAAGCGGCAACAGTTTTGCTTTTGTTTTCCGAAGATGGAACCTTGGCTGTTTTTGTCGGACAATCATCCGCAACCTGAATTAATGTATTAAAGTAGTTGGTTGATTTCATTTATGAATTCTTTTGTTGAATAAATTGGCGGGAGTTCTTAGCCTATCAAATATTCTTCTTCATGCAAATGCTTTCTTTGTTTCCAACATATTCGCCATAGTTGTCAATCCACTGATAATGCATCCGTTCGTATAAAAAAATTGCTTCCGGCTGATTAACGCCGGTTTCCAGATAAATGGTTTTCTTGTTTAACTCTACAGCCCATTTTTCCAATTCTTCAACAATGATTCTTCCTATCCTTCTTCCACGGTATTCTTTGCGGACAAACATTCTCTTTAACTCCGTACTGCCGTCATATTCAAAATCTCTTAGGCAACCACAACCGGCAGCAATTCCATCTATGTAGATAACAAGTGTGTGCGCATCATTGTTAATTGCATTTCCCTTCTCATACAACTGCTGCGTTTCGGGATATCTTTGCCACAGTTCTTCATCAAGTAGTTTCACCAATTCAAGAAAATCTTTATCGCTTCCGGTTGTTCTTTTTATTTCCATATAAAACAAGAGCCGTTTTAATTGATGGATTCGTACGAGTAAGCCGCAACGATTATGAGTTACACTGTAAAATTGTTAATCAAACGGAATAATGCAACATTATCTTTTAAATAAATTCGATTCTACTCCCTCGTTGGTCATCTTTATAGCCTTTATATATCCTTCCTCATCAAAGTACATACGGTCAATACAAACAACTCTAAAGTCCCTAGCGACTTCACCAAGCGGTCTTCGGTGATAAACAATATACCATTTGTCTTCACCGGGAATTTGAATTACCGAGTGATGCCCGGCGCCGGTTGCAACCTCTTTATCTTGCTGAAGTACTTTTCCGATACGTGTAAATGGTCCCGTTGGGTTATCAGCAATAGCATAGGCCACACTATAATTTGGTCCACCCCATCCTCCTTCAGACCACATGAAATAATATTTACCGTTGCGTATAAACATAAATGGCCCTTCAACGTAATCTTTAGGGGTGATCTCCTTAAACACTTTTCCATCTTCAAAAGGGATGAAGCCGGTAAACTCATTGTTAAGCTTTGCAATGTTGCAGTGTCCCCATCCGCCGTAAATTAAATAATGAGAGCCATCTTGATCTCTAAACGCAAATTGGTCTATCGGCTGTGCATTGTTATGAAAATCCGCAATAAGAGGTTTATCCAAATAATCTTTATATGGTCCGCCGGGAGAATCGGCAACAGCAATTCCGATTCCGCCGGTGTGGCTAGAGCTATCTTTCGTATCCCACATCGGCCCGCCCGGGCGCTGCAGATCGTTAGCAGAAAAGAATAAGTAATACTTGTTTTCTTTTTCGATAACCGACGGAGCCCACATTGCTTTGTGTGCCCACTTAACAATAGATGTATCAATAACTCTTGAATGTTTTTCCCATGTGACCAAATCTTTTGATGAAAACGCATCGAGGAAAACTTGCTTCTCGTAGACATCGGAGTAAGTTGGATAAATCCAGTATTCTTTTCCGAAAATAACTCCTTCCGGATCAGCGTATCTGCCTTGAATAATTGGATTGCCACTGAATTTAGCACCTACATTACTCTGCGCAGATAATCCTATAGTGAAAAAAAATAATAATGTTCTTAATAGTCTTTTCATGTTCAGTCCGGAAGTAGGAAAATTTTCAAGTTTTGTTTTTATTTCTCGATCGTTATATCGTACTTGCTTAGCAAGCCGGTAACACCCTCAATAGAAAACTTTGCTTTGGATATTTTGTTCTTCTCCGGGTCAATTGCATAATTGTAGGCCGATCTGAAATCGCAGTTTGATAAATTGGAATTTTCAAAGAGAGTTTTATTTAAGTCGCACTCTAAAAATTGTGAGCCGGATAAATCCGCATTAACAAAATCGGTTTCTCTTAATTCGCATTTGCTGAATGTTGTTTTACGTAGTTTGAGATTGTAAAACGATGCTAGGTTTAGCTGAGAGCCTTCAAATTCCATAGTGAGCATAAGCTTATTGCAAGTTGAAAATTGCAGCCCTATTAACTTGCAGTTGGTAAACTTCACATCACGGAAAACAGTATCCGCAATTTTGACGTTGCTTAGCTCGCAGTTAACAAACTCGCAGTTGATGAAGACGTTTCCCGATAGATTAACATTTGCTATGCGGCAGTTTGTGAAGATACAGTTTTCATATTCGCCGTTAGCAAAACCATCTTTCACAAAATCGTTGTTGTTGTATTTTTCATCTAAGAAATAATTTCGCTCGCTCATTTACTCTTCTTTTTCTTAGCGAGATTTTCTTTAACACGGTATTTAACAATTTTGCTAATCAAGCCAAGAGGCAGCTTTTCATCTATTGGAAATTGAACGGCGCCTTTAGAGCTTTTGTATTTCAAAAGCTCCTTCTTAAACGCCTCAATGCCCGAAGGCGCCGGGTAAAAACCAATATGGTTTTTGTAAGCTGCAAAGTGAACAAGATTTCCGTTCAGCTTAAGTGTCGGCATTTGATAACTAATTGCTTCCTCAGCACCGGGTGCAGCTTTTCTGATAGTCTCTCTCAAACTTTTCAGACTAGTTTGTACTTCTTTTGGAAAGAGAGATATGTATTCATCAATGTTGCTGAACTTTACTTTTGAATCCAAGTTGGAATCCTTTCTAAGAAAGTTTGACTGCTGTTTTCTTTGCTCCGCATTTTAAGCAATTAGGTTTATGAACACTAAGTAAATATCCACAGTTGCCGCAAGCACATTTTGCTTGTTCGCGTGCAACAAACTTTCTTATTCCGATTACCTTAATTGCATTTAGATTTTCTATCATGCTCGCACCATACTTGGTTCTGTAACGTTTATCTATATGCATTAACGCTTTGCATGGAAACTCTGAGCATTGATAGCAGAACTTGGCGTTGGCATTTGTAAAGAAGCCGCACGTTCTAATTTTGCATCTTTCTATTGATACCGGCATTCCGGCGCTAAGTTGGCGGCAGCCCGGACATTTATTCTTTTCCCTTTGAAAGGCATAACATAAACCGCAGTTCATTCCGCACTTGGCTATTAAAGACGGTTTTATTTTTGGGTGAACTATCAAGTGTTTCAAGTCTCTACTCGTTCAACTATTTCTGTATTTCGTCACGGCTGCATCGTGACGACGGAAGAAAATCACTCTGCATAATATTGTTTAGACTTCTTGCAAATCCATCTATGTCTGGGAACAAGGTTTCTTCTGTAATATTTTTTGACTTTAAGTCCTTAATAATACTAGGTATGATATCTTTCGGGATTACAAACTTTATTATGACTGGAGCTAAATCTTCACAATTGATATCGCTAATAGATTTTATATATGCACATTCTTCATTAAGCCCTTTTATAGAATTTTCGAAATAATTAACCACTGTTTCTTCAAAAGAAAATTCAAGTCGTGTTGCACAAACAAAACATCCTCTCTGGGCAGACAGCCTGCTATTCAAGAAACTGGGTTCTGCTCCAATTAAAACACCCTTAATTTTGGTGGTTTTTTTCCTACGTTGATTTTTAAAACTGATCATGTTTTGGGAAAGTTCGAGATTTACTGCTTTTCTGAAAAAATAGTCAACAGAATTGTCATTATTTATAGATTCAGAAACAAGGGTCGGATTATCTATGTTGTCAATACCATTTAGTGCGAGTGCCGTGCTATTTAATGCCCAGATAGCACTTGAATTTTCTTGTTTTCTTGTCGCAAAAAAAGCCGCTATGAATAAAGAACTAGTAAAGTCTAGCAACCGGGTTGCAGTACCATGATGTTGCATAATAGACAACCAGCTAAATAAGTCGTCATTACTTGGAATTTTCGTTAAATATTTTTTCGAATGTTTTTTAAATCGACTAATCGTTTTACTTTCATAATAGTATTGCCAGTAAAGATTTTCTTTCTCTAAGAACTTAGTTTCGCGTTCTAACGAGGGTTCCAGAGACCATTCGTTTTTTGATTGTCCTCGAAAAATGTACTTTCTCAGATTCTTCACTTGAGATTTTAGGAGTTTCCAATCCTTTACATTTATAACCCAGTACATTGTTTATAACCTATTAGCTCATTTGTAATAACGAAAGTTGTTTTGTGTATTATCTTTCATTGTTTATTACATTTTTAAAATATTTTTAATCTTTTTCCATAGTTTATTACGTTTTTTATAGCTCCATAATAATATTTCATTCCACTCCCAACCACATGAAGAGCAATAGATGTTTTCGTCAACCGGATTAATATCGAATGTCGTAAAATTATCACAATGAAGACATTGTCTTTCACCGGTTATAAGCTTCTTTTGTAAAAATTGTTGAAGAAGATAGTTAACAGGATCAAGCAAATTAAGTATTTGGGTTGTAAGCTCACGCTTTGCAATATCCATTTCCAATCCTCTAAATCTGATTACAAATAAATGAATCATTGTCATTTCGTATGAAGTTAGATAACCAATATTGTAAGAATACTTTTTTAAATGTCCATCTTTAACCAATTCCCACTGGATTGGGGTGTACCCATTCAACGTAAGTTTTCCTAATCCAAGAAAGCATGTTGCCAGGTCTGTAAGGCGCTCATTTTCGAGTGTATCTGGTAATCGAATATTTTTTTGTTCAAGAAAATAATGTGTCAATTCATGCGCAAGTATTGCTGCCATGATAATTGGTGAATGTTTATTGGTTATGTTTAATTCAATTCTGCTATGATATGGTCCATTGTGTTTTATTAACCCCGGTGGGATATTATCTTTTGACCAATCGTGAGAAATGTTTGTTAATGGGTTTTCTATGCCGTTCCACTCTTCTATAACTGGGCAATTTGTCAACCCAATAAATTCCGCAAGCATTTTTATCCCCTCATTTAAAACCTGTGTTGTGCCTTGAGCTAAGAATCCGTAAAAACCAGGAGTTGGGTCAAAGAAAAAATCCTCTTTCGAACCAAGCTTGAATAAACCAATTTGTGAGTTAAGATATCTGAACTTTGATTCTATCCAGCTATAGTTTATTCTCTCTGTCATTTATCATATCTCCGAAGTACTCGGTTGTGTCTTAAGTAATTCAATCGTAAGCTTTTGCTTTCAATAGGGAATTGTCCTTTTTAAGCATAAAAATAAGTGTAAAAAGGTTCCCGTGGTCATATTGAATGGAATCCCGTTACTGTTTGCAAATTACTTGTTAGCATTTGCAATTTCAAGAAAACAAAACTTGCCGCTCTCCCTCCTTACTAAGGAGGGAGACAAAGAGGGAGGTAAAGCTTTAACCTCACCCCCGCACACAGCGCGGGGCAAGCCCAACCCCTCTCCTTGAAAAAAGGAGAGGGACTTTTAAATTCTTTTTGAAGTAAGCTTTTTAATTGTTTCTTTTATTTTGTTTTCCGCATAATCGCCATTATCAACAAACTCTTCGTTTGTAAAACGCAAAAAGGTGATTCCAATACTTTCTAAAAACTTCTGGCGTTCAATGTCATACAGTTTTTGAGCTGGTTCGTTGTGTATTCCGCCGTCAAGTTCTATCGCTAACTTTAATTCCGGTGAATAGAAATCAATTACATATCTGTCAACGGAAAATTGTCGCCTAAACTTGCAGCCAAACAAAACTCTGTTTCGCAAAACCATCCACGCAACCTTTTCCGCGTAGGTTTGTTCTTTACGTAATTTTCTGCGTGTATCCTTTAGTTCGGTTTTGTTGTAGATGCGAGTCATAGTTGTTTTACCGTTAACCTCACCCCCGCACACAGCGCGGGGCAAGCCTTACCCTCTCCTTATCAAGGAGAGGGAATACTATTATTTCTTTTTCAACTGCACCAGCAGCGCGCCCGCCGCGGCAATTAACATTCCGGCAAATTCTTTTAGTGTAATTGTTTCGCCAAGAAATACCCACGCAAGAATTGCAATTTGTATCAGCATTGTTCCGTTAATGATGGATGATTCCATAGCGGTGAGTGAACGGAGAGATAAATTCCAAAGAGTGAATGCGAGCGCGGTGTTAATTCCGGCAAGCCAGAGTAAGAATAGAATATTCTTCAATCCAATTGCTGGAAAACCTTGTACAGCAATTCCTACAATAAGAAGAACAATAGAGCCAACGCCCATGCTTATAATAGTTACGGTTAGCGGATGTAACTTTCCGCCCCGGTTAACCGATCTACCGAGAATTGAAGAGCTTGCGTTTGCGATTACACCGACGGACATTACAATCAATCCGGTAATTCTGCTTGCGGATAAATCCGCCGGAAAGAAATAAACCATAACTCCCGCTAAAAATAAAAACGCGCCAAACCATTGGCGGGAAGAGGGGGTTTCAGAAAGCAGAAATATTCCCATTACGGCAACAACAACCGGAGTAAAGTTGAGCATAAGGCTAACAGTTACAGCCGGAAGAAGAGAGAGACCGAGAAACTGAGTTCCTTGTGTAAAAGTGTAAAAAATAAAACCAAGAGCAATAAGTTTTTGCCAATCGCGTTTTTCAATTTTTTTAATTTCTTCAATCCGTTCTTTTCTTAACGCGAATGGAAGTAAGCAAATAAACGCAATTGTGTAACGCAAGCCCGCGTAGGTAAGTGGTGGAATCTCACCAAGCCCAAGTTTTATAATTATAAATGATGTAGACCATAAAAAGGTAACAAGTAGCGCAGTAAAGATTGCGGAAGTATGTGAATGAGTTTTGGGTCTATTCATTTTTTGTAATTACTGTCAGAAAAATTTTTATAAATGTGTTTTTAGATTGCCTCGCTTTATTTTTGCCTACTGCCTACTGCCTACTGCCTACTGCCTACTGCCTACTGCCTACTGCCTACTGCCTACTGCCTAATAGCTACTTCTTTTCCCTATTCTCCAAACGGTCTTTATCTTTTTCTTTTGCTTCGCGCATCATATCCGGCACGTTATCAATTTCGGGAGATTCTTCAAGCGATTTCCAATCAAACTTTTCATCAAGCGGATCGAGCGCTTTCTGCGGATCAAAGATTCTTGCATCAACATTTAGCGCGTTGTAAGGAGTGAAATCGGGTTTGTCTGTAAAGAAATCTGCAAAATCATTCGCACCGGTATCATACTGGTTTAAATAAGGGATGCCTAGAACATTCCAGAATGTTTTAAAGATACTTCCAAAACTGTAATGCACGTGGCTTACATAATTCTTTTTAACATAGGGTGAGATTACCATCAGAATACTTCTGTGCGCATCGACGTGATCAACACCGTTTTGTGCATCATCTTCTGTAATAACAATCATCATGTTTTTCCAGTAAGGAGTGTGCGAAAGAAATTCTACAATTCTACCAACGGCAAGATCGTTATCCGCCATGTAGCTTTCGCGAAAAGGATAACCGGTATCGGGTCTTTCTCCCGCGCCGTGATCGTTTGGAATTATTACAGTAAGCATAGATGGAATTTCTTTCTTCTCATCAAGCCACTTTTCCTTAAACTCTTTTGTGAACATATCAATTCTAAACTGATCCGGAATAGAAGTGTTGTAAGTTGGATAAATCTTGGAAGAGTTTGCAAACAATGGCGCCGGAAGAGGAAAGTTTGCAATGTGTCTAACGCCGCCCTGTTTATATTTTACATCATAGTCGGCGGGTTCAAACATTAATGCAAAACCAAAATTGAAAAAACTTTTCTTGTTGCGGTCGAGATGATCCCACATCGAACCGGCTTCGTTAAAATCTTCGGGATAAATAGCTCCGGCGGAGCCGGTAAACGATAACATGCCGGGCGATTTTGAATTCTCTTTGTACTCGCGGTTGTCGCCATAACTTGCGGGGACCGTTGTCTCAACCCATTCATTTGGATAAGTGTTTGAAAGCCAGCGGTGTCCATCGGCAGACACATCCGCATCAACATAAAAATTATCGCTCATAGCAAAACGTTTGGCAAGCGCGATGTGGTTTGGCATAACGGTGGCGTTGTTAACCGAAGCCGTTTTGCTTCTGTTGGTAAAAGAAACATTGTAACCGTAGCGCGCTATTGTTGAATCACCATCTGCGTTTTTAACTTGCCCAAAGACTTCATCATAAGTTCTGTTTTCTTTTGATATGAACACAATATGTTTAATTGGGCTTACTTTTTCTTTTGGATAAAGAGGAATTGGATTGTTTTTCCGTTCGGCAAAGCGCGGCGAGTTTGATTGCTCAATTCTGAAATTATTCGCAACTACTTTTTGTGTTAGAGATTTTAATTCTTCGTCTGTAGGAATATTAAAAACCGCAACTGTTCCTTTCATCAAACTGCCTATGTAACTTCCTTCCGCACCACGCTTAAAAATAGTGCCGCCGTTTGGCCCGCTGCCGAATCCTTTTGCGTTGGCAACGATGATTTTCTTGCCGTCGTTGCTCAATTTTAATTTAGCGGGAAACCAACCGGTTGGAATATGACCGAGAACCCCGAGCTTAGCTACATCAATAACGGCTATTGCGTTAATGCCGGATTCGGCAACGTACAATCTTGTTTGATCCGGAGAGAGAGTTAAGCCGTAAGGAATTACTCCACGGAAATGTTTCAGTCTTTCATCGAGAACAAGCTTGATTGTCTTTACTACTTTCTTCTTTTGAATATCAATCACAGAAATGTTATCGTTAGTTCCGTTGCTTACAAACGCTAGTTTATTAGTTGCGGCAATTGAGTTTGGGCTGGCACCGCCGATTGCCGGAATGTCTTCAATCTTTTCTCCAATCTGAATTCCGGTTTTAATTTTTGCAATTACCTTTGCTTGTGTTTTGTTTTCAATTACAAAAACCGAAAACGCTTTAGCATCGCAAGGATTTCCAAGTCCCGGAACTTCAAACTCATCATTCTTAATTCCTTCTTCCGACTCTTTAGATAAGTATGAAAACGGAGGAAAGTTCATTCCCTTCTTTTTGCCATCTAAGATTTTGATTTTCTTGTATTCATACATTCCAACGTTAGCCACAAAAATATTTTTTTCATCCGGCGAAAGTGTAATTCCGAAAGGATAACGCCCAACCGGCACGTTTTGAATTACTTTACGGCTTCTTGTATCAACAACAATCATTCTAAAATTTATCTGGTCTACTGCAAAAAGTTTTTTACCGTCTTTTGTTATAACCATATCGCCGATGTATCCATGCGAGTAGTCATTCTGTTTTGTGCTTGCAGAACAATCAATGGAATCAATGCGGTTTCCGGTCTCAAGATTGAAGAGATATATTTTATTTGTTTCGCCGCCACTTACATAAACAGTTTTATTATCCGGCGAAATCGCTAATCCCATAAACACAGATTCAAGTACACCCTTGTCGGTAGAAGCACCGGGCGGAACTTGAATCACTAGCGGATTCTCGCTTAAAATATTTTTTATGATTGTTATGGAAAGCGGGCCTGTTCCGGAGTTTGCCGTTACTGCGGTATTTCCATCCGGACTTAACACCAATCCGTATGGGTGTGGCGCAGTTGTAATTTGTTTCCCTAGCGGAGTGATAAATCTTCCGTTTGGAATTACGGTTATTCCGCCGCGATTTATTTTTGTAAACTCTTTATACGACGGTGCCGATAAAATCCAAAGATCGTTTTGCGCAATAAGGGTTGAAGTGATTAAGGCAAAGAAGTAAAAATATCTTTTCATTATGAATTTCTTTTATTGAGAATGGAGCATTATATAAAGCTAAAGCATCCTATTGCGGATGCTTAATTAAGTTACTTACCGAGCAAAAGTTTGAATGCGTAAACCAGCAGAAATACTGCAAATATCTTTTTCAAAATAGCATCCGGCATAGATGTTACATATTTAGAAGTGAGGTAGCTGCCGATTACAAAGGTAACAACCATAAAAGCTACAGCTTTATAATTGATCAATCCGGCTTTGTGATAGTTCATTACCGCTAAAATGCCAATAGGTAATAGCAGCAAGGCAATAGAGGTGCCTTGAGCTTCTTTTTGTGTGTAGCCGAGAAAACCAACCAACATTGGGATAATGATTATTCCTCCGCCAATGCCAAGCAAACCGCTAAGCAATCCTGCCGCCAACCCAATTAACAAGAGTATAAATGTTTCGTTCATTTTTTCTTTGTGTCCTTTGTGATCTGTTTAATGCATGCTTTGTGCTCTTCGTGGTTAAGTCTTTTTTCTAAATGAGCAGAGCAAAGTTAGTCTTTTACCAGCACCATCAACAATCGCTCATTCGCGTCAATTGTAAACTCGTCATTTTGATTAAGCGTAAGTTCTCCTTTACCATCAGACATAGCTAAACGTTTTATTTCGCCGGCTATTTTTACTTCGACCGGAAGCGGGAACGAAATGTTGTTTTCCGTTTCCCACCAAAGCACAATTTTGCTTTGACCTTTTTTGTAATGCAGTTTTGGCAGAGAAGCCTGGCGCATATAAACTTCCCAGAACCAATCTAATTTTTTACCAGAAATTCTTTCTGCCATTTGAAGAAACTCATCAGTTGTAGCGTTACGGCATTGCGCACCGGTTTTAATTCTTTCCATCTCTTCGGTAGGATAAGCCCAGCGTCTGAAAACCTTAAAGAAAGTTTCATCACCCAAATAGTAGCGCAAAGTATGAAGAATCCATGCGCCTTTATAATAAATGTCGTTACCGTAAACCTCTCCCGATGTCTTTTCGCCGCGAGGTGCTAACGGTTGTTTGTTGGAAAAACGCTTAATGCTTTTCATGTAATCGAAATACATTTGCTTGCCGAAAACAATTTCCAGGTAAAGGGGCTGCATGTAAGTTCCGGTTCCCTCGTGAATCCAAAAGTCGCTCCAATCGGCAACAGTAACTAAATTTCCCCACCACTCGTGAGAAAACTCATGATGGTGAAGCCAGTCGAATGGAAAATCTTTGTGGTTTTTCCATCCGGCTCCATAAGCAATAGCAGTCTGATGTTCCATTCCAAGATGAGGTGCTTCTACAACAGAATATTTATCAACTCTAAATGGATATGGACCAAGTAGTTCTTCGTTAACTTTCATATGCAGAAGAAACTGAGGCGCGTGAACTTTTGCCTTTTCCAAACTTTCCGGTAAAACCCAAACTGAAAACGGAATTGTTTCGCCGGTTACACTAGTATAATCATATTTAATAGCATGGTAGGGACCCAAGTAAAACATTACATTATAATTGTTGATTGGTGTGTGTGAAAACCAACTCCATGTTTTTGTACCATTCTTGTTATCAACTGAAGAAATAAATTTTCCGGAACCAATGCAAACTAAGTTTGCCGGAACAGTAAAGTGAGTTGCAACTGAATCCGGTTCATCGCTAGGATGATCTTTGCAAGGCCACCAAATATCTGCACCACCGCCTTGGCAAGTTACAGTAACCCAATCCGTTCCATCTTTGGTTTTTGACCAGATAAATCCATCATCCCACGGCGGACGCTTGGCAACTCTTGGTGCCCCGGCATAGGAGATTTTAATAGAAAAAGTTTCTCCTCTTTTTACCGGGGAAGGAAACTCTAATAAAATTTTTCCATTCTTTGTCTTAAAAGGAATTTCTGATTCGCCATTTTCTTTGTTAATCAGAGAAATATCATTAATTGTGTAAGTAGTATCAAGATTAATCATCATCGTTTTGAATTCGTTTACGGCGGTTGCAGTAATGATCGTAAATCCGGCAATCGCTTTTTCTACAGGATCAATATCAAGATGAATATCGTAAAATTTAACATCGTAGCATTTTTGTTCCGGGATTAGTTTTCCGCCACTGTCTTGCGAGCCAAATTTTGGAATTAAAGTAAAGTTGATGAAAAGTAGTGCGGCTAGTGCGAAGAGAGTTTTTTTCATAGCAAATTCCTAAAAGTATGCGTAAATGTCGAAGTGAAATCTTAGTGATTATTTCTAATGCAAATTTGAGTTTGATTGGATAAAAGTCAACATTAAGAGCAAATTAGTGGGGTAAAGTTTTATTGTTTTTTTACCCGACCCAATAAAGTATTTTAACAGTAACAAAATACTTATTCATGCTAAATCTATATACAACAAGTCTGCGCAGCAAAATTATTCTGGGCTTTACGGTTATTTTGCTGATTATGTTTCTGGCAACTCTGTGGAGCATCTATAATTTTTACCGCTTTAATGAATATATCAAGCAAACGATGCAAGACAACTATTCGGTTATTATCTATTCCGATAACATGAGTAAATCTTTGGATGAGCAAGTTGAAGCCGTAATTGTAATGTTTAACCAAGATTTTGCCAGAGGAGACAGCCTCTTTACAATTAGCACCGGAGAATTTTTTGATTGGCACCAAAAGACTAGAGAAGTTGCACTTTCCAATGAAGAGAAGAAAATTCTTGATGATATGCAAATTGAGCTGACTAAGTTCAAAGAAGAAAACATAAACACCCTTGATTATAAAATTTATTTGCGTGGAGAAGCGCCAAAAGTTAAAGTAGACCTTGGAAATTTAATTATGCAGCTTCAGTCTATTAAAGGAAAGTGTAATAGAATTCTGGAGCTGAACCATACGTCACTTGATGAATCGGTGCAAAATGTTAAAACGATAACTCAAACTGCTGCAATAACAATTCTATTTATTCTACTTGGGGCAATATTTATAAGCTTTGTTTTCGGAACTAAATTCTCAAACTATATTGTCCGCCCGCTAACAAAACTAAGACAGTCGGTTTCTCACGTGGCCGAAGGAAATTTTAGTGAACGTATTGAGCTGGATGAAAATTCCGACGAGATAAACACACTTGCTGATGAATTTAATAAAATGAGCGAACGGCTTCAGATGTATGAACAGCTCAACCTAAATAAAATTTTGTATGAGAAAAGGAAGTCGGAACTGCTTATTGAAGGAATGAACGAGCCTGTTTTGATGGTTGACGAGAATTTCAAAATTCTTCTTTCGAACAAGGCTTTTAACGAAATCTTTGGAGAGAAGGCAATAAAGAAAGTCGAAATAAAAAAGATATTAAAGAATGAACGAACTAAAGCCCGAAATAAAAACAACAGAGATTTTGCGATTAAGAAAGAAGAGATTATTAACTTAAAAGGTAGCGATGGCTCTCAGAGGTATTTTAATGTTGTGGCGGCTTCATTAGATATTTTAGAGAGCAAGACACAAGGGACAGTTTTTGTTTTCAACGATATAACTAAGTATCAAGAACTTGATAGAATGAAAAGCGAATTCATTGCTAAAGTTTCTCACGAGTTAAAGACGCCTCTTACTTCGATGGGAATGGCTCTTGGGCTCTTTGAAGATGGTGTTGTTGGAGAAGTTAACGATAAGCAGAAAGATCTCATTGTCTCTATGAAAGAAGATTATGATCGATTAAATAAGCTGGTCTATGAAATTTTAGAGCTTACAAAACTTGAAGCAAATATTGGCAGAATAAAATTTGAAGCTTTCGAAGCCTCAAAACTTGTTGAGTATGTTGCTAAAAAATTTTCCATCCATGCAAAAGAGAAAAATATAAATTTGGAAGTTGTAGACCAGAGTATGGGCTCTAAAATAAACGGTAATATTAACAACATGATTAGCGCCGTAGAAAATCTTGTTTCCAACTCGCTTCGTTTCACTCCAAACGGAGGAGAGATTAAAGTTGAATTCATCAAAAAAGAAGACGATTTGTTTATTGAGATTTCCGATACGGGCATAGGAATTAGTCCGGCAAATCTAAAAATGGTGTTTGATAAATTTATTCAAATAGATGATTCGGCTCCGGGAAGTCTTGGTCTTGGACTTTCAATAGCAAAGGAAATTATCGAAATTCACAATGGAGAAATAAAAGCTTTCAGCGAACTTGGCAAAGGAAGTACATTTCAAATTAAATTACCGGTAGCGTAGATGCATAGCAATAGAATTTTAGTAATAGATGATGAAATAAATATTCTTAAAACAATCGAGCTTTCACTTATTTCTCACGGCTACAACCCGGATGTTTTTTCAAATCCGGTTGATGGCGTTAACCGCACAAAAGAAGTTTACTTTGATGTCGCCTTTGTCGATCTTAAAATGCAGCCGATGGATGGGATCTCAACACTCGTAGAAATAAAGAAAAATTCCCCGGACACAACAATAATACTAATGACTGCACACGGCTCTATTGAAAGTGCGGTTGAAGCAATAAAAAAGGGTGCTCACGATTATATTACAAAACCATTCACCCATAAAGAGTTTCTTCATATTGTAGAAAAAGCTTTCGAATATCATCGTCTTTCTAAGCAAGCGAGAGGATTGGCAGATCAGTTAGAAGATTCTCTGCACAGCGAGTCCTTCATTACTGTAAATACAAAAACAAAACAAATATTAAAAACGGCTAAGGAAGTTGCCGATAGCGATATACCGATTCTGATTGAAGGAGAAAGCGGCACCGGAAAAGAGCTGCTGGCAAAATTCATTCACTCAAATTCTAATAGAAAGGACAACCCGTTTATTGCAATAAATTGTTCGGCTATTCCGGAAAACCTCTTTGAAAGCGAATTGTTTGGGCATGTTAAAGGAGCTTTTACAACTGCTATTAAAGATAGATTGGGCAGATTAGATTTGGCCGATGGCGGAACTTTGTTTTTGGATGAAGTCGCAGATATACCTAAGCAAATGCAAGTTAAGCTTCTACGCTTTTTGCAAAACATGGAGTTTGAAAGAGTAGGGGAAAGTATAACACGTAAAGTTGATGTAAGAATAATTAGTGCTACTAATAGAAAGGTTGAAAGTGATCTTGCAGAGGGAGTTATTAGGGAGGATTTCTATTATAGAATTGTTGGCGTTAGACTTTTAATCCCGGCTTTAAGGGAACGAAAAGATGATATAGAAGCGTTGCTAAGTCATTTCATTAGCAAACATGGAGCCGGAAGGAATATCTCTATAGCCGAGGAAACAAAAAAACTGTTACTTGATTATGATTGGCCGGGAAATGTTCGAGAATTTGAAACCATGGTTAAGAGAATTCTTGTTTTTGCAAAGGAGGATACAGTTCAGCCGGAACATCTGCCACAAGAAATAAATAGCTTTAAGCCCCGGCAGATAACCCAAAACGTTCAAAAGATAGATGAACTTGAAAGGCAGCATATAATAGATGTACTAAAAATGGCTCACACAACTAAAGAGGCTTCTAGAATATTGGGCATTTCTGAAACCACGCTATGGAGAAAGAGAAAACTTTATGGACTATAATTTAACAAAGGCTTTCAAAATGAAATACTATTTCATTTCATATTGAAAAACTTGTTGCTTTATTGATCTCAAAAGTCCATTTTAACGCCTCAATTGCAGTTTCAATCGATAAAAAACCTTGGCACATTATTCACATATAAATAACGGAACACATTAAATAATCAAGGAGTAATACAAATGAAACAATCCGCTTTTGTTGTAACCCTCACTTTTGTTGCTATGATTAGCGCGTTTTTAATTTACGAATTCGTATTTGGTAACCCGGCAAACTTTGCTGATTTTGCTACTAAAGGTACGAAGCATGTTGCACTAGATGGTAACTTATTAGCGCTAGCATATATAGCCGGCCCTATAGTTGCTATGTTACTTGGTTTATCAATAATGGTAATTGCAGTAATTATTGAAAGAACACTTTCGCTAAAAAAAGCTGCTGGTAAACAAGCTATCCCAAAATTCTTCAAAGCAGTTATAGATCAAATTAGAAGCGGTAACATTAACGAAGCAGTGATTCTTTGCGATAAACAAAGAGGGTCAGTTGCTAACGTATTAAAATCAGCCTTAACAAGATATCAAGAAGTTACAGCAGCAGGCTCAACAATAGATAAAGAAAAACAATTAGTAGAAGTTGAGCGTGCAGTAGAAGAAACTTTGATGCTTGAAACCCCGCTTCTCGAAAAAAACTTAATTGCTCTTTCAACAATTTCTTCTATTGCAACAATGTTTGGTCTTTTAGGAACAGTAATTGGTATGATTCGTTCTTTCAAAGCGCTTGCTGCCGGCGGTGCTCCGGATGCTATTGGTCTTGCAACTGGTATTTCAGAGGCGTTAGTTAATACAGCAGGCGGTCTTATTGCTGCAATTATTGGTATAGTAGCATATAACTTTTTCGTAAATAAAGTAGATAACTTCACATTCCAAATTGACGAAGCTAAATACAATGTTATGCAATTATTAAAAACAGCTAAGTGAGGTAATTAATGCCGCACATTAAAAAGAAAAGAGTCTCAATTCGAATAGACATGACTCCGCTTGTGGATGTGGCGTTCTTGCTTTTAACATTTTTCATGCTTACAACTACATTTAAGCCGCCGGAAGATGTTGAAGTAGTAATACCAACCTCACATTCGGAAATTAAACTTCCGGAATCCAATACTATGTTGGTTTATGTTGATAAAACCGGTGCCATTTTTATGGGCTTCGATTCCCAACCCATGATGGAAAAAATGTTTGGCACACAATACAAGTATAAACAAGCGAGTCCGGTTAAAAAGGAAGATCTTGGTCAAAAATTAATGGATGCGAGAATGTCTAACTTAAAACTAAGAACAATTGTTAAGGCAGATGCTTCCGCTGAATATGGCGTAATCCAAGATATAATGAATATTCTGGATCAAGTTAAAATAACCAGATTCAATATGGTTACTAACTTTGAAATTGAAAAGAAAAGTTAAAATAGGAGATTAATATGTCCGGTGGCGCAGTTGCTGATAGCGGTGGTGCAAAACGGAAAAATAAGTATAGCAAACGTAAACCCAAAAAGAGAATCAATATCGGTATTGATATGACTCCTTTGGTGGACGTTGCTTTTCTTTTGTTAACATTTTTTATGTTAACAACAGTTTTTCGCTTACCGCAGACGCTAGAAATAAATCTTCCCCCAAAAGATGTGGATATCAAAGTTGGTGAATCTAACCTGCTTACAATTCGTGTTGATGATAACATGCAATTGTACTGGAACGTGGGATTTGAAGTGCCGCATAGAATTAAGTGGGAAGAAATGAATAAGTTCTTAAAAAACAAAAAAGCAGAAAACCCAAGATTTAACGTTCTTATCAAAATTGATAAGAAAGCAAAATATCATATCATGATTGATATTATTGACGAATTACGTTTAACACAGTTAGACCGTTATGCTCTGGCTCCGATGACGGATATTGATAAAAAAGAAATGGCAAGAGCAATCTAAGGAGATAAAAAATGGCAGAATTAGCATTACAACAAACCAGCGTGTACGGAGCTTTTGAGTTAAAAAAGATCTATGCACGTAACTATACAATTGGTGTGGCGCTCGCAATTTTTTTCCATCTCTTACTGATTGGTTCTTACTACTTATCCGAGTATCTCTCCCGTGAAGATGAAGGAGGAATTCCGGAAGTAAGGTTGAAGATCAATTATAGCGATCTTGGTCCGCCACCATCAATAGAAAACGTGGCTCCGCAAATTCAAGTTGCTGGCCCTGTAGCAGCCCCAACAGTGGGTGTTCCTGTACCTGTTCCGGATGAAGAAGCTCCGCCGGAACAAGTAATAGCAACACAAACGGAAATGGCTCAACAACAGGCTCCTGCATTGGTGGAAGATCTCTCGGGCGGCGCGCAAATTACTCAGGATATTAAAATTGAAGAAGCACCTAAGGATGAAGAACCCGGCATGAATGATTTTACGGCTGTTGAAAAATTGCCGGAAATGGTTCGTGCGGTAACTCCCGAATATCCTGAAATTGCAAAACGTGCCGGTATTACCGGAAAAGTATTTGTAAAAGTATTGGTTGATAAAACCGGTAAACCGAAAAAAGCTGTTGTAATTAAATCAGATTCAGAATTATTCAATCAGAATGCAATAGATGCGGCAATGAGAAGTGCGTTTACACCAGCTCTTCAAAATCAACATCCTATAGCAGTTTGGATTGTGCTTCCTTACAGATTTACTTTGGAAGGACAAAACTAAGATGAATACGCAGAAACTGATGGTTTACATTGGTTATACTGCGGGAGTCTTGTTTGTTATGTTGGGAATAGCAATAATGGTAACAAAGCTATTCCCAACAACTCTTTTTGCTAGTGAACAAGTTAAAATAATTTTTGGGGTTGTAATGATTCTTTACGGTTTATACCGGATTGTTATAATCACCCTAAAAAACCGCAGAGCTAATGAAGAAGAAACTGAATAGTCTTTTCGTATTATCAACGATCCTGTTGGTATTATCTATTTCGGGCTGTGGTCCAGAGCCAAGAGAAACCGCAACTAAAGGTTCAATTAAGTGTTATGCCGATGAATCTCTATACTCAATGGTTGTTGAACAACGGGATACTTTCGTTTCAATTTATTCGGCTACTAAGATAGAAGTTGAAAAAGTAAAAGCGCGTGAAGGAATTGTAAAAATTTTGAATGGAGAAATCCAGATGTTTGTTAGTTCACGCGGTCTTACAGAGGATGAAAGTAAGTTTGTTGAAAAGACTAAATCTGAGGTTAAGGTAATTAAAATTTGCTACGATGGTCTTACAGTGATTGTTGATACAAATCACTCCTTAACTAGAATGACTACTACTCAGTTGAAACAACTTTTAGTCGGTGAGAGTAAACAATATAAAGTTTTTATTCCGGATCAGAATTCCGGAATTTTTGAAAATTTGAAAGTAGAACTGCTAGAGAACAAAAAGCCAAGCGGTGCGTTTATAGTTAAGAATGAAAAAGACGTTGTTAAAAGTGTAGTTGAAAATAAAAATTCGATTGGTGTTGTTGGATTGAACATTGCGAGAGAATCTAATGGAATAAAGATTTTAAGAATTGGAACAGATGAAAGATCGATAACCGGCGGCGAATACATCGAACCGGTAGCCGGGTATCTATCGAATGGAGAATATCCACTAATTAGAGAATGTTACATATTTTTAAATGAAATTGGAATTGGTCTTGGATCTGGTTTTGCAACATTTATGACTAGCACACCGGGTCAAAAAATTGTTCTAGCACACGATCTCGGTCCGGCCACAGTTCCAATAAGGTACAATAAGATGACGAGGTTAAAATGAAGCGAATTACACTCTTCCTAATGGTTGTTTTTTTAGCAGTAAATGTTTTTGCGCAAGATAAAGCTGCTACTGCTCAAAAAGCTTTTGATAAGAAAGACTACAAAACAGCGTTTACACTTGCTAAAGAATTGCTGGATGCCGAGGATGGAGCCGGCTCTAATAGGCTGTTCATCCAACTTAGAGAAGTAAATTATGAACCAAGGTTGGTGTATGAATATTTGGGTGATACTTATGAAAAAATGGGAGTTGCTGAGCTTGCTATATCAAACTTTGAAGAAGCTGAAAAACTCGATTCGCTTAACATTGACCTCAAGTTTAAAAACGCCAAGCTAATGGTTAAGCAAAAAAAATATACCGATGCAATAAACAAGTATCTAAAGATTATTGCCATTGACCCCAACAATGCTGCGGCATACCTCGAAGCGGCTACAATTATGTATCAAGCAAAGCGTTTTGCAGATGCCGCGTTGTTGTACGAAAAATATTTGGATCAGAATCAAACCAAAGACGCTTACTTAAAAATTACCCGTGCTCTTTTGGAAATAAGGAATTATGAGAAAGTGTTTAACTTTGGTTCCGCCGGTATTGAAAAGTATCCTGAAGAGATTCAGTTGAAAAAGAACACTGCAATTGCAGCATATGCAACTCAGAAATATGCTGAAGCGGCTAAGTATTATTCGCAAGTTCCGGATTCTATGTTGAGCACAAATGAATTAGAAAATACAGCCAGAGCATTTCAGATGGTTAAAGACGATGCCAACTCAATGAAATATTTTGAGAAGGTGGTTAAAGCGGATTCATCACGCTCAAGTATTTATATGGAATTAGCCAACGGATTTTTTAGAGATAAAAAGTTTGATGAAGCCGCCAAATATTATGAAGCAAAAGCAAAAGCTGATTCTACGAATGAGACAGCGTGGAGATATTTAGGGTTCTCTCACTACCAATTCAGAGAAAACGCTGATTCTGTTGCTGCCAACCCAAACTTCAAGAAGAATCAATTGGAGAAAGCAAGAGTTGCATTGCTACGCTCAATAGCTTTAAACGATACAAACTTTACAAACAGAAATTTCTTAATTCAAATATATACAGCTTTGGATTCATCCCAAGCATCATTGGATCAACACAAAGAAATGTTGAATCTCATCGGAAATAAAGAAGCACAATATAAAGACCAGTACATAGCCTCTAACTCCGCTCTAGGATATAATGCTTACGATAGAAAAGCTTATGCAACCGCTATTCCATATTATTTAAGATTACTGAAGTACAGATCGGATATGTCCACTTTGAAAATATTGATGTCTTGCTATTTGCAAACTGGTAATAATGAAGAAGCGATTAACTTTGCAAGACGAATTTTGAGAATTGATCCAAACGATAAAGATGCTAAAAAAGTATTAAGGGCATTAAGCGCAGATTAACAGCAGAAAATTATTCTATAATCTAAATGAAAGAAAAAATGATAGATACAAGCGATTTTCACTTTAACCCATGGCATCACGTAAGTTTTGGTAATAGTGTTCCAAGTGTTGTAAATGCGATTATTGAAATTCCCAAAGGTTCACAAGCAAAATATGAGTTGGATAAAGAAAGCGGTCTGCTAAAGCTGGACCGCGTTCTTTTCTCTTCGGTATTTTATCCGGCTAACTACGGGTTCATTCCAAGAACACTAAGCGATGATGGCGATCCGCTTGATATCCTTGTGATGTGTTCGGTTGATGTTGATCCTCTTTGCATAATTGAAGCGAAAGTAATTGGTGTTATGGAAATGGTTGATAATATGGAGAAAGACGAAAAGATCATTGCCGTTGCAAAGAATGATATTTCCGTTAATCACATGGATGATTTACACGATCTACCTCCCCATACAACTGTTCAGCTGCAAAGATTTTTTGAAGATTATAAAAAGCTGGAACACAAAAATGTAGTAGTAGAAAAGATAGTTGGTAAAGAAGAAGCTTTTAAAATTGTTAACGAATCAATTGAACGCTACGCTCAAAAGTACATTGTAGAAGAATATAAATGAGTGTTTCTATCGAAACAGAACCTGAGGGGATTAAGATGAAAAGAAAAACCGCGCAAATGAATTATTTGTCGTTCATAATATTTCTTATTGCGGGCACAATGCTTTTCGGGATGGCATATTATTTGTTTTTAATATTCTCATAAAATCAATTTATCTTAGTTATTAGTTGATTTAAGCAATTATCTGTTGTTGCTATTCGTAAGAGTAAGAATAGTGGATGATTAATTGTTAATCATGAGAAAAGTATGAATGTATTTGCACTCCTAGGTTATATGATTCTCCTCACCGCGGCCATAAGCTTCTTTGTTGCGTTTATTATTCAAGCCCTCTACACAATTATTACAAAACTTGAAAAGGGAGCTAGGACAGAATTGGCGCCCGAACTACACACTGTTAGCTTAGATACGGTTCAAAAAGAAGCCAAATCGCAGAGTTTAGAGGGGGAAATTAATGCGGCCATTGCAATCGCTATTCACCTTTATACTAAGAATATCCATGATGTTGAAAACATGAAGATCACAATACAGAAAACCATGAAGCCCTACTCTCCGTGGAATTCCAAAATATATAACGTAACTCCGTGGCGAAGATAATTATCCGACTATCATATAAAACAGAATTGTAAAATGCATTCGACAGATGTTTTCAACTTGTTTCAAGGAATTTCAACTCTCTTAGCTTCCGATCCTATTATAATGTACACTAGAATAGCCCTAATGCTATTGGGACTGTTGTTGGTCTATTTGGGCAAAAAGGAGATTCTAGAACCTCTTCTGATGATACCGATGGGAATTGGAATGGCATCAATTAATGCCGGAATTCTCTTTATGCCTAATCATACGCAAGGTAATTTGTTTCTCGATCCGCTTATCACTAACACCGACCAGCTTATGAATGCTCTTCAGATAAATTTCTTACAGCCGATATATACATATACCTTTAGCAATGGATTGATTGCTTGTTTTGTCTTTATGGGAATTGGGGTTCTACTAGATGTCGGCTTTCTGATTGCGAGACCATATCTAAGTATGTTCTTAGCACTTTGTGCGGAATTGGGAACATTTCTTACTATTCCAATTGCTATGGCAATGGGTTTGAATATTAAGGATGCTGCTTCCATCGCGATGGTTGGCGGTGCCGATGGCCCAATGGTTTTGTTCACTTCTCTTAATCTTTCTAAGGAGTTGTTTGTACCAATAACTGTTGTGGCCTACTTGTACTTGGGACTAACTTACGGGGGCTATCCCTATTTGATAAAGCTTCTTGTTCCAAAGAAACTTAGGGCAATTAAGCACGAGCCGAAGAAAAATGTTAAGGTAATTACTTCCGGACAAAAACTTGCCTTTGCGGTTATTACTTGTGTTATACTTTGTTTGTTGTTTCCGGTGGCGGCTCCGTTGTTCATGTCTCTATTCATCGGTGTTGCAATTAGAGAATCCGGCTTGAAGCACCTTATTGATTTTATCGGAGGTCCTTTGCTTTATGGATCAACTTTTTTTCTTGGATTACTCTTAGGCGTTTTGTGTGAAGCTCACTTGTTACTCAATCCTAAAATTCTTCTACTGCTTGTACTAGGAATAATATCTCTTCTATTGTCCGGAATTGGTGGAATTATGGGTGGCTATGTAATGTACTTTATTACCAAAGGAAAGTTCAATCCTGTTGTTGGTATTGCGGGCGTAAGCTGTGTTCCAACAACAGCAAAGGTAGCACAATAGTCTGTAAGTGAAGCCAATCCTCAATCACTGATATTGCCGGAAGCAATAGGAGCTAATATTTGCGGTGTAATTACCACAGCCATTATTGCCGGTATTTACTTAACTGTAATACCTCTATTATTCAAATAGTTTCTTATTTATTTGGTAGTAGTTTGCTTTCGCTTCCAGAAAAAGTAAAATGGAAGTCCGCTTAGAACAAGTATCAATCCCATCATTGCATTTTGTGTGTCTGAAACAATTGAGTTCACCAAAAAGAGAAATGCAAACACTACAAAAATTGCCGGGGTGTAGGGATAACCCCAAACTTTATAGGGACGGTGAACATCGGGCATCTTTTTGCGAAGAATGAAAACACCATATGCCCCAAGCATGTAAAACAGCCACGAAGCAAATATCACATAATCAGTAATCATATCGAAGGAACCGGAAAGAACTAAAACACATGACCAAATTCCTTGAACTAGTAACGAAGTATGCGGTGTTCCGAATTTTGGATGGACATTGCCTAAACTTTTGAAAAACAAATTTGCCCTTGCCATTGCAAACGGTACACGTGCTGTAGATAGAATACTTCCGTTAAGCGCACCAAAAGTAGAAATGATTACAGCTATAGAAATTATTGAAGCGCCATTGGTGCCAAATATTTTTTCGGCAGCTGTTGCGGCAACTAAAGGAGATTTTGCCATTTCATCAATAGGAAGAACATACAAGAAAGCTATATTTATCAAAACATAAACTGCAATTACAATTAGCGTTCCGTAAAAAAGCGCAAGGGGAACATTCCGGTTCGGGTTTTTAACTTCGCCGGAAACAAAAGTGATATTGTTCCATGCATCGTAAGCCCAGAAAGCCCCGGCAAAAGCTAATCCCAGCATACTTATAAAACCAGCAGTAGATTTATGTGGCAGCGCAAATCCGTTGTAAACATTAGAGAAACTTCCGTTGCCAACGAATAAAAGCAAAAAAATAATTAGTAAAATTGAAGCAATCTTAATAAATGTGACTATTGTCTGAACTGCTCCGCCGAAGATTACGCCGGCATAATTAACGCCGGTTAGAAAAGCTGTAACGGAGATTGCAACGGCCTTTGTTCCAAAATCCGCAAAGGGGTGAATATCACCAACTAGCGGCATAAATACCGCAAAGTCTTGCCATGCTTGCGGCAGCTGCGGGTACTTAATAAAGTAACCTAGATACTCTGCAAACGCATAAGCAATTGCTGCTTGGCTTCCCGTCTGAATAACCGAAAGAATTGACCAACCATATAAATACGCTGTAAAATCGCCATACATTCTTCTGAAGTAAACATACTGCCCTCCGGTAGCATCAATCATTCCGGCGACTTCGGCATTTACCAGTACGGCAATTAATGTGATAAGGCCAGCAGCAATCCAAACAAATATTAAAAGCTCGGGGGAGCCTAATTGACTTGCCATTGTTGCCGGTTTACGGAATATACCGGAACCAATCATCGATCCGGCTACTAGCATCATTGCCGCAGTTAATGTTAATCCGCGTACTAGCTCTGTTTTCTTTGGTTGTTCTTTCATTAAACGATTCTGCAAAAGTTGCGGCAAAATAAACAATAGTCTCTTATTCTCAAATCAAGAAAGCAGATTTCTTAATTAATAGGCTAAAGAAATTTGATTAACCGAATACTGATAAAAGAAAAACTAATTTTTTGTGTGTTCTAAAAAATAATTATCTTCGCACTGCGTCATGGCAACACATTTTTGGGCTTACTAAAAAGGAGCGGCAATGGAAGCAAATAAAAAAGAAACACACGCAAGCAGTTTTGGATTCTATTTCTTAATGGGAATCATCGGATTCAGTATTCTTTACATTGTGGGTTACTTAATCTACACAGCCATTTTTGGCTAAAATCATTTCTAGGCAAACACACCTAATGGTTCATAAAAAATCTTCTGGTACTAATTTTAGCGAAATACTTAAAGCACTAGGACTTGTTTTCGGAGACATCGGAACAAGTCCTATTTATACCCTAAGTGTAATCTTTATGTTTACAGCACCAACACAAGAAAATGTGCTCGGAATACTTTCCTTAATGTTCTGGACATTAATAATTCTTGTTACAGTTGAGTATACTTTTCTTGCCATGCACTTAGATTCAAAGGGTGAAGGTGGAATTGTTGTACTTAAAGAAATTTTACACGGTACATTAAAGAAAGGAAGATCAATAGCTTTTGTTACCTTTATGGGCTACGTTGGTGTTTCACTTCTAATGGGCGATGGAGTTATTACTCCGGCAATAAGTATTCTTTCGGCAGTGGAAGGTCTGCAGCTAATTCCGGGTATGGGTCATATCAGTGTAAACGCAATAGTAACTATAACAATCGTTATCACTATACTATTATTTATGATTCAGTCAAGGGGAACTGATAAAGTCGCGGCATCTTTCGGACCTATAATGGTAATCTGGTTTACTGCGCTTTTCCTTTCCGGATTCCTATCGATGATTCACAATCCATCGGTTGTCTTTTCTTTGAGTCCTCACCATGGTATTCAGTTTATGCTTAATAACGGCGCTGCCGGCTTTGTAGTTCTCTCTGAAGTAATATTGTGTGCTACCGGCGGCGAAGCCTTGTATGCTGATATGGGACATCTTGGCAAGAAACCGATCCGCCATGCGTGGATTTTTGTTTTTATAGGACTTGTAATGAATTATTTTGGGCAAGGTGCTTTTGTAATTGCTCAAGGTGCAAATTATAATCCGAATGCGAACATTTTGTTTTCCATGGTGAAGGGGCAAGCTGAGTTTCTTTACGTCCCATTTTTAATTCTAACTTTGTTTGCTACAATTATTGCATCACAGGCAATGATAAGCGCAGTTTTCTCCCTTGTGTATCAAGGAATACGTACACACATATTCCCGCTTACAAGAGTTAAATATACATCTACACATCTAAAGTCTCAGATTTATATCGACTCTGTTAACTGGCTCTTGCTCATCTCCGTAATCTTGATAATTTTAGTTTTCAAAGCATCACATAATTTAGCCGCAGCTTACGGATTTGCAGTTACGGCAACAATGGCAGTAAGCACGGTATTCATGCTTTGGATTTACACAAAACAGAAGAAGAAATTAAAAGTAGTAATTGCCTCACTTGTAATAATCGTAAACATCGCATTTTTAATTTCTGTATTTACCAAAATTCCGCATGGTGGTTACTGGTCAATAATTATCGCGGCCGTTCCATTTGCTATAATCTTTATTTGGACAAAGGGCAATAGAGCGATTTATCGTTCATTCCGTTCTTTACCAATTGATACTTACCTTGTAAGCTATGAACAGATTTATGATTCGGGAAAAGTGTTGCCGGGAACGGCATTATTTTTTGCTAAGAGTTTAGATATGATCCCGCCATACATGGTACACTGCACATTAAGAGGCGGAATTCTTTACGAGGATAATGTTCTGGTTTCGATTGTTACCACAGATTCCCCGCGCGGAATACAGAAACTTTACGTGCCGGAAATTGCAGATGGACTTTCGGGACTTGAAATACAAGTTGGTTATATGGAAAGATTAGATATTCCGAAGCTATTAAAAGAAACAAATATAGATCCGAAGGTGATGTTCTACGGTGTTGATGATATTAAAGCAAAAAAAATGTATCTCAAGTTTTTCGCATTCATAAAGAGAATTACACCAAACTTTGTTCAGTTTATCGAGCTGCCTTATCATAAACTTCACGGCGTACTGACTAGAATAGAAATTTAGTCTGCCGACAGTTCGATAAAACTCTTCTTAATTCCACAATTGTTTATTTTGCTTAGCGCCCATCTTTAAAATTAACTTACCGCCTTGCAGCAGATCGTTATGATTAAAAGAACTCTTTGTTAATTCCTTCCCATTTAGCACAACGCTCTGCACATAAATATTTTTAACAGAAACATTTTGTGCTGTAATAACAAACTTCTTTCCATTTTCTAATGTTAAAGTCGCTTCATCAAACATTGGCGAGCCGATTTCATAATTCTGATCTGCCGGATTGAACGGATAAAAACCCAACGCGCTAAATACGAACCATGCAGACATTTGTCCGCAATCTTCGTTACCGCATAAGCCATCCGGTGTGTGGTTATAAAGTGTTCTCATAATTTGTGCAACAAGCTTTTGTGTTTTCCATGCTTCGCCCGTGAAGTTAAACATATACGCTGTGTGATGACTTGGTTCGTTACCGTGCGCGTATTGTCCAATTAAGCCACTTATATCGGGGCTGGTGTTATCTCCTTCAACCTTAGAATCAATTGTAAAAAGTGAATCGAGTTTAAGTGAGAATTTTTCTTTCCCCCCGTGTAGATTAATCAATCCTTGTACATCTTGCGGAACGAACCATGAATATTGCCAAGCGTTTCCTTCTGTGTAATCATGAACACTGTGGTCAGAGCGTTTAGGATTAAACGGAGAGCGCCACGTTCCATCGCTAAGCTTTCCGCGCATAAATCCTGTTGAAGCATCAAACAAGTTTTTATAATATTCGGCCCGCGATGAATATGTTTTATAATCTTCATCTGCGCCTAAATGCTTTGCAACTTGTGCAATACACCAGTCATCATAAGCGTATTCAAGAGTTCTAGAAACAGATTCATTCACATTATCGCCAGGAATATAGCCGAGTTCGCGATATTCCTTTAATCCAAACTGATCTTGCATTGCGGAAAGTTTCATCGCTACGAAAGCTTCATTAACATCAAATCCGTTAAAGCCCTTGAGTATTGCATCTGTAATAACCGGAATTGCGTGATATCCAATCATGCAGTTAGTTTCGTTACCTGCTAATTCCCAGACCGGAAGCAATCCGTATTCGCGGAAATGTGCGAGCATAGAATTGATCATATCGTTAATGCGTTCCGGCTGAGTAATTGTGTAAAGAGGGTTTGCGGCGCGGAAAGTATCCCACAAAGAAAATATACTGTACTTTGTATAACCATTGGTTTTACGTGCTGATTTATCCGGGCTTTTATAACTACCATCAACATCGCTAAATATTACCGGAGCCAGCATTGTTCTGTAAAACGAAGTATAAAAAGTTGTGAGCAGATTTTTATCGGTTGATTTAACTAGAATTTTATTTAATTCTTTATTCCACTGCTGCAAAGCCGAAGCTCTTGTTTTTTCAAAACTCTGTGCCGCGTTGTCTGCAACAAGATTGGCTTTTGCATTAGCAATGCTGACAGAAGAAATCGCGGTACGAATAGTCAGTTGATTTGAATCGAACTTGAAAACCGCTTTGGTCTTTTTCGATTTATACTCCGTGATACCTTGCGGGAGAGTCGTATCATTACCAAGCCAATGAAGTGTAATTGGTTTGGAAAATTCCGAAACGAAATAAACTCTCTGATCTTCAGCCCAACCCTTAGATAACCTATATCCAACAATACGCGTGGAGCTTTCAATTTTTATATAAGTCTCAACCGGAGAATCCCAGTTAATTGCAAAGCCTAAATCAAGTTGAACATAGGCATCATTATTTTTTGGAAAAGAGTAACGCTGAATTCCGCTTCTTAATGCTGCGGTTAATTCCACTTTCACTTTGTTATCTAAAGTAATAGTGTAAAATCCGGGTTCGGCTTTTTCATTTTTATGTGAAAACTTTGTCTGAAATTTGTGCGCACTGATTTTTGAATCATCAAAATTCTTGGGCAAAGCAGTCGGCATAAAACTAATATCGCACAAATCGCCAATACCGGTACCACTCAAATGCGTATGGCTGAATCCGGCAATCAGACTATCAGAGTAATTATAACCGGAACACCAATCCCATCCGGTGCGCCCGTTATCGGGACTTAGCTGCACCATTCCAAAGGGAACTGTTGCGCCGGGATAAACATGTCCGTGTCCGTTTGTACCCATAAAAGGATTTACATACTGTGTTAGATTTCTTTGAGCGAATAGAGATGAAGCAGTTAGAGTAATAATAAGCAACCACTTTTTCATAATTCTTTCCTTGAAGAAGTTGAGTATGATTATATATCTTATATGTAAAATAAGAATCTTTAGGTGTACTATGAACCTTGAAATAAAAATCGAATTGCCTTCGGAGTTGTTAGCTACATTAAGAGCAGCTCCTAATGAATTTGTTTCTCAAATGAGGATGGCTGCTGCAATAAAGTGGTATGAACTTGGAAGAATATCACAATCAAAAGCTTCGGAGATAGCCGGTGTAAGCAGGCAATCATTTCTGGCTGCTTTGGACGATTATGGAGTATCTCCTTTCCAGGAAACAGGAGAGGAATTATTTAGTGAATACCCACATGACTAAATTAGTTGTAAATGCTTCTCCAATTATTTCGCTCAGCGCAATAGACCGGATAGATATATTGTTACAACAAGCGAATGTTTTGATAATAGCAAAAGGGGTACGCGATGAAATTACAGCTCACCCGGATAAGACCGATCCCGCAATAAAATGGATTAGCGAATTACCTCTATTCCATGTGGTTCCGGTTGATCTAAAAATAGCGGCTTGGGATTTAGGTAAAGGAGAAAGTGAAGTTTTATCATTCTGTCTTAATAACGAAGGACATATTGCGGTAATTGACGATCTTGCTGCACGCAAATGTGCGGCGGCATTTGGTATTAAAGCGATTGGAACTATTAGTTTGATTCTTTCCGCTAAAAATCTAAGCATCATCCCATCAGTAAAACCAATCTTGGTTCTATTAAGAAATAATGGCTTTAGAATCAAAGATGAGCTTTTCGCAACTTGCTTAAAAATTGCAAAAGAAGATTAGCTAATATTTCTCCTTCAATAACTGCGGATGTTCATTTGCAACTTTAATCATAAACTCGCCGAACAAAGTATTTGCCCAAGCAAACCATGGACGCGAAAATCTGCTTGCGTCATCTTTGTTGAATGATTCGTGCATAAATCCGGTTCCGGCGTGAGTATGTTTTAGAATCTTAATGCACTCTCGGATTTCGCTTTCGTTAATGCTAGTTAAGCCGCGCATAATAACTGCAAGATGCCAAATCATTCCAAGTCCGGCATGCGGTCCGCCAATACCTTTCCCGGCTTTTCCTTCAAAGTAATAGGGATTGTTTTTACTGAACAAAAACTTGCGTGTGTTTTGGTAAACCGAATTATTCACATCAACTGCATCCAGATAGGGAAGTGAGAGCAGACTTGGAACGTTTGCGTCATCCATAAATAATTTGTTTCCAAAACCATCAACCTCATACGCAAAAATTTGTCCAAAGTGTAAGTGTTCGGTAATAGAATATGCTTTTAATGCCTCTTCAACTTCATATGCGAGTAAGAAGAATTCTCTAGCCATGGCTCTATCATCTAAAACACCCTTGAAGATTTCATTCAGTTGCTTTAACGAAGCAACTGCGAAATAATTGGACGCGATTAAAAATGGGAATATGGTTGAATCATCGCTCGGTCTGAAAACAGACACAATTAACCCAACCGGATTAATAGGGTTCCCGTAGCCGCCTAACACAACGCCATCTGTGGCCCATGCTGTTGTGCGCATAAATTTGTAAGGTGAAGTCCCGTCTTTGCGCTGTTGTTCCCTAAATGTTTTTAAAACCAGTTTCATTGCAGCAATCCAATCTTTATCGAAGATGGAAGTATCGCCGGTGGTTTTCCAATAGTTATATGCTAAGCGTACCGGATAACAGAGGGAATCAATTTCAAATTTGCGTTCATGCAAGTCGGGTTTCATTTCAGTAATGTCATTTTTCCAAGGAGAATCTGCCGGACCATCGTTAAATGCGTTTGCGTATGGATCGATAAGAATACACTTTGTTTGACGATTAATTACACCGGCTACTAAATCTTTCAGCTTCTTGTCTTTTTTTGTTAACGGCAAATATGGCCAAACTTGCGCGGTTGAATCGCGGAGCCACATGGCGTTAATATCTCCGGTAATAACAAAAGTATCCGGCTTGCCGTCTATTATTTTGTGAGTAACTGTTGTATCAAGCGTGTTGGGGAAACAGTTTTCGAATAGCCAGCCAAGTTCTTCATCAGCAATATTGCTTTTCATTTCAGAAATCTTTGCTTCAACTGCTTCGCTTGTAAATTTGCGCTCGCCAATTTTCGGGCGCTTACTTTCAAGCCCAATTGGAATAAACGGTTTGGCAAATGAATTATTCGCGATGCTCAATCCGGCTAACGCGAGTCCGCCGGTTTTAATAAAATCTCTTCTTGTTGTCATAATTTTTAGAGTTAAATATCGAAAATAAATTCCCTCTTTCGCGGGAATGAAAAGTTACTAACTCACCTTACGCAAAAATTTTATCTCGGTGTAACTCTGTGACTCCTCTGCGGGGCTCTGTGTAATAAAAACCAAAAATATCACAGAGAAACACAGAGCAAATACAGAGAATCACAGAGAAAAACCTTCATTCTGATTCTTGCGTAAGGTGATTTGCTAATTAACAAAAAATGCACTTGCCGGAATTATTCTGCGAGCAATTCCCGGGCCTTCAAATTCCAGTTTCAGTGCTTGGCCTCCGGAGTTCTCAAAAAACTTAATCTGAATTGGATACAAGCCTTGCTTCAAATTAACCTTGCCGCTTTTTTCAACGACTCCATGAGTTTTATCATTATCAACAACAATTACATTGTTGATGATAAGCATACTTCCATCGTCGGAAGCTAAATAGAAAGCATAATCTCCATCTCGCTCTATCTTTATTTTTCCTTCCCACAAGACAGCGTAAAAGTCTTCCGACGGTTGTACTTTATCTAATGAAACCTCAAACGCTTTTCCGGTTTTTATTGGATTGAGTAGATCAAAATCCGGTAAAGAAAGCCATTCTCCTTTGAACGTTTTATAATTCAATCCATTCTTTGCGCTATCAATTACTGTACACACAACTTGCGCGGTTGGACTTGATTTTCCATTCTTCAAAAACGTTTTCGCTTTTATAATTGTTTGATCTTTAGCTTCAACGGGAGATTGATAAAGATTTGTTGATGTTGTTGGTTCCGAATTATCTGTTGTGTAATAAATTTTTGAACCGGCAATCGGGGAGGCAAGTTCAATCACATCGCTTTTTTTTATAAATCTTTCTCCACTTTCACTTGGCGGCGGAATTCTGAAATTATAATTATTCGCTTCTAAATAATTGTACTGGAATTTCATTCGTTCAAGAAAGTCATTTAAATCGCGGGATGATTTTGACGACCAGACAACTTCGCTCAATGCAAGCATTCTTGGTAGAATCATATATTCAACGTGGTCTGAAGTTTCAATATATTCCGTCCACATATTTGCTTGTGCGCCCAAAATATATTTGGCTTCATCTGCACTTAATTCTTGCGGAACGGGTTCGTAGGAATAAACTTTTTCCAGTGTTGTATAACCACCTATTGCTTTTGGCTCGTTGTACAATCCTTGATAATGATCGAAGTAGCAGTGAGTACCGGGAGACATAACTGCAAAATGTTTAGCCTTAGCTGCTGCTATTCCACCATCTATTCCTCGCCAGCTCATTACTGCGGCGTTTGGCGCTAATCCTCCTTCAAGTATTTCATCCCAGCCTATAATTTTTCTTCCCTTCGAGTTTACAAATTTTTCTATTCGCTGAATGAAATAACTTTGAAGTTCATGTTCATCTTTTAAACCAAGAGCTTTGATTCTTGCTTGACATTTTTCGCAAGCATGCCATCTTGTTTTAGGGCATTCATCGCCACCTATGTGAATTATTTCGCTTGGGAAAAGAGCCATAACTTCAGTTAAAACATCTTGCAAGAATTCAAAAGTTTTATCATTACCGGCGCAATACACATCTTCAATTACGCCCCAAGTTGTTCCAACTTCAAACGGTCCGCCTGTGCAAGAATATTCAGGATAAGCTGCAAGAGCAGCCTGCGAATGCCCCGGCATTTCAATTTCCGGAATTACAGTAATATATTTTTGTTTTGCGTAAGCAACAACCTCTTTTATTTGCCCTTGTGTATAAAATCCTCCGTGAGGCTTTCCATCTTTCATCGTTTCTTTACGCATCGAGCCAATTTCTGTTAGTTTAGGATATTTTTTAATTTCAATACGCCAGCCTTGGTCTTCGGTTAAATGCCAGTGAAAGGTGTTCATCTTATACATTGCCAAGACATCAATATATTTTTTTACGAAGTCCACTGAAAAGAAATGGCGGCAAACATCAAGGTGCGCTCCTCTCCAGGCAAAGCGAGGTTCATCTTGAATATTTATGCACTGGATGGAAAATGCTTCTCCGTTTAGTTCAATCGGGAATAATTGAAGCAAAGACTTAATACCATAGAATAGTCCGCTTCCGCTTCCGGATGTAATTTTAATCAAGTTTGGCTTCATCGAAATTGTATATGCTTCGGCTGCTGTGATCTCTTTATTGATCTCGAGCTGAATCAAACTTGTTGGAATATCCTTGGTCATTTCCCAAGTTGCAAAAACCGCTGTTCCGAGTTTATTGTTAATTGCGCCGGCTAATAAATCACCAAGCGATTGCATCTCTGCGCTCTTTTCAATCCAAATTTTAGTCTGTGCGTTAAACGTAAAAGCTCCTTTTACCGCTTCAACTTTTACCGGTTTTGGTACAATTGAATTATTGATTTGCGCGTTCATAGAAAAAAACATACAGAAGAGAATTAGAATCATTGCTTTAGTTTTCATTCTTCACCTAATTGATTTTCTTTATTTGTGAAATAGAGGATATACTTTATTACAATAACAGCGCTTGCAACTAAAAATACAATTACGCTAACCCAAGAAAAACTACTTATTCTTTGAGTACCGGTTACATTTGCATTAAAAATTTCATAAAACATGTAAACAAAGAGAGCCAGACAAACGCTTCCCAGCCAAAGCAGCATAGCTTGCAGCATATTAAATGTATGCGCCCGTCTCGATTCGTTTAGCCAATAAACTTTGTTCGGCAAATTAATTAGAGATTGTGGAAAGCGGGGTACAAAGTAACTCATACCGCCAAATATCAAAAAGAAGAAGAGAATTATTCCATAATGAAATATCAGGTAGCTGCTTTTGCTCATCCAGTTATCGGCCCGGTTATAAAAATCAAAATGGGATGCAATTCTTTCCGGCAGTTGATTATAGTATATAAACGGAAGCAAGATTGAAATTGCAAAAAGCAGTAGAAAAATTGTTTTTGCTGCGCGAGTATTAGACATTTAAGCGTAATTTTTGAATCCAAAATCCGTAAAATTTTGGAGAAGGAAAAGCCTCAAAAATTTTATTTTGATTTTAGGAACACTCAAATAAATTCAATCTATTTTCGGCATAAATTTTATGCGAGCCCAAACTGCGCAAGATGATGCTGAAAATGTTTTAGGTGAAAAACTTTCCACTCCTCTTCATTTAACAGTCCAAAAGTTGGATTCACAAAAACCGATTCCGGTTTGTCTCTGTATAGTACTTTATAATCGTCAATTTCAGTTCTTAACACAGAAATAGCTTCATCAGCCGACGAGAATTCAAGCGGGGGTAGGTTGTCCCCAATAATCGGGCTAATAAAATTTTTGGGAAGCGGTCTTTCGCTCATCAATATTCTTTTTAATGTAGGACGTTTTTCTTCCGGCGTAGCACAGGCAACATGCAGTTTACCACTGCTAATTCTAACTGATTGAATTAGGTGTTCAATCATATGTTGAAAACTCATCTTTCCCCATAACGCGCTGGGTTCGGATTCAACGTTAGTTAAGCATACAAAAAATTCATCTATGTTTTTCAAGAACAGTTCCTTTCGCATTAGTTATTCAAAAAGAGTGAATGATCGAAATAGCCGACATTTATGAAAATCATCACAAATGTCTCTTCTTTGTTTTACTCCTATCATAATTAATAAAAATAATGCAAATTTCGCCATATAAAATCATAAGTTTGAAAATCATCAATTGGTAATAGATGGGCTCTCAGCAATTATTATTAATCGTAGTTGGCATAATCGTAGTTGGCTTGATGATTTATGCCGGATTTAACATTGGAAGCGATTACATGGAAAATGCTAACCGCGATCAAATCATTTCCAGTCTTTACGATTTAGGATTGAATGCACAGCAGCATTTCAAAAAAGAACTCTCTCAAGGCGGCGGCGGCGGAACATATACGGGATGGGTAATACCTACCCAGTTAAAAAACACACAGTCGGGAACGTTTGATGAAGTTGTAAGAGAAGAGCGTGTGGATTTAAGCGCCGATGGAACTGTAATCGGTAGAAATGGAAAAACAAACGTTCGAGTTACAGCTCGTGTTAACGAAGACGGAATTAAAATTACAATTATTAATTGAGGGCTGCTTGGCAGAAGAGAATACCACATATATCAATTACTTAATTGAAATATCCAAATCCGGAAGGCAGCGCGGTTATTTGGATTTATGTGAGATTATCATACCCAATATTTTTACTGTGGTTTACCGATTGGTTAACGACCTTGAGATGGCAAAGAAGCTAACGGTAAAAGCTTTAATGCAAGGATGGATGGAAATAAAGACTCTTGACTCAAATAAGCCGTTCGTTGAATGGATAAAAAATATTGCAATAGGTTGTTCGATGGAAAAACTTATAGTCAATAATTTGGTTATTCCGATGATGTTGGAACAGAAGTATCTCGATTCAACTGAGTCCGATCTGGAAAGTGCAATTAAAAGCCTTCCAGCCATGAACAGAGTAATTTTTGTACTGCACGATCTAGAAGGATTTTCCTATCAAGAGATCAATCAATTTTTTCCGGAATTGATTTATGATGAACTGAAGACCAACCTTATTCAAACACGCCAGTATCTAATTGGAAACATTACGCGATGATTTGCGAAGAAGTTAAAATAAATCTTCACGATTATGTAGATGAGCTTCTGGATGAAATAACAAAGCGCGATGTTGAATATCATATTCGGAACTGCGATCTCTGTTTCAAAGAATACCAGAAAATGTTGGCTTTCTTCGAACGTCTTAGACAACTGCCGGTTGTAATAAATCCGCCGCAAGAAATCATTGAGGGAGTAAAATCCGAATTGATGAATATGCGCGGCGTTTCATCTGTTCCAGATGCGAATGTTACTACTAGAAATGCCCGCAAAATTGCAAAAGAAAAAGAGAAACAAGAAAAGAAACTTAACAAAGAACGGGCTGTTGTTAGGAAAAGTATTGCTACTAAAAGAATCTATAAAAAACCTTACTCCATTGGCCCTTCTGTAGAACTAAAGAGAATTCTCTATACAGCATTGCCTCTTGCCTTAATAGCGTTTGGATATTTTGTATATGATTTTCAGAAGTATAATTACCCTTGGCAAGTTGTTAGTATTGCCGGAAATCATACTGTTAATGGAAAAGCCGATAAGAGCGATAAATGGGATCAAGGAGAAACACTTTCCACAGATGACCAATCTAAAGCAGTTGTTACTATACCCAAAGTAGGAACAATGGAGGTTGGTACAAATTCTCTTCTTGTGTTGGATAGAGCAAAAGATGGTGCTAATCAAGTCTATATTAAAAAAGGAAGTGTCGGCATTTCCAACACAGAAGATATGCCCGACTATTCTTTAATTGTTGATGGGTTTGAGATTATTGATCGCGGTGGAAAATTTGAGCTTACTACCGGTTCTTCTCTTGGTGCAATACTAAAAGTGAATTCAGCCTTTGTAGAAATTCCCTTTAACGGTAATTCTCTGATGGTTGATGAAAACCATACGTGCGTTTTACGAAAAGGACGCAGACCCGGAACGCCGATTAATATAAAAGCTTCCGATAGTTTACGAGCAGCGGTGGAATTGTTTGATTTTGGTAATGGCGGAGAGGCTTCAGTGGAAAGAATTATTTCTTTGGCAAAAGAAGAAGATATGCTTACACTTCTTGCTCTCATTCCCTACGTTCAACAATTACAACGACAAATAATATTTCAAGAGATCAGTAACAGATTCCCTCCCCCGGAAAATGTTACTCGTGCCGGCATTATCCGTTTGGAAAGCGAAATGCTTTACCGCTGGTGGGAGGAAATTGAATGGCAGCTATAGTTTAATCGTAAGTAAATGTTGGTGTTGCTAAAAACCTATAAATTTTCCAGCCCAAATTCTTATCCTTCTTTAACACACGCATGCTTCTCTCGGAATAAACCGGGCTAGGCTTTAGTTCAATCGGGTGAGGCATCATAAACGAACTTGCACAAGTTACGTAAGCATAACCGTCGCTAATAAGAATCTCTTCGACTTTGGTTTCCCATTTTCCTTCGGGATATTGTCTCCGGTACTGAAGCAAATCATTTCTCATCGCATCCTGGCCAACAATATCAGATGAATCGGCAACTACTCCGCGATAGTTGGCGTCTATCAACTCGACTGCTGTTTCAATATCTCCGGCATTATAAGAAGTTGTGTAATTCTCTATTAATTCTCTTATAGCCGCTTCATCGGCAGTCTTAGCGGATTTTCTCTCATCTTCACGTACTTCTTTGGTGCAAGAAGAAACAGCAATTATAATTAGTAGCAATAAAAATATTTTGCGAACCATATTAGTCCCGACTTTTTCAATACAAT
Source organism: Ignavibacteriota bacterium (assembly GCA_043807765.1). Classification (GTDB taxonomy): domain Bacteria; phylum Bacteroidota; class Ignavibacteria; order Ignavibacteriales; family Melioribacteraceae; genus Stygiobacter. Next base: position 89,910 of record JAZDFQ010000098.1, read on the forward strand.
AATAAGCAAACTAAATTAAGGTGTAAATCGAAATGAGCTACTAAATTTTGGGATTTCAAATTCCCAAAATTCTTTCGAATATTTGTTAGGCCGCTGTGACGATTGTTCATCAAAGCTAATAATTAAAAGAAAGGGTTAGGAGCTTTTCTTCGCTACTGCCGGAGAGCACGGCGGCCTCTTTCTATCTTATCAACGATTGGCCGAACACGAATTTTATAGCCATCAAAAACGCTACTATCTGGTCTTTGGTTAACCCAATATTATCAAGCAGTTTCTGCAGATTGATTAAATCCTCCCCGTAAAATTCCGCCAGCATTCGCATTGTAGAAGCTTTGTTGTTTCTAAAACTGGTAATCTCATCGCCCAGCATTCCGGAATTCAATTCTTCTTGAGTGAAATGATTTTTCTCGAGAGCATCCAAGCTCATAATTGCAGAGAATTTTTTTAAGTCGAGTGGAATTGTGAAATCTTCTTGAAACAACCTTACCGTTGATTTGGGATCGAATCTCTTCTCCAGATTGGAAGGAATGTGTAAAGGTCGCTCGGTCTGTGGTTTGGAAACACTTGTGTCTTTCTTTGTCTGACCAAAACAGACTGCACTGAAGAAAAATATTAGAACGTGAACTAAGCGGATATATTTCACAAGATACTCAGCAGCAAGATTATAATTACTCCAACTGTTTTGGCAGCTCCTAGAACCTTTCTTATTACTGATAACGTCGGATATTCTTCAGCCTCATTCGGCGGAAGCTTCATTAGCGATTTCAAATATGATTTATTGTTTTTGTAGCGGTTCAATTCATCCTCGGTTAATCCGCTTTTGCGTTCTTCTTTAGTTAGCAGCAAGTTATTAATAAGAAGGTTTACTTCCTCGCTATTGTTCACGCTAAAATCAAAGCCCAATGGTAATATACTGTCTTTGCGGAGCGGCTGTAAGAACTTATTTGCACGGGCGGAATCTAACCGGAATATCTTGCTTTCGGGATTTATCTTTTTCACTGAAGAATCTTTCTGTGCAAAAATTGGAGTAGAGATAATTATAAACAAGCAGATAAACTTCATACGCCCACGCTGTAAAGTTTATCTTATAAACTTACTTATGCGGTACGGTTCCCTTTAAAAACAAAAAACCCCGGTAAGAAAATTTGCCGGGGTTCTTGTCTAACTACTCAATACTGAATACTAATTACTTGGTGAGCAGCAGCTTGATTGATTTGCTAAAACTATTTGATTGAATTGCAGCAATGTAAACGCCGCTTGTCAACTTGCTTGCATCAAAATCTACTCTGTAATAACCGGCGTTTTTTTGGTCGTTAACCAAGGTTGCTACTTCTTTGCCAAGAACATCGTAAACTTTTATTGTTACCATTCCATCTTTTGGCAGCTGGTAGTTTATTGTTGTTGTTGGATTGAATGGATTTGGATAATTCGAAATTGAGTAATCCACCGGAACTTCGCTTTCTGCTTTTGTCATAGCTAAATCGTTGTTTTGCATTGAAGCACCAATTGTACAATATACCTGTGTATTAGCGCCACCTTGAGACCAAGTGTAGTTCACCGAATAGTATGCAGTAATTCCATATTCTAATAATATATCTTGTCTCCATACTCCAAGATTGAAATCGTAATCAGTGTATGATTGCACACCGCTGTTTACAGTTGCAATTACAGCATCGGCGCTCCATACACCGTTTTGATATATCCGGCGGTGTATTCTGTATTGAGTAACATTCGAATTTGGGTTATCAGTCCAATTAATTACGAGCGGTTGACCAATGGTCGTTCCAAATGAAATAGACGGCGGAACAGCTCTTGCGGTATATTGAGCAGTGTAAGTACCATGAGCACTTGGCGTTATGGTACTAGAAGCTGTACCTTCTTCGTAAGTCCAGTTACTAAATAAATATTCTATTCCATTAGAGATATAGTTTCCCGCGGCAGCATTTATAACATTTTGTTCAACAACAGCTTCGACAGTTGGCGATGATTTGCCTACGCTGTTAATGTAAATTGTGCTGCCGGCTTGAAAGGTTAAACTGCATAACTTGCGCAAGTTTGCTTCCAGAGAGGCTCCGTTATCATTATCTGTTACGCTATATGATATGCTGGTTGTGGTAGCATTGTTAATAGTTGAACCATTAAGTTTCCAGAGACTGTTATTCGTGCCACTCGTATTCCAAACTCTATTGTAGGTACCATCTGATTGCTCAATAGCACCAGCCGTTACAGATTCGCCAACAAACTTATAGGTTTTATTTTCACCATTGTTAATATTTCTTTGTGAGTCTTCTAAATTTATTATTCCACCGGAAAAATTGTTAACTGCATAAATTGTATATTTTACATAGAAGGTTATTGTTTGAGAAGCTTTTTCGGTTGACTGTCCATTTTGATCTACCTGAAATAATTTTACAGTCCAAGTATAACTGCCTTGAGGAAGGTAATGCCATTGCGGTATCTCATTACCCGGTCTATCGTTATACACATGATCATGTGTGCTTAATTCATTATAATAAAGATAACCAACCACCAATCCGTCAGCATAACAACCAAAATTTACAGCACCGAGATTTGTTGAAGTTGAAGCCAAGATAACTTGATTGTTAGTTGGACTTGTAAAATGAATGCTGTGTACTGCAAAAGCCTTAACAGAAAAAATAATTGTAAGAAAAAGGCCAATGAGAAATACTCGTTTCATATTTGACTCCTTTAGAATTATAAAATAATTATCTTTGCTCAGCAAATAAAATGAGCCCACTATGTGAGCAAAAGGTGACCAGCCTTACATTTAATTTGCATTTTCAGTAGGAGGATGTGAGCGCATCCTCTTACTGTTTGTGTTAAGCTCAACAACTCCTAATTTAGTTTTCCATGTATGATTCTATTTTTACCCGAGTTATAGTCTATGGCTATTAGGAAGACATCCCTTTCAAATACATAACCACGTTGAACAATAACCCTTTCCCCTTCGTTAATATTTGTTCGATATACTAAAGAAAAATCTGTTCCATTATAATGTATAATTCCATCATTGCTACCCATAAAGAAATCATTCCGGCTACGTCCGCATATTATATTACTCTTAATTCCTGACCCACTATTGTCTTTCCACAAAACCATTTGTTTGTTTTCATATTTGTATATCTTTGAATTCATCGATGCATATATTTCTTCTCCAAGCTTTGTCACAAAAGACCAGCCAAAATCAGAAAGCAATTCCCTCAACTCCGTTCCATCCCAACTATATAATTTAGCCACATAACCCGTTGGTTCATACACAGTTCCGGACATAACAAGCACGCCACTTTTAGAATCAAGTGCAACAGTCTCAAAACTAACTCTGGTTTCATGTACACTCACAAATTCCCACTTGGAATTCGTATAATGCATAATAACCCCTTTCCACTTGTTTGCGTTATATAGCTCAACAAAGCCAACGCCATAAATATTCGCGCCGGATGTTCCTGCAAAATAATTTAGACATAGCATATTATAACCTTTCATTTCATAGTCACCAAATCTATTCCATTTCATACCATCATATTTCCAAATTGTGCTATTTGAATTTCCAAGCCATACTTCATTGCTAGCAAAACCAATAATAGCAGAAGGGTTTATAAACCTCGGAATTGAATCACAATGCCACTGGCTGCCGTTAAAATGCCAGATACTCGTAGCAGTATAGCTGCTGGAACCAATTGCCCAAACATTTTGCGGTGAGCTTCCCCAAATTCGCCCAAGTGAAAGACTCTCGTTACCCGGCTTAATTTCAGTAACATCCCACACGTAATCTCTTCTGCCGGCGGGTGGTTCTTCCGGCCTGGTAATTTCTTCTTTGCAAGAAAGTGTTATAAGAATTGCGGTTACAAAAAACAAGGTCAAAAAATTCAGTTTCATTTTTTCCTCCTAATCTAGTTTGCCATGTACAACGTAGTTTCTACCATCTCTTGAATAGTGTATCATGAATACTTCTTTTTCAAAAATTACTCCCATTATCTCCCGGAGATCGGTTTTATCATATACAGTTACAAAATCAGTTCCGTTGTAATGCCTAATTCCGGCAGAGCTGCCAAAAAAAAAATCGTTTCTACTTCTTCCGCATATAATGTTTCCGTAAATGCCAGTACCGGTATTATTTTTCCACAATACAAGTTTTTTGTTTTCATACTTATAAATCCGCTCATTCATTGTTGCAAAAACCTCATCTCCAAGTTTTGTAACGCCCGCCGAGCCTTGTTCTGCCAATAATTCTTTTAACTCTTTTCCATCCCAATAAAATATACGCTCTGTAAATATTTTATTTTCAAATGTTAATCCGTATATAACAAGGGTTCCGGTTTTAGGGTCTATTTCCACTTCGCCTAAACCAACTTTTGTTGCCGGAACATCCTCGAATTGCCAGTTAACCCCATTATAGTGCGCTATTATTGCTTTATAATAAAGTGTAGTATTGTTTTGAATGCTTCCAACCGCATAAATATCTGATCTTGAAGTTCCTGTCATACCCTGAAACCAAGTAACATCGTAACCACTAACATTATATTCTCCAAATTTCGCCCAAGAACTGCCATTAAATTTCCAAATAGTATTATTAACATTACCTAGCCATACTTCGCTTTCGGAACTTCCCCATATAGCACTTGGTTGAACATATCTTGGAATAGAATCACAACGCCATTGGCTGCCGTTAAAATGCCAAATTTGTGTTGCGGAATAGCTACTTGACCCCACCGCCCAGATATTCTGTGGCGAGCTTCCCCAAATATCTGTTAATTGCAACGCTTCATTGCCGGGCTTTATTTCAGTAACATCCCACACATAATCTCTTCTTCCGGCTGGCGGTTCTTCCGGTTTGGTTATTTCTTCTTTGCAAGAAAGGGTTATAAGAATTGCGGTTAATAAAAAGATTAAGCTGAAGTAGTGTTTCATATCTCCCCAGAGTTTAGTTAGTCAAAATGTTTTGTAATTAACTGTTTGCAAGTTAGCGTTTTTTTTTTCGTATGTGCAAGTCCTATTTTCTTTACCCCAATTAAATTTGTGTAAACTAAAAAACCCCGGTAAGAAAATTTGCCGGGGTTCTTTTGCTTTTCCTAAAAAGCTAACAGCTAATAGCTATTTATTAACGGCCAACTTTATCAAGAGTTTCTTTCTTGGCCATTAATTGTTCTTTAGTTTCAACTCTTTCCGGATCAGCTATAATAGCTTCCGTAGGGCAAGATGGAATACATTGCGGTTCATCATGGAAGCCAACACATTCCGTACATTTATCCGGAACGATATATGTGTGCTCATCACTTAATGCTGCTCTTTCTTCAGTCCCGTAAATGTAAGAAACACCGGCGCCGTAAATTGCGTTATTTGGGCATTCTGCTTCGCATGCGTTGCAAGAAATGCATTCATCTGTTATCACTACTGACATATTAGGATTCCTCCAAGTATTAAAAAGTTATTAAAGTCTGGTTCAAAAATAGTAATAATCTTATAATCCCAATTGGGTAGAGAAAAATATTTTCTCAATAAACTATTAAAAGGACTGTGCCTCTCTTTATTTACAAATAGAAAACTAATCAACTATTTCACCCGAAAATCATCGAAATCTAAAGATTTCAGATTGACTTTTATTAACTCTTAGCCAAAATTGTAATCACAAATCAAACATAATAGGCGTCTCGTATGAAGGCTACCTTTCTAAAACAAACAACTCTTGTTTTTATGGTTTTCGTCTTCTTTATTCTTTCCCCAACTTCAAAAATTATTTCGGAACAACTAAGTCCAAGAATTGTATCGTACAAAATTTCGGCAAGATTGGATGTTGAAAAGAAAATGGTTTTGGGAAATGAATTTCTGAAATGGAAAAACACTTCTCCCGATATAATCACCGAACTGCAGTTTCATCTTTATCTGAATGCTTTCAAGAACAGCAGTTCAACTTTTATGAAGGAATCCGGGGGAGTTCATCGCAGCAGCAGTATCGGCGGCAATAAAGAAAAAGATTGGGGATGGATAGATATTCAATCAATTAAGCGTGTTGATGGTGCCGATCTTACAAAACAAATTAAATTTATTCAGCCGGATGACGGTAATAAAGATGATCAAACAGTTATATGCATTGCATTAGATAAACCGCTTAGACCGGGAGAAGAAATTCAGCTTGAAATTAAATTCACTTCTAAACTTCCTAAAATTTTTACTCGAACCGGTTTTGCGAATAATTATTTTTTAATCGGGCAATGGTTTCCCAAAATTGGTGTTTACGAATATCCCGGCATTCGTTACGCTGAAAAAGGTGGATGGAACTGTCATCAGTTTCATTCCAACAGTGAATTTTACGCTGACTTCGGAGTATACGATGTTGATATGACCGTGCCTTCATCATTTGTAGTCGGTGCAGTCGGGCTTCTTCAATATGCTAAGAAAAATAATGATGGAACCACAACACATCATTACCGCGCGGAAGATGTTGTTGATTTTGCATGGACGGCTTCACCGGATTATAAAGTGGTTTACGATCAATGGAAACATGTTAAAATAAAAGTAATGCTTCAGCCGGAACATCTTGATCAAGCAGACCGACATATAAATTCTGCTAAAGTAGGATTGGAGTTTTTCGACAAAAATTTAGGCCGATATCCCTACGCTAATCTTACAGTGATTGATCCGCCAATTTATGCTTTTGGCGCCGGAGGAATGGAATATCCAACATTTATAACTGCCGGAACTTTATGGAATTTACCAATAGGCGTTCGTGCGGTTGAGATGGTTACTATTCACGAATTTGGTCACAATTATTTTATGGGATTGCTTGCCTCGAATGAATTTGAAGAAGCATTTCTTGACGAAGGATTTAATCAATACTTTGAAACGCGGGCTATGGATGAAGCTTATGGCCTAAAAACCGGAATGATGAATTTCTTGGGGCTTAAGATTGGAGACTTTGAATTAACACGACAAGGCTATGTAGGTATGAAGAATCCCAAAATTGCCGAGATATTTAGAAAAGCTTGGGAATATCCGCAAGGAGGCTATGGGAATCTCACATATATGAAGACGGCGGTTATGTTAAAAACTCTTGAGGGACTGATTGGATTAGAAACAATGAATGAAGTAATGAGGACATATTATGCGCGTTGGAGATTCAAACATCCATGTGTTAAGGATTTTATTGCAATTGTAAATGAAGTTGTTGCTAAAGTTCACGGCAGAAAATTTGGCGACAATATGAACTGGTATTTTGACCAAGTGCTGTATGGAAGTGCTGTCTGCGATTACGAATTATTTGCGATAAAGAATTCTGAGATTGAAAAACAAAATGGTCTCTACGGTAATTCGGCACAAAAGAAATTTGAAGATGGAAAACGAAAAGGTGACGCTAAGAAATATAAATCATCTATTATTTTGCTACGCAAGGGTGAAGCTATCTTGCCGCTAGAAATTTTGATCACGTTTGAGAGCGGTAAAAAGATAGTGGCAAACTGGGACGGTAAAGCCCGAACTAAAGAATTCTCTTATGAAGGAAAGAGCAAGATTGTGTCGGCGAGTGTTGATCCGTTTTATAAAATTCCTCTTGATCTAAATTTGATAAACAATAGTAAAACAATCGAACCGGAATCTTCGGTATTTACTAAGTACACTGTAAAATTTATACACTGGCTTGAAAACGCAATGCTAACCTTCTCAATGTTGTTCTAGGAGACAAAATGAAAATTATAAATCTTTATATAATCGGTCTCAAAGAAGCGTATCGTCAAAAGAAAATAGTTACAATCATTTTTGCCACTACACTTTTACTGGCTCTAATTGTAGCTATGGCTTTTAATTCAGTTATGAAAAGTAATTTTGGTGACCGCCCGCAAGTTTATAAATTACTTGGAGATTTCGACTTTACAACTTATACGGATTTGATGAATAATTACGGCACTCTAATAAATCCATTAACAACTGTATTGCTATGGATGAGCATTTTCTATCTTTTTTTCACTGTCTTTTTTTCGGGCGGAATTCTTCAGATTGTAAATAATAAATTTGATCGGGTCAATGGCAAGATTTTCTTTGGTGGATGTGCGAAATACTTCTTTAGGTTTTTGCGCCTAGGAATCTATGTGCTTGCTTTCAGATTTATAATAGCTTTGTTTCTAGTTTTCCTCTTCATGATTTTTAATTCGGATTTAACCGATACCACCACCGAACCAAAGATATTTTACACATACTTAATTTGGACCATAGTTCATGTGGTATTCTTTTGGCTTGTATCAATCGTTGCAGATTACGCCAAAATCATTCTCGTAAAAGAAGATTCTAAAAAAGTGTGGTTGGCACTTTGGAGCGGAATAAAATTTTCGATGAAAAGGTTGCATGTTACTTTTTCAATTTACCTCATCATATCTATAACTACATACTTGGTTGTTGCGTTGTACTGGGTGGTAGAGTCTGAAATTGTGATGACAAACGCGGGAACGATCTTCTTGGTTGCCTTGATTCAGCAAATCTTCGTTTGGCTGAGGTTCTTTTCCAAGACGTGGATACTTACCAGCGAATATGAATACTACAACGAATATGCGTCAATTAGAATCCAACCGATACAGACACAAGAAATATTGTTGAATGAAGCATTGTAGAGTTTATGCGAAATAACTAGAAAAGAAAAAGGAACGGCTAATGCCGTTCCTTTTTTGAGGTTACTCCTTTGTATCAATCTGTTTTAGTAGTTCATCGCAAGCAGTTTTAAGCTGATCATCAACACCTTTTGCAATCCAATCAACAGAATTTTCCACGGTTATATCTGGAATAGCCGGACCGAGTTCTTGGTTTTTGTCTGTAGCTTTGGTGAACCAGCCTCTCAAAGGTAAGCGAACAAACGAGCCGTCTATCAATCCTTTGCCGCCGGTTGAAATAACAGAACCGTTTGTTGCAACGCCAACAAGTTTTCCAATGCCTAAAGTTTTGTAAGCGTGAGAAAAAATTTCTGCGTTTGAATAGCTGCCTTCATTACATAGAGCAATTGACGGTTTCAACCATGCGGCAAAAACTAAACGCTCGCCGGTTGGATAATATTCACGGAATTTTTTCTTGTCACGCTCAAGATTATCGCTAGCTCCGCGCGGAATTGTATATGCATGCTGCTTGTAATTTAAGATTGTCATCAAATAGTCTGTTGTAGAACCGCCGCCGTTGTAGCGGACATCAACGACTAATCCTTCTTTGCCGTAACCGGCTGCTGTTAGTTCGCGCTCAAATGTTTCAAAACTTCCGTAATCCATTCCTTGAATGTGAATGTAGCCAAGTCTTCCGTTTGAAAATTTTTCAACAAGTTTTTTTCTATCATTTACCCATTCTTGATAAAGCTGCTGGCGAAGCATGTTTGTAGGACGGATTACAACTTCGCGTTCCTTGCCATCTTTACCTTTAACCGTCAGTAAAGTTTTTTCATCAACCTTTGTGTTGAGAAGCTGATAAAAATTTTGCTCTTTAAATGATGAACCGTCAACGGCAGTAATCAGATCATCAGCAAATAACTTACTTGTATTTTTATCAGCCGGAGTTTGAGGGATTACACGAACTACCTTCATTCCATCTGCGGTTGGTGCTAACTCTGTGCCGAGTAAGCCGGTTGCGTCTTTTTGTGTTTCCGCACGCTCTGCCGCAGTAAAGCCCATGTGGCTTGAGTTTAATTCACCGAGCAGATTATTAAACATGTCGCGGAGATCATTTGGTGTGGAGGCGATTAAACAAAGTTCTTCATATTTCTTTTTGAGATCGTTCCAGTTTTTACCGTGAAATTGCGGATCGTAAAAACCATCGCGGATTGTACGCCAGGCTTCTTCAAAAACTTGTTTACGCTCTGCCGGATAATCAATTTTCAATTTAGCTGAATATGGAAGCGGTTCTGCTTTATCCGCTTTAATATCATGTCGAGATAACGAGCCGCCCATCTTTGTGTAGTATAAATATTTTCCTTCTTTATCCATTGTAACGTTACCCGGATTTGATCCGCCTTTGGTAAGTTCTTTTAGTTCTTTACCGTCCCATTTAACGCTGTAAAGATCGCGCCCGCCCTTTGTTGTGCTGCTGGAGCCAACATAAAAAATTGTTTCGCCATCTTTGCTGATAATTACGTTTGATTCATCACCCGGAAAATTTGTTACTTGAACTAATCTTTGATGAATATTCTCAAAGTCAATTTTGATAGGTTTTACTTTTACACTGTCTTTCTTTTCGCTTTTCACGTTTGGCTTTTCGGCGGATTTTTCTTCTTTCACCGGTTCTTTTTCATCCCAATCCGATTTTGTTTTTTCCCAATCATCTTTCTTTAGCCAAGCAAACCAAACATCGCGGGTAAAATTTAAGCCGCCGGTGATTGCGTTTTGTCCGCTTCGTGAGGAAAGGAAGCCGAGCTTAGAACCATCGGCGCTCCAGAATGGATTTGAATCGCCGCGCGGATGCATAGAAACATTAACCGGCTTTGCAGAATTATCAACCGCCTGAATAAAAATATCTTCGTTGAAATAAAGATCTTCAATTGAATAAGCGAGCCATTTGTTATCCGGACTCCAGGCAACACCGCTTGGAGAAGCCCAGCTATCAATTAATATTTTTTCGTTAGATAACTTTCCATCGGCGGCAATATCGGCAACAACAAATTGCTTTTTATCAGCTCCGCGAGTGTAAGCAATCTTCTTCCCATCACCCGAAACAATTAGGCCGCTCTCATCTTCATCGGTTTTAGTTAAGCGAACGATTTCGTGCTTGAGCGATTTGAAAATGTTGGGCTGAGTTTTATCGGCTGATTTAGCCAAATAAATATCGTAGTTATTGTCTTCACTATCAGAAGCAAAAACTATTGTGGTATCGGAAAGCCATGCTACATCAACATCTCGGAAAGGAGAACCGGAAAGGTTAATGCTTCTGGTTTTCTCTTTATCTGCTTCCTTAACAAAAACTTCTCCGCGCACAGAGAAAGCAAAAAGTTTTCCATTTGGTGAAACTGAGTATTCGGTTAATCCGTTAGTCATAGTTTTGAATTCAACGGGATCGAATCTATCATCTGCTGAAATTTCAACATCAATTTTTTTGAAATCAATCTTGGCGGTTTTGGAAACGTAAATATTCTTGTCTCTTTCGATGATTACGCTTAAGCCATCATTGGAAACGTTCAAATATCTGATTGAATGATCTTTGAAGCTAGTTAGTTGTTCCGGTTTGGAAACTGCTTTCCCGGTTTCATCAATAGTAATTTTATAGATGTTATAGTTGCCGCTGTTACTGCTTAAAAAGAAAATGGTTTTCGAATCCATCCATTGCGGCATTACATCGTTAGTTTCGAAGCCAACCAGCTTGGAATACTTTTTAGTTTTTGTATCGAACAGCCAAATATCTCTGTTGGAAGGACCGCGGTAGTTTTCGCGGGCAACTGGATTAATATCGCCGCGAACGAATGCAATAAATCTTCCATCCGGAGATGCTATTGGCTCGAATCCCACTGCATCCAAAACTCTACACTCAGTTCCACCTTCGGATGAAATAGAGTAAACTTCCATTGGTCTTTCTATTTGGTTGAACTCGCGGTTCGTTGAGAACAAAATGTTTCCATCATTAGACCAGCTCGAAATGTTATCTATGGCTGAATGATAAGTTAAACGTTTCGGTGTGCCGCCATCAGTTGGAATTACAAATAGATCATTATTACCGTAACGCGCGCCGCTAAAAGCAATTTGCTTTCCATCGGGAGAAAATTTAGGATACGCTTCGTAAGCTTCATGTATAGTTAAGCGGGTTGCTTTTCCGCCGGTAATCGGAACGGTCCAAATATCACCTTGAAATGAAAATGCAATTAAATTTCCGTTATTGTTTAATGTAGGAAAGCGCAAAAGAAGATTCTCTTGAGCAAATGACAATTGAGTTGCAATAATTAGGAAAAGCAGAAATAGTTTTTTCATGGACACCTCTCGATTTGAAGTTTCCACAAAAATAGAACTCTTTAGCGGATAGGAAAAGGAGAAAAGTTTTACAAAGTGAACATTTTATGCAAACGGCTGGTTGTATAGACAACCAGCCGAATAAATACTTCTAGAAAAAGTAATAGAAAGCAAGCAAGAGTCTTAGATTGGAAACAGTTTTAGTGTTATCAATTTTTCCCTTATTGAGACTATTTGGAGTTCCATAAGCAGCAGATGTATATTCTAACTCGGCAGAAATTCTTGTCTTTTCAGAATTGAATTGAATGCGCGGAGATATTCTGAAAATATTTTCAATATCCGTTGCTCTTCCAAAGTATAAACCGCCTATATTATCAGAAGCACCCAAAGCTTTTGAGTACCCGAAGAAAATAGCATATTCTGTTTCTTTTCCGGTTGAAATCTCTCCCCAAGCAGAAAAGTTTGATAGTACAGCGTAGCTTTCTACACCAGTTATTGCATCGGCAGACTTAACAGCATAACCACCAATTTGCATAAGGTCGGGAATGTTTTGTCCGTAAACACCTTCTGCTTTAACAGTAATGGGATCCAAATTTAGCTTGAAAAAACCGAGAGCAGATAAACCGGAAACCGTTGCATCCGTTTTGTAATTCTTTGTGGTTTGAAGACGAGGAGTTAATGTTTTGTAGTCTAAACCGAATCCAGCCAGATTTCCGTTTTTAGAATATTGTACCTGAGCGTGAAGATTTGGAATAACGGAATTTCTTAGATAGATAGAACTGAATCCTGTAGGTCCGTTACTTTGAAAATCCCGCTGTGTAGCCGCGGCGAGAATAAATTTAACGCCGCTTGCAGAGTATGTAAATCGGATCTGCGGATTTCTTGAGAATGGTTGAAAAGGAACACCTGTGTTGAAAGAAACAACTCCGGGGAACATTTCGGTTATAAACATTGGATGCCAAGTTTGTCCCACAAGTAAAGAAGCATTTTCCCAATCCAATTTTACAAATGCGTGACGAAGCCTAAATCCGTTTACATCTCCGTCAGCAGTTCCAAAAAACTCACCTTCAAGTTGACCGGAAGTTTTAGCGCCGAATGCATCCGGTGCTGTAATCTTTCCGGTTAAACGGGTTTGAATAGAGAGAATATTGAAGTTCGACTTTGCATTTATGTCGTCATTATTTTTATCTAAAAGTTCATTGGTTGGATATAAAAGGAAGTGTCCTTCACGTATAGCAACAGTTTGCCGGGTATCGTACATAATATCGGTCTTAACAAATCCGGAAAATGAAATTCCGAAACTTGGTTTTTCTTGCTGTGCTTTTATGGAAACTGTAAAAAGTATTAAAGCACAGGTTATTAAAAACATTTTTTTCATTTATACCTCAGTAGTATTTGTAGTGACATAAAAAATATTATTCTGCACCGATACCCAAATAGGTTCTAAGTTTTTCATCTTCAAACTTATTCTGGGCATCCGGTTCCGGTTTTAATATCGAAACAATTATTCCAGCTAGGAAAGAAGCGGTCATAGAGACTAATGCCGGATTTTTCAAAGGAAAGATGGCTTCATCGTTCTTAAAAATATCTACCCAAACAGTTGGGCTAAGAATAATTAAAACAATAGCAAAACTTGCACCGGTAATAATACTAGCTACTGCTCCTCTGGTTGTAAATTTCTTCCATAGAATTGATAATAGAAGAGAAGGGAAGTTTGCGCTTGCCGCGATTGCGAAAGCTAATCCAACCATAAACGCTACATTTTGACCTTTAAAAACCAAGCCCAAGATCATCGCCAGAATTCCAATAGCCAGTGTAGCCATTTTTGCAACTTTTACTTCACCCTTTTCATCAGCCTTACCCTTTTTAATAACATTAACATAAAGATCGTGAGATAATGTTGACGCACCGGAAAGAGTTAATCCGGCAACAACAGCAAGAATTGTTGCAAAAGCAACAGCGGCAATAAATCCAACAAAGAATTTACCGCCTACGGATTCGGCAAGAAGAAGTGCCGCCATGTTTCCGCCTTTATCAAAGCCGCTGATAACATCTTGACCAACTAGAGTCATTGCACCAAATCCGATTACAAAAGTTAAAATGTAGAAATAGCCAATAAATCCGGTTGCAATGAATACAGATTTTCTAGCTTGTTTAGCATCGGGCACTGTAAAGAAGCGCATTAAAATATGGGGCAAACCGGCAGTTCCAAGAATAAGAGCAAGACCAAGTGAAATTGCGTCCCATGGATTTTTAACAAAGCCGCCAGGAGAAAGAACGTTGTCTGTATATTTTACGGCAGCTTGTTCAATTAGTTTTATTGGATTCATATCGAAATAAGATAAAGTCATGATAACCAGGAGTGTAGCACCGCCAAGCAGCAGGCAAGCTTTAATTATTTGCACCCAGGTTGTTGCAAGCATTCCACCAAATAAAACATATGAAACCATTACTACACCAACTATTAAGATCGCAAATTCATACGGGAGACCAAACAAAGTTGTAATAAGAGAACCGGCACCAACCATTTGGGCAATTAAATAAAAAACGATAGTCATTAAAGAGCCAAACGATGAAGCAATTCTGACGGGTCTTTGTTTTAAGCGAAAAGCAACAACATCAGCGAAAGTAAACTTTCCTAAATTTCTAAGGGGCTCAGCAATTAAAAACATAACTAAAGGCCATCCTACAAGAAACCCGATAGAGTAAATAAGTCCGTCATAACCTTTTAGAGAAACCATCCCGGCAATTCCTAAAAATGAAGCAGCGCTCATATAATCACCGGCAAGCGCTAATCCATTCTGAAAGCCCGAGATACTGCGGTCGGCGGCATAAAACTCGGAAGTAGTTTTTGTTTTTTTAGCTGCCCAATAAGTAATGAATAGAGTTATTGCCACAAACATAAAAAAGATAATTATTGAAGCAATATTGACTTGTCCAAGAGTCGATTGAAAATTTTCCAAATTAGAATCTCCTTTGAATAATAAAATTTGTCTTCAATTATTTCTGTAAAACTTGATTGCGCAATTCTCTCACACTTTTATCGTAAGATTTATTTGCCCAATTTGTGTAAATACCGGTCAGTGCCCATGCAAACAAAATAATACCAATACCAATCGGTATTCCTATTGTAACGTGTTCGCCAATCTTCAAGGCAAGAAGTTCCTTATTGAAGGCAATAACCAGAATGAAGCCAAAATAAACAACAAGTATAATCGCGGTGAGAGTCAGAGAGAATTTCAACCGTTTGCTTACTAATTCTTTGAATTTAGCTGAGTTAACAATTGTTTTAACCCGTTCTTCGTCAATACTCATTTAGTACTCCTCTTTTTAGCTGAAGAAATTAATATTACTTTTTTCCCCGAAACGTATAAGGACACCGTTGTCCTTATTTATGCAACTGAAAATATGACTTAGGAATCCAATAAAAAAGAGAATACTTATTAAAATACTCGAGGCTATGTCACCTATAAAGATTACCAAAGTTAAGCAGTAATGCTGCCTTTGAAATCAATCCTCACTTTGCTCTGTAGTTCTTCAATTATTTGAAGGGACTTCTTATAAATCACCAAGTCTAATTCGGAAAATTCGAGCGGGTTAAGTTGGTTATCAACTTTGTGATTTCCGGAAAGTAAAAATGATTGGTGTTCAAGCCGTTTCTGCATTAAAAAATTATAAGCTTGCAAAACATTTTTGTATGTGGATTTATTAAACACTCCTTTTGAATAGAGTTGTTCTAAGCGTTCGATTGTGTTGGTCTCTGAAACCTTTTTCTTTAGACTGTAAAGCCGCATACAATCAATAATAGGCAATAGAACCATTTTTACATCGAACGGAGATTTCAATTTTACAGCGCTTTCGGGCATTTGGGATTGAGAGATACCCTCTGAAAGGAAAACAAAAAATGAATTATATCCGGTAGTAATGTCTGAAACGTGTTCGTGCAATTGCTTGCTGAATTTTTTATCGCCATAAACAGAGCGAAAATCGAAAAATATCTTTAGGTCAAGTAAGTCTTGCGGATTTGCAGTAGTTACCCAGTTTGTAAAGTAAGTTTTCCATGCAGATATTGGACGGCACCACTTAGGATTGCTAGCCATTACTTCACCCTTGCAGTAACTATACCCGATGTGATCTAAATCCGCAGAAACTATTTCTCCAAGTTTTTGAAAGTACTTATTAACAACAGCTTCTTGTTCCTCTTCAACATCTTCATAAATTATAGCGGTATCTTGATCAGTGGCTAGAGTCTGTTCACACCTACCGAAACTGCCCAGTACAATAAAAGAAAAATTAACCGGAGGTACACCAAGTTTATTAATTGCTTTTTCTATAACGGTCTTAAATATTGTATCGGATATTGTGGTAATGAGTTTGGTTACATCGGAAATATTTGTTTGGCGGTCTATTAATCCTTTTACAAGTACCATAAGCTGAGAGTGATAAGAAAATAATTCTGAAACAGAAGCAGCGCTTTGAATTTTTTTTATGAAAAAGAGATAAGATGAATGAAAGTGTTTTTGCAAATCTTTTGAATAAACCACACCGCTTACTTTGCCGGACGGGTTCTTGAATAACAGATGCTGAAGATTGTTTTCATATAACATTGATACCGCGTCGAAGATAGTTGCTTTAGCAGAAAGTAAAATTAACGGAGAACTCATAAACTCATATACGGGCTTCTCAAGATTATCTTTGTCAATAAGCACACGCTTCCTTAAATCACTTTCACTCAAAAAACCAATTTGCACTTCCTCAGAGTTCTCTACAAGCAAACAATCGCTCTTTTCATTGTTCATTGTGTTAATTGCATCTAGAACAGAGGAACTAATGCTGCAAGCCGGGATTGGTTTGATAAAAGATTTGATTGATTTGTTCAGAAACAAGAAAGCAGTCTGCAATTCAAAAATTAAATTTTCTCTAAGCTTGTTTATTTGGTCTTGTTGAGAAACATCTTCAATTATTCCTTCAAGATACTGCTGGCCATCATTGCTGTCGGTAACTAATACGGCAGAAATGGAAACAACTGATTTTGAACCGGCTTGGTTAATTGCAACAACTCTATTCTGAACAGCATTGTTTCTTAACAGTTCGTCCCTAAATGAATTATAATCATTTATCTCTTCAAAGCATTCAGCTAGGTATGTTTGCCGCAGTGTCTCGATGTCTTTAATATTCAAAATTCTTAGCGCGGATGAATTTGCCTCTGTTAATCTGATTTCTTTTTTAACACTTGCCCGAAATACACCAATAGAAAGCTGGTTGGTTAACGACAAATACTTTTCCTTGCTCTTGTTTAATTCGGCTTCAACTTTTTTGTTAAAACTAACATCTTTAACGCTAAGAACAACTCCAGTACTATTTAACAATGTAATGGGAGAAGCGCTAACAAGCACTGTAATCAATTCACCATTTACTTTTTTTACACGGGTCTCAACTTGGTCTAATTTATTACCCGCTACATCTAAGAATTGCAGTGTTGTTATATCAATTGATTTAAGTGCGGGGTTTTCAAAGAACAACTCCGATAAAACTAATGACGGTGATTCATCTACATAGCCCAGCATACTATAAAGGGTTTTGTTGTAATATATTTGCCCCGCATCTAGAATCATTATCAAGCCTTCGGTTGAAGCCTCTGCCAGCGCACGGTATTTTTCTCTTGATTCATGTAGTTCTTCTTCGGCGCGTCTTTTGCTTTTTTCCGAGGTCAAGTTTTGATAAGCAATGAAAAACAAAAGAACTGAGATGGCTAGAGTAATTCCGATAGATACGTTGATTATTTTCTTTTCAAGCAGAGATATTTCTCCGCGAACATCTTCAATATAAATACCGGTGCCGATAATCCACCGCCAGGGTAAGAAGGATTTTACGTAAGAGAGTTTGGGAACAATTTTAGACGAATCGTCTTTCCACTGCCACATATAGTTAACAAATCCCTCGCCTTCGGTTTTTGCTGCCGATGCCATTTCAACAAAAAGTTTTTTACCGTGAGAATCTTCGAAATCGCTCAAGTCTTTTTTGTTTAATTCTGCACGGTAAGGATGCATAATCATTATAGGGGAGTAATCTGTAATCCAGAAATAATCTTTTCCCTCTTCGCCATATCTTAAACTCTGAATCTGAGAAGCAGCCATTTCCTGAGCTTTTTCTTTCGTTATGCTTCCTTCTTTTTCAGCCTTGTGCCATTTATCTAAAATACTCCATGCGGAATTAGTGAGCTCTTTTATCATCTCACGCTTTCTATCCATTATGGTGTTTTCAAATTGTGGTATGAAAAGAGCAAAGAAGACGCTTATAAACAAGGCGATAGTTAAAAGCGTTGGCAGTAGAATTCTTAATATGAAATTTCTTTTGCTCGTCTTATAAACTTGTTCCATGCTTGGCTCCATACTTGAAGAAATTTCTAAACTTGAACTTTCGTTTTAGTTAATGGAATAATATTGAGTTGCATTTGAGTAGAATCAAAAATAAGCACACCATTTTTTCTGCTTGTTTTTGCTACGCTTGGTACAACAATCCATTGCTCATCGAGTTTAATGTTGCGAGTTCCAAATCCTAGGCTGATGATTCTTTCATTGCTTCCCAGTAAGCATCCTTCCGGATGACCGTGACCGGAAAAACTTAACGCACATTTCTTTATCTCAACGTTTGCAAAATGATTCTTCAGATGAAATCCTTCCGAAGGAAAGTGAATGCTTGAACCCGTATAATCGGGATGGCAGAAGTGTGAAATAAATATTGAAAACTCATCTAGAACAACAACGTCGGTTTCGTTTAAGCTGTTTAAGAAGAAGTTTGATTCTTCGCTAAGAGTACATGGTACTTCGTTATCCTCATAAAGCCAAATCTTGTTTTTGGAAAGACGTGCGCGGGTTTCGTATTCCAGCGAATACCAATCATCTGTATATTCAAAGCCGGCTTTATTTGCGGGTATCTTTTTAATGGCATACAAATCATGATTGCCAATTACAGTTTGATTGCAATTATTTATAACAGACTTTACACATGCGTCGGCATCCCGGTAAGTAATGTTTCTGTAGAAAGGTATAGCAAAACCAACTATATCACCAAGACAAACAATCTTATCGCAATTATTATCATGAAGCAATTCTATAGCATACTCTAAGCTGGATACGTCTTCATGTACGTCTGCTACAAAACCAACTTTCATATTAGGCTGTTGTAATGGTTTGTTAAATTGATTTTACATTGCAAACTATCCTTAGAATCGGAGAAAGACAAGTAGGAGTTTTGTTAGCAATGGATATTTGAAGTTCTGGCTAAAATATGTTTAAATTAGAAGTAGCACAATGAGTAAAAAAGTATAAAGAACTAAAACACATTGTATTTATAAGAGGGGCTTATGATACCTCCAGAGTATGTGGACAGAGAACACACTTATCTAAAACATCAAATTCTAAAAGAATATCTTGTTTCATGGAGTCACAAATTCTATTCAACTTCAAAGTACGGAAAGAAAGTGAAGTTGTTTTATGTTGACTGTTTTGCTGGACCGTGGAATACAGGAAATGATAACTATAATGACACTTCTATATTTTTATCATTAACTGTATTAAACCAAGCTTTGGACGTTTGGACGAAAGATAGAATAGAAATAGAAGCCACCGCTATTTATATTGAAAAAGATGTAAACTCATTTAAGGAATTGACAAAATTAATCGAACGAGAAGGTAAAAATGTTAAAACACATGCATTCAACGGAGAGTTTGGTGATTTTATCGAAACTATAAAAAAATTAATTCAAGACCATCCGACATTACTTTTTGTTGATCCCAAGGGCTGGAAGGGTGCTAGCATGAAATATATAGCTCCACTAACTAGTTCAAGATTTAGAGATGTTATAGTTAATGTTATGTTTGATCATATCAATAGATTTAAGGATGCTGAATTAAAATTTATAAGAAAGCAGATGGAGGAATTCTTTGAAGAAAATTTAACTTAGGATTTGAACGAAGAAGAATTAATGAATATTTATAGAAAAAATTTAAAACAGAAATGCAACCTTAAGTACTCAGCAGATTTAATAATTCCATATCCCACCAAAAATAGAACGAAATATAGATTGGTAATAGGAGGGAATCATTTTGAAGTAATAAGGCTTTTTCGTGCAATCGAGCAAAAAATTACGGGTGATCTAGCTTCCGCGATAAAAGCAGAAACAAAGGATAGGATTTATTTTGATAAAACTGGTCAATTTAAAATGGAGCTTGGAGAAGGGCGGGATGAAACACCCTATAATGAATTTCGATATTTTGGAAAATGCAATGCATCTACTCTTATAAAACGAAAATTAGAGAAAGTTAAAACGATACAAGTACAAAATTTATGGCCTGAAGTTTTGGAAAATTATCATATAACGTATAGAGATTTTTGCGAAATTTTAAAAGAGTTAGTAGGTTCTAAGTATATTACAGAGACATCTGAAAAATTCTTTTAGTTAAATACAATTTTACGTATCAATGTTTTTTTTTGATGAATAATTCTTTTTATGGATACAAATAGTTCTTTGAAATAGTGTTGTCTGCTTCAGTGAGTCTTTAGTAGACTCCTATG